>JBGAPU010000097.1:0-23691 GCA_044221035.1 Chthoniobacteraceae bacterium | reverse complement strand
CCGTTGTTGAAGCTGCTCAGCCCGTTGGCATTCCCGTTTCCGCCGCCCGTTCCGATGAACATGTTCGTGACGCTGTTGCTCAGGCCCACCACCTAGGTGTCCGTGGTGAGCTGGAACTCCGGCGAGTCGGTGTTGCTCGCGGAGAGCGTCCCCGGGTAGCGGTAGTTCGGGAAGAAGAAGTTGAACACCGTCGGCGAGTTCAGCGGCGACTGCGTGAGCGTGCTCTCGGTCGAGTTCAGGTTGAACGTGCTCTGGCTGATGGAGACCACTCCCGTGCGGCCCATCGGCGGCGCGACCAGCGGGTAAATGGTGAAGCTGTTCTGCGAACTGGACGGCGGGTAGGGATAGGTTCCGCCGTTTGTCACCGAGGGCAGCGAGGAGGTCTTGAAGTGATCCTCGTCCACGAGCGTGGAGACGACATACTCGGCGTCCGCAATCGGCGTCGGCGTGACCACCGGCGCATCCACCCAGATCGCAGTGCCCGCCGCGAGGTTGTGGTTCGCGCTGTTGTTGAACTGGACGAGGTCGTAGTAGGTCAGGTTGCTCACGCTCTTCTGCGGCGTGTAGCTGCTCGCGAACTTCGGGATGATCACGTTGCCGGTCCGGGCCAGCGTGTCGCCCATCTGGATCGTGAAGGAGTTCCCGTTGGGATTCGTCTGCACCTCATAGATGCCATCCGTCGGCTGGGATGCGCCACCGGCTGCGGTCTGGCTGAGGAACATCAGATACACCTTGCTGCGGATCAGCTTCACCGCCGTCGCAGCGCTGTAATCCGCCGGGGCGACGGTGCATTCGACAGGCACTGTGAAGGTGTTGCCGCTCACATTCGACACCGTGAATGTGCCGTTGATGGAGGCGCCAAAAGTCCCGTCATTGATGCCCGCGATCGTCACCAGCCCGCCGTTGGCGAGGTTGTTCGCAGCCGAGGTGGTGACCGTGCAGGGATTGCCCGCCGAGATGCTGCTGATGGCAACCGTCGTCCCCGAGACAGGGACATTCGTCGTCGGCCCGCCGGTGCTCACCGTCAGCAGGCTGCTCCCGGTCGCCTGCGAGTAGGCGGCATTCGTCATGCCGGTCGCATTCACATCCAACGTGTTGGCGCCCACGATCTGCGCGCTCGTCACGCTCGAGGGACATTCGTCGTCGGCCCGCCGGTGCTCACCGTCAGCAGGCTGCTCCCGGTCGCCTGCGAGTAGGCGGCATTCGTCATGCCGGTCGCATTCACATCCAACGTGTTGGCGCCCACGATCTGCGCGCTCGTCACGCTCGACGGCGCGGTGGTCTGCTTCACGGGCACGCGGAAGGTGGTGGCCGAGCCCACCGTCCTCACCGTGAAAGAGCCGTTGATCGTCGGCGTGAAGCTTCCGCCGCTCACGCCGCTGATGGTCACCACATTGTCCACCGAGAGGCCGTGGTTCTCCACCGTGGTGATCTCGGTGAGATACGGCGTCTCCAGCGCGCTGGCGTAGCCCGTGGGGACCACGGTGCAGTTCGACGCGACGGTGAACGAGGTGGCATCCACCACCGTGACCTGGAACGTCCCGTTGATCGCCGGGGAGAAGGTCCCTCCCGTGACTCCGCTGATCGTCACGGCATCACCCGTGGTGAGATTGTGCGCGGCCGACGTCGTGACCTTGCACGGGTTGCCGGTGTTGATGGCCGTGATCGACACGCCGGTTCCCACGATGCTCGCGGTGGCGGAGATGCCCAGCGTCGTGCCGACGCTGTAGGTGGTGCTGGTCGGGACGTTGCCGGGCGTGAGCGTCTGGCCCGAGGGGCTGTAGTTGCCGCGGAAATCCAGGCTCACCGAGAAGCCGGCGCTGAAATCATTCGGCGTGGAGGTGCTGATCCGCAGCTTGTTGCTGTTCACACCCGAGAGCTGCTTGTAAGTGCCCGTGTATGGGACCGAGGGGAAGGCGCGCGCCGGGCCGGTGAGACGCGTGACGGGCTCGCGCTGCTTGCCAAAGCCGGTCACCCCCGATGCCGGCGTGCTGCGCGCCTCGCCGTCGAGGAGGATCTGCTTGATGACCGCCACCATGTCGCCCCGCACGCCGGAGCCGTTGTCCTTGAACTTCTGCACCACGCGGAAGAGGTAGCCGGGGCTCGGGTTGCTGGTGACGAAGCGCTGGATGAGCTGGCGGCAGATGTAGGGGGCGACGTTGTCGTTGTTGACGATGTTGTCGATGGCCGTCTCGAGCTCGTTGAGGCCATACTGGTCGTAGGGATGCGGCAGCGACCAGCCGGAGAAGTTGCTGTTGTCCGACTGCGAGCCGGTGACGGCCGCGATGCCACCCGTGCCAAACCCGGCCGCGAGAATCGTCGGGCCCGTCACGGTGCCCGCCGTGCCCGCCGCCACGGTGCAGCAGACTGGAACGGTGAAGGTCTTCGCGCCCGTCACCGTCACTTGGAAGTTCGCATTGATCGGACCGCCCGTGGTGAATGTCCCGCCGGTGACGCCGGCGATGGTCACCGTGTCGCCGGTCGTGAGGCCGTGCTCCGTGGAGGTCGTGACCGTGCAGGGCGGGCTTCCCGCGGGGCTGCTCACCGCGATGCTGCTGATGCTCACGCGCGGCGTGAGGCCGGTGGCGCCGGGCGCGACGACGTTGTCGAGCAGGAGCTTCGTCTTCTGATCGTGCTGCTGGGGCACGAGCACCATCGGATTCAGGTAATCCGCCGCGGGGCCGAAGCTCGTCGGTGCCCGGCCGTTGCCCTGGTTGGCCTGGCTGTAGTTCCACCCGGTGAGGAGCGCCGAAAGCCCGAGAATGGTCGGCTGCGTGTAGGTCGGAACGAGGTTCGCGTTTGAATCGAGGACGAACTTCCCGTCGTCCCACATGCGGTTCAGGCCCACGGAGAAGAGCTGCATGATTTCGCGGGCGTAGTTCTCGTTCGGGTGGCGGCCGATGGTGTCGTCGCCCTTCTGGTTGCCGCGCATGTCGAGGTAGAGGCCCATGGCCGGCGTGAGCGTGACGGCCTTGAGCAGCCCGCGGAAGGTGCCGCTCTCCGGCACTCCCGCGGTCGGCAGGCAGTAATCGATGAGCTGGTCGTAGTAGTCGGCGAGAATTCGGCCGTTGAAGGCCAGCGGACCCGTGTCGTTGTTCCACGAGACGACCACGATTTCACTCAGCGCGAACGCCAGCCTCTGGCGGAGCTGATCCTGCCCGAGAATCGAATACTTCCACCATGCGTTGGTGAACAGCGACGAGGGATACGGTTGGTTGATGTCCGCGGTGATCCCATTCACCACGTCCTCCGACATGTGGCTCGGCGCCTTGGTGAGCTGGTCATTGATCCAGCCGGCAAAGCCCATCGTTCCCACATTCGTGACCTCCGTGAGGTTCGCGCCAAAGGTCGCCTGGTTCAAGAAGCGCGCCGCGTGCGTCACATTCGTCGCGGAATCGGCAGCGCCTGGGTCCGGATAATCCGATGCCTTCGGCGCCGTCTGCGAGCCGTCCACGAGCGTGAGGTTGCCGCGGATTTCGCCCGAGGGGTAGTTCACCGAGTGGACGTTGAGGTAAATCTTGCCCTGCTGGACCGCGCTGATGAGTTCCGCCGCGCTGCTGAATGTGCCCACCGGCGCGAAATTCCAGATGTATCCTCCGTCCGCAGTTTTCTGCTCGGGGTGGAACGCGTCCGCGTCATCAATGTCATACACGATTTCACCCTGATTGTGGATGCCGAAGGCGTCCGTGTGCAGGTGATAGGCGCTTCTCGGCGAGCTGAGGTTCTGGTAGTTGAAGTGCAGCGTCGCAAAGGTGCCCGAGGGATCGATGCGGAGGTTCGCCGAGCCGCTCGCCGTGGTCGTCGCCGCGCCCTGCGGGCCGAGGTTCGTGGAATAGAGGGTTCCAGTCTCCGTCGCCGCCGTCGGGTAATCGTAGGCTTGGAAAATGTAGCTCGGCGCCGTGCCGCTCAGCGGGTAGCCCTGCAGCGCAGCCCCGCCATCCGGGATGCTCGTTTTCGTGCCCGCGGCGTTCGGCGCCGTGGACGTGGAGGGGACGGTGCCGATGTCATCCTGGCACCAGCCGAGGTTCACGTAGTCGTCCGCACCGCCCGGCGTGTTGTGCAGCACCTCGAAGTAATACTTCCGCCCCGCCTCCAGCGCGAGCCACGGCGACCGCTGCGTGGATGCGGTGCTCCAGGTCCTCTTGCCGGTGCTCGCCGAGACCTTCGCGCGGCGCACGCGGTTCACGTATTCCGCGTCGTTGGCAATCCACAGCTCCGCGCTGTTGTTCGCCGCCAGCCAGAAATAGTAGTTCCCCGTCTTCGGCGGCACGATGTAGCCGCGCAGCCGGCGCGCGGTCGCCGCCGCGTAGTTCGTGTCGTCGTCCACGGACGCCACCGTGCCGTCCGCCGTGAAGCTCCCGTCGCCATTCAGAATCTCCCGCGTCACGCTCCCCGTGGGGAAGATCGTGAAGGTGACCGCCGTGCTGCCCGTCACCGCGTTCGCCGCCGTGTTCGTCGCATTGATGGCGACATTGTAGGTGCCCGCCGTGGACGGCGTGCCGGTGATCTGGCCGGTCGACGAATTCAGGGCGAGCGTGCCGGGCGGCAGCGGGCCGCTGTTCGCGTCCAGCGCATACGTCGTCGAGGCGCCGGTGGCGGTCGCATTGAGGTTGAAGGTGAGCGGGACGCCCACATAGCCGACCACGCTGATGTTCGAGGTGATCGCCGTGAACTTCGCCGCGTTCGATGCGGGCGCCGGGAAGAGCCGCGCCTGCGGGATGATCTGCTTCACCTGGCTCGGGCTCCACCAATACAGCCGCGCCTCCGCGATGCCGCTGCCGCCCGAGGACGGCGGGCTCTTGAAGTAGTCGATCTGGATGTCGTAGAGCACCCCAGCCTTGAGCGTGATCGTGTTCGTGATCTCCTGCACGCCGGTCTGCACCGTCCACCGGTCTATGAGGAGCTGGCCGTTCACCCACAGCTTCGCGCTCTCGTTCGTGCGCAGGTCAAAGGTGTAAGTCTCCGAATACTGCGGCATCACCTGGCCGACCCATCGCACCGACCATGCGCCGCCTGTCGCCGCGGAGGACATTCCCGCCGGACCGGCAGTCGAACCCCAGCCATTCACGCCCGCCGGACCTGTGATGGTGGCGACGCTGAGCTGCGAGGCGCTCGGCGTCGCGGTGTTGTTGAAGGGAATCGTGAAGGTGCTCGCGCCCGTCACCGTCGCGGTGTGGGTCGCGTTGATCGCCGAGGAGGAGGTGCCGTTGAACCAGTTGATCGTCACCGGCAGCGTCGTGCCGTTCGATCCGAAATTATGCGGCACCTTCGTCGTGATCGTGGTGGGATTGCCCGTCGTGCTGATCGCCGTCACGCCGTTGTTGCCGCTCACCGACGCCGTCACCAGCGAGCTGGGGATCGCCGTGCAGTTCGACGGCACCGTGAATGTGTTCGCACCGGTCACCGTCGCCGCGAAAGTGCCGTTGATCGTCGGGCTGAAGGTGCCCCCGCTCACGCCGCTGATCGTCACCGGCGTCCCGTTCGGTAGGCCGTGCGGGTTCACCGTCGTCACCGTGCAGGGGTTGCCGGTCGTGATGCTCGCGATGCCGTTGAAATTGATCGTCGCATCCACGCGCGTCATCTCCGCGGCGCCAGCGAAGATAGTGTTCGACTGAGTCGTGTAGTTCGTATTGGACTGGTTATGGTAATACCCCGTGAGCCCCGTGCCGTTCGCGAGGCCGGGCGGGTTGATCACCACGCTCGCCGCGTTGGCGGAGCCCAGCGTGTAGCCTGTGCCGGGCAGCGCCTTCACCACCGCCGTCACATTCGTCCGGCGCGACGAGTTGTGGCGCGGGTTCACCGTCAGCACGACTTGGTTCGCACCGCCGCCGGACTGATAAGCGAGCGAGCCGGCCGGGAAGCTCACCAGCGCCGGCAGCGGATCATAGTCCGCACTCCCCGCGCCCGTGTATTCCACCGCGGTCCCCGCCTTCTGCAGGCCCACCGTGATCGCCGGGGCCGTGAGCGTGCCCACTTTGGAGAGGCCTCGCGACACCACCACCGAGCCGATGTCCACCGGCGCCGTCAGCGAATCCGCCGGCTGCGTGGCGCTCGGCTTCGTCACCGTCACCGTCACCTGGTTCATCTGCGCGAGCGCCGCGGGAATGGCGTTTGCGTCCAGCGTCCGCCCGTCGGTCATCGTGGAGTTCACATTATAGCCGAGCACCGTCTTCGCCCAGTCGCTCACCCCGTCGCTCATCGTGCTTGTGTCGTCCACCCGCACCCGGTAGAAGCTCCCCACCACATACGGGATCGTGATCGACCCCGTCGTGCCCGTCCCCATCACCACCGTCGGCGTCGGCTGCGGCTGGAGCACCCAGCTCCCCGCGCTCGCGATCGTCGTCGTGGACTCCGCCCGGTAGCGCTTTCCGCCCTCCGTCGGGAACTGCAGCGTCACATTCGAGCCGCTCTTCGTGATGCTCGTCACCGCGATCGTCTTGCTCGCCTTGAAAGGGTCCGTCCCCGCCGTCAGCTCGTCGCTGTTCTTGATCCCGTCGCCGTCGTCATCCGCGTTCAGCCACGTCGAATTCACCGCCTGCGAGTCGCTCACCCCGTATTTCATCTTCCACACCGTCAGGTTGATGCTCGCCATGTCCGCCCGCGCGGAAAATGCGAGGCCCAGCATCATCACCAGCAGCGCTGCGAGGGGCCGGATTCGGCTTTGCCAGGAAAGGGGGAAAAACGGCGCGACGAAACGCGAGGCAGTGGATGCTCTCATGGTGTGCATGGGGATGTCGGGGATGCTGAAAGTGCCCAAGTCAGACTCAGGCACCGGGGATTTTACGGGGATTTCGGGGCGGGCTTTGCTCCGCTCGCACGGAACTTAGAGAAAAAATAATGCCCCAACCGGAATCGAACAAGGGAAACCTTTGGAAATAAACGGGTTTTCATCGCTTCGCACCCGGAAACCAAGCCCGCACGCCTCCCCGCTCCCCGATGCGACAGCGCAAGCGCCGCCCCCCGACAGTCATTCATCATTCCGCCATTAGTGGTTCATCATCCGTCACTTCCTCATCACCACGCCCTGCGATTCCACCCGACCCCAAGAAAGGGGAACTCGCCGACTCGGACCACGTCCGCGAGCAGGACGGCGGATAAAAGCTTCATCAATGCCGGTGCGATTACTGGGTGATCATTGACAATGTGACCACGCTGCCGCCCGGCGAAGCTGCGGCGGCGAACGAGAGCATCTCCGCCGGGGTGCTCCACTTGAGCTTCGGCATTCCGCAGGGGACTCCCGGCACAAACGGGGCCAATGGAGCCGGCGGCCCGCAGGGATCGCAGGGCCCGATAGGCTCGGTGACTCCCGGGAACATCGACGATGCCACCGTGACCACGGCGCGGAACCCGAACACGCTTCCGCCCTTCACCGGCGCATCCAGCGACCCGTCGACGCAGGCCGAGATGATGGCCTTCGCCGCGCACGATGTTTCGCCTCCAATGGGAGGTCTCGCCTTCGGGTTCGAGATTCAGCCTTCGGCTGTGGAAACGCGTGGTGCCGGGGAAAGCCGTCCGCGGCGGGGTCGCATCCGGCGCTACGGCAGATCCGTCGCTCCCATGAGGAAGCGGTCGCACTCGCGGGCGGCGCCGCGGCCTTCGTTGAAGGCCCAGACGACTAGGCTTTGGCCGCGGCGGCAGTCGCCGGCGGCGAAGACTTTCGGAATGCTGGTCGTGTATTTGCCGTGGTCGGCTTTCACGTTGCTGCGCGGATCGCGCTCGACGTTGAGCGCGTCGAGGAGCGGCTGCTCGGGTCCGAGGAAGCCCATCGCGAGGAGGACGAGCTGTGCGGGCAGCACTTTCTCGGTGCCGGGCACGGGGACGGGGCCGAACTGGCCCTTGTCGTTCTTCTTCCACTCAACGCTGACGACGTGAACGGCCTTCACGTGGCCGTTTTCGTCGGCCTCGAATTTCGTCGCGGTTTGGAGATACACGCGCGGGTCGTCGCCGAATTTCGCGGCGGCTTCCTCCTGGCCGTAGTCGAGCTTGTAGGTCTTCGGCCATTCGGGCCACGGGTTGTCCTTCGCGCGCTCGAGCGGCGGCTTGCCCATGATTTCGAGCTGCACGAGGGACTTGCAGCCGTGGCGGATGGAGGTGCCCACGCAGTCGGTGCCAGTGTCGCCGCCGCCGATGACGACGACGTCCTTGCCCGCGGCGTCGATGAACCCGCCGTTGCGGCTCTTGTCCAAAATCGCCTTCGTGTTCGCGGTGAGGAATTCCATCGCGAAGTGGATGCCCTTCAGCTCGCGGCCGGGGATGGGAAGGTCGCGCGGCTTGGTCGCGCCGGTCGCGAGGATGACGGCGTCGAAGTCGCTGAGCAGTTTCTCCGCGGGGAGATTTTTGCCGACCTCGGTGTTGCAGGTGAAAGTGACGCCTTCCTTTTCCAAAAGCTGGATGCGGCGGAGGACGACCTCCTGCTTGTCGAGCTTCATGTTCGGGATGCCATACATGAGCAGGCCGCCCGGACGGTCGGCGCGCTCATAGACGGTGACGGTGTGGCCGGCTTTGTTGAGTTGAGCAGCGGCGGTGAGACCCGCGGGTCCGCTGCCGACGACGGCGACCTTTTTGCCCGTGCGCTTTGTCGGCTGCTCGGGAGTAATCCAGCCCTCGGCCCAGCCCTTGTCGGCAATGGAGACCTCGATGTTCTTGATTGTGACGGCCGGCTCGCTGATGCCGAGCACACACGAGCCCTCGCACGGCGCTGGGCACACGCGGCCGGTGAACTCGGGGAAGTTGTTCGTCTTGTGCAGGCGCTCGAGCGCTTCCTTCCACAGCCCGCGGAAGACGAGGTCGTTCCACTCGGGGATGAGGTTGTTGATCGGGCATCCGCTCGCCATGCCGCTGATGAGCGTGCCGGTGTGGCAGAAGGGAACGCCGCAATCCATGCAGCGCGCGCCCTGCGTCTTGAGCGCGGGCTCGGGCATGTGCAGGTGGAACTCGTCCCAGTCGCGGATGCGCTCAAGTGGCGCACGGTCCGCAGGAAGCTCGCGCTTGAATTCGATGAAGCCGGTTGGTTTTCCCATTGTCGTGTCGAAGTTGTTTTTTTCGCCCTAGCCACCGCCGACGCGCGCGACGTCGCGGGCGTTGGCCTCGAAGGCTGCGTTGAGTGCGTCGTCACCGCTGAGGCCGTCGGCCTCGGCTTTCTTGAGCGCCTGGAGCACGCGCTTGTAGTCCTTCGGCATCACCTTCACGAACTTCGGCACCGTCTCCTCCCAGAGCGCGAGCACCTTGAAGGCCTTCTGGCTCTTCGTGAGGTCGGCGTGCTTTTTGATCAGCGCGTAAAGGGCATCGCTCTCGGCCTTGTCCTCGATTTTCTCAAGGCCGACCATCTGCGTGTTGCAGCGCGTGGCAAAGTCGCCCTTCTCGTCGAGCACATACGCGACGCCGCCGCTCATGCCTGCGGCGAAATTGCGGCCCGTGGTGCCGAGCACGACGACGCGGCCGCCGGTCATGTATTCGCAGCCGTGGTCGCCCACGCCTTCGACGACCGTGTCCACGCCGGAGTTTCTCACGGCGAAGCGCTCGCCCGCGACACCGCGCAGGAAAAGCTCGCCCGCGGTCGCACCGTAAAGCGCGACGTTGCCGGCGATGATGTTGTCCTCCGCAGCGAACGTGGAGCCCGCGGGCGGATAGACGATGATTCGTCCGCCACTCATGCCCTTGCCGACGTAATCATTCGCGTCGCCTTCGAGTTCGAGCGTCACGCCTTTCGCGAGGAATGCTCCGAGGCTCTGGCCCGCACTGCCCTTGAGGTGCAGGTGAACCGTGTCGTCGGGCAGACCGTTCCAGTGCTTCTTCACGATCTCGTGGCTGAGGATCGTGCCGACCACGCGGTTCACGTTCCGAACCGGGACGGTGGCATTCACTTTCTCGCCGCGCTCAATGGCGGGCTTGCAAAGGTCGAGCAGCGTCGTGAGGTCGAGCGACTTCTCGAGGCCGTGATCCTGCGACTCGGTGCAGAAGCGTCCGACCTCGGGGCCGACGGGCGGCTGGTAGAGGATCTTCGAGAGGTCGATGCCTTTCGCCTTCCAGTGATCGACAGCCTTGCGCGCCTCGAGCACATCGGTGCGGCCGACCATGTCCGTGAGTTTGCGGAAGCCGAGCTGCGCCATGAGTTCGCGCACTTCCTGCGCGATGAACTTCATGAAGTTCACCGCGTGATCCGGGTCGCCGGTGAATTTTGCGCGGAGCTGCGGGTCCTGAGTGGCGACGCCCACGGGGCACGTGTTCAGGTGGCAGACGCGCATCATGATGCAGCCCAAAGTGACGAGCGGCGCGGTGGCAAAGCCGAACTCCTCGGCGCCGAGCAGCGCGGCGACGACGACGTCGCGTCCGGTCTTCATCTGGCCGTCCGCCTCGACGGCGATGCGCGAGCGCAGGTTGTTCAGCACCAGCGTCTGGTGCGTCTCGGCGAGACCGAGTTCCCACGGCAGGCCCGCGTGCTTGATCGAAGTCTGCGGCGAAGCGCCCGTGCCGCCATCGAAGCCCGAGATGAGCACCACGTCCGCGTGCGCCTTTGAAACACCGGCGGCGATCGTGCCGACGCCGACTTCCGAGACGAGCTTCACGCTGATGCGCGCGTGGCGGTTCGAGTTCTTCAGGTCGTGGATGAGCTCCGCGAGATCTTCGATGGAGTAAATGTCGTGGTGCGGCGGCGGCGAGATGAGGCCGACGCCCGGCGTCGAGCCGCGCACCTTCGCGATCCACGGATACACCTTCGAGCCGGGCAGCTGTCCGCCTTCGCCGGGCTTCGCGCCCTGCGCCATTTTGATCTGCAGTTCCTTCGCCTGCGAGAGGTAGAGGCCCGTGACGCCAAAGCGCCCGCTCGCGACCTGCTTGATCGCGGAGTTCTTCGAGTCGCCGCGCTCATTCGTCCAGGTGTAGCGCGCCGGATCCTCGCCGCCCTCGCCGGTGTTCGACTTGCCGCCGATGCGATTCATCGCGATGGCGAGCGCCTCGTGCGCCTCGCTGGAGATGGAGCCGTAGCTCATCGCGCCCGTCTTGAAGCGCTTCAAAATCGCGTCCACCGACTCGACTTCCTCGATCGGCACCGGCGTCTGCGGCTTGAATTCGAGCAGCCCGCGCAGTGTGTAGAAATTCTTCACCTGCTCGTTCACGAGCTTGCTGTATTGCTTGAACGTCTCGTAGCTGCCGCTGCGCACGGCCTTCTGCAGCGTGTGGATCGTCTGTGGGTTGAAAAGGTGCGCCTCGCCTTCGCGGCGCCACTGGTATTCGCCGCCGACGTCGAGCGCGTGGCCGTTCGTCTGGCGATCCGGGAATGCGTGACTGTGGCGCGCGATGGCTTCCTTCGCGATGATGCCGATGTCCGAGCCTTCGATGCGCGTCGCGGTCGTCGTGAAGTATTTGTCCACGACTGCCTGGTTGAGGCCGACAGCCTCGAAAATCTGCGCACCACGGTAGCTCTGCATCGTGGAGATGCCGATCTTCGACGCGACCTTGATCACGCCCTTCGTCGCGGCCTTGATGAAATTCGCGACCGCCTTCTTGTGGTCCACATTCACGAGCAGACCCTGACGGATCATGTCGTCCAGCGTCTCGAAGGCGAGATACGGATTGATGGCGCCGCAGCCGTAGCCGATGAGCGTGCAGAAGTGATGCACTTCGCGCGGCTCGCCGCTTTCGAGGACGAGGTCCACCTGCGTGCGCGTGCCCTTGCGGATAAGATGATGATGCAGGCCCGACACCGCGAGCAGCGACGGAATGGGCGCGTTGTCCTTGTTCATCCCGCGGTCGGAAAGAATGAGGATGTTCTTGCCCGCCGCGACCGAGCGGTCGGCTTGAGCGAAAAGTTCGTCGAGCGCCTTCTCCAGCGCCGCCGCACCGCCGCGCGGATCGAACAGAATCGGCAGCGTGACCGCGGCAAACTGTCCGGCAGTCACCGCCTTGAGCTTCGCGAGCTCCTCGTTGCTGAGGACGGGCGTCTTCAGCTCGATGAGGTGCGCGCTCTCCGGCTTCGGATCGAGGAGGTTGCCCTCCGCGCCGATCGTGGTGACGGACGACGTGATGATTTCCTCGCGGATGCAGTCAATCGGCGGGTTCGTGACCTGCGCGAAGAGCTGCTTGAAGTAATCGAACAGGAGTTTCGGCTTGTCAGACAGCGGCGCGATCGGCGTGTCCGTGCCCATCGAGCCGATTGCTTCCACCCCGTCTTTGGCCATCGGCACCATGAGCATCCGCAGATCCTCGAACGTGTATCCGAACGCCTGCTGGCGCTGGAGCATGGTCTTGTGATCCGGCGGCGACAAAGGCTCGCCGTCCGCGATGTCCGCGAGCTTCACGAGGTGCTTGTCGAGCCACTGGCGATACGGCTTCTCGCTCGCAATCTTCTGTTTGATCTCGTCGTCGGGAACGATGCGGCCTTCCTCCATGTTCACGATGAACATGCGGCCCGGCTGCAGACGGCCTTTCGCCGCGACATTCTCGGGCGCCACCGGCAGCACGCCGGCTTCCGACGCCATGATCACGAGGTCGTCCTTCGTCACATAGTAGCGCGAGGGGCGCAGACCGTTGCGATCGAGCGTCGCGCCGATCATCGTGCCGTCGGTGAACGCCACCGACGCAGGACCGTCCCACGGTTCCATGAGGCACGAGTGGTATTCGTAAAATGCCTTCTTCTCCTCGCTCATGGACTCGTGACCCGACCACGGCTCGGGAATCATCATCATCATCGCGTGCGGCAGCGAGCGGCCGCCCTGCACGAGGAGCTCGAGCACGTTATCGAACATCGCCGAATCCGAACCCTGCTCATTCACAATGGGCAGGATTTTCTTGATGTCGTCGAAGAGCGGGCTGCCGAGCAGCGACTCGCGCGCCTTCATCCAGTTGATGTTCCCGCGCAGCGTGTTGATTTCGCCGTTGTGCGCGATGTAGCGATACGGATGCGAACGTTCCCAGCTCGGGAACGTGTTCGTCGAGAAGCGCGAATGCACGAGGGCCAGCGCGCTCTCCATGTCCGGGTCCGCGAGGTCGCAGAAATACTTCCCGACCTGCTCCGGCATCAGCATGCCCTTATACACCAGCGTCCGGCACGACATGCTCGGCGCATACCAGAACGGATCGACTCCGCCGCCGCGGATGGCCTTGTGCGCCACTTTGCGCAGCACAAAAAGTTTCCGTTCAAACGCCGCATCATCCGCGACGCCCGCACCGCGGCCGATGAACACCTGCTGCATGAACGGCTCGCTCGCCTGCGCCGTCTTGCCGAGCGAGGAATTGTCCGTCGGCACATCGCGCCAGCCGAGCACGGTGAGTCCCTCGCCCTTCGCGATCTGCTCGAAAAGCTCGCGCCCCTTTTTCCGCACCGCCGCATCGCGCGATCCGTAGAGGCTGCCCACGCCATACTGCCCCGGTGCCGGAAGCGCGACGCCCGCGACCTTCGCGAGGAACTTGTGCGGGATCTGCATGAGGATGCCGGCGCCGTCGCCGGAGTTCTTCTCGCAGCCTGTCGCTCCGCGATGGTCGAGGTTCACGAGAATCGTGAGGGCGTTCTGCACGATGTCGTGCGATTTTTTGCCCTTCATGTGAACGATGAAACCGACGCCGCACGCGTCGTGTTCAAATTGCGGATCGTAGAGTCCCTGTTTTGGCGGAAGGCCCTGGTTCTTCATTTCAGTGTTCACGTTGCAAAGAGCGGGAACGCGCCATTCGCCAATTGCTCCGCGGTGCCGCGGCGTGCGGCGCTACACGGGTTTGTCGGTGTGGCTGCGTTCAATTTCTTCAAAATGGGCGCGCGACATAGCACCCGCGCGCGCGGGCCGCGAAGTTTTTTTCGCGCTTTTTTGAAATTGGCTGCCGGGGAAGATTGCCGCCTCTTCCGGCGCGCAACGTGAACGAAGCGCTTTCAAAGTCCACGCAAATCTTATTGCGGCTCCGCGAAACACCGCGGTGTTCGTCCAACGGCACCCGGCCGGCGGGATTTCACACCGCGGTCTCCGCATCCCGGCGCGCTGTGAAATGTAACCTTGGCTCCCCCGCCCGCGTCCGTCTCACTGTCACGAACACGATGCCGAACGATGATCACCGCCGCCCTCGCCTGGAATGCACCGCTCTTTGCGGAACGCGCCGATAGCACGACGCGCATGAGCGATGCCGTCCCCGGCGATCTTGCACTCGTCCGCGCCGCGCTCGGCGGCGACGACTCGGCATTTGCGGACCTCATCAGCCGGCACAAGGGCCGCGTCTTCGGCACCTGCTCGCGCTTTGCCAACGACCCGCACCAGCTCGACGACCTATGCCAGGAGGTTTTTCTGCGCGCTTGGAAAAGGCTGCGCACTTTCCGCGGCGACGCGCCGTTCGAGCACTGGCTCGCGCGGCTCACCGTCACGGCGTGCTACGATTTCCTGCGCCGCGAAAAGCGCCACCGCGGCCACGTGGAGCTCGATTCCTTCGAAAGCCAGCCGCTCGAGTTCCGCGACAGCGGCGTGGATGCGGCCATCGCCGCCGGCCGCGCGCGCGACCTGCTCGACTGGGCGATGCGGAAACTCTCCGCAGAGGAGAAGCTCGTGCTCACCCTTTTGGAAATCGAGGAGCGCACCGTGCGCGACATCGCCATCCACACCGGCTGGAGCGAGGCAAACGTGAAGGTGCGGGCATTCCGCGCCCGTGCGAGACTCCGGGAAATCATCGAACGCAGCAATGAACACTGACGACCACCAGCTCGACGCGCTCTTCCGCGCTGCGCGCCAAGACACGCGCGACGAAGAAATGATCGGCCGCCTCGAATACGGCTTCGAGGCGCGGACCCTTGCGCGCATCCGCGAGGAGCGCGGCTCATCGTGGCTCTCGTGGGCCGCCCGGCTCTGCCCATTCGCCGCCGCGCTTGCGCTGGCCGCGGGCGTGTGGGCCTACGCGCACTGGGATGACTCGCCGGACGGCGAGAGCGTCGTGGACGCGATGCGCTTCGCCGGCATGCCGGTGCTCGACTACTACCTCGGCGGCGACCAATGAAGCGGCTCAAGGGCATCCTCGTCGTCGTGCTGATTTTCCTGAGCGGCGCGTTCATCGGCGGCATCCTCGGCGGCACTGCGACGATGATGGACGTCTTCAACAAGACCTTCCTCGGCGGCCCGCCGAACATCCGGAAGCTGATGATGCAGCGCGCCAAGCATGACCTGAAGCTCGACGAGGATCAGGCGCACCAGTTCTGGCAGATCATCAACGACGCCGGCGCGGACCTCCACGACGCGATCAAGCCGTCGCGTCCGCAGATCGACGCGGCTCTTGAGAAGGCGCTCAACCGAATGCGCGAAGTGCTGCAGCCCCACCAGCGCGCGAGCCTCGACCGCTTCGCGCAGCAGGCCCGCAAACGGTGGCTGCAGGCGATGGGCGAGCTGCCGCCCGACAGCAAGCCGGCGGAGAAGACGGAGACGGCAACGATGGCGAATTGAGCGGCGCCGAACCCGGCCAAATCTCCGCGGGAAATCCGCGCCACGTTTTCCTTTCCCTGCGCGCGGGTTTTCCGCTCTCATCCGCGCCCCATGAGTGACCAGTTCGACGTCCGCTACATCGCGCAGCTCGCGCGGCTGGATTTGTCCGCCGACGAGATCGCGAAATTCCAGAGCCAGCTCGGCCAGGTGCTCGCGCACGTCGAGAAGCTCAACAAAGTGGACGTCTCCGGCGTCGAGCCGACCGCGCACGCGAACCACGTCGTGAACGTCTTCCGCGCCGACGAGCCCCGCGACTGGTTCACGCGCGAGCAGGCGCTCTCGAATGCGCCGCGCCCCGCGAACGGGCTCTTCATCGTGCCGAAGGTGATCGAATAGCGCGGGCACACGCGCACGCAGCCCGGAAGATTTTCAAAAGGAATGTCACTCGCCTCGCTCTCCGTCTCCGCACTCCGCAGCAAGCTCCGCTCGCGCGAGGCTTCGCCGCTCGAAGCCCTCGATGCTCTCGAAGCGCGCATCGCCGCGGTGGACCCGCAAATCCACGGCTACCTCTCGCGCGACTACGCCGCCGCCCGCGCGCTCGCGGAGAAGGCCGACGCGAGCCTCCCGCTCGGCGGCGTGCCGATCGCGATCAAGGACGTGATCAACGTGGCTGGCGAGCCGTGCTCCTGCGCGTCGAAGATTCTCGACGGCTACCGCGCAAACTACGACGCCACCGTCATCGCAAAGCTGCGCGCAGCAGGGGCGATTCCATTTGGGCGCTGCAACATGGATGAATTTGCGATGGGCAGCTCGACGGAGAACTCCGCATTCGGCCGCTCGTGCAATCCGTGGGATCTCTCGCGCGTGCCCGGTGGATCGTCCGGCGGCTCCGCCGCGGTCGTCGCCGCGAACGAGGCATACGCCGCGCTCGGCTCGGACACTGGCGGCTCGATCCGCCAGCCCGCCGCGCTCTGCGGCATCGTGGGGCTCAAGCCGACTTACGGCCGCATCTCGCGCTTCGGCCTCGTGGCATTTGCATCGTCGCTCGATCAGATCGGCCCTTTCACAAAATCCGTCGAGGACGCCGCGCTCCTGCTGAACGCAATCTCCGGCCGCGACCCGCTCGACTCGACGAGCCTCGACGAGCCCGTGCCCGACTACACGGCGCAGCTTGGCCGCGACCTGAAGGGTGTGAAGCTCGGAATGCCCCGCGAGTATTTCATCAGCGGCATCGACCCGCAGGTGGACGCCGCCGTGCGCGCCGCGATCAAGCACTGCGAGTCGCTCGGCGCGGAAATCGTCGAGGTCTCCCTGCCGAACACCGACCACGCCGTCGGCGTCTATTACATCATCGCGACCGCCGAGGCGTCGGCAAACCTCGCGCGCTTCGACGGCGTGCGCTACGGCTCGCGTGCCAGCAACGGCAGCCTGCTCGAGATGTATGGCCAGACACGCGGCGCGGGCTTCGGCCCCGAGGTGAAGCGCCGCATCATCCTCGGCACCTACGTGCTCAGCAGCGGATACTACGACGCCTATTACCTCCGCGCCCAGAAGGTGCGCACGCTCATCCGCCGCGACTTCATGCAGGCATTCGAAAAGGTGGACGCCATCATCTGCCCCACGACGCCCGAGCCGGCGTTCAAGGCCGGCGACCGCAGCGACGACCCGCTGAAAATGTATCTCGCCGACATCTTCACCATCGCCTGCAACCTCGCCGGCACCTGCGGCATCAGCATTCCGTGCGGCTTTGCGGATGAGGACGGAAAGAAGCTCCCCATCGGCCTGCAGCTCATCGGCCAGCCGTTCAAGGAGGCGGAGCTGCTGCGAATCGCGCACGCCTACGAACAAAGCACCACCTGGCACAAGGCCGCCGCGCCGCTTTAAGGCAGGGCGTCTCATCCTGCGGGGCATTCTTGGGGCAAAATGCCGCGCATGCATCGGGGCCAAAATGGGTTCGTTTGGCAAAAATTGCATTTGCCTCACCCCCGGTCAGAAACTTCCACGGAGAGCGGTGCAGGAATCGCCTCGCCCCGGCGCATCCGCTGCACACGCTCCAGTTGCGCCATCGCGCGGAAAATCTGCCGCTCCAGTTTCGTCTCGTAGCGCAGGATTTTGTCGAGCGCACCCGCTGACGGCAGGACAGACGCCCCAAGCCGCGCCCGCTCGATGCATTCCTCGTCCTCGCTGTGGTTCAGGAATTCCGAGTGCGCCCTCTCGATTTGCTTGTCGAGAAAGGCGAGCGTCTCGGACTTTTTCCACGCCGCCACGGCACCGGCATTGGAACCATCCGCCGGCTGTCCCAGCGTTTCCCGGAGCACCCTCATCTGTTCGCTCAGACTGTTTGGCTTGCCGCCGCACAGCCGGACGAATGACTCCAGCGCCTCCGTGGTGAGTTCCCCAGCCTTCTCGACACCCGCCCGCAAGTCGCACAGCCAGCCCTCCAGGATTGCACTGCCGGCACGCGAGTCCAGCATCTCGCCCGCCATGTCGGCGCTGCGGAACCAATTCAGCCACAGGCCGACTGGGTTCGGCCCGTGCGCGCGCCGCACGCATCCCCGGTCCACGCTCAGCGCAATCTCCCCGGACTCCGCGGTCAATGCACGGCGCAGCCGCCAGTGCGCGGTCACGATCTGGTCCACGAGCATCTCCTCCACCGGGCCCTCCGGCTGAAGTTCCTCCCAAAACCGCGCTTGCAGCGCCTCCAGCTCCCGGGCGCTCTCGCTGTAGAAACGCCCGTCCACCAGCACCTGCCTCGACAGGATCCCGTGCTTCATCGCATTCATCCTGGAAGCCTCGCGCCCCGCCGGCGTCCGGGGTCCGGTGGACTTCTGCGCGTTCCGCCGGTTCGCGGCGATCTGCTTGGGTGAAGCCGTCTTGGCCATGGGCTCAGGCATACCTCCCGCGGATGTGGGTGTTGTAAAAGGCGCCCTTCGACCCGGAGTGCAGGAATCGCTCGAAGAGCGAAAACGAGACGCCGTGGTGGTAGTAGGTGCCGGTGGAGTGGAACGCGACGGCCAGAGTGCCGTCTTCGTAGCCGATTGCGCGGATGGCCGAGGAACTGACAGAGATCATGCTCATGCGTGAGACGATGAGCCGAAATGGTCTCTCCGCATCACCTACTTCGTCTGCTGAATTTCGGCAGGCGAGTTTCGGCAGTTACTCGCGCGGAACGATGCGCGAAAGCGCACTCATGATGTCATCGAGGATCGCATTTTGAATCTCGCCTAAAGTGTCGCGCCCGCTCGCTTTCGCAGTATTGCGTTGTGTAATCCAGTCATCATGCGCGTGGAAATCCGGTTTCTCCTCGCGGATCAATCTTCGGATCACGGCCTTCCATGCAGGCAGGGTTTCCGGCGAGAGGGTGCTCAGTTTCGCCGCACCTTCCACCCACGCGGGCCGCTCTCCGAATTCCCATCCGCCCTGCTCGCAAAGAACGGCGAGATTTTCCGCGGAACCCGTATTTTTAACAAGCTCATGGAACAAGGCATACCGCATCCGCGTGCTCTCTATCGTCCGGACAGCGGCCTTTGCCCAGCGGCGGGCAGGCAGGTTCGCGTCGCTTCCACGGGCATTGCGAAAGCGTGTGCGCCACATTCCCAGCCCCTCTCCGAGATTCAGCTTCGCGACTCGCCTCACAGCCTTCTTCTCCCAGCCCGGCTCCCCTCTCGTGAGGAGCGGCCACAAGGTTTGATCCTGCGCGACCAGCTTGGTGAGTTCTGGCTTCGCCTTCTCCAAAAGCATCAGTTTCAGACAGGCATGGATAATCCCGGTCGTGAGGCGCTTCGCTGCCTCGGAGGAGTCGGCATTCGCCAGATCGAAGAGCACATTGACGCCCGTGCTGATGGCTTCAAACGCCTGCTCGATTCGTTCCCCCACATCCTTCAGTTCCTTGCCGGCACCGGTTCGCTCCGCCTTCAGTCGCCCTCGATTCGCCGTGCTGGATTTTGGATTTTTCGCGTGCTGCCTGATTTGTGCATCCAAATGCTCGATGAGTTGCTCCTCAATGGCATGCTTGAACCGCAGGAATGAAAAATCATCCCGGAGTCCGTGGTCAATCGGCATGAATTCGTCATGAAGATTCACAACTCGTGGCTTCGCCACCGTTGATGCTTTCGCTCTTGCAGGGCCTTTCATGGATTTTGTCGGTAGATGGGAGCGCTTCATCGCCCGGGCGGATGCAGCCCTCCGTCACGGGGCTTTCATGCCTTCGGCCATCGTGGCAAAAGGTTTGCCTGTTGCGCTGGGGAGAGTCTGGACGACAGGATCACGGCGCTCACGGATTCGGATTAAGGTTCCGGAGGTTTGGATTTGTCCCCGCTGGACGGAAGGCCATTGGGAGCGGGCGCCGGTCCTGCTGGGGCCGTTGATGGAGACACGGCATTTGCCGGCGAACTCGGAGGGGAGATCTTCGCCCCTTGAGGGTTGGGCGGCGGGCCGTTCGGCATCACACGCACGCCGGGCTGCACGGGCTGACCGGGCTGACCAATCGGACCAGGCTGACCAGACCGAACCGGCTGAACCGGCTGAACCGGCTGCGCCCCACCTACGCCGGGAATGCGGACGCCGGACGGCGGGGCCACCGGCTTGAAGGGGGAGACGGGTGGCGGGGTCGCGGGGCGGATGGCCGAGGGCGGCGCCTTCGACACGCTCACCGGCTGGGAGGCGGCGGGCATTGCGGATTTGGGATTGCGGACTGCGGATTGCGGCCCGGCCTCCCCACCGATCGGCCCTTGCAGATAAAACGCGACGAGCAGCGAAAGCAACGCCCCGTAAAAGGGCCACACCGTGAGCGAGCCCAACGCCCGAATCACGCATCCCAAATCCCGAATCCCCAAATCCGCCCCCGGCAGCACCAGCCACTCCTCCGCCTTCGGCAGGTTCCCGCCATTCAGCGGCACCCGCGCCATGAACCGGCTGTAGGCCCCGACCGCCCGCCGCCCCATCGCCACGTTGCAGGCATCCCACAGCGCCAGGAGCCCCACCATCCCCGCCGCCCAAGGCAGCCCCGCCGACGGCCCATGTCCCACACCGAGCAGAATCATCCCCGCCACCCCTGCGCCGCTCCACATCTTGCACCGCGTCGCATTCGCGCCGTGCCGCTCCACTGCGCCTTGCAGAGCGGCGGCATGCGACTGAATGGCAATCTGAGGGATGCTCGGGTCGGGCATTATGCGAAAACAAAGGTTTGGGTTATCGGATTTTTGTGGCTGCACGCCATACTGCATCACCCGCACTAATCACTAAGACCCCACTTTTTCCGGAGTTCTCGAGCAAGAGCTTGGATCTGAGGATCGGATGGGTCGCTCGCAATTTCCGCCCATTTCGCAGTTACTTCAGAACCAAGAGCGGGATCTCCAAAAGCAATTGCAATTGCCTTCAACTCCCGATCACCTCCCGACAAGGCTGAAAGATTTATCGCTCCAGCAACCGTCAACTCGTTGCGCTTCAAAGCCAACATCGTCACATTTTTCAAGATGATTGCTTTCCCAAGAGCGTTTGCAGCGTTGTAAGCCTGCTGCCACGCATTCCAATCGACCGACCAGTTAATCACTTCCGCGTCTTGTCCGAAGCCCGATGTAAACCAGTAAGTGAGACGCTTAAAATTGCTATCAGGCCGCTGGACAACATCCAAAAGCATGTCGTTCGCCCACTGTTCTCCGTCGTTAGCCGCTACTTTCATTAGCGCTCCCGCACCGCGCAAATGAACCGCCTGAGGTGGGTTCTGTGCGACCAGTTTGGTGTAAAATGCTCGATTCCACGGCTGATTTCGCGCATCCTCTAAAGTAAGATTTCCGGCTGCAGGAAACTCGATAAGTCTCCACCCGTTTGCCGGTTCCGACCACAAAGAAGAGAGCAAGCCTTCAGATGCAGAAATAACCAATTGCTCCCACTTTGCCGCCTTGGCAACACTATTGCTTGATGCCTCGAAAGCCAGAATCAACGTCTGAAACTCTTGAGATGGAATTAATGAGTCTTGTATCGCCCTTATCGCATTCTCATCGAATTCGGACGCTGGAGTTTGAGCCGCGCACCGCCCAAAGCCCAAAAAAGCAACTATGGAAACAATTATTTGGAGAGACGAGGTTTTCATTATGGTCTTGGCTTTTCTGATTTGAAGGCAACATAGGTGTTTATCCAGTAATTGCTTCCATCATGTTTATCCCCAGCATACTTTACGCGGGTTCTATCGCCCTCGATTCGATGGGCAACAGCACATGAAGTCCCACCATCTCCAGCAACACACAAAATGTGTCCCTCTCCTCCTGGCAAAAGCGGGACGCCTGAGAGCTTCAGGCGATCGACGAGTTCCTGAACCGGATACTGGGTGGTGCCTGCGGTCTGTGTGACAGTAAGTATCACTTTCTTGCGATCAGATTGCGCGCCAAATTCAGCTATACCAAACCACGGATTAATGTTACGCACCGCGCCTCCGTCTGCCCCCAGAAGATTGCTAGCAAACCCGCCTAACGCAGCCTGATGGATTGGAGGACTGAGCGGGACAACACCAGTAGTTATGGCATAAGTTCCCTTTCCAGATGCGCTCAAATATTCAGCACTGGGCTGTTCATAATGACTCGTGCCGCCGACGGAGGTGGCTGCACTTACAACACCAGCAACCACGCAGCCACCGAAACAACGAGAAGTCATATCCTTTTTGAGTATTCCCGCGCCTCGTCCGGAGATACCGCCGGGGAAATAACAAAAGTTGCCGTTTAAAATGAGGTCATAATAACCTTCGGGGATTGCGGCAGCGGTTGCCGCTACAACAGCGGGCATTCCATAAAGCTTTGGAGCAGTGTGATAGGTCTCAATAACCTTCATATCAGTGCTCTCGTGTCGCATGGATGTAATTCGGATTTCGTGGTAGCCGGATTTGAAATAGCGAACATGTAGGCGAGCATTTTGCTCAAGCATGTAATCCCGTGCGGCATGAAAATATTTTGTGTCACCAATTTGGTTGACTACCGTCAATCGCAGCATGTCTGAAGCCCAAATCTCGCTTTTGTCTATCTTGCCGAGTCGCATCACTAATTTGCCTTCCACTTGCTGCATCCAATTGCCCTCGGCACGGATACAAAGCTTCCCGGGCAACTGATTCATCGGTGACAACGTAAACGGAAATGTCACCTTGTCTATAGGCCTGCATTCCTTCGTCTTGTAGAATGCGAGCTTCGAGATGTCGCCGCCCTCATATTCAAACCAAACAGCACCCTTTGTCTCTGCGCAGGCTGTCTTTAGCTCCTTGGCATCGTCATCATTGATTTCACTTGCTGGTCTGTTGTGATCTATATCCTCTTTGTCCCACACACCGTTGGAGAGCTTGTCATTTACAAATAGAAATTCTTTCGCCTTCTCCCTTGCCGCATAACTAGCGCCATCTTCCATTCCAAGCATTTGGAGGCTACGGTCTTTATCATCACCTACATTGCCGTCATTGTTCAAATCGCTGCTTAATTTAAATTGTATCTCCCCAACCGCTACGAAAGTTCCCTCAGCCGCCGTAACGTCGACGAATGCGGAGACGTTCTGATCCTTGTGGATTGACACTTGAAAGTAGGAGACTTGCTGGGGAGCCCCGGGTGAGGCGCTGCTAGTGACCGTCTTTGCAAAAGTCCGAACAATATCCTGCGCCGCGGGGCCGCCGTTGTCGGTTTGCAGCCAGATTAAGGAGCGCGATTCGTCGCGGCTGTTTCCGGACTTGCTCGCGGTTATCGACCCGCCACCCGGCGAAAGGAGCGCCCGCTGCTCCTCCGTTGGACGGGCGATGATGAGCCACTGGTCGCGCATCCCGTCATACGCGGAACTGGTAATTGGCTCACCACTTTGTGTGGCTGACTCTGGAACATCGGTGAACTGATAAGTCATTCCCGCGTTCCAAGCTCCGGCAATTTCCGTCGCGTCCAAGGGTGGCGGTGGCGGCAGGGAAGCGATGAGGTCATTGGAGACGGTCGCTCCGACCGTCACCAGCCCGTATTGCGGTATGAATTCGTGGTGAAGACCAGACCAAGCGCCCTTCAAAAGCGGCTCACCATTCGCATCCTCAATGATCTCGCCGCTCGGATCGCGGATCGGTTCCACCCCATCCACCCATTCGGTCACCCATTCCCCAGGGCCGTCGGAAGCTGCCGGAACACCGGAAAGACCCTTCATCTTCGAATAGTCGGCTAGGTCCTGGCCAGTCAACCACTGAGATGTAAGCGTCGTGGCCGTTCCCGTTGTTGGGTTCGTATAGGTGTATTCACCCTTTCCCGAGCCGTTGAAGGAGTCACTGGAATAGGCGTAGCTGATGACCTCCGTTGACGGCACC
>JBGAPU010000096.1:0-24367 GCA_044221035.1 Chthoniobacteraceae bacterium | reverse complement strand
TCATTTCGTCGCGGGCCTCGATGCGGACATGCTGATGCCGCCGAAGAAAAGCGGAAAGCCGGCGCTCACCGCGGAGGAAATCGGCATCCTCCGCGCATGGATCGATCAGGGCGCCAACTGGCCCGAAGACAAATCCGTCGCCAAGCGCGACCCGCTCGATTGGTGGAGCCTGAAGCCCATCACGCGCCCCGCGGTGCCAGAGGTGAAGTTCTCAGCTCTCAGTTCTCAGTCCTCAGTGAAACCAGCCGAACTGGCTGACAACAAACTGAGCACTGAGAACCGGGCACTGAGCACTAACCCCATAGACGCATTCATCCGCACGACGCTCGCCGGGAAAAACCTCACGCCCTCACCCGAAGCCGACGCCCGCACGCTCTGCCGTCGGCTTTACTTTGATCTGATCGGCCTCCCGCCGACGCCCGAGGAAGTCGAAGCGTTCGTGCGCGAATACCAGTCACCAGTCACCAGTCACCAGTCACGCGACGAAGCCCTCTCACGCCTCGCCGACCGCCTGCTCGCCTCTCCGCGCCACGGCGAGCGCTGGGCGCGGCACTGGCTCGACGTCGTCCACTACGGCGACACGCACGGCTACGACAAAGACAAGCCGCGCCCGAACGCATGGCCGTATCGCGACTACGTCATCCGCGCGCTGAACGAGGACAAACCCTACGCGCGATTCGTGCAGGAGCAGATTGCCGGCGACATGCTTTTCCCCGGCACGCGCGACGGCATTGAAGCGCTCGGCTTCATCGCCGCCGGACCGTGGGACTACATCGGCCACGCCGAGGTGCCGGAGACGAAAGTGGACGGCAAAATCGCGCGCCACCTCGACCGCGACGACATGGTCGCAAACACGATCGGCACTTTCTGCAGCACGACGATCCACTGCGCGCAGTGCCACAACCACAAGTTCGATCCCATCACGCAGGAGGACTACTACTCGCTCCAGACCGTCTTCGCCGCGCTCGATCGCACCGACCGGAAATACTACGCCGACGACGCGACAAACGCGCGCTTCACCGAATTGACACGCCGCCAGCGCGAGACCGACGACGCGCTCGCCGCACTCGAGGAGCCGTTGAAAAAGTCGGCCGGCGAGAAGTTCACCACGCTCACCCGCCGCATCGACGGCGCATCGAAAGCAGCGGCGCAAAAGCAGGGCAACACGAGCCCCGACTTCGGCTATCACAGCACGATTTCAAAGACGCAGGACGCGGTGAAATGGGTGCAGGTGGATCTCGGAAAGACGATGCCGATTGACCACGTCACGCTCCTGCCCTGCTACGACGACTTCAACGCCATCGGCGCAGGCTTCGGCTTTCCCGTGCGCTTCAAAATCGAGGCGAGCGACGACCCAGAATTCAAAAGCAACGTCGCGCTGCTGTGGCGCAAGCACGACGCGACCTTCATGGCCGATTTCAAAAATCCCGGCCTCGTAGCATTCACGACCGGAGGCGCGAAGGACGACGGCATCGCAGGCCGCTACGTGCGCGTGACCGCCGTGAAGCTCGCGCCGCGCAAGGACGACTTCATCTTCGCGCTCGCCGAACTGCAGGTCTTCGATGCCGACGGCAAGAACGTCGCGCAAGGCAAGCCCGTCACCGCGCTCGATTCCATTGAGGCACCGCCGCGCTGGCGGAAGACCAACCTCACCGACGGCATCGCACCCGTCGCGCAGACGCCGGGCGAGAAGGAACAACTCATCAAAGAGCGCGACGCGCTGCTGCTCAGTTTCGCCGACGAAGCCACCAAGACGAAACGCGCTGCGCTGCTCACGGAATCAAAGCGCATTGCCGGTGAGTTGAAGAAGCTGCCCGCGCCGAGCCTCGTCTATGCGGGCGGCATTCACACGGGCTCCGGCACATTCACCGGCACCGGCGCGAACGGCGGCAAGCCGCGCCCGATTTTCCTGCTCGCTCGCGGCCAGGTCACTCAGCCGGGAAAGGAAATGACCGCCGGTTCGCTCTCCGCGCTCCACTTTGCGCCAGCGCGCTTCGATGTCGCGCCCGACTCGCCCGAGAGCGAACGCCGCGCCGCACTCGCGAAGTGGATCACCAACCCGCGCAATCCGCTCACCTGGCGCAGCATCGTGAACCGCGTCTGGCAGTATCACTTCGGCCGCGGACTCGTGGAGACACCAAATGACTTCGGCCGCAACGGCGCGCTGCCCACGCACCCCGAGTTGCTCGACTGGCTCGCGACAACATTCCGAGACGACATGCACGGTTCACTCAAGGAACTGCACAAACTCATCGTGACGAGCGCGACGTATCGGCAGGCATCCAGTGCTCAGTCCTCAGTGCCCAGTGCTCAGTCAAAGACGGCGCACGGTGGTGAAACTGAGCACCGAGAACTGAGCACTGAGCACTTTTCCAAAGCGGCTACCATCGACGCGAACAACGCACTGCTCTGGCGGCAAAACCGCCGCAAGCTCGAGGCGGAGGCGGTGCGCGATTCCGTGCTCGCCGTGAGCGGCACGCTCGACCTCTCCGCCGGCGGTCCGGGCTGGCAGGATTTCGTCATCGAGCACCCGCAGCATTCGCCGCACTACGAATACGGCCTTGCGAATCCCGACGACCCGAAGACGTGGCGCCGTTCCATCTACCGATTCATCGTCCGCTCGCAGACGCATCCGTGGATGACCTCGCTCGACTGCGCCGATCCCTCGATGCGCGTGGACCGCCGCAACGAAAGCCTCTCCGCCCTGCAAGCCCTCGCGCTGCTCAACAACGGCTTCATGCTCACGCAGTCGCACCGCTTCGCCGCGCGCCTGCAACGCGAAGCACCCGACCTCGCCGCACAACTGATGCGCGCACACCAGCTCGCCTTCGGCCGCATGCCGACTCCCGCCGAACTGGAAAAGCTCACCACCTTCGCAAGAGCCAACGGCCTCCCGAATCTCTGCCGCGTGCTGCTGAACCTCAACGAGTTCACCTTCGTGGACTGACGGCCGATGAAGCACCTCCTCCTCGCAAGCTGCATCACTGTTTCCGCCTTCGCGGAAATCCCGAAGCCTGACGACGCACCGAAGCCGCTCACGCCCGAGCAGAGCGCCGCGGCTTTCAAACTGCCCGACGGATTCCGCATGGAGGTCGTCGCGAGCGAACCGCTCATCGCATCGCCGTCGGGCGTTTGCTGGGACGAGCGCGGGCGTCTCTTTGTGTCCGAGTTGCACGGCTACAACCTCGAGGGCCAGCTCGACATCGAGGAGCTGAACAAGGCCGGCCAGCTCGACACGCAGGTGCGCCGCGTGCAGGCGGATGAGAAGTTCAAGCAGGCTGCGAAAGCGGGGACATTCGGCGTGGTGAAGCGGCTGCGGGACACGGACGGCGATGGCCGCATGGACAAAGCCGACGTGTGGGCGGGCGACCTGCCGCCGGCCTACGGCATCGTGCCCGCACGCGGCGGCATCATCGTCGCATGCGCGCCGCACATCGTCTTCCTCGCCGACCACGACGGCGACGGAAAGGCGGAGACGCGCGAGATACTCTTCACGGGCTTCGGCACCGGCGCGCTTGAGCGCGGCATCAATTCGCCGCAGTGGGGCGCAGATGGGTGGATCTATTTTGGCCGAGGATGGGGCGGTGGAACAATCACGGGGCCGCATCTGCGAGAGCCGGTGCAGTTGCCGAACTCCGATTTCCGCATCCGCGCCGACGGCACCGCCATCGAGCCGGTGAGCGGCGGCACGCACACATTTGGATTTACGACGACGGAAAGCGGCAACCGATTCGTGGTTACCACGACGACCAGCTACTTCGTTGTGCCGCTGCCGTGGCGCTCGCTCGCCCGCAATCCAGACATCAGCACGCCGTCCCTGCAGGTGGCCACGGGCGACCGACGCGTCCATTCGCTCGCGCCGCCGCATCCGTGGCGGCAGAAGCGCGCGGACGACCCCGCGTATTTCAAATACTACCGGGACCGCTATGGCGCGGCGGAGAGCGAGGCTGGCGGCTGGTTTACGTCGGCGTGCGGGCCGCTCGTCTATCGCGACAGCGCGCTGCCGGGGCTGCGCGGGAACTACTTCATCTGCGAACCCTCGGGAAATGTGATCCACCGCTCGCTCATCGAGCAGGACGGCCCCGGGCTGAAGCTGCGCCGCGCGCCGGGCGAGGAGGCGTCGGAGTTTGCGGCGACGCGCGATCCGTGGAGCCATCCCATCCAGCTCTCCCACGGGCCGGACGGCGCGATCTGGGTCGTGGATTACTACCGCGAGATCATCGAGGACTACTCCGCCATCCCGCGCCACCTGCAGCAACAATACGGTCTCTACAACGGCGCCGACCGCGGCCGTATCTACCGGCTCACGCACAAGGACGCGCCGCGCGCGGAAGCCACCGACATGAGCGCGCTCACTGCCGCCGCACTCGTGCGGGAACTCGCGAGCCCGCTGTTTTGGCGTAGGCAGACTGCGCAGCGGCTGCTCGTCGAGCGCGGGGAGAAGTCCGCGGCTTCCGCACTGCGCTCGCTGATTGGCGGGAAGGACGCCGCGCCTTCCGCGCTCATCGCCGCGATGCGGACGCTCGACCAGCTCGGCGCGCTGGCTGCCGCGGATTTGCTGCCGCTCGTGAAACACGGCGATGCCGCCGTGCGCATTCACGCGCTGCAGCTCTCGGAACGCTGGCTCGCTGCGGAGGACGGGCGCGCGCTGCTCGACGCCGTCCTCGCTGCTGCCGCCGTAGAGCGTGAGCCCCGTGTGCAAATCCAGTTTGCGTTGAGCCTCGGTGAAGCACACGACGCACACGCACTGACGATGCTCGCAAGTTACGCACGCAAGCACCTCGGCGTGCATTGGATGGACGCCGCGCTCCTTTCTTCGCTCCACGGGAGAGGTGCAGACATGCTGGCGGAGCTACTGCATGAACCCGGCGGCGCCACACCCCTGCTCGAACCGCTCGCGCAGATGATCGCGACACGGCGCGACGACACCGAACTCGCGCGCACGCTGAAGCTCATCGAAAGCGCGGCGCCCGCATTGCAGACGGCCCTGCCCTCCGGCATGGCAAAGGCGCCGAAGGCTGTGGCTGGCAAAGCCCCCACTCCCCCGGTCGCCGTGCAAACGGTAGCGGAGGCGAAAGTCAGCGAGGCGACTTTCCGGAAATACCTCGCGGCCCTCGCGCAGCAACGTGACTTGAAGCGCGGGCACGAGGTCTTCGTGCAGACGTGCGCGACGTGCCACCGCATTGGCGACGAGGGAAAGGAGGTCGGCCCCGATTTGCTCGGCCAGCTCGGTATGTCGGAGGAGTCGCTGCTGCATGAAATCCTCACGCCCGGCGAGCGCATCCGGCCCGGCTACGAGACGACGCTCGTGACGAAGCGCGACGGCGCCGCATTTGCGGGCGTGCTGAAGGACGACGGCGCGACGAGCCTGAGGCTCATGCTGCCGGGTGGCGCCGAGCAGACCGTGCTGCGCAAGGAAGTCGCCGGCGTCCAGCGGCTGACGTCGTCGCTCATGCCGCCATTCGCGGATGCGCTGCCTCCCGCCGACGTCGCAAATGTGCTCGGCTGGCTGAGGAGCAAGCTGCGCGGCCCGGCGCCGACGCCGGCGAATCCCCAATGACTTCGCAGCCATGACGAACGACTCGCCTTTTCATAAACCACAACCGCACGCGGGAATCTCGCGCCGCGAATTCCTCTGGCGCTCGGGCGGCGGGCTTGGCGGCATCGCGCTCGCCTCGATGCTTGGCGGTGAGCGCGCGCTGGCGGGCGGCGGGCTGTTTGACGGAAAGCTGCATCATCCCGCGAAGGCGAAGCGCGTCGTGCAGTTCTTCATGGCGGGTGCGGCGAGCCACATTGATTTGTTCGACTACAAGCCGGAGCTGGTGAAGCGGCACGGGCAGCCGAGCGATTTCGGCGAGCACGTCGAGGCGTTCCAAAACGGGCTCGGGCCGTGGCTGAAGCCGCCGTGGGATTTTCGGCCCTACGGGCAGAGTGGCAAAATGCTCAGCGACACCGTCGCGCCGCTCGGCTCCGTCGTGGACGACATCGCGTTCATCCACAATCTCGTCGGCAAATCGGGCGTCCACTCCGCGGCCACGCTGCTGCAGGCGACGGGTTTCCAGCTTCCGGGATTTCCCGGCGCGGGGTGCTGGGTGAGCTATGGGCTCGGCTCGATGAACGACAATCTGCCGACGTTCGTCGTGCTGCCGGATCATCGCGGCTTCGGCTCGAACGGCGTGAAGAACTGGGACTCCGCGTTCCTCCCGTCGCAGCACAGCGGCACGATCATCTACCCCGGCACGGAGACTCCCATCGCGGATCTTTTCCCGCACAAGAGCGGCGACTTTGTGAATCCGAAAAGCGAGGCCGCCGCGCAGCTGCTCATGGCAGAGCTGAACCGCACGCACGCGTCCTCGCGCGAGGGCGATCAGCGGCTCGATGCGCGCATCCGCAGCTACGAACTCGCCGCGAAAATGCAGCTCGCCGCGCCCGAGGCGCTGAACCTCAAGGCCGAGCCGGAGCACGCGCTGAAGCTCTACGGGCTCGACCGCGGCGCGCAGACGTGGCCGAAGGAGATCAACGCGGACGAGGAGACGTTTTACTTTTCGCAGAAATGCCTCGCCGCGCGGCGGCTCCTCGAGCGCGGCGTGCGCTTCGTGCAGGTGTGGAGCGGCAACGACAACGGCTTCCCGCGCCGCAACTGGGACTCGCACGAGGACGTGCTGCGCGACCACGGCCCGCTCTCGCTCGGCATGGCGCGCGGCTGCGCGGCGTTCATCCAGGACCTGAAGCAGCGCGGCATGCTCGACGACACGATCATTTTGTGGACGACCGAATTCGGCCGCATGCCGTCCTCGCAGGGCGGCAAGGGGCGCGACCACAACCCGTATGTGTTCACCAACTGGCTCGCCGGCGGCGGCATCAAGGGCGGCATCACCCACGGCGAAAGCGACCAGTGGGGCTACAAGCCGCTCGACCGCAAGCACCCGACGCAGGTTTACGACATCCACGCGACCATCCTGCACCTGCTCGGCATCGATCACACGAAGCTCACCTTCCGCCACAACGGCATCGACCGCCGGCTCACGGATGTGCACGGCGAAGTGATCACGCCGCTGCTCGCGTAGCCGATTCCCGGGCTAGCTCTTCCGCCGCTTCGTCAGCGAGCGCACGCGCTCGAGCCAGCGCCTCGCCCACGCGAACTCGATTGCGAGGATGCCGAGGCCGGCGGGGATCACGAGAATCGACGGGCCGGGAAGGAAGATCAGCGCGATGCCGAAGAGGAGCACGGTGCCTCCCACGATGGCGATCATGATCCGCTTCACCTGCCGCACGGCTCTGGTGCGCAGCGAGGTGCCGGAGTCTGGCTGGGCGGGGGCGTTCACAATCATGGGTCAAGTGTCGCGCAGCTCCCGTGTTTGCCAAACGATTCCGGAGACGGGGCTCCGGACGGGGCTCCGGTGAGGAATGGCGCCGCGCGGTCGGTTCGCGGCCGGCGTGGGCGCCGGCGCTCCGCTCAGTCGCCGAGGAAGTTCACGCCGGGGGACTCCACGCGCACGACTTCGGGCGGGGTCTTCGCGTTCACCTCCACGGTGAAGACGTGCTCCCCGGCGGTGAGTTCGATCGTCGGCGAGGGCTCGCTCGCGACGGCGAGGGGCCGGCCGTCGAGCCACGCCTTCGTCACGCCGGCGAGGTTGAACTTCGTCCTGCCTCCCGCGGCCCGGAAGCGCGCGTAGATCTGCACCGTGTCGTTCTTCGGCATGAGAATGGCGGCGCTCTGCGCGATGAGATCCTTCGTGAGGCGGCCGTCCACGAGCGTGTAAACGGGGGAGATCGCGGTCTTCATGTCGATCTTCAGCGTGCCGTCCACCTTGCCGGTGTCGGAGAGCTGCCACACGCGGGCGACGTTGTTCTTGCTCGCGTCGAAGGGACCGGGGCGGCCGAGTTCGCCGAGGAAGGCGTAGAGGTTCAGCCGCTCGCGGTCGGTCCACGCGTTCGTGAGGCCGGCGGGCATGAGGCTCGCGCCGCCGTCGGCGAGTTTCTTGGAGACGATGTCCGCCTTCTGCAGCGGCTGCTCGCCGGCGATGGTGCGGATGAACTGCTCCGTGGCCGTCTCGCGCGACGGGATGCCCATGGCCTCGCTGCCGTCCTTCAGCTTGAAGGCGAACGCGTGGAAGCCCTCCTTCACCTTCGCGGCGGGGTCGAGCACGCTCTCGATGATGTAGTCGAGCGGCGCGCTGGCGCCGATGCTCGTCATGTCCGGGCCGAGCTTGCCGCCGGCGCCGCCGATGGCGTGGCATGTCACGCAGGCGCTCGCGGTGCGGCGGTAGAGCGCCTCGCCCGCGACGGGGTCGCCGTCCTTCTTCGCGCGCGCGGCGAGGTCGGCGTAATTGGCGGGGCCGGTGGAAGGCGCGGCGGCCTTCTCGCCGACGAGCGGGCCGAGCTTCGCGGCGAGCGGCTGTCCCTTGCGGCCGAGTTCGCGCGCGGCACGGAGGGCGGTCACGTAGGAGGCGGGCGGCAGGCCGTCGGGCAGCGCCTGCGTGAAGCGCTGCATGAAGGGCGCGCTCGCGAAGAGGCCGCGCCAGAGCTGGATCTGATCGCGCTCGGGCGTCTCCTGCACGACGGAGAGGAGGTGCTTCATCGCCTCGTTCGGGCGGAAACCGGCGAGTGCGGCGAGCGCACGGCGGCGGTTCGCGGCGGAGATGTCGCGGTCGCCGGTGCCGTTCAGGTAATTGATGAGCACCTCCGCGGTCTTCGGCGTGGCGAGCGTGCGCAGCGCCTCGAAGGCCGCGTCGTGCAGCGGCACCGATTTCGCGCCGTCGATGGCGGAGACGATGGTGGTCGGCACGTCCTGCTTCCACAGGCCGGCGAGGCGGAGGACATCCGGGAGCGCGTTGTCCGGCGCATACATGAAGAACTGCCACGGGGCCAGTTCCCCGGCGACGGCGCCCGCGGGCCTTGCCCCGCGGCGGGCGGCGGCGACGAGCGCGGCGGCGGCGCGGCGGTTCGCGTCGGGCGCGGTGAATCTGTGCTTCGCGTCGGCGAGCGGCTTCATGTGGTCGCCGTCGGGCGTGGTGGCGGCGAGCAGCGCGTCGAGGAGCAGGCGGAGTTCGCCGGGGCCGCCGGCGGCGCCGATGAGTTCGATCCACGGGCCGGAGCCGTCGCGCGGGAGGCCGCGCTGCGTGAGGATCTTGGAGAGGAGCGGGCCGCTCCGCTCGGCGGGCAGCGACTGGAGGGCGAAGGCGACCTTGGCGTCGTTCGACGCGATTGCGGATTGCGGATTGCGGACTGCGGATTGGTCCGCGGCAGCCGCGGTGGAATTCTTCTCCACCCACTCGGCGACCTGCGGCGCGAGGTCGTTCACGCTGAGCCATGCGGCGAAGTCGTAGAACACATCGTCCTTCGGCGCGTTCACCGCGGCGTCGAGGATGAGCGCGGCGCTTTCCCTCGTGGGAATGCGGGCGAGCGAGCGCATGACTTCGATGCGAACGCGCGGATGCGCGTCGCGCGCTGCTGGTGCGAGTTCTTTGATGACCTCGTCCTGATGCTTCGAGGCCCAAACATGGAGTTGGTCGGATGCTTCCGAAATTGCTAACTCCCTTCCCTTGGCGACCGCATATAACTCGTCCAATGCACTTTTGTTCTTTTGAATCTCCTTCTTCAGCGCAACTGCGCGTTTCCGATCCGCTTCGGGCGTTTGTGCCAGAGCCGCTTCCAGTTGCTTGAGCGAGGCAACCGTTACTTCGATACTCGTGTTGAGTCCGAAACACTCCGGGCGCATGACAGAATCGCGAAAGCGACTTGCGGCCAGATAGCCTGCGAACCGTGCGGCAACTGCTCTAAGGCCCGGTTCCCCGCTTAATGCGACGCGGGGTTCCGAAGAAAGACTCAGGTCATTCTTTTGCAGCAGCCAAAGAACCTCGCGCTTGGCGTGCTCCATCTGGGAATCGTCCACTTGGCGAATGTTGTCGCTTTCTGGGCCACGGAGCTTCAGCCAGTATTGAAGGTAGCCATCGCACACGTCTGCGTCTGCTCCGAGCACGGCGCGGGCTTGTTGCTTTTCCCAAAGATTCTGGCTGAGGAGTTTCGCAGACAACTCCACGTTCCTCTTCCCCACCAGACCCTCCCACTTCACCGGCTTCCCGCCCTTCACACTCAGCCGCCAGATGCGGCCGTGCTCGTGGTCGCGGCGGGGGTCGCGGAAGTCCACTTCGCCGTGGTTGATGATGGGGTTGCTCCAGTCGGCGATGTAGAGGGCGCCGTCGGGGCCGAGCTTCACGTCGATGGGGCGGAAGGTGGCGTCGCTGGTCTGGACGAGGGTGGAGATCTGCTCCGCCGCATAGCCCGATTGCGGATTGCGGACTGCGGACTGCGGATTTGCACCGGGCGCGGAGGCATTCCCCAATCCCAAATCCGAAATCCGAAATTGGACGACCTTGTGCGCGCGGAAGTCATTCGTCACCGCGGTGCCCTGCCAGTCGGCGGGGAAGTGCGGGCTGTAGATGAGCTCGAGACCGCAGAACTTCGGGTAGCTGCCGGGGCTGATGCTGGGGAGGATGCGGCGCGCGCCCTCGTAGGTCACGAACTGCCCGCCGGGGAACGTCCAGTTGATGCCGCCGCTGCCGGCGCCGTCCGTGGCGAAGCTCTGGCCCCACTGGTCCCACGCGTGGCCCCAGGAGTTGATCCAGCCTTTGGCAAAGACCTCCACGCGCTCGGTGCGCGGGTCGTAGGCCCAGATGCCGCCGCTGTTCAGCCGCACGACGCCCCACGGCGTCTCCATGTGGGTGTGGATGTAGATGCTCTGGTTGAAATAAAGCCGCCCGTCCGGCCCCCAGCGCAGGGTGTGGACGATGTGATGCGTGTCCTCCGTGCCGAAGCCGCTCATGACGATGCGCTTCCTGTCCGCCCTGCCGTCGCCATCCGTGTCCTCAAAGTAGAGCATCTCCGTGCTCTGGCCGACGTAGCAGGCCCAGCGGTGGGGGGCTGGCTGCTGGTTGCTGGTTGCTGGTTGCTGGTTGCTGGCGGTGGGCGGCTGGTTCTTACCAGAAGCCAGCGACCAGTCACCAGAGACCAACACAGGAGCGACGCCCGTCGGAATCAGCAGCCCGTCCACAAAGACCGTGCTCTTCGTGGCCTTCCCGGTGTGGCCGGGGTCTTCGAGGATGAGGATTTTGTCGTCGGCCTGCTGGCCGGGGGCGATCTGCGGATAGAGCGCGCTGCTGGCGACCCAGAGGCGGCCCTGCGCGTCCCAATTGCACTGCGTGGGCTTGGCGAGGTGCGGGTTTTCGGCCCAGAGGGAGATTTCGAGGCCCTCGGCGAGGGTGAAGGTGGGCAGCGGGAGCTTGGAAGTGGGGATGAGGCTCGGCGCAGGAGCCGGCCCTGCGCGTCCCAATTGCACTGCGTGGGCTTGGCGAGGTGCGGGTTTTCGGCCCAGAGGGAGATTTCGAGGCCCTCGGCGAGGGTGAAGGTGGGCAGCGGGAGCTTGGAAGTGGGGATGAGGCTCGGCGCAGGAGCGGGCTTTTCCGCACCGGTCTGGCGGGTGGGGTCGGGCGTTGCTGGTTGCTGGTTGCTGGCGGCTGGTGGCCGGTCGCCGGTTTCCGCGTTTGCCGCAATGAGAACCGGGGACTTTTGCCCGGTTGCGTCAGACGGTGTGGAACATCCAGCAGTCTCCGAAGCGGCTGGCCCAGATTGGGTGGAGCGACTCGGAGTCTCGGGAACGGCCGGCCCAGATTGGGTGGAGCGGTCCGGAGTCTCCGGGGTGACTGTCCCAATCTGGGTGGAGCGACCGGGAGTCTCCGAGGTGGCCGGCCCAATCTGGGTGGAGCGACTGGGAGTCTCCGGGGTGGCTGGCCCAATCTGGGTGGAGCGACCGGGAGTCTCCGAGGTGGCCGGCCCAATCTGGGTGGAGCGGTCCGGAGTCTCCGGCGTGGCTGGCCCAATCTGGGTGGAGCGACCCGGAGCCTCCGGGGTGGCTGGCCCAAATTGGGTGGAACGTTCCGGAGTCTCTGAGGCGGCTGGCCCAAATTGGGCGGAGCGTTGCGGAGACTCCGAGTCGGTCCGCCCAAATTCGGTGGGGAGTGCCGGAGCTTCCGAACCGGCTGGAGAAATTGCCGCCTGACGAACCGGAGCCTCGGGACTGGAAAAAGCGCCCTTTTCCTGCCGCTTCTGCGTCCCGGTCTTCAGCTTCTCGATTTCCGCCTCGGCCTTCTCGATGAGCGGGTCGAACATGGGCATCTCCTTGGCGTTCTGCCCCTGCTCGTGCTTGCGGAAGCCGAAGAGGTAGGTCTCGTTCGCCGGCCGCCAGCGGTGGAAGAAGAGGGCGTTCTTGCGGATGATGGCGGCGCGGAGGGCGGGAGCTTTCGCCGTCCATTCAATCGCGTCCTTGGTGGCCTTCTTGACTTCTTCGCTTGGCTCCCACCCCGGCAGCGGCGGAACCTGGCCTAAAGAGCCCACCTTTGAACGCCCCCATCCCAACTCAATTCCAGTCGCCGCCGCGAGGTAGTCATATCCGCGCTCTGTGGAGTGAATCCCGTTTTCTGTCAGTAGGAGCGGCTGAACTCCGGTTTCGCTGGTTGAGACTGCAAATTGAAACTTGAAGAGATCGACAAACCGCGCCCCGCGCTCCTTTGCGAGTTCCTCGATGGCCTTGGTGTATTGCTCCAGCAGCTTGTTGTGCTCGGTCGGGTCGGGCAGGCCGGGGCGCGTCGCGCGCAGGTCCTCGTGCCGGATCGGCGAGAGGAGGACAAAGCGGACGGTGTTTGCCTCGGGTAGGGCGGGAATTTTTCCCGCCGCGCCGGGTATTTTACCCGGCGCATCGGGCGTCGTTGTGCGCGGGTTTGCCGAGGCCGTGTCGCGTTGCGCGGGTCTCTCGCCGTTCGGTGTGCCGGGTAGGATACCCGGCACGGCGGGTTGGAAACCCGCCCTACCCGATCCGTCCGCGAGGCGGGAGATTTCCACAATCGCATCCATGCACTGCGCGAGTTCCTTCTTGAACCTCGCGGCGCTCATCGGCTCGGCGCCGTAGCGGGCGGGGTCGCGGTTCAGCGTCCAGTCCTGCGAGCGGTCGGTCATTTCCTGCAGGCTCGCGGCCATGCCGTAGCCGAGGAAGACGACGGTGGGCTTCACGAGGGCGAGCTGTTCCTTCAGCCGCTCGAAGCCCTTCGCCGCGGGGTCGAACGACGCGCGCGACCAGCCGAGCGGGGTGTCGGCGCTGAAGGCGAGGTTGCGCACGGTGAACTTTCGGTCGGGGAACTGCTCGACCATGCGCGTCTCCAGGTAGCCGTAGGTGCCCTCGCGCTCGAGGAGGGTGTCGCCGAGGAAGAGGACGCGGTCGCCGTCCCTGATCTCAAAGGGCTCTGCGGCGCGGGTGGGAAGGATCGCTGCGAAGGCGAGCAGGAGGAGAATGACGAGTGACGAATGACGCATGACGAAGCGGGCGGTGTCGGCGACTCGTGCAAGGGAGAGGAGGATGCGCATGGTGGTGGGATAGCGGTGAAGCGTGCGGCGGGCAACCCTTGTAGTGCGGTGGCAAGCGGAGCCGCGCACGGCGCGGCGAAGCGCGACACCGCCTTGGCAGAAGCGGAGCGACGCGGCGGGGTGTCACCGCCCGACAGACCCCGCCGCGCGCCTCCGGCGCATCCCAAAGGCGGCGTGGCGCTACGCTTCCCGCCGCACTACAAGGATAGATCCCGCCGCGCGCCTCCGGCGCATCCCGAAGGCGGCGTGGCGCTGCGCTTCCCGCCGCACTACAAGGGCGCGCCAGAAGCTCGCGCGGCCCTCCTATTTGGCCGCCTGCGCAGCGGCAGCGCGCTGCCCGGGTGCGGCATCGGCGCAGAGGGGGATGGTGAATTGGAACTGCGTCCAGCCGGGCTCGGTGTCCTCGAGGGTGAGGGTGCCGCCGTGGGCGCGGACGATTTCGCGGGCGATGCTGAGGCCGAGGCCCTGGCCGCCCGAGGGGCCGCGGGTGCGGGAGGTCTCCACGCGGTAGAAGCGGCTGAAGACGCGCTCGCGGTCGGCGCCGGGGATGTCGGCGCCGGTGTTGGCGATGCGGAAGACGGCCATTTCCCCCGCGGCCTCGAGGCTGCAGCGGATGGTGCCCTCGGGGCGGTTGTATTTGATGGCGTTGTCGAAGAGGTTCAGGACGACCTGGCGGAGGAACTGCGGGCTGCCCTTCACGCAGATGCCGGGGGCGAGATGGAGCTCCACTTTCACGCCCTGCCGGTCGGCGAGGATCTCGATGTCGTCGGCGAGGTCGCCGATCATCGTGGTGAACTCGACGCGCTCGCTGACGAAGGGGAGCTTGCCCGCGTCCGCCTGCGAGAGGAGGAGGAGGCCCTCGACGATGTGGATGAGGCGGCCGGTCTCGTCGAGGAGGTCGAGCATGGTGCGCTCGACGGCGTCGGGGATTTCGCCGGAGCGCAGGGCGATTTCCAGCTCGCCGCGGATGATGGTGAGGGGGGTCTTCAGCTCATGGGAGGCGTCGGCGCTGAAGCGGCGGGAAAGCTCGAAGCTCTGCTGGAGGCGCTCGATCATGCGGTTGAGCACGGCGGTGAGGTGGCCGAGTTCGTCGCGGTTGCCGTGGACGGGGAGGCGCTTGTCGAGCCGGTCGGCGGTGATGCGCTCGGCGGCGGCGGCGATGTCGTCCACGGGCTTGAGGGCCTTGCCGTAGAGGACGCGCGCGCCGAGGGCGAGCAGCATGACGGAGAGGGGGACGAGGATGGCGTAGGTCTGCCAGACGTTCGTCTCCCAGTCGATGAAGGGCTTCGCGTCCATGGCGGCGCGGACGCGGAGGTCGCCGCGGGTGATCTGGAGAATCCGCACGGCGACGCCGGAGGAGGCGTTCACATTGTCGGCGAAGCCCTCGGGGCCCGGCGGGAGGGAGACATCCCCCAGCTCGCCGGAGCGATAGACGAGCTTCCCCGGCGGCTGCTCGATCTCGAAACTGTAGAGGCTGTAGACGGTGCTGAAGAACTTCGTGACCTCGGCGGTGTCGTTCCAGTTCATCGCGCGGCTCCGCCCGCGGATGCCGGCGAAGATGGACTCCGCCTCGCCGCGCAGCGTGTCGTCGAGCCGCTGGCGCATCTTTGCCTCCAGCGAGCTGGTGATGAGCCAGCCGAAGATCGCGACGGAAAAGCCGCCGACGAAGACCGTCCAGAGGACCAGTCGCGTCTTCAGCGGCCGGGGGTTCATCATGACCCGATACCTCCCGCGGAAGAACTACTCGGCACGCACACAGTAGCCGACGCCGCGCACCGTCTGGATGAGCTTCACCTCCTCGCCGTCGTCGATCTTGCGGCGCAGGCGCTGGATGTAGACGTCCACGAGGTTCGTGCCGGGGTCGAAGTGATACTCCCACACGCGCTCGATGAGCTGGGTGCGGGTGACGACCTGGCCGGGGAGGCGCAGGAGGTGCTCGAGCAGGCGGAACTCGCGGGCCGTGAGGTTCACGCGCCGAGTGCCGCGCGTCACCTCGCGGGTGACGAGGTTCATCACGAGGTCGCCGACCTTGTAAAGGGTGATGGTCTCGCCGGTGACGCGGCGGATGAGGGCGCGCACGCGGGCGACGACTTCATCCATCGAGAAGGGCTTGGCCATGTAGTCGTCGGCACCGAGGTTCAGGCCCTCCACGCGCTCGTTCACGTCGCCGCGGGCGGTGATGATCATCACGGGCGCGGTGACCTTGCGGGTGCGCAGGGTGCGGAGGACGCTGAGGCCGTCGCGCTTCGGGAGCATGATGTCGATGACGATGGCGTCGTAGGGGTTCTTGGTGGCGCGCTCGAGGCCGTCCTCGCCGTCGCCGCTGATGTCCACCTTGAAGCCCTGCTCCTCGAGCCCCTTGCGGAGCAGGCTGGCGATCTTCGCCTCGTCCTCGATGACAAGTAGTTTCATGGCGCGGAGTGTGATTCACTTCGGCTGCGATTGCTTGGAAAAAAGGCGTAAATTCCCTGTCATCATCCGCCCGCCGCGCGGCGGGGGCCTGGCAGCCGCGGCAAAGTTTCATCGTGCGCTGGGCAGGCGATTTGCTATCTCGGAGCAGCCCAATATGAAAACAGCCCACCCTGTAGCACTCGCGTGCGCCATCGCCGCATGCCTTCCCAGCGCGTCGTTCGCACTCGGCATCCGCCTCGCCGACCAGGACGCCCGCGCCACCGCCCGCGGCAACGCCTTCACCGCCACCGCCGACAACGCCTCCGCGATCTACTACAACCCCGCGGGCATCTCGCAGCTCTACGCGCCGCGGCTCTCGCTCGGCGTCGGCACCGGCAAGACGGCCGTCCCCTCCGAGCAGGACGGCGAGGGCGGCTTCCGCCTGCGCATGGGGCTCTACTCCATTTCCATCTCCAGCGAGGCGCGCCCGCTCGGCGCCGCCAGCTCCTACGACACGAGCAACCGCTGGCAGGTCGCTCCGAGCTTCTTCGCCACGTGGAAGCAGCCGAACTCGAAGTTCACCTTCGGCCTCGGCGTGTATTCGCCCTACGGCTTCGGCATCTGGTATCCGGAGGACAACCCCTACCGCCAGCTCGCCATCAGCGGCAGCATCAAATACATCACCATCAACCCCGTCGTGTCCTACCAGGTCACCGACACGCTCTCCATCGCCGCGGGCCCGACGATCAACTACGCGAAGTCCTCGCTGAAGAACGGCCTAGTGGCCGCGAACAGCTTCTTCGAGTTCGAGGGCGAGGGATGGGGCGTGGGCGCCAACGCCGGCATCCTCTGGAAGCCGCACCCGAAGCACAGCTTCGGCGTGATGTATCGCAGCGAGACGTGGATCGAATACGACGGGCACACGAACACCTTCATCCCGAACCTCCTGACCAGCCGGGAGAATGCGACCGCGCTCATGGTCTTCCCGCAGAACGTCGTCATCGGCTACAGCTACCGCCCGACGCCGAAGTGGAACCTCGAGTTCAACCTCGACTGGACCGACTGGGACAAGCTGAACACCGTCACGCTCCGGCAGGCCAGCGGCAACGTGCCGCTCGCGTTCAACTGGCAGTCGTCGTTCTTCTACGAGTTCGGCGCGAGCTACCAGTTCGACAACGGCCTCACCGCCAGCGCCGGCTACATCTACAGCGAGAACAGCGTGCCGAACGCCTCCTTCAACCCCGTGGTGCCCGACTCCGACCGCCACATCTTCAGCTTCGGCCTCGCCAAGCAGTGGGGAAGCTGGGACTTCGACATCGCCTACCAATACGCCTACGGCCCGTCGCGCACCGTGACCAGCCTCGCAGCCGGCACCTATCAGTTCGACAGCCATGCCATCTCAGTCAGCGCTGGATACCGCTTCTAAGCCCGCGGAACCCGCGACGGGCAAGCCCGTGCTCCTCGTCGTGGACGACGAGGAGGGGCCGCGCACGTCGCTGAAGGTCGTCTTCAAGAACGACTACGAGGTGCTCCTCGCCTCCAACGGCACCGACGCCATCAAGCTCGCCCGCGCGCACCGCGTGGATGTCGCCATCCTCGACATCCTCATGCACGGCATGTCCGGCGTGGACGTCCTCCGCGAGCTGAAGCAGATCGACGAGGACATCGAGGTGATCATGCTCACCGCCTACGAGACGCTGGAGACCGCGAGGCAGGCGCTCCGGCTCGGAGCGCGCGAATACCTCAACAAGCCCTTCGACATCACCGCGCTCCGCACCGCCGCAAACAACGCGCTCGGCCGCCGCCGCGCGAACAAGGAGCTGAAGACCGCGAACGAGCGCCTCCGCGAGCTGCAGCGGGAAGTCGCCGAGACCTCCGCGGGCAGCGCCATCGAGCGCGCGGGCGACACCGCGGGCAACATCCTCCACGACCTCAACAGCCCCCTCACCGTCATCAACGGCTTCATCGAGCTCCTCCACCGGCAGGTGCAGAATGCCGCCACCATCGAGGGCTCCGAGATGGAGAAGGTGCGCAGCAGCATCTCGCGCGTCCACGGCCAGGTCGTGCGCTGCCTCGAAATCTCCCGCCGCTACCTCGGCGTGCGCCGCGCGGCCCAAGACAGCGCCTCCGACCGCACCGCCGTGAACGAGGTCCTCGTGGACCTGCAGGAGCTGCTCAGCAAGCACCCGAGCGCCGAAGGCTGCGAACTCACCGTGAGCGAGCTCGAGGAGCACACCCACGCCGCGATTTCCGGAACGGACTTGCTGCGCGTGCTCATCAATCTCGCGCTGAACGGACTCCAGAGCGGCCCGGCGCCGCTGCGCGTGGAGGTGATCGCGCAGGCGATCCCCGCGAAGTTCGACATGGCTGCGTTCCGGGACGGCGCGGACGAGCGCTTTGTCCGCTCGAACAAATTCCCCGCGGGCTCGCCGCTCGTCGCGATCAGCGTCCGCGACAACGGCCCCGGCATTCCGGAGGGCACCATCGAGCGCCTCTTCAACGAACCCTTCACCACGAAGCCGCCCGGCAAGGGCACCGGCCTCGGCCTCGGCAGCGTGAGGGAACTCGTCACCGGCGCGCACGGGGCGATCCGCCTCACGACAAAGCCCGGGCAGGGCAGCACCTTCACGGTCTTCCTCCCGCTCGCCTCGTAGCCCGCCTCACCGCGCCACGCTCACTTCCCGAGCGACTTCATCTCCTTCTTCAGCATCCCCGCGACGCGGTGCTTCACGAGATACACCTGCGCGATGTTCACCCCGAGCGCCTTCGCCGCCTTCGCGGCGCCCCACTGCTTCAGCACCGCGCAGTCGAATATCTGGTAGTGCTTCGCGGCCACGCGCTGCTTCACCCGCTCCAGCGCGATCCCGAGCACATGGTCCCGCCATTCCTGCTCCCATATCGCGGTGAACCCGCCCTCCCCCGCCCCGGCAAACCGGTCGAGCGTCGCCGTCGCCCGCGAGTCATCGTCGCCCTTCACCGCGCGCCGCGGGTCGCGCTTGCGGAACTGATCGTTGATGCGCCAGCACGCCGTCTGCAGCAGCCAGCCCTTGAACGGCCCGTCCTTCGGATCGTAGCGCGCGACGTTCTTCGCCACGGAGATGCACGTCTCCTGCACCACTTCCTGCGCCTCGTCGTCGCGCAGCCCCGCGCGCGTCGCGACGCTGTAGATGAGCTTCCAGTAGGTGTCGAAAAACTCCTGCCACTTCCGGCTGTCGCCCCAGTCGTTCAGCCGCGCGATCAGGCTCCGGCGCGTGGCGGTGAGATCGTCGGTCGGTTTCGGGGCGCGGGGCATCGCTCGCAGTGTTCGCAGGTCGCGCGGCGGAACGCGATTCCATTCCGCACCGCGGAAGCACGGGCGCGGGCGCGCCCCGGCGAAACCCGTTTGCCGCATCCCCGCCCGTGTGCATAAGTGCACGCCGCCGCGCCACCCGCGGCCTCATTCCCGAATCTCATCTCTCATGTGCGGCATCGTCGGCTACATCGGTAAAAGTCCTGCAGTCCCCGTCCTCCTCGACGGCCTCCGCCGGCTCGAATACCGCGGCTACGACAGCGCCGGCGTCGCGACATTCGCCGACGGAAAAATCCAGACACGCAAGCGCACCGGCCGCATCGCAAACCTCGCCGCGCTGCTGAAGGACTCGCCGCTCGGCGGCAGCACCGGCATCTCGCACACGCGCTGGGCCACGCACGGCGGCGTGACGGACGAGAACGCGCACCCTCATCTTGATCAGAGCGGACGCCTCGCGCTCTGCCACAATGGCGTGATCGAAAACTACGCCACGCTCCGCGAGCAGCTCGCGCGCGAAGGCCACACCTTCACCGGGCAGACGGACACCGAGGTGCTCGCGCATCTCGTCGGCAAGCACTACGACGCAATCGGCGGTGAGCACGGCAAGGCGCGACTCGTCGAGGCGCTGCGCACCGCCCTGCGCGGCGTCGTCGGCACCTACGGCATCGTGCTCATGCATGCGGATGTGCCGGATGTGATCATCGGCGCGCGGCGCGGCTCGCCGCTCGTGCTCGGCGTCGGCAAGGGCGAGAACTTCTTCGCCAGCGACGTGAGCGCGATCGTCGCGCACACCCGCGAGGCCGTTTACCTGAAGGACTTCGACATCGCCGTCATCGGGCGCGACGACTTCGAGATTTCCTCGCTCCTCGGCGGCGCGAGCGGCTTCGAGGTCACAAAGGTCGAGTTCAGCGAGGAGGACGTGAGCCGCGGCGACTACCCGCACTACATGCTCAAGGAAATCTTCGAGCAGCCCGAGACCATCCGCGACGCCCTGCGCGGCCGCCTATCCCGCGACGAGGCCACGGCGAAGCTCGGCGGCCTCGGCATGACGGCGAAGGAACTGCGCGAGGTGGACCGCATCATCCTCACCGGCTGCGGCACCGCGGCGCACGCGGCCATGTGCGGCGAATACATCATCGAGGCGCTCGCGCACGTCCCCGTCGAGGTCGAGTTCGCCAGCGAGTTCCGCTACCGCAACCTCCCGCTGCCAAAGGACACGCTCGTCTTCTGCATCTCGCAGAGCGGCGAGACCGCCGACACGCTCGCCGCGCTCCGCGAGGCGAAGCGCAAGGGCCTCCGCGTGCTCGGCATCTGCAACAACGTCGCCAGCACCGTCGCCCGCGAGAGCGACGGCGGCGCCTACATGCACGCCGGGCCGGAGATCGGCGTCGCCGCCACGAAATCCTTCACCTCGCAGGTCACCATCCTCACGCTCATCGCGCTCCTGCTCGGCCGCATCCGCACGATGAGCACGACCACGGGCCTTCGCATCATCGACGAGCTGGAGGCGCTGCCCGACAAGGTGCGCGCCATCTTGAAAATGAGCGACCACATCAAGGCCGTCGCGCAGAAATACGCGAAGGCGAACGCCATGATGTTCCTCGGCCGGCAGTTCAACTACCCCGCCGCCCTCGAGGGCGCGCTGAAGATGAAGGAGATCAGCTACATCCACGCGAGCGGCCACCCGAGCGCGGAGCTGAAGCACGGCGTCATCGCCCTCATCACGCCCGAGGTGCCCACCGTCGTCATCGCACCCGAGGACGGCGTGCTGGAGAAAAACATCAGCAACATCGAGGAAGTCCGCGCCCGCAAAGGCCCCATCATCGCCATCGGCACCGAAGGCTGCGACAAGCTGCGCAAAGTCGCCGACGACTTCATCGGCATCCCCGCCTGCCCCGACCACCTCTCGCCGATCCTCACCGCGATTCCGCTGCAGCTCCTCGCCTACCACACCGCCGTCGCCCTCGGCTGCGACGTGGACAAGCCCCGGAACTTGGCAAAGAGCGTGACGGTGGAGTGATTCTGCGAGCGGTTTTGTTACCGCGGCGGCATCGGTGTGCGGAAGGCCTTGCCATACATTGCCTCCGCCGTGGTGCCGGTGGTTGACTTCGCGGGAGGCTTCATGCGAAGCACGCGGGCGATTCACCCTTCGGCACTCATGACCAAGCAACTCGTTCTCTCCTGCTCCCTCGCCACGATTCTCGCCTGCAGCACTCTCGCCGCCGCAGCGCCCTCCGTCGCGCAGTTGGAGGCCGCGCTGAATGCGCGCGACCAGCGCGTCGCCCTGCTGCGCGCCGAGTTGAAGGCGGATGACGCGCGAATCGAGGAGCGGATTGCCTCGCTGGTGCAGGCGCTGCGCTCCGTCGGCGACTCGAAGGACACGCGCTCGAAGGTGGCGCGGATGAAGCGCGACACGATCGACCGCCTGCAGAAGACCATCGCCTATTACAACCAGAAGCGCGCGGCGATGCGGGAGGAACTGCGCCGGCCGACTTGGAACCTCACCGAGGCGCAGAAGCGTGAGGCGATCACGAAGTTCGACGAACGAATCGAAAAGCGCGTGGCGCAAATCCTCGCGCTGCAAAAATCGCTTCCGCAGGAAAGGGACTACGACCGCTACAAGGTCACTGGCAGCAACTGGGTGGGCCCGACCTACGCGGTGAACGAGGATCACGTGCAGAACCAGCGGCTGACTGTGCACACCAACCAGCAGCGGGACGAGGTGACCTCGGCGCTCCGGGCGAGCATCGAACGGCTGGACCGGCAGAACCGCACCCTCAGGGCGCAGAATGGTCCCGCCGCGGAAATCGCGAAGAACGACGCGCTGATCGCCGAGCGCAGGAAACAGCTCGCCGTCGCGCTCGCGCCCGTCGAGACAAAGGCGCGCTCCGTCGGAAGCAAGGAGGCAGCCGATCTCGACAATGCGCTGAAGATTGCGATCGAGGAGCTCAAGAGGGACATGAACAAACTTTTCGCGGCATACCACGCCGTCATCCAAGAAGCGTCCGCCGCGAACAGCACGCGGGCCGCGCTCTCCGCGGCTAAGGCGAAGGCTCCGAAGCCTTAAACCGGCACCGCAGGGTCTGGCTTCGCGATCGCACCGCCATCGCCTCTGCACACATGAGCCTGTTCATCACCGGAACGGACACGGACGTGGGCAAGACGCGGGTGGCGTCGCTGCTTGTGCGGGCGCTGAGGGAGGCGGGCGTGGATGCGGTGGGATTCAAGCCGGTCTGCTGTGGGGACCGCGGGGATGCGGAGGCTCTGGCGGCCGCTTCGCGGAATGACGAATGCGGAATGACCAAGGACAAAGGTCCCGGCGATTCTTCATTCGCCGTTGGTCATTCGCCGCGCGCCGCGGTGTCCATCGACGATGTGAACCCCGTCTGGCTGCGCCCGCCGGTGGCGCCGTTTGCGGCGGCGATGATGGAGGGGCGCATGGTGGATGTCGCGCTGGTGAGGGGGAAGTTTGCGGAGCTTCGCGCGTCGCACGCGGCGGTGGTCGTGGAGGGCGCGGGCGGATGGCTCGTGCCGGTGACGCGTGATTTCTCGATGGCGGATCTTGCGGCGGAATTTGCGCTGCCGGTGCTCGTGGTGGCGTCGAACCGGCTCGGCGTGCTGAACCACACGCTGCTGACCGTGGAGTCGATCCGCGCGCGCGGCCTGCGCTGTGCGGGGGTGATGCTGAACCACGCGCAGATTCCCGCGAAGAACGACGCCGCGGTGCTGACGAATGCGGCGGTGCTCGGCGAACTGCTCAGCGCGCTGCCGGGAGGCGCGGTGCCGCTGCTCGGGGAGATGGAGTTCGGCGCGGATGCGCTGCCAGAGGCGGTGGTGGAGTGTGCGCGGTGAGGGAAGAGGCCGTGCTCAGTGCTCAGTGCTCAGTGCTCAGTCCTCAGAGTTCGGAGTTCGGTCTCGAAAATTGCATGCATTGACTGAGCACTGAGCACTGAGAACCGAGCACTCCCCCCTCGCCTTTCGGCGAGTTCCGCTAGGCACTCGCGGCGATGTTCACCCACACGTGGACGTGCGGGGCGCCGCGGAAATACCAGACCATGTTCGGGCCTTCGAGCTGCCACACGTCCCACACGCCGTCGTTGCCGATGTCGCCGGACTTGTAGAAGGCCATGTGCAGTTTGTCGAAGCCGGCAGCGTCGATGTATTTCATCGCCTCGTCGGTGTCCTCCTTGCGGAAGGGCGCGAGCAGGTCGCGCAGCACGCCGCGGACGCCTTCGCGCTGATCCTTCGTCATGTCCGCGACGGCGAGGCCCTCGATGTTCGCCTTTCTGCCCTGGAGCTTCACGGTGTCGTTGCCGGTCTCCTCGCGGCCGCGCGGGAGGAGCGCCTTTTCGCGCTGCTTGCCGTCGAGCATCTGGAAGACGGCGTTGGCGCGCTTGGCCTGGAACCAGTAGGCGTTGCCCGCGTGGTCGGCCTCCTCGTTGAAACTCTTCGCGGCGTGGCCGTAGAAGATCGGACCGCCGAATGCGGCGCCCTCGACGCTGTCGCCGTCGCAGCGGCGCGTGCAGTGGCGGCCGGTGAGGACGAACTCGAACTTGCCGGAGCCGGGCTCGCCGAAGAGCGCGACGGAGGAGGACTCGAAGCCCGCCTTGCCGCTGTCGTGGGCGACCTGCTGCATCACTTTCTCCGCATACTCGGGCGAGTGCAGGCCGAGGAAAATCTCGCGGACCATCGCCTGCTGGTCCTTTGTGAAGAACGCGCCGACGGTCTGGTCCACGATGTGCCAGTTGTTGTCCACGAGCGTGCGCTTGCGGTCGTCGAAGGGGAACCAGACTTTCTTGCGCTGCTCCTCGGTGAGCGTCTTGGCGAACTGCTGCACGAGGGTCTCGCTCTTGCCGCCCTTCGCAGCGTGCGCGATCGGCGCGAGGGCGGCGGCGGCGACGGCACCGACGGTCTTTTTCAAGAACTCGCGGCGCTCGATGGAGCCGGAGGGCAGCGGTTCGTGGACGACGGTGATGCGGGGCGCGTCGCAGCCGGGGCAGCGGCTATCGGAGGAGGAAGAGGGAGTGTTCATGCGTGGAAGCTGAACCGCGCCCGCGCCGGGCGCAAGCACCGGGACGCTGCGGCGGAGGGACCCGCGGCAGACGGCGAGAATTAGCCCTTGCCAGCGATGGGCGACCGTGCCAGTTTCCGCGCCCATTTTCCAAAGAAACAAAGCCATGTCCTACGCAGTCATCAAAACCGGCGGCAAACAGTATCGCGTTGCCAAGGGCGACACGCTCTCCATCGAGAAGCTCGACGGTGAAGCCGGAG
>JBGAPU010000095.1:0-24827 GCA_044221035.1 Chthoniobacteraceae bacterium | reverse complement strand
TGCCAGGGGCCGCAGTTTAAGTTCCAGCGCTTCGGCAAGAACGGAACCGAACTTTCGGAGCTGCTCCCGCACATCGGCGCGGTCGTGGACGACATCTGCATGATCAAGTCGATGACGACGGATGCGATCAACCACGACCCCGCGCACATGTTCATGAACACCGGCTCGCAGATCGCCGGCCGGCCGAGCATGGGCGCGTGGATCACCTACGGGCTCGGCAGCGAATCGCAGGACCTGCCTGGCTTCGTCGTGCTGACTTCGGTGGGGAAAGGCCGCACCCCGCAGCCCATCGCGGCGCGGCAGTGGAGCAGCGGATTTCTGCCGTCGAAGTTCCAGGGCGTGCAGCTCCGTGCGAAAGGCGACGCTGTTCTCTATCTCAACAACCCGCCCGGCATTTCGCGCGAGCGACAGGGTGGTGATGTCGCTGCAATCAACGCGCTCAACCGCCGGCGCGCGTCGCTCGTGGACGATCCGGAAATCGCGACGCGCATCGCGCAATACGAGATGGCATTTCGCATGCAGGCCAGCGTGCCCGACCTCATGGATGTGAGCAGCGAGGGAGCGAAGACGCTTGAGCTTTACGGCTGCCAACCGGGTGACGGGACTTTCGCAAGCAACTGCCTCCTCGCGCGCCGGCTCGCCGAGCGTGGCACGCGCTTCATCCAGCTCTATCACCGCGACTGGGATCACCACAGCCTGCTGCGCGAGGAGCTGCCGCTGCGCGCGAAGGAAGTGGACCGCGCATGCATGGCGCTCATCACCGACCTCAAGCAGCGCGGGATGTTCGACGACACCCTCATCGTGTGGGCCGGCGAGTTTGGCCGCATCGCGCGGGATGTTCGACGACACCCTCATCGTGTGGGCCGGCGAGTTTGGCCGCACCCCGATGAAGCAGGGCAACAAAGGCCCCATCGGCCGCGACCATCACAACAAGGCGATGACGATCTGGCTCGCCGGCGCCGGTATCCGGCCCGGCATGGTGCTCGGCAGCACCGACGACCTTGGCTATTCCGCCGTCGAGAACGTCACGACCGTCCACGACCTCCACGCGACGATGCTCCACCAGCTCGGCATCGAGCACAACGCGTTCACCTTCAAATTCCAGGGCCTCGATGCGCGCCTCACCGGCGTCGAGGGCGCCAAGGTCATCAAGGAAATCCTCACGTAATCTTCCCGCTTTCGATCCACGAACATGCACTCCGAATTCTCACCGCTTCATCGCCGCGCATTTCTCGGAAAAGCCGCGCGCGGACTTGGCACTGTCGCGCTTGCATCGCTCCTCCGCCCCTCGCTGCTCACCGCGGCGCCGTCGCTCGGAGTGCTCGGCGCGCCGCCGCTCCCGCAAAAGGCAAAGCGCGTGATCTGGCTCACGATGGCGGGCGGCCCGTCGCATTTGGAGACCTTCGATCCGAAGCCGAAGCTCGCCGAGATGCACGGCCAGCCGATGCCCGAGAGTCTCACGAAGGGCCAGCAGCTCGCGCAGCTCCAGGGCAAGCCGCTGCTGTGCTTCGGCCCGCAGCATCCGTTCGCGAAGTTCGGCAAGAACCAGATCGAGATCTGCGCGCTCTTCCCGCAAATCGGCTCTGTCATCGACGACATCTGCATCATCCGCTCGATGACGACGGACGCGATCAACCACGATCCGGCGCACATGTTCATGAACACTGGCTCGCAGATCGCCGGCCGACCGAGCATGGGCGCGTGGGTCACCTACGGCCTCGGCACCGAGTCGCACGATTTGCCCGGATTCGTCGTGCTGACGTCGCTCGGGAAAGGCGGACAGAACCAGCCCATCGCCGCGCGGCAGTGGAGCAGCGGATTCCTACCTTCGAAATTCCAGGGCGTGCAGCTCCGCGCAAAGGGGGACCCCGTTTTGTATCTCGGAAATCCCGCGGGCATCTCGCGTGAGCGGCAGGGCGGCGACGTCGAGGTGATCAATGCGCTCAACCGGCAGCGCGCGTCGTTGGTCGATGATCCGGAAATCGCGACGCGCATTGTGCAATACGAGATGGCGTTCAAGATGCAGGCCAGCGTGCCCGACCTCATGGACGTGACCAGCGAGGGCGCGAAGACACTCGAGCTCTACGGCTGCCAGCCGGGCGACGGCTCGTTTGCATCGAACTGCCTCCTCGCGCGCCGACTCGCCGAGCGCGGCGTGCGTTTCATCCAGCTCTATCACAAGGACTGGGATCACCATGGCGGCGTGAAGGACGGCGTCGCATTGAAGGCGCAGGAAATCGACCGCGCGTGCATGGCGCTCATCACCGATTTGAAACAGCGCGGCATGTTCGAGGACACGCTCATCGTGTGGGCCGGCGAATTCGGCCGCACCCCGATGTCGCAGGGCGGAAGCGGACGCGATCATCACAACAAGGCGATGTCCGTGTGGATCGCCGGCGCGGGCATCAAGGGCGGAATCGTCCACGGCGCGAGCGATGACCTCGGCTACGCCGCCGTCGAAAACGTCACCACCGTCCACGACCTCCACGCCACGATGCTCCACCAGCTCGGCATCGAGCACAACGCGTTCACCTTCAAATTCCAGGGCCTCGATGCGCGCCTCACCGGCGTCGAAGGCGCGAATGTGATCAAGCCGATCCTCGCATAGCGGCTGGCTTTGTTGGAAGACGCGGTCGTCGGGCGGGGCGCTTGACACGCCGCGCGCTGCGCCCGTCACTCGGCTCGCGAAAGATGCCGAAAATCCCGCAGGAAATCATCGAGCAGATCGCCGCGGCGAACGACATCGTCGAGGTGGTCGGCGGCTATTTTCCACTGCGGCGCATGGGCGGCACCTACAAGGCTCTGTGCCCTTTCCACACGGAGCGCACGCCGTCGTTCACCGTGAATCCGCACCGGCAGATATTCAAATGCTTCGGCTGCGGCGCGGGCGGGTCGGTGTTCCGGTTCGTGATGGATTACGAGCACGTGGATTTCATCACCGCTGTGCGGAAGCTCGCGGACAAGGCGGGCATCCAGATTCCAGAGGCGGAGATGACGCAGGAGGATTACGCGCGCGCCGACATGCGCCGCCGGCTGCTCGCGCTGCATGCGGATGCCGCGGAGTTTTTCCACCAGCAGCTCATGCGCGGGAAGTCGGCCGACGCCGCGCGCGAATACATGAGGAAGCGCGGCCTCGGCGCGGAGGTGGCGAAGTCGTGGAAGATCGGCTTCGCGCCCGACTCGTGGGACGCGTTCACGAACTTCGCGCGCGCTCGCGGCTACACAAATGAGGAGCTGCATGCGAGCGGCCTCGTCTCATCGAGGGACGGCGACGGCGACAGCGGCGAAGATCCGCAGTCCGCAGTCCGCAGTCCGCAATTCTACGACCGCTTCCGCGGGCGCGTGATGTTCCCGATCTGCAACGACACGGGCGAGGTGATCGCGTTCAGCGGGCGCGTGCTCTTTGCCGAGCAGAGCCCGGCGAAATACGTGAATTCGCCCGAGACGATGCTGTTCACGAAGGGCGCGGTGCTGTTCGGCTTGAACAAGTCGAAGCGCGCGCTCATCTCGGCGAAGCAGGCCATCGTGTGCGAGGGGCAGGTGGACCTCATCACGGCGTTCGAGGCCGGCGTGCAGAATGTGATCGCGCCGCAGGGCACGGCATTCACCGACCGGCAGGCACGCATTTTGAAACGCTACGTGGAGGAGGTGGTGCTGTGCTTCGACGCGGACGCGGCGGGCGAAAAAGCCGCCGAGCGATCGCTGCCGCAGCTCCTCGCCGCCGAGGTGGCCGTCCGCGTGATGACGCTCCCGCCCGGTGAGGATCCCGACTCGCTCATCCGCAAGCAGGGCGCGGATGCATTTCGTGAGCGCGTCGCTGCGGCGAAGGATTTCTTCGACCACCAGATCGAACGGCAGGTGACGTTGCCGGATTTTGCGACGCCGCGGGGCAAAATCGCCGCTGCCCGTAAACTGGCGGAGCTGATCGCCTTCATCCCCGAGGGCCTCGCGCGCGATGCGGTGCTGAACAACGCAGCCACACGCCTCGGTGCCAGCGCGCAGGATCTCCGCGTGCTCATCAAGCGAGCCCCAAAACGCGCCGCGCTCGACGACAGCGACCACGAACCGCCGCCCGCCGAGGCCGTCACATTCGACCCGACAAAGGAATGGCTCGCGCTCCTCGCGCTCCGCAGCCCTGCTGCGCGCATCTGGCTCCAGGCGCAGGGGTGCGACCGCGTGCTGGACGACGGGCAGGCCGATTCCGAGCTCCTCATCAAGATCCTCGACGCCGAGTTCCGTGCCGACGATCCCGCCTCGCTAAACGCGTGGCTCACCACGCTCGCGCCGCACGAGGAGGCGGCGGTTTCCACCGTTCTGGAGCACGAGGTGCCCGCTGAGCCGAAGGTCATCGCGGAGGATTGCTGGCATGAGCTGGAGAGGCGCGTCCTCCTCCGCCAGCGGCAGGCCGTGGAGGCGAGGCTCCGGGCACCCGGGCTCATGCTGGAGGAAATGGGCAGCCTCCACGCGCAGGTGCTTGATTTGCAGCGGAAAATAGCTGCTTTGCCGGCGCCGCGGGCACCCCGCCCGGAGGACTGAACGGGCTGGGAAAGCGGCCCCAAAGTGTGGCAAAAGATTTTGGAAGGAGCCCTTGACCACTCGGGACCGGCTCCCCATATTCCCCGGCCTTTTTCCCGCCGCCCATCGGAGACCAGCCTGTGTGCAGATGGCGGGAGCGCAATTTCAGAATCCCTCCGAGGATATGCCGAAAAACACCAAAAAAGTTTCTCCAAAGTCAACCAAGCCCGCGAAGAAGACGGTGAGAAGCAGTGCGAGGAAAAAAGGGGCTGCGCCCGCGGCGAAGGTGGCTGTGAAGAAGCCGAAGGTGGAGAAGAAGTCCAAGGTCGGCAGGCCCGCGAAAGTGTCGAAGGCCCCGAAGGCATCCAAGGTGAAAGCTCCCAAAGCTCCCAAGGCGCCGAAGGCCGCCAAGATTCCGCGCGCCAAGCGTGAGAAGGCGGGGAAGGATTCCTCCGGGAAAAACGGCAAGATCAGCGCCCGCCTCGCCGAGCTGCTGAAGACACCGGCCAAGCCGAAGCTCGGCCCCGGCCAGAGCATCCTCGATACTCCGGAAGGCGCGGACAAGCTGCGCGAACTCGTGAAGCTCGCGAAGGAGCAGGGCTACCTCACTTTCGACGACCTCAACGAGCACCTCCCCGAGTCCGTCAATGACCCGGACGAGATGGAGATCATCATGAACCGTCTCCGCGGCATGGAGATCGACATCATCGACGCCTCGCAGGTGGACAATTACAAGGTCGGCCCGAAGAACGAGGAGCAGAAGGAGGAGGAGGAGCCCGAGAAGCCGGTCGAGAAGCTGGACATCCTCGACGATCCCGTCCGCATGTATCTGAAGCAGATGGGCCAGGTGCCGCTGCTCACCCGCGAGCAGGAGGTGGAGATTTCCATGCGCATCGAGGAGGCGGAGCTCACCGTGCAGAAGCACGTGAACAATTTTGGCTTCATCCCGCACGCCTACCTCGAGCTCGGGCAGAAGCTCATCGATGGCCGCGAGCGCTTCGACCGCGTGATTCTCGACAAGAAAATCGAGAGCCGCGACAAATACATGCGCGTGCTCCCGAAGCTGATGAAGCAGCTCGAGGCCGCGACCGACGCCGCGGCGAAGGCCTACCGGAATTTCATGGGCCACGGCGGCACGAACACGAAGTCGAAGAGCTACGCCGACTTTGAGAAGAAGCACGCCGCGGTGCAGAAGCATTTCCCGAAATTCTTCTTCAAGCAGAAGGTCACCGAGGACTTCGTCGCGCTCGTCGAGAACAAGAACCGCGCGATTCAGGCGCTCCAGCACGAGGCGAACAAACCCAAGAAGCAGCAGCAGCGTGCGGCGGGCGGCGCGAAGGTGGACTACGAGGCGCAGCTCCGCGATCAGCAGGCGGCGATGTGGATGAGCCCCGAGGTTTTCACCGCCGAGTTTGCCGAGCTGCGCAAGTGGCTCCGCAAGGCGCTCCGCGCGAAGACTGAGATGGTCGAGGCGAACCTGCGCCTCGTGATTTCCATCGCGAAGAAATACACGAACCGCGGTCTCTCCTTTCTCGACCTCATTCAGGAGGGCAACATGGGCCTGATGAAGGCGGTCGAGAAATTCGAGTATCGCCGCGGCTACAAGTTTTCCACCTACGCTACGTGGTGGATTCGTCAGGCCATCACCCGCAGCATCGCCGACCAGGCCCGCACCATCCGCATCCCGGTGCACATGATCGAGACGATCAACAAGCTCATGCGCGTGCAGAAGCAGCTCGTGCAGGACTTTGGCCGCGAACCCACTCCCGAGGAAGTCGCTGAGGAAATCAACCTCCCCGTCGAGCGCGTCCGCGCCGTGCTGAAGATGGCCCAGCAGCCCATTTCGCTCCAGTCGCCCGTGGGCGACAGCGACGACACCAGTTTCGGCGACTTCATCCCCGACGGCACTGCGGAGGATCCCGCCGATGTCACCGCGATCTCTTTGCTGAAGGACAAAATCCGCGACGTGCTCACGACGCTCACCGAGCGCGAGCGCCAGGTGCTCGAGCAGCGCTTCGGTCTCGTGGACGGCTACAGCCGCACGCTTGAGGAGGTCGGCCGGCAGTTCAAGGTGACCCGCGAGCGCATCCGCCAGATCGAGGCCAAGGCGCTCCGCAAGATGCGCCACCCGACGCGCATCCGCCAGCTCGAGGGCTTCCTCGTCGCCAGCGACCTGCACGGCGCGTAAGGCAGCGGGCCGCGGCTGGAGGGAAAGGCGCATCCGAATGCAGTGACATTTGGGTGCCAAACCGTGCCGCGTGTGCTGTTTTCCCAACGCATGAAACGCATTCCCTTCCTCCTCGCGCCTCTTTTTGCCCTGCTCGGGCTCCTCGCCTCCGCGTCGTCGGCGGACCAGCCGAAGCCGAACGTGATCGTCTTCCTCGTGGACGACATGGGGTGGATGGACTGCGGCGCGTATGGCTCGAAGTATTACGAGACGCCGCGGATCGATGCGTTTGCGAAGCGCGCGATGCGGTTCACGGAGGCGTATGCGCAGCCGCTGTGCTCGCCGACGCGGTGCAGCCTGCTCACGGGGAAATATTCCGCGCGCCACGGCATCACGAGCGCGACGGGGCATCAGCCGCCGCAGCCGGCGGGGCACAAGTTCCTGCCCGAGTCGGCTGGGCCGAATGTGCCGACGCTCGTGCCGGAGAGCAAAAACTACATGGAGCCCGGCGAGTTCACGCTCGCCGAGGCGCTGCACGACGCGGGCTACCGCACGGCGCACATCGGCAAATGGCACCTCGGCCTCACGCAGCCGCACTGGCCGGAGCAGCAGGGGTTCGATGTCGCCTTTCACTGCCATCCGGACCCCGGCCCTCCGGGAAATTACTTCTCGCCCTATGGTGTGAAGCCCGACGGCGAGCCGCGCGGGCAGAGCAAGGTCGGCACGATCACCGACGGCCCGCAGGGCGAATACATCGTGGACCGTCTGGCAGACGAGGCGGTGAAGTTCATCACGGAGAACAAGGGCCGACCGTTTTTCCTGAACCTCTGGAACTACGGCGTGCACGGCCCGTGGGGGCACAAGCCGGAATACACGAAGGCGTTCATGGACAAGAAGGACCCGCGCGGGGTGCAGGGGAACCCGATCATGGCGTCGATGCTGCGGAGCGTGGACGAGTGCTTCGGCCGCGTGCTCGATGCGCTGGAAAAGAACGGCCTGCTCGAGAACACGATCATCATTTTCAACTCTGACAACGGCGGCAACACGCACAGCAACACCGCCGAGGACGGAAAGACAGGGCGGCGCGGAGCAAAGAAGGACCCGCTGATGACCGATTGGCAGAAGTGGGCCGGCAACCAGCCGCCGACGATCAACACGCCGCTGCGCGACGGAAAGGGCACGCTCTACGAGGGCGGCTGCCGCGTGCCGCTCATGTGGGCGTGGGCGGGCCACATCGCGCCCGGCACCACGAGCGCCGAGGTCGTGGGGCACATCGACCTCTATCCCACCGTGCTCGACATGCTCGGCCTCGCGCGGCCCGCGCAGCAGAAGATGGACGGCATCAGCTACGCGCGCGTGCTCCGCGGCGAGGGCGCGCTGGAGAGGAAGGTGTTCTTCAATTACTTCCCGCACGGCAAGAGCCCGGGCAAGGCGGGCGGCGTGTGGGCGCGCGGCGGGGATTGGAAATTGATCCGGTGGTTCGGCGCGGCGGAGGGCGAGCGCTTCGAACTCTACAACCTGCGAGAGGACCTCGGCGAAACGAAGAACCTCGCCGCCACGCAGCCCGCGCGCGTGAAGGAGATGGATGCGCTCATCGACGGCTTCCTCGCCGACACCGGTGCTGCCTTCCCACGCCAAAACCCGGCCTACAAGGCGACTGCCGCGACCGCAAAGCCAGCCCCGGCAAACGGCGACCCGCTCGAAAACTGGAAGGCGCGCATGTGCGAGGCCGTGGTGAAGGACGGCGTGCTCACGATGACGCCGAGCGGCAAAGGCCCCGCATTTCTCGGCCACGGAACGGGCAAGTCCGCCGGGCCGGCAGTGGTGAAATTCCGCGTGCGCGCCGCGTCCGGCGGCATCGGCCGGATCGAGTGGCTCCCGCAGGGCGCCGCCGATCCGAGCGTGGTGAAGACCGAGCCGTTCAGCATCGCGGGCGGCGACTGGCAGGAGGTGACCGTCGAGCTCAAGGCACCCGGCCCGCTCGGCACGCTCCGTTTTTACCCACCCGGCGGCGCGAGCGCCGTGGAGCTCGATTGGTTTGAGCTGCGCGGAAAAGACGAGGCGAAGCCGCAGCGCTGGGACTTCAACGCAAAATAGCCGGACGACCGCGGGGTGTGGGTGCCGGGGAGGGGAGGGGAAAATGAAGATTTAGAGAGGCTGCATCAGGCAGTTGGACAGGGAATTGCTTAAGCTCTACCTCTCGCGACGGCGGCCCCCGTCGAAAACAGAACCGCTCACCCCTGCATATGTCCTCCAATAGACGGCTCATCGCTCTGGCAGCCGCTGCTGCCGCGCTGGTGTTCGGATGGATGCTTGCCACGGACGGATTCCGCAGCGGTGAGCAGGCCGAAGCACCGGTTCGCGACGCCGCAGGGCAGGATGTGGAAGGTTTGGCGGGCTCCGGCATTTCGCCCAGCGAGCCGGTGATCCTGCAAAACCCAGGTGCAGCAGGTGTGATCGACCCCGCTGCTGCCTTTCATGCGATTGGCGAGTTCCGCCAATGGGCCTCGCGATTTGTTTCCGCCAAGGGTGATGCCCGCCTGGACATGGTGGCCGATGGCGTGCGGCTCGCGGAGGCTCACCGCTCGGCGATGAAGCTGCTCATCACGACAGACCCGCGCGCGGCGCTGGAGCAGGCGGTGCCGATGGTCGTTCGCCAGCAGTTGCCTGCGGACATTGTTTCCAAGCTGGAGAAGCGCGTCGCCGCCACGGTGCCGATGGAGACGCTGGCGGTGTCGCCCGACAGCGACCCGGTGGAGCCGCGCGTGCGGCGCTTCGCGACAATCGACGGCCAGGAATACCGCGCGTGGGTGTATGGGAAAAACTCCGCCCTCAGGACGATGGGCGCGGTGACGATCTACGGCGTGGCTGTCGAACGTCAGCTCGCCGTGGCGGAGGAGCCCGCGAGGCGGCTGGAGGTCGGCGAGGTTCCGGATCAATCGAAAGCCGCGGTGCAGGTCTGCCCTGTGTCCGGCCAGTCCACCGAGGTCGAGCGGGCGGCGGACGGCACCCTTCCCGCCATCACCGAGGAGACACCCGCGGTCGAGGCCGGAACGCAGATCATCTACCTCTGCGACGGCGGGCATTTCCGGCAGCTCGTGGAGGACATCCGCGAGAGCGAGCGCACCGCGGCCGAGGGCGCGACCGGTGGACCGGCTGCGAGCACCGGTGCATTTCCGATTACCAACACGACGAGCACCGGCGTGCGGAAGCTCCTCTACATGCGCGTGGCTTTCCCCGACCGCCTCAGCGAGCCGCAGTCGGAGTCATCAGCGTATGCGAATGTGAAGACGCTGACGGACTACTATCAGGAGCAGTCCTACGGGCGGACGGCGTTTGCCGGGACTGTCACGCCGCTGCTCGTGCTGCCGCGCTCGGAGGCGTGGTATATCACCGACTACAACACGACGACGAGCAACAACCCGATCATGAACGACGCGAAGGAGGCCGCGCGGGCAGCGGGCTTTCCGCCGGAGGACTACCAGCATTACACGGTGATTTACGCGGGCGGTCCGGGATCGTTCGGCGGGCTTGGGAGCGTGGGTGGAGGCAGCGCGTGGCTGAAGACGACATCGGTCGGAACATTCGAGCATGAGATCGGGCACAACGTCGGCGTGTGGCATTCCAATTTCTGGAACACCAGCGGCGCGAGCGTGATCGGCCCCGGCGCCAACGTGGAGTATGGCCACATCAAGGACGTGATGGGCAGCAGCGGCAGCGGCGGTCATTTCAACGCCTCGATGAAGGAGCAGCTCAAGTGGATCACGCCGGAGAACTACCACACGGTGCTCCAGAGCGGGACCTACCGGATTTTCCAATTCGACCAGCCGAACCAGGACCCCGCGCGCCGCTATTCGCTGAAGGTCGCCAAGGACGCTGACCGCGACTACTGGGTGGAGTTCCGGCAGAAATTCAGCACGAACCCGTGGTGGACGAACGGCGCATCGCTGAACTGGAGCCCGTGGGGCAATGGCAGCGGCTCGAGCAATACCACCGCGCAGGGCAGCAACCTCGGCACGCAGCTCCTCGACACGACACCCGGCTCGCCGGACGACCGCGAGGATTCGCCGGTTGCGATCGGGCGCACGTTCTCCGATTTCGAGGCAGGCGTCCACATCACGCCGATTGGCAAGGGCGGCACGACGCCGGAGTCGCTGGATGTCGTCGTGAATGTCGGCGGGTTCCCGGGCAACCAAACGCCTACGCTCGCGCTCTCCGCCGACACGGTGGCCATCGCCGCGGGCGGCACGGTGAATTTCACCGCGACCGCGATGGACGCCGACGGCGATGCGCTCGCGTATTACTGGGAGTTCGGCGACAAGCTCGCCAGCTTCAGCGGCTTCAGCTTTTCCACGAACAACGCGGCGACGCAGTCAAAGACCTACGCATCCGCGGGCTACTACCTCGCGTCGTGCACCGTGAGCGACATGAAGGGCGGCAGCGTGAAGAAGACGATTCTCATCACCGTCGGCTCGCCCTCGACCTTCACGATCAGCGGCACGGTGACCGATGGCGGCGGCGCGCCGGTGCGCGATGTGCGCGTCTCAAACAGCCTCACCGGTTCGAGCATGCGCTGGTGCTACACGGACAGCGACGGCAACTACACGATCACCAACCTCGCCGCGGGCAGCGTCACCATTTCCGCGCTGAAGGGCGGGTATTCATTCGCGGCGTCGGGCTTCGCAAATCCGGTCGCCGTCGGCCCGAACAAGACGGGTGTGAATTTCACGGCAGCGCAGGGGACGTTCGTCAGCATCTCGGCGCCGGATCCGGGCGCGAATGAGGGCGGCGACACCGCGACCTTCCGCATCACGCGCACCGGCGACACGAGTGCGGCGCTGGTTGTCTACACGGACATAACCGGCAGTGCGGCGTCCGGTTCGGACTACACGCTGAGCCCCGCCGCGGACACTGCGACGACCACGCCGCTGGAGCTTTTCACGATTCCGGCTGGCAGCGCGACGCTCGACGTCACGCTCACGCCCGTGAACGACAGCACGCAGGAGGGGCCCGAGACTGTCGTGATGTCGCTCGTGAATGGCGGCGCCTACATTCCGAGCGGCCCGCAGACGGCGACGGTGACCATCGACGACAACGACACGACAAAGCCGCGCGTGGGGATGGTCGCGACCGTCCCCGAGACGACCGAGGGCAGTGCGTCGCCGGCGCAGTTCACCGTCTCGCGCACAGGTGACACGGGCTCCGCGCTCACGGTGAACTTCACCGTGGACACCAGCACCGGGAGCGCGGCGAACGGCACTGACTACACCGGCATCGGCACCAGCGTGACCATCCCCGGCGGTGCATCGTCCGCGGTCATCAACATCGCGACGATCGATGATTCCGCAGTCGAAGGCATGGAGCTGGTGAAGCTCACGCTCTCGTCGAACGCGAACTACATCCTCAGCGCATCCACGACGGCGACGATCAAGATCAACGACGACGACATCAACACCGTCACTCTGGCTGCGACGGATGCCTCCGCGAGCGAGAGCGGCGATCCGGGGCGCTTCACGTTTACGCGCACGGGCGACACGACCGCGGCGCTGACGGTCTATTACGGCATCGGCGGTTCGGCGAATCACGGCGTGGACTATCGGGCGCTGCCCGGCTTCGTAACTTTCGCGGCCGGCAGCACGACGGCGACCGTGGACATCCTGCCGGTGAATGACTCGCACGGTGAGCCTTCGCAGACCGTCACGCTGCAGATCCGCAGCGCAGTGCAATACGCCATCGGCGGGACGGGCAATGCGACGGTGAGCATCACCGACGACAGCGACTTGCCCGTCGTCGCCGTCGCCGCGACCGATGCCCAGGCGGCGGAGGGAGCGTCGCCGAACACGGGGACGTTCACCTTCACGACGACCGGCACTGGCTCGGGCAACATCACTGTCCGCTACACGGTGAGTGGCACGGCCACGGCGGGCGCGGACTACACCGCGCTCAGCGGGACTCTCACGATGGCGAAGAACGCCACGGCGACTGTCACGGTGACGCCGATCAATGACTCGCTCACGGAGGATGCGGAGACCGTGACGCTCACCATCACCGCGGATCCTGCCTACCGGCAGGATTTGCAGAACACCGCGACAGTCGTCATCGCCGATGATGATGCGCCGAACATGGTCAGCGTCTCCACCACGAGCGCATCGGTCAGCGAGACGGTTGCCGGGAAGTTCTACTTCTCCCGCACCGGAAGCACGACGAACGCAATCACTGTGCTCTATTCCGTGGGCGGGACGGCGGAGCCAGGCACCGATTACACGGCACTGAGCGGCTCGGTGGTGATCGCGGCGGGTTCGAGCGGCACCTATGTGGATGTCACGCCTGTGAACGATGCGCTGCCGGAGGGCGCGGAAACGATAGTAGTCTCGCTGCAGGCGGACACCACCGTGCCGAAGCTCTATGGCATCGCAGTCGGAGGCGCGACCATGACGATGGCGGACAATGACAGCGGCTTTCCGGGCAGCGTCGGCTTCGCGGCGACGAGCGCTGCGAAGTCGGAGGGTGCGGGGACTTTCACAATCGATGTCGCACGGACCGGCAGCACCGCGGGTGCGGCGTCCGTCGAGTATGGCGTGCAGGCGGGGACCGCGCTCGGCAACGGGGTGGACTACCTCTGCCCACCGGGGCGCCTCGACTTTGCCGACGGCGAGGCGGTGAAGAGCATCACGTTCACCATCGTGGACGACAACATCCCGGAGGACATCGAGACGGTGAACCTCATCCTCCGCAACGCGAACGGCGCGGCAATCACCGCTGCAGCGGCGCAGTTCACCGTGATCATTGTGGACAACGAGCCGCGCGTGACCATCGAGGCAACGGATCCGTTTGCGAGTGAAGGCGGCGGAACCGCGCAGTTCACCGTGCGCCGGTGGGGTGGCACCTCCGGGGCGCTCGTGGTGCCGGTTTCCGTTTCGGGCACCGCGACCTCCGGAGCGGACTACACCGCGCTGCCGTCGAGCGTCACGATTCCGGATGGCGCGGCGACCGCGGCGCTCACGCTCACACCATTGACGGATTCACTGACGGAGGGGCCGGAGACGGTCATCGTCTCGCTCGCTTCCTCCGGGAATTCCGCGCCCGGCCCGCAGGCGAGTGCAACTGCGTGGATCGCCGACGCGCAGAGCGACAACCCGCCGTTCATCCAGATCGTCTCGCCGAAGCGCTCCAACCCCGCGATTCCCTCGGGTGTCGGCCTGAGCATCGTCGCCCAGGTCGCGGACGATGGGCTGCCAGCATCCCTCACAACGACTTGGAGCGTGGTTTCCGGCCCCGGCACGGCGACATTCAGCGCGCCCGCGCAGCCCTCGACGGATGTCATCTTTTCCGCGGCGGGCACCTATGTGCTGCAACTCACGGCGAATGACGGCACGCTCTCGAGCACGGCGACGCTCACCGTGACTGCCGGCGCCGCGAGCCTGCCGTGGACGAACACCGACATCGGCACCATCGGCCTGCCCGGCAGCGGTGCGGAGCAGGGCGGGATTCACTCCGCCAACGGCGCGGGCTCCACGCTCACGGGACCCGCGGATGCATTTTTCCTGCGCAGCCGCCGGCTTGCCGGCGACGGCGAAATCCGCGCGCGTGTCCGGTATGTTCCAAACACCGGCGGCGCGCGTGTCGGCGTGATGCTGCGCGAATCGACCGCCGCAGGGTCGAGGTCCGCGGCGATGCTCCTTTCGCCGGTCTTCAGCAACACGAGTTATTTCAACTACCGCACAACCACCAGCGGCTCGGCGGGCAGCGTGAGCACGAGCGGTGTCACGCCCTCGTGGTGGGTGCGTGTGACGCGCTCGGGCAACAGCTTTGCCGCCTATGATTCGCCGGACGGCATCACTTGGACGCAGCGTGGCGCCACGCAGACCATCAGCATGGCGTCGGACATTCTCGCGGGCGTGGCGGTCACTTCGGGCACCACGACGAAGCTGAACACCGCGCTTGTGGACAACGTGAGCATCATCGGCACCGCGGACAACACCGCAGCTACCGTCAGTGCCGGGACCGGTGGCTCCGTCTCGGTGGGCACGGCGTTCGCACTCGACGGGGCGCTCGCCGATGACGCCCTGCCCTCGATTCCCGGAGCGACGACGGTGCAGTGGACCCAGCGCAGCGGACCCGGCACGGCGAGCATCGCCGCCGCGAGTGCGGTGGACACCACGGCGACTTTCCCTTTGCCGGGCAGCTACGTCATGCGGATCACCGCGGACGATGGCGAGGCACTCACATTCGCCGAAAGCTCCATCACCGCGGTCGGGCCGACGGTCACGGTGAATGCGAACATTCCAGCAGCCGCGGAGTTCGGCCTTGTGGCCGGGCAGATTACGTTTTCGCGGACGGGCCCCACCGCCTCACCGCTCGCGGTTTCGTTCACGAAGGGCGGCACCGCCGGCGAGGGCGCGGACTACCAGCCCATCGGCACGCAGATCATCATCCCCGCCGGAGCGGCGAGCGCGACGCTCGACATTGCGCCGCTTGCAGACGCTCAGGCTGAGGGAAATGAAACGGCGGTCGTCGCGCTGGCCGCGGACCCGTCATACACGGTGGGCGCCGCGTCGTCCGCGACTGTCACCATCGCCGACGTGCCGCTTGACGCATGGCGCTTTGCGCAGTTTGGCGCGAGCGCAAACAGCTTCGACATCGCCGGCGACGATGCCGACCCAAACCACAACGGCATGACGAACCTGATGGAATACGCGCTTGCCCTCGACCCAAACGCCAGCGGCTCCGCAGGCAATCCCGCAGTCACTCGCACAGCCACGACGCTCAGCATCACTTTCACACGACGCATCAACGCGCCGGAGATCGCGCTCATTCCCGAATGGTCCGGCAGTCTTTCCTCCCCCGCCTGGAGTTCCGAGGGCTTCACGCTGCAGGTCATGCCGCTGGACGCCACGCGTGAGACGGTCACCGCGAGCGTGCCGATCAGTTCATCCGTGAACGCGCGCTTCATCCATTTGAAGGTGACGCGCCTCTAGCGGCTCGGGCGGTGTTTCAGTCCTGCGAAGGCGGGAAAAATTCGGCGACGCGCTCGATCTTCGTCGCTTTGCCCGAAGCCTCGTCGATTTCGATGAGCGCGCCGTGCAGCTTCACGGGGCCGCCGGCGACGGGATACATCACGGGGCGGCCGGTGAGGAACCGCTGGATGATGGGTTCGATCTCGCGACCGAGGCAGCTTATTTGCGGGCCGCACATTCCGGCGTCGCTGAGGAATGCGGTGCCTCCAGGGAAAATCTGATCATCTGCCGTCTGCGTGTGCGTGTGTGTGCCGACCACTGCGCTCACTTTGCCGTCCAGAAAACGGCCCATGGCGATTTTCTCACTCGTGGTCTCAGCGTGCATGTCCACGAAGATGACGTGCGTCTCCTGCCGCAGGCGCTCGACTTCCTCGCGGATGGCGAGGAAGGGGTTTTCGAGCGGCGGCTGCATGAAGGTGCGGCCCTGCGCGTTCACGACGGCAACCTTCCCCTTCGGCGTGTCGAGCACGATGCTGCCGCGGCCGGGCGTGCCGGGCGGGTAATTCAGCGGGCGAAGCAGGCGCGGCTCCATGTCGAGGTGCGGCAGGATGTCCTTCTGGTCCCAGATGTGGTCGCCGCTGGTGATGACGGCGACTTTTGCGCGCAGCAGGTCGGTGCAGATTTTTGGTGTGATGCCCCGGCCGTTCGCGGCGTTCTCGCCATTCACGACGACGAAGTCGATGCCGCGCTCCTCGCGCCACTTCGGAACGGTCTCGATGACGGCTCTGCGGCCAGGTTCGCCAACGACATCACCGAGAAAGAGGAGCTTCAACATCGCGGCGACGATGGCGGATGCGGGCGGGTTTGTCACCATGAAGCGCTGGAGCCGGGGGCTGGGCGCTTTGGTGAAAGGCGGCGTGACCGCGGGGCGTGTTGGAAGTATCCCGTTGAGCGTGCCACTCCGATTTCTCCGAACCTTTGCCCTCGCCGTGTTTGCGCTCGTATGCGCGACCGGCGTGGCGTGTGCCCAGCGGCTGAGCGCTCTTTCGCCGACACCGGACTGGGAGCGGCTGGGGAAATTCCAGGAGACGATGACGCGCGCGGAATTTGTGCGGCTGCTCGACACGATCTATGCGCCGGGTGGTGCGGCAGCGGGGATGATCGAGGTGCGCGAGAGGGACGCCGTGATCTTCAAGACGCTCACGCCGCCGGAGAAATTCTTGCTGCGGTTTGCGAAGAGCGACGCGTGGGCGAAGCGCCCTCGGAAGACATGGCGCCTGCCTGCAGAGCTGCCGCCTGCACCGAGAAAGCTTCCGCTGAGCGGAGTGCGAATCGCCCTCGACCCCGGGCACATCGGCGGCGACTGGGCGCTGATGGAGGGCCGCTCTTTCCAGCTCCCTGGCGACAAGCCGCTCAGGGAGGGTGAAATCACGCTGCTCGTCGCGAAGCTCGCTGCGCCGAAGCTGCGTGCGCTCGGTGCGGAGGTTTCATTCGTGCGCAGCGCGACTGTGCCGGCGTCGCGGTTCACCGTGGATGCGCTGCGGCCTGCAGCGCGAAAGGAACTCGCAGTCCTCGGTGTCGCGGAAACGCGGGAAAACTACGACGGTGAGCGCGACCCGCAGAAGACGAACACCGTGCAGTGGCAGGCCGAGCGGCTTTTTTACCGCGTCGCGGAAATCCACGAGCGCGCGCGGAAGGTCGCCGCGTTGAAACCCGACCTCGCGGTGTGCATCCATTTCAACGCGGAGGACTGGCGTGTGGCCGATGCGCCGGTTTTCACACCGAGCAACCACCTGCACGTGATGGTGAACGGCTGCTACAGCGCGGGCGAGCTGCGCTTTGACGACCAGCGCTTCGAGATGCTGCTGCGCTTGCTCGGCCGCACGCACGAGGGCGAGCTGCCCGCCGCAGTGCCAATGGCGGAGTCGCTGGCGAAGGCGACTGGGCTCCCGGCTTTCACCTACCTCGGGGGAAATGCCGTGCGCGCGGCGGGGAATGAATTCGTCTGGGCGCGCAACCTTCTCGCGAACCGCATTTACGGCTGCCCCGTCGTCTATCTCGAGCCGTGGTGCATGAACAACGCCGAGACCTACGCGCGAATCCAGGCCGGCGATTACGACGGCGAGCGCGATGTGGCGGGAAAGATGCGCCGCAGCATTTTCCGCGAGTATGCGGATGCGATCGTCGAGGGGCTACGCGCGCACTTTTCCACGCGCCGCGTTGCGGTTCCGAAGCGTCAGGCGGGCAAGGTGCCGAAGTAGCGGTCGCCCGCGTCGCCGAGGCCGGGGACGATGTAGGCCTTTTCGTTCAGACGCTCGTCGAGCGCGCTGGTGAAGATGGCGACATCCGGATGCTGCGATGTGAGATGGGCGACGCCCTCCGGTGCGGCGAGGAAGCAGACGAAGCGGATGCGCCGCGCGCCGGCGGATTTGAGCTTCGCAATGGCGTCGCCGGCGCTGTGGCCGGTCGCGAGCATCGGGTCCACCACGAGCACGTCCGCCTGGGCAAGCTGGGCGGGTGCATTGAAATAATACGACGCCGGCAGATGCGTGGTCTCGTCGCGCTTCATGCCGATGTGGCCGACCGCGGCGTCGCCGAGGAAGGGGAGGATCGCCTCCGACATTCCAAGCCCGGCGCGCAGGATCGGCACGACGATGACGGGCCGCGCGAGCTTTGCTCCGTCGGTCTCCGCGAGCGGCGTGCGCACTTTCTCCACCGCCGTCTCGAGGTCGCGGGTCGCGGCAAAGGCGAGCAGCACCGCGAGCTCCTGTGCGTTCCGGCGGAATTCGCGCGGCGGCGTGCGCTCGTCGCGGAGCCGCGCGAGCTTCACGCGGGCGAGGGCGTGTTCGACGATGGTGACGTTCTTCGGGATGCTCGGCGCGGACATGGGCCTTTCATCCCAGAAACCCGCCGGCTTTGCCAGCCGCGGGTGAGCGATTGATTTTCCATAGATGGCGGGACAGACTGCGCCCATGAGACACCTCCTGGCCTTCGTGTTGCTTGCCATTTGCACCGCGCAATCGCGCGCCGGCGAACGCGTGGAGCTTTACGCGCGGCTGCTGCAGGACCTCACGGTGGAGCTGACCGACGGCTCGACTTGGCAGATGGACAAGGGCGACTGCTTCCCTGTCGTGGCTTACAAGGAGTCGCACACGAAGCTCATCCTCCGACTCGCGGGCACGAATTTCGTCGTCGCCGGGAACCATGCCGTCGTGGTGAGCGAAAAGGAGACGCCCGCCGCGGTCGCCCGCTACCGCCAGACGCTCCAGACCTACATCAACGGCTTTTCCGCGCGCTGGAAGGCGGCCGCCGAGGCTGCGTCGAAGAAATGAAGCTCTACGTGAAAGTCTGGTGCCCGTGGTGCGTCGCCGCCCGTGAGTGGCTTGATGCGCGCGGTTTCGGCTACGAGCTGATCGATGTCGAGGCGGAGCGCGCGGACTACGACGAAATGATCCGGCTTTCCGGGCAGTCGAAGACGCCCACGCTTGTAACGCGCGAGGGTGCGGTCCTTCCGGATTTCGGTCCGGACGAACTTGAGGCCTTCGTCGCCCGCCACGGATTGAAGCCATGAGCTCGGGCGACTTGCTCCTCGTGCTCGGAGTGTTCCTCCTCAGCATGGCGCTGCGGACGACCGGCAGCGCCGCGCTCTCAAAACTCGGCCTGCTCGGTTATCTGGCCACTTCCTTCCTCGCGGGATGGCTTCTCACGGGGTCGCTCGTCATGGGCGGGGTATTCATGAGTTTCTGGCTCGTGTGGCCTTGGTATGAGCTGATCACGCGCGTCCGGAAAATCGCGATGCCGGTCAACGCCACGCTCCGCCACAAGGCGCCGCCGAACCGCGAGATGTTCCCCGCGCTCGGGGATCTGACCGAGGAAATCGAGGACGAAGGCTTTGCGCATGCCGAGGATCTCGGACGCGACTGGGATGAGGCGCGGCAGTTCTTCCGCGTCTTTCAAAAAGCCGACGAGCGCATGCAGGCGGTGATCTGTCTCGTCGAGCAGGACAGCTTCGCATTTTACTACCTCCGCATCGTCTCGCGGGCCGCCGACGGCGCGATTTGGACCACGTGGAATTACCCGTTTGCGCTGAACCTCAAGCTCGCTCCCGAGTGGCGCATCAACCGCGACAACGGCGAGAAGTCCTTCGGCCAGCTCCTCGACAGCCACCGCGACTTCCTCACGCGCAACAACGTCCTCACCGAGTCGCTCGCCACGACCGACCCCGCGAAGCTCGCCGACCAGTTCCACGACGAGCAGACCGCGCAGATCGCGCACAATCTCACCGCAGGCATCCTCAAGAAGAGCCCCGACGGTGCCATCCGCTACACGTGGCGCGGGCTGCTCTTCATCTGGTTCCAGTTCCTCCGCGACTTCGTCCGCCTCCACTGAAAATGACCGCATCCCTCCAGCTCAAATCCGCTGTCACGATCGACCAGATCATGGTCGAGGAGCGCGCCGCGTCCTTCGGCAAGCGCAGCATCAAGAACGACGCGAAGCTCGCCGGCTTGAAGATGGTGGTCTCCATGATGGACCTCACCACGCTCGAGGGAAAAGACACGCCCGGCAAGGTCGCTTACCTCTGCCGCAAGGCCATCCAGCCCGCGGACCCGCGCCTCGGCGTGCCGAGCTGTGCGGCGGTGTGCGTCTATCCGAACCTCGTGCGCGCCGCGAAGTCGTTCCTCGGCGACAGCGGCGTGAAGGTCGCCGCCGTCACGACCGCGTTCCCCAGCGGCGCGATGCCGCTGAAGGTGAAGCTGCTAGACACGCGCATGGCTGTGGAGTTCGGCGCGGATGAAATCGACATGGTGATCGACCGTGGCGCGTTCCTCGCGGGCGAATACGCAAAGGTCGCCGACGAGATCGCGGCAACGAAGGAGGCATGCGGCCAGGCGCACCTGAAAGTGATTTTCGAGACCGGCGAACTGCAGACCTACGACAACGTCCGCCTCGCCAGCGAAATCGCGATGCGCTCCGGCGCGGACTTTATCAAGACGAGCACCGGCAAGGTGCAGCCCGCCGCCACGATGCCCGTCACACTCGTGATGCTTGAGGCGATCCGCGACTTCTTCTTCGAGACCGGCCGCCGCATCGGCATGAAGCCCGCCGGCGGCATCCGCACGGCGAAGGAATCGCTCGCCTACCTTGTCATGCTCGCCGAGACGCTCGGCGACGACTGGATGACGCCCGACCTGTTCCGCTTCGGCGCCAGCACGCTTGCGAACGACGTGATCATGCAGATCGCGAAGCTCGCCGACGGCAGCTATCAGGGCGCAGATTATTTCTCGCTGCCCTGAGCCTGCGGCTTGTGGAGCTTGGCAGTGGCTGTTACGAATCAGAAATGAACCCTCGTAACATTCCGCTTAAAATTGCCGGACTACTGATCGGGTTTGGACTGATATTCTTCGCATGGAAAAATGCGACACGGGAGCGACCAAACCCCAAACCCGCGCAGTTTGCGGAATATTACCGCACTCAAATATCGCCGCTGATTGATTCCGCGGAAACCCGGCAGCAGCAGGCGGTTGATCTCGCGCTGGCACGGTTGCATGAGCATTTCAACGTGTTCCGCAGAGGTGTCCCGAATTTTGCGGAAGACATCACGGGGTGGGGCACGCGTTTTGGAATCGTCGGACGCAGCATCAGTGACCTATGGACAGGCTTTTGGAACGACAAGACCAAGGCTGTCGCCGTTCAGGCTTACACTAACGAGAAATTTCGCGCTTGGGTGGTGAATGAAGGAAGTCTCCAGCGAGCCATGGACGACGCGATGAAGTCATTCATCGAGGCGACGGAGGCAAGTCACAATCGGCTCGAAGGCGAAATCAAGCTGCTCATCGGGCGCCCCGATTGTCCATTCAAGGTGTCGAAGCCGGATTTTGAGCAATATCTCAAGAGTGCCGCCTTAGCTGGACGGGGGCTGGCGACGCAGGCGGGAAAGGACAGCGTCTCAATTGGTGCTAAAGGTTTTGCTGGCAGTATTATCGTAGGTGAAGCCGCGCAGGGTCTCGTTACTGCAATCATTGCGCGTCTCGCAGCGGCATCAGCGGCAACATCTGCAACTACTGGCTCTGCCACGGCGGCTGGTGCAGCGGCTGGTGGTGGCGGCGGTTCTGCGGCGGGGCCAGTCGGCGCGATCATCGGCTTTGGGGTCGGCATTGCAGTCGGGACGATCGTGGATTTGTGGATGACCGAGAAATTCAAGGAGAAGTTGTCCGTGCAGTGCAGAACTTTTCTGGATGAGCTCGAACGCGATCTCACCAGCGGCGTGGGCGGAAAGCCGGGCCTGAAAGCGCTGTTCACGCAAGCGGCACGCGATGGCTCGGCGAACTATCGTAAGGCACTCTTCGCCGAACTACAAAAGGCTGACCTCAAATGAAAACTCGCCTGCTCCATTTTTCCGTCCTCACACTTGCCCTGTGGATTTCGACAGCCTCCGCCGGGTTTACGCAGGCCGGTTCGGTGGTGCGGACGATTGCGAAGGAACTCGCCGAAAAGCTCGGCCAGCGTGGTGCGAGCGAGCTTGCCGAAGCTGGAGGAGAGGCGGCAGTGCGCGAAGTGTTGGAAAAAGCGGCAACGCAAGGTGGTGAAACGCTCGCGCGTGAAGTAGCCAGTTATGCGGAACGGTATGGTGCGCAATCGCTCCGTGCGTTTCGCGAGGCGCCCGCAGCGATGGTGCAGGGGATGAAAAAGCTTCCCGCCGAATTTGCCGAAGGAGCCATGCGCGCCGCCGCCCGCGAGCCTGCCGCCATCGCGCGCCTCGCGACCGAGATTGGCGAAGACGCGCTCATCGTCGCGGCGAAGCATCCCGGCGTCGGCGTGGACATCGCTGGGAAACTCGGCCACGAGGGCTGCGCCATCGCCAAGAGCCTCACCACTCCCCAAACCATCCGCCTTGCCCGGATCAGCGACGACCTCGCGCGGCTGCCCGCAGCGGAGCGCAACGGCCTGCTCACCCGCATCGGCAAGGCGCCGGGCAAGGTGCTGGACTACCTCGAAAGTCATCCAACGGTTTGGAAGACCGCCGCTCGAACGACCGCTGCAGCAACAGTGGCGATCGTGGCGATAGACCGCCTGCTCGGTGACGCAGAGGAGCCGGGATTCGTTGAGCGGGTGATGGAACAATTTCGCAATCCGATCATCATCATCCTGTGCGCGATCGCCGCGCTCATCATGGCCCGCGCATTCTGGTGGTGGAAGAAAACGCGCCGCGCTAGGCGCACGGCCCAATGAAAACGGGAACCGTCGAGTCCATCGCCACCAATGCGGAATGGCTGCTGAACTGCTTGCCGCGAATTGCGGAGGCAGTGGGCGAATCCGGACTTGAGACGGACAAGCGATGGGCGGCATTTCGCGAGAGCACAACCACGCTGCGCGGGCCGCTGGTCGTCACACTCTTTGGCCCGTCAGGCGCGGGTAAATCCACGATCTTCCGGATGCTGACGGGAATCGAGGTGCCAGCGGGAACTATCACGCGGCCCTGCACGCGACAATGCCTGCTGGCCGTCCCGGACTCGCATGACGAACCAACGCTGGCTGCCAGTTTTCCGAGTGCGAAACTGCTCCGCTTGGATTCAGTCGAGCAGCTTCGGGGAAAGGAATTGCCACCCGGCGCGCTGTATTTCAGCCGTTACCAGCCCGGCAGGGAAAACAGTAACCTGTTCCTCGCCGATGTGCCGGATTGCAATACGACTGATCAGGAGAATTGGGCACGGGCCGAACGCCTGCTCGAACGGGCGGAGGTGGTCATCTTCGTCACCAGCCGGCACCACTACGCCAGCCAGGTTGAAAACGAATATCTCGCGCGGGCCTGCGGCCTCGCGGGACATTTGGCATTTGTGCTGACCATGACGACCGATGAGCAGGCGGCCAAAATCTGGCGGCACTTGCGCGAGGAACTTGTCCCACAGTTTGCGCTCGATTCGCGCGCTGTCGCAGGCGAGCCATCACGGCCATTCGACGAGCGCCGTGCGGACGGGGCCACGCGCGCGGATTTTCTTGGTAAGGCGGACGTCTATTTCAGCCCCGAATCGCGCTCGCCGAGCCTCGGGGACATCCGCCCGCTTGCAGAAGGCAAGCCGCCGCTCGGCCAGTTTCTCAACGGGCACGACTTGGAAAAAATCCGCCTCGCGAAGCATCGAAACGCGCAGACCGCCGGGCTGGCCTGTGCGTGCGAAATGCTCGCGAGGCACGAGCGGCTCGTCGGCGATGTGGAGAAAGCGCGGCGCGGGATCGAATTTGACCTTGATCATCTCGATATCGTGGGCAGCAGCATGCCGCTGGGTGAGACGCTCGCCATCATGAGAGACACGGCGGAGAAAACGCTGCCGGGTTGGAAGCGCAAGCTGTCTTTCGCCCTCAGGTTGGTCACATTGCCGTTCAAAGGGATCCTTTGGCTGGTTGGCAAAGTGGTGGGGCTGTTGCGTGATTGGATTTCCAGGAATCCCGGTGGCGAAAAGCGCATCGGACGTGATCACGTCGAACACCATGCAATGTCAGAACACGCCCAGCGATTGACGGATGAATGGCGGAAGCGGCTGCCGGAGAATATCCGGCCCGACGCGGGTTCCTGCAGCACAGCCATCGCCCGTTTGAATTCAAGCGTTCTGCCCGTGCTGGATGAAAATTGGGAAAACTTCGTGCGGCGAAGAACCGCAGAATGGGTGAAGGCGAACGAGTGGAAAGCCACCGGCCTGCTCTGTGCAGGGGAGGCGATTGCGTTCTTCGCCAGCATTGCCCTGACGATTGACGCGATGAACACCGGCGGCCTGATTACATTTGTTTTCGGAAAAGGCACTGCGTTCGCCGGAGGAGCAGGACTCGGAACTTTTATGGAGTGGATCAATAAGTGGATTGCAGGAATGGGTTTGCAGGGATTGCTCAACGAATTTTTCGACGAGTGGAAAGCAAAACGAAACCCGCTGCTCCGGGCCCACCTGCGGAAGCATTTCGCCGACGATCTCATTCTCAATTCGCTTCGGCAGCGGCGGGATTGCCTTCGCAACATCCCTGTCGCCGATGCGCAGAAAACTGCCGCCGCGCTTCGGCGTCAGCTTGATGAGTTCAACCAATAGCCATGTCACTGCTGATCCAGCCCCTCATTGAAGAAATCGGCCGTCTTGCTGAATTTGCAGCCACGCATGCGCGGCGGCCGGAGTTTGCCAAAGCGGCCGAAGAACTGAGCAAGGCTG
>JBGAPU010000198.1:0-3124 GCA_044221035.1 Chthoniobacteraceae bacterium | reverse complement strand
CTTCGGTCTTCGCACGCATCCCACGGCATCACGGCCGTGGGGGGACGCGTGCTCTTCTTCGTTGCGCAGACAAACTCGCACGCCGATGTGCCATCCATGTGGGCACCGCGTTACTTTCTTGGGGCGCGATTTTGAAAATCAGACCACCGCGGTCACGCGCCTCTGCCACAACTGAAAAACGCCGGGTCCGCCGCACCCCCGGTGTCGCGAAACCTTGACTTGCCCGCATCCACACGCGCCCGCGCCGCTTCGCCGACGGGGGTGAAACCGCTGCGCGCAGCCGTCGTCCCCCCGGCTGCCGCCCCGCCGGCCCCATCCCATGAAGCTCCTCCCCGCGCCGTTCAGCTCCGGCGGCGGCGCAGGCCGAGGAGGAGGCCGGAGACTCCCAGCAGCACGGCGCCGGCGGGCTCGGGGACGGGTGCGGTCGGGACGGCGAGGCCGATGATGCCGTCCGAGCCGCTGCCGATCTGTCCGACGAGGGTGGCGGCACCGGTGGAGAGGTTCACGGTGTAGAGCTGGGGGGAGAACGGGTCGGTGCCGCTGAGCGCGGCGTAGGCGGTGCCGGAGGGCGCGATGTCGAAGCCGGCGCTGCTCTCGGTGTTGAAGCCGAGCGAGCCGATGTTTGCGACGGTGCCCGTGCCCGCGCCGGAGGGGCTGCCATTCACACTGCCGATGCGGACGAGCTGGTCGCTGGTGGAATCGATGCCGAAGAGCGTGGTGGGCGTGCCGGCGTTGGTGTCGTTGCGGTCGTAGGCGAGGGCGATGACGGCGCCGGACGGGTTGATGGCGGAGTCGGTCCCGGAGAGCGCGCCGGTGAGCGGGTTGATGCGGACATTGGCGTTCGCATCGCTGACGAGGCGGATCTGGTCGGCGACGGGGTCGAAGTCGATGCCCCACCAGTTTCCGCCGAGGGTCAAGTCGCTGGAGCCGATGCGGGTGGCGACGCCGGTGGCGGTGTCGAGCGTGTAGAGGCGGAAGATGCTGCCGGGGGCGTTGCCGACGGCATAGAGCACGCCGGTGGCGGGGCGGAAATCGATGCCGATGACAGATTCGAACTGATCGACCAGGCCGGTGATGGGGACATTCGTGAGGAACGTGCCCGGGGCGGCGCTGTCGTAGCTGACGAGATTCCGGAACAGCGTGGAGCTGTAGATCGTCTCCGCGGACGCACGGAGCGGGATGAGTGACGTGATGGCGATGGCGGCGAGCAGGTGCGGTTTCATGGATGGTGGTCTGTCGGGATGGAGTCGTGGACGGTGAAAGAGGGCGGCATCATGCGCCTAGTAGCTGACGGTCACGCCGGCATGGGCGCGGGAGTGGTCGGCGCCGATTCGCTCGAGCTGCCAGCCGTAGTCGAAGTAGGCGCTCACATTCTGCCGGAGCTGCCAGCGGGCGCCGACGCCGATGCTGGCGAGCTGGGTGTTCTTGTCCTCGCCGGCGAGCGGGTGCCGGAGGGAGACGAGGCCGTAGTCGCAGAAGGCGAGCACCTGGAAGGCATCGCCGAGCTTTCCGCGCGTGAGGCTGAAGGAGGGCGAGTAGAGCTCGTTGCGGATGAGGATGCCCTCGTCGCCCAAGGCGATGAGCTCGGAATAGCCGCGCACGGTGCTCTGGCCGCCGAGGATGAACTGCTCGGTGCCCTGGAGGTTGCCGCTGGCGATCTGGCCCTTTGCGCTGAGCGACCACGTGATGCCGAGCGGGAGCTTCGTGATGCGGTCGAGCTTCAGCGTGGCGTAGAAGTAGTCGGCTTTCGCGCCCGTGCGCGCGGCGGCGAAGTCCGTGTCGTTGTTGTGCCCGCCCATGCCGCCGGGGCTCCAGTAGCCGGTGAGCGAGAGGCCGGTGCCGCCCCATTTGTCGCGCAGGCTCGCGGTGTAGCCGAGGCTGAACTGCGAGATTTCCACCGGCGTGGCGAAGATCTGCGTGCCGCCGAACTGGAGGTTGTTGTCCGTGCCCTTGAAGTCGTAGCCGAGCGCCAGCTCGTGCTTGTAGGCACCCACGGAGCGCAGCGGGATGATGTAGCGCGCGCCAAACTGCCAGCTCGTGCCGTCCATCGTGAGGCCGGAGCCGAGTTCCGGGTGCGACTCCGAGTAGGTGCCGCTGAACTGCAGGATGTGCATCCACGGCAGCGGGATCGTCCACGTGGCGGAATGCGCGAGCAGGCGCTGGAAGTCGTCGCTTGCGCTGAACTGGTAGCTGATCTCCTGGCCGAGGCCGAAGAGGTTGCCGTAGTTGAAGCCGGTGAAGACGCGGTTCTCGCCGGTGCTCTTCACGCCGGAATTGTCGTAGCCGGCGAAGACGCGGAACGGGCGCTGGTCCTGCACGCGCAGCGTCACGTCGGTCTCGCCGCTGTGCTTGCCGGGCGAAAGCTCGGCGGTGACGGAGCGGAACGGGTTGCGGTCGTAGAATGCCGTCTCGCGCTCGAGTGTGCTCATGCGCAGCGGGTCGCCGGGGCTGAGGCCCGTGCGGAAAAGGCTCGTCGCAAAATGCCGGTTGCCCACGACGCGCACCTCGCCGAGCCGCGCCTCGGTGACAAGGTAGCGGATGACGCCGCCGGTCACATCCTGCGGAGGCGCGACGACGCTCACGACCGGGCGGTCCTGCTTTTTGAACCACCGCGCCGTCTCGGCGGCTACCTCGTTCACGAGCCCGAGGCTGATGGGGCGACCGATGAACTTGGAAATGAGAGCGCTGAAGCGCGGGTCCTCCAGCAGCGGCACGCCGGAGACGCGGACGCCGTCGAATGCGCGGCCGCGCCCGCCGCGCAGCTCCGCCTTGCTCGCAACGAAGGAGAGGCCGCGCAGCTTGAGCTTGGTCTTCACATCCTGCGCCTCCTTCTGCGGCTTGCGGGAATCCTCCACCTCCCGCGCCTCCTCCTTCTTCTTCGCGAGCGGCGTGGGTTCCTTCGGCTTGAATCGGTCCAGCGGTTCGGCGGCGGTGGCGAGGGCGACGGTGCCGAGTTGGAGGATGGGCAGCAGGGTGTGTCTCATGGGTGTGAAAGCGGAATTTGGTGAAGTCGTCGCGGGCATGGGGCCGCTATTGTTTGATGGGGCCAATTACTCCGGCGCCGCCCTTCCCGATGAGCGCAGAACCGGACTGGCCGATCACCGCCGATCCAGACTGGCCGATC
>JBGAPU010000094.1:0-25255 GCA_044221035.1 Chthoniobacteraceae bacterium | reverse complement strand
CACGCAGATCAAGATGCACTGCGAAGCAACGCGCGGCGATCCCCATCCGCCACACGATGCAGATTCTGCGCGACGCCTACGCGGGCACGCCGAAGAGCTTTAGGCCTTCTTTTTGAACTTCCCGCTGCGGGCATCGATCATCCGCCCGACAAAGCCCGTGTCGTAATTTTTCCTGCGGACGAAGTCCGGGTCATACATGATGGTCTGCTGAAACGGGATCGTCGTCTTCACGCCGCGGATGATGTATTCGCTGAGCGCGCGCCTCATGCGTGCGATGGCGTTTTCGCGGGAGGTGCCCATGCCGATGACCTTCGCGATCATCGAGTCGTAATACGGCGGCACGGTGTAGCCTGCATAGGCGTGCGAATCCACGCGGGATGTTGCGCTCGCCGGGCGCGTAGTAAAGCTCGATGTGCGGCCCGGCGATGGCTGGCGTTGCTGATCCTCCGCGTTGATGCGGCACGATGGCGTGATACCCGCTTCGCGTGGCGGACGAAGTGCGAGAGCGGCTCCTGGCGGCGATCTTGATCTGCTCTTTACGAGGTCGATGCCATACGCCTCTCGGTGATGCAGTGCTCCACCTGGATGCGCGTGTTCATCTCATGAAGTAGTAGTGGCCCTTGTCATCCATGAGGCACTCGATGGTGCCCGCGCCGACATAGCCGACTTCCTTCGCGAGCTTCACGCAGTCCGCGCCCATCTGCTCGCGGATCGCCTCCGTCATGATCGGCGACGGCGTCTCCTCGATGATCTTCTGGTTTCGGCGCTGCATCGAGCAGTCGCGCTCGCCGATGTGGACGACATCACCGTGCGTGTCGGCCATGATTTGAAACTCAATGTGGTGCGGATTCTCGATCAGCTTCTCGATGTAAACAGCCCCGTTGCCGAACGCCTTCTCCGCCTCCGCGCGTGCGGCGCGGAAGCCCTGCACGAGCGAGCCGTCATTGTGCGCCGGCCGCATGCCCTTGCCGCCACCGCCGGCGGTCGCCTTGATCATCACCGGGTAGCCAATCTTGCGCGCAATCGCGAGCGCCTCCTTCTCAGACTCCACGATGCCGTCGCTGCCGGGCGTCACCGGCATTCCCGCACGCCGCGCAGTGTCGCGCGCGGTGTTCTTGTCTCCCATCGCCCGGATCGCCGCCGGCGGCGGGCCGATGAACTTGATGTTGCAGCTCGCGCACACCTCCGCGAAGTGCGCGTTCTCGCTGAGGAAACCGTAGCCGGGATGAATGGCATCCGCGTCGCCGACCTCGGCGGCGCTGATGATGCGGTCGATCTTCAGGTAGCTCTGATTGCTCGGCCCGGGCCCGATGCAGATCGCCTCGTCGGCGAGCTGCACGTGGAGCGAATCCACGTCGGCCTCCGAATAGACGGCGAGGGTCTTGATGCCCTGCTCCTTGCAGGCGCGGATGACGCGCAGGGCGATTTCGCCGCGGTTCGCGATGAGGACTTTTTTGAACATTGCGTTTTTCGATTTTCGGCTCCGGCTTCGGTCGAGCCGGCAGGGGGCAATTGCCCGCCAGCGACGCCGCCACTGTGAACCGGGATCTGCCCTACTTCGGCCGGATGCGGAACAGCGCCTGCCCGAACTGGACCGGCTTGCCGTTTTCCGCGACGACTTCGACGATGGTGCCGCTGCAGTCGGCCTTGATTTCGTTCATCACCTTCATCGCTTCGATGATGCAGACGACCGAGTTTTCATCCACGTCCTGCCCGATCTTCACGTAGGGCTGCGCGTCTGGCGACGGCGAGCCGTAAAACGTGCCGACCATCGGCGAAGTGATGTCCTTGTTTTTGTCGCCCGGCGCAGGGGCGGCTGCCGGCGCGGATGCGGCTGCCGCAGCGGGCAGCGCAGCCGGGGCAGGCTGGGCGACGACAGTGGCGGCCGGAGGCGCCGCGTGGATGACTGGCTGGAAGTCATTCCCCTTCTTCAGGGTGATTTTGAATCCCTCGCTCTCCATCTTGAAGACGGAGAGGTCGTTTTTCCTCATGAGCGCAATGAGCTCTTTGATTTCTTTTAAGTCCAAGGTGTGAGGTTTTTGGGTTGAGGGCGCGGATGCTACGGGCTGCGCGGAAAGCGGGTCAACTGCGGTTTTGCGTCGAAGAGCCCGGCCGGTGTGACGCTCTCTGCTCGGCACGCCCCTTGATCACCATGAGGATGGACGACTGCACTTGGTTCATCACCCAGCGGCTCCACCACCCGGCGTAGGCGTTGAAGCGCGTCGAGAGCCGGTGCGTGCTGGTGAGCACGAGGCGGCAACCGTCGCCAGCAGGCTGGATTTCATAGCGGCCGTCCAGCACATCGTAGAATCGTCCGCCGACGATGATGTGCTGGTCGAACGCCGTGTGGGGGATGAAATCCGGATCAGCCTTGATGCTGAATGCAATCGACCGGCCCGGCTCCCACTCCGTGACCGTCTCGAAAAAGGAGACGCTGCGCTCAAACGTCGCATGTCTCTTCGCTCCAACGCCCTCGCGATCGAGCGTCGCCGCGATGGGCCTGGGAAAATCGAGGAGGTATATCCACTTGAACGGAACCTCGTCGCGGGAGATGGCGCGCACACTCGCGATCTCCTGCCAGATGTCCGCGGGCGACGCGGCGATTTGGATGCTGTCCTCGATGGAGACAAACTCCGGCGGGGCCTTCCACATCGCCTCGATCGGGGCGATGGCAAAGGGCAGCAGCACGAGGACGCTCACGAAGAGCCTGTTTGAGCGGTGGTAGAGAATCCACCCCATGATTCGCCCGCCAATCAACGCCATCGGCAACATGATCGGAGCGGCAACAACCAGGCACAGCAGCGCCTCAAGATGCACCATGAAGGATCCAAGGAAGCCGAGTCCCGCCACACTGGCGGGCGCCGCATACACCCAAAACCCCGACGGGCCGCATAAACGGTAACCGAGAAATGTTGTCAGCGCCCCAAACGCCATCGGCACAAGCGTGAGAAACGAAAGCGAGACAATGGGGAAGAAGCCTCTAAGCGCCTCCCATCCAAAAATAAGCCGGCAGAACAGCGCATAGAGCAACGCCACCCCGAAGACGATCAGTGCCCGGCGCCACGGCTTCTTCTCCTGCACTTGGCTCAAGCCAGGATAGGAACTTTCAAAGTTGTCGAAAGACACAGGGGAAGCTGCGCCGAGGCGAACCGCATCCGCAAGGCCGGAATGGCCCCTACTTTCTCGCCTCTGGCGTCACCGTCAGTTCCACGCGCTTGCCCTCGCGCTCTACGACCATCTTCACGGGCCGGCCGATTTTCACGGCGTCGAGCGCGTAGGTGTAGTCGTAGATGTTCGCGATTTTCTGCGCGCCGAATTCGACGATGACGTCGCCGCCCTTCAGCCCGCCCTTCTCCGCCGGGCTGCCGCCGCGGACACCGCTGAGCTTCACGCCTTTCACCTCGGTCGCGTAGTCGGGGATGCTGCCGAGGTAGGCGCGCATCGTGTCGCGTCCGCCGCCCTGCTCCTTGCGCTCGACGCGCGAGAAGTCGGGCCGCTCGGGCGCGGTGGCGACGTCTTCAACGATGGCGCGGGCGAACTTCGCGATGCGCGCGAGGCCGTCGTAATCGATCTTGTCCGCAGTGTCCGTCGGGCGGTGGTAGTCGTCATGCGAGCCGGTGAAGAAATTCAGCACCGGGATGCGCTTCGGATAGAAACTCGTCACATCAGTCGGCAGATACGGGTCTTCCTGCAGCGTGAGCGCGAAGCCCGCGGCGACGTTGCGCTTCTCGAGCAGGCGCGGCCACGACTTCGACGAGCCGACAGCCTGCATGGTGAGCTTGTTGTCGCGCAGCCGCCCGACCATGTCGAAGTTGATGTAGGCCGCTACCTTCGCGAGATCCACCGGCGGTTTCTCGACGAAGGCATTCGACCCGATGAGTCCGATTTCCTCGCCGCTCCACAGGGCGAAAATGATCCCGCGCTTGGGTTTCCACCTCGGTGTCTCGATGGCGAGCGTTCCGTTGGACACACCGGGGTCGCCCTTCTGCGGTTTCGGCGCAGGCACGGGGGATATCCCCAGCTTCCCGGACTGGACGGTCACACTCCCGGTGTAAGTGTTCGAGACTCCCGGATCGCCCTTGCGCGGCTCGCGGGATAGAGCCGCGGCGATTTCGAGCACCGCCGCCGTGCCGCTCGCGTTGTCATCCGCGCCGTAGTGGATCTTTCCCTCCTCGTCCTTCCGAGCGAGCGACGAGTTTCCCTTGCCGAGTCCAAGATGATCGTAGTGCGCGCCGACGATGATCCACTCATCGGTCTCGCCGGGAATCATGCCGACGACATTGCGGTCGGTCTTGTGGATGTGCTCCACCGCGGCGGCGATCTTCACCTTCACGTTTTTCAGCACGAAGCCGCCCTCGGCGTGCGGGTTCTCCGCGTCGAGCGACTTCTGCAGATCCTTCAGGCTCTTCCCGCTCGGGCCGAGCAGCGAATTCGCCGCCGCACCGCTGATGGAAGCCGCGATGATGCCGCTGCCCGCGCTGCTGCCGTCGCCGCTGAGCGGGAGAAGCTCGCCCGCGTTCGGCGAGTTCGGCCCGGTCACCACAAGCACCGCCTTCGCACCGCGCTCGCGGGCCATCATTACCTTGTAGCGGAGGCCGGAGTAGCGGTTGAGGTGGGCGCGGCGCGCGGGCTCCACGTCCTCCGGCACGTAGCGGAGGATGAGCACGATCTTGTCCTTCACATCGAGCCCCTCGAAGCTGTTGTAGCGCTGCTGGCCCGAGCCCTCGGGGACGCTGAGGCCGTAGCCGGCGAAGACCACCTCGCCCTCAGCCTCGCCATTGTCGCTGAATGCGAGCGGGCGGAAATCGCGGTCGAGCGGGTCGCCGTCGATGGCCGCGCCCGTCACCTCGAAGCGGCACTTCTCCCGCACGAGCCGCTCGCCGGCGTTGAACTCGAACTCGTGGAAGAACGACTTGCTCCCCAGCAGCGGCTGCAGGCCGACTCTCGCAAAGTATTCGCCGAGCCAGTCCGCCGCGAGCTTCGCGCCATCGCTGCCCGTCGCACGGCCCGCGTGCGCGTCGTCCGCGAGCAGACCGACTTCGAGCTTCAGGTCGGCGGCGGAAATCTCCGGCTTCAGCACGACCGCGCCGACGGTCGGCGGGTCACCAGCTTTTCCAAGCATCCATTCGAAGCTGATCTCCTTCGTCCCACCGCCAACCTCAACAAATTTGGCTTCGATCTTCACATCGCCCGCACCCTGCGCGCTCTTCTTTTCCTCGACGGTCACGCGCACCGGCGCCTCCTCCAGCGCCTTCAGCGCCTCGGCGTCGTTCCAGTCCGCGAGGAAAATCTGCGACTTCCCGTCCGCCGTGCGCCCGCTCGCCCAGCTCAGCTTTTTCCCATCTGGCGAAAACACCGGCAGGCCGTCGAAGCCCGGCGTGTAAGTCGCGCGCACCGGCTCGTGCTTGCCCTCGGCATCCACGAGAAACAGCTCGAAATTGTCGAAGCCGAGCTTGTTCGCCGTGAAGATGAGATACTTGCCGCCCGGGTGAAAATACGGCGCCCAAGACATGCACTTGAAGTCCGTGATGCGCCGCTTGTCGCTGCCGTCGAGCGCCATCGTCCACACGTCCGCGATCATCCCGCTCTCGTCGAAGTGCCGCCACACGATGCGCTTCCCGTCCGGCGAAAAGAACGGCCCGCCGTCGTAACCCGGCGCCTCCGTGAGCCGGCGCACATTCGAGCCGTCGGCGTTCATGATATAGATTTCACCCCAATACGCAGGGTCCTTGTCGAAGCGCGTGCGCTGCTCCTGCGTCAGCCTCTCCAGCGGGAACGCGCTGCGCAGCGAGCAGAAGACGATCTGCTTCCCATCCGGCGAAAACGATCCCTCCGCGTCGTAGCCGGGCGCATGCGTGAGGTTCACGATCTCCGTGCCGTCCGACTTCGCCGAGTAGATGTCCATCGTCGCGTCGTAGTCCCACGAGTAGCGCCGCTGCTTCCCGCTCGCACGGAATTCGATCTCCGCCTTCTGCTTCGCCGCCGCCTCCGCATCCTCATGCGTGCTCGCGAAAATCACGCGGTCCGTCCCCGGCTGGAAAAACGCGCACGTCGTCTTTCCCGCCCCCGGCGAGACGCGCCGCGAATCGCCGCTCTCCAAGTCGAGCGTGTAAATCTGGTAGAACGGATTCCCCTCCTCGCGCTCACTTTGGAAAACGAGCCTCTTCCCATCCGGCGAGAAGTATCCCTCCCCGCTGCGCTTCCCCTCGTAGATGAGTTGCCGTGTGTTCTTCAGAAACCGCGCTTCTTTCGCGGGGTCACCGTCCGCAGCGGTGCAAAAGGCTCGGCTCGCGAGGAACAGAAGGAGGAGAGTTCGGCGCAACATGGCGGTGACGATGCTCGCACGGGCGGACGCACGCAAGCGCCGCATCATGCGCAGAGCTTCGCGCGACCGCGCTCCGATCCGATTTTTTCTCGCGTCAATCTGCCGCCCGCAAAATGGTGCGGGAATGCTCAACTTGTCGTTCCTCTACACGCTGCCCATGGCGGGTGTGCTCGTCATCCTGCTGGTCTCCGTTTTCGGCGGACTGCAGCTCGGCGTTTTCCTCGGAGCTCGGCGGCGGCGCCTGGAGCAGGAACACGAACCTGAGAAGGGCGGCGGCGACCTCGTCCAAAACTCCGTCTTCGCCATTCTCGGCCTGCTCCTCGCGTTCACCTACAGCGTCGCACTCTCGCGGTTTGAGAACCGCAAGCAGGCCGTGATTTCCGAGGCAAACGCACTCGGCACCGCCTTCCTCCGCGCCGGGCTTGTCCAAAGCGGCGGACCGGAACTCCGGCGCGCGCTCCTCGATTACGCGCGCACGCGGTTGATCACGTTTGAAAATGCAGGGACGCCCGAACTCGCGCACCAGCTCCTCCAGCGCATGCTCGCCACTCAGGCGAAGGTATGGTCGGCAACCGAGGGCATCATCCGGAACAGCCAGCGCGGCCCGCTGGAGATATCCCTCCTCACCGCAGTGAATGAGACCATCGACATGCACACGACTCGACTCGCCGTGATGCTCGACATCCTGCCCTCCGAGGTCATCTGGGTGCTGCTGTGCGTCACCTCCGCGACAATGGCCATCGGCGGATATTCGAGCGCCGTTTCCGGGAAGACGCGCCGTCTCCGGCTGAACCTTCTCGCGACCATCCTGTCCGCCGTGCTCTTTCTCATCATCGACTTCGACCGCCCTCTGCGCGGCTTCATCAAAATCCCGCAGCATTCGCTCGTGAACACCATCGCGGACATGGAAGCCGCCGTCGCGGCCTCCGGGAAAACGCCCGGGAGCTAGCCGCGCAAAGCGTCAGCGGTCCGCGACCCACGACTCACTGCCGTCCACGCGCATGTCGAGACGCTCCACCTTGCCTCCGCGGATGCGCAGCGTGGCGAACCGCGAGTTGTGCGTGCCCATGTCGTGGCCCACGTAGATGCGCGGCACCTTCCCGCCGGACTCAGTCCCCTCCACATACCAGAGCACACGCTTCCGGTTCGCAGCCTGCGCCCGCAGGAACGTGGGCGAATGCTCGACGAACGCACCGTAAGCCTTCTGATCCTTCGCCTCCGCCCATTCATTCTTCGCGCCCGCGGCGTGATCGGCGCAACCAGCAACCAGCACTGAGAAAACGAACGCGCACAGCGGCCCCGTGCAGGCTTGGTGGAAGTTGCTTCGCTTCATGATTTGCATCGCGCGCTGCGTAGAGCACAGGCAGGTGCGGAGCCAAGCGCAACCGCGCAGCCTCAGTTCATCCCGCCCATTTTCCGAGGCGCGGAGGTGAATCCGCGCCCTAGGAAGCCTTGCCCATCAGCTCCACAATCGGGCGGCCGTTGTCCACGATGTGCACCGGGCGGCCGTTGAGGTCGTCGATCGTGATCTTCGCGAAATCGATGCCGAGGTGATGGTAGACGGTGGCGAGGAAGTCGCTCGCATTGCACGGGCGCTCGACCACGTCTTCGCCGCGCTTGTCGCTCGCGCCGATGACTCCGCCGGTCTGGATGCCGCCGCCGGCCCAGATGTTTGTAAAGGCGCGCGGCCAGTGGTCGCGGCCGGGCTGGAGCGTGCCGGCGGGTCCGCTCGCGTCGCCCGCACCGGTGCTGCGGTCGAAGCTGATTTTCGGCGTGCGGCCAAATTCACCCGTCACAACGACGAGCACCTTCTTGTCGAGGCCGCGCGCGTAAACGTCCTCGATGAGCGCGGAGACGGCGCGGTCGTAGGTCGGCATGCGGAAGCGCAGCGCCTCGAACTGGTGCTGGTTCACCGCGTGATCGTCCCAGTTGTTCACTCGGCCGCAGAGAGGGCCGCTCAGGCTGCTCGTGATAATCTCAACGCCTGCCTCGACGAGCCGCCGCGCGAGGAGGAGCTGCTGCCCCCAGCGGTTGCGCCCGTAGCGGTCGCGCGTCGCGGGGTCCTCCTTGCCGAGATCAAACGCGTCGCGCGTCTGCGGGTTCGTGAGCAGCGTCATCGCCTGCGCCTCGAATTCGTCGAGCGCGCCGAGCTCGCCCTCGCGGTCGAAATTGCGCTCCAGCGTGTCGAGGCTCCTGCGCAGCGCGACCCGGTCGCTGAGTCGGCGCGACTCCGAAGTGTCGGAGACGCCGATGTTCGGCACCTGAAAGTTGGGGCGGTTCGGATCATCGCTCACCGCGAACGGCGCATAGGCGTCGCCCAGATACGCGGGGCTCGAGTATTCCGGCGAAGCGGGCGGCACGCCGATGTAGTTCGGCAGCGGGTTTGTGCGCCTGCCTTCCTTTGAGCGGAGATAATGCGCGACCGACATCCAGTCGGGCAGGCGCGGCTTCGGCTTGTCACGCGTGTCGGAGTCGCCGGAGAACATCTGCATCGTGCCCGCCGGATGTCCGCCCGCGCTCTGGTGCATTGAGCGCAGCACCGTGAATTTGTCGGCAATCGCCGCGTTCATCGGCAGCAGCTCGGTGAAGCGTGTGCCGGGCACCTTCGTCGCGATCGTCTTGAACGGCCCGCTGTATTCGCTGCCCGCGTCCGGCTTGGGATCGTAGGTGTCCACATGCGACATGCCACCGGGCAGCCACACCATGATGATCGACTTGCGCGATCCCGGCGGCTTCAGCGCATTCTCCGCGCGCAGGCGCAGAAGGCCCGGCCAGCTCAGCATGGCCATGCCGGTGAGCCCGATTTGCATGAAGCTCCGCCGCGAAAGCGGGCCGGGGCAGCAGGCGTGTGAAGAGGGATGGATGATGTCGGACATGAGCTTGATTTATTTGATTCCGAAAGCGGCGAGTTCTTTTCCACTGATTCCATCCCAAACGCGGAGGTGGCTGTCTTCGCCGCCGCCGATGATGGTGCTCCCGCTCGGCGTGCTCGCGGCGGCCTGGACGTAGTCGGGGAGCTGGGAAATGGCGCGCACTTCCGCGCCTTCGTCGGTCACGATGCGCACGCGGTTGTCGCCGGCAGAGGTGACGATCTGCGCCGTCGCGCCGATGAATTCGAGCGAGGTCACCTCCTTCGTCCAGCCTTCGATCTTCTTCTTCCGCTCGCCGATGATCATGTCCCACGTGTTTACCACGCCTTCGGCGCCCGCGCTCGCGAGAACACGCCCGTCGGCGCGGAAGGCGAGACCGGTGACATGATGCGTGTGGCCCTCGAAAATGTTCGTCTGCTTGCCAGTGGCAATTTCAGTCACACGCACAATTTTGTCCGCCGCGCCGCTCGCGAGCCGCTTTCCGTCGGGCGAAAAGTCGAGGCACAGCACGGAGTCCGCGTGCTTCTCTTTCCAAGTCTGCGTCGGTTTCCCGCTCGCGACGTCGAAGAGAATCACGTCGCCGGAGCGCGACAACTCGCCGCCACCCGTAGCGAGCGTCTTGCCATCGGGGCTGAAGCGCACGGCGTTCACGCGGTCGGCGAAGAGCTTCGGCTCCCTCGCGCCGCCGAGCGTGCGCTCGAGCACCCAGCGCGGCGCCGCACCGGTGGAAATGCTGACCGCCTTCGACGCGACGAACGAACCATCCGGTGCCGTGCCGAGCGTCATGGTCGCGGCGACGCTTGCCGAGGCCTGCTCAATCGCCGCACCCGAGGCGACCGCCCACACGACCAGCGTGTTGTCCTCGAAGACCGCCGCAACTCGCTGCGAATCCGCAGAGAGGGAAACAGCGAGGGGCTTCACCGTGGATTTCGTCAGCGACTGCTTCAGCGCGGCAAGATCAGCCGCAGCCTTGTCCTGCGCCTTCTTCGAGAGCTCGATCGCCGCGTTCGCCGCAGCGATGGCCTTCCCGTTCCTGTCCTTCGACTCGGTGATGCGCTTCACGTCGGCTTCCGCATCATGGACATTGCTTTCCGCCGCCGCAACGGCGGCGAGCGCCGAACGCTCCGTCATCGCCGCGGTGATCAGCTTGTCCTGCGCGTCCTTGAGTTCCTTCGTCAGCGCGGCAGCAGGCTTGCCATCGGGCGCCGTGGCGACCTTCGTCTCCGCATCGGCCACGGCTTTTTGCGCCGCAGTCTTTGCATCCGTCGCGGGCGGCACGAGCTTCTGTTTTTCTGGGAGCACCTTCTTCATCGCCGCGATGGCGTCGTTCGCCTTCTTCAGGAGTTCGTCGAGCGCCCTGTTTTGCGCCTCGATGCGCGCGATTGCCGCCTTTTGGAAAGCCTGCTCCAGCGTCTGCGCCGCCACGGTCCAATCGAGCTCTGACGCCTTCCTCGCCGAATCCACGTTTCCGCGCAGTTCGGCGACCTGCTTCAGCGTGGCGGCATCCCACACGCGCACGGAGCCGTCCGCGCAGCCCGTCACGACCTGCTTGCCGTCGGAAGACATCGCGCTGCCTGTGAATGCGAGCTTTGACGCCGCAGCGAGCCTCTTCACCAACTCCTCGCTCGCCGGCTGCGCGGCCGCGGTTGCGCCCGCCGCACGCTTCGCATTTTCAAGCCGCCAGATCTTCACCTCGCGATAGCTGCCGCTCGCGAGCCGCGTGCCGTCAGGGCTGAACGCGAGCGACTGCACCAGCGAGCGGTGGGCGGTGCCGGGCTTTTCCGCCGGGTCCGTGACCTGACCGACGAGTTGCCGGGTGGCGAGGTCATAGACCGAAATCTGATTTCCCCTCCCGCAGACGGCAAAACGCCCGTCCCTCGTCATCGCAACGCTGTAAATCGGATCCACGCCCGGCGCGAGCGGCTGCCACACGATCGTGTGCCCCTGCTGCACCGACGATTTCGCCCCCTGGTCGATCCACAGTTTCAGCGCGGCGATTTCAGCGGCAGTCAGATTGCGCGCGCCGGACTTGTTGTCGGGCGGCGGCATTTCCATGTCCTTGAGGTGCTTTGAGGCGGCGACCACGAGGCTTTCCTCACTCTTGCCGGGAATGATGGACGGACCCGATTCGCCGCCTTTGATCATCAGCTCCGGCGTCTCCATGTTGAGCCCGGCTTTCGTCGTCGTCTTGTTGTGGCAGCCGACGCAGTTCGCCTTCAGGAACGGATAAACATCGCGGTAAAAATCGAGTTCCGCGGCGCGGACGACCGGCGCGGCGACGATCACGGCAGCGAGGGAGAAAATGGGTGCCTTCATTTTGATGCGGTTGTGTTCCCCGCGGCCTTCACCGAAACGCGGATCGGCTGGGAAACGATGATCTCCACTGTCTCCGCAGGCGCGGCGGCGGCGCTGATTGCCTTCATCCGCTTCGTCGCATTCGCCATCGCGGCCTCGGCCTGCTTCTGCTTCTCCGCGTCGAGCTTCTTCGCCTCCGCGAGCTCCTGCTCCGCCTTCTTCAAAGCGGCCTCGGCGAGCGGAAGCGCGCCGGGATTGTAGCGATACTTGCTCACAGCGCTGCCATACAGGGCGAACGTGTAATCGCCGGGCGGCGTCTTCAGGTCGGCGAAATTGAGGACGAGTTCGGCGCTCGTCGCCTTGAGCGGGATGTCGAGTTCCTTCAGCGCGGTGAATCCCTCGCCGTAGGCTCTCAGCTTGACGGAGGCTCCGGTGAATTCATTCCGCCACGTCAGCTTGAGCGGCACCTTCACGGTCTCGCCCGCCTTCGCCTCGATCACCTTGTCCTCCGCGAGGGCAATCGTAAGCGGCGCCTGTTCGGAGTCCGTGACCGACACCGGGACATCGGCCATGAGGCGCGGAGCGGGAATCTCGCCGTGGGCGTCCTTCACCGGCCACTCGGTGCTCGCCACGCGGCAGTCACGGACGGCGGTCTTGCCGTCGATCGTCGAGCGGCCCGTGATCTTCGCGAGTGAGAAGCCGGGTTTTGCATCGCTCGCCGCCGTCACGACGATGTGGCCGACGCTCTTTCCCTTCGGAATGCGGAGACCGGCGGCTTTCACTCCGGGCGGCAAGTTCTCCATCCCGATTTCGATCTCGCCGTCGAACCCGTCCCGGCGAATCACCGCAACCTCAAATACGCGCGCATCGCCGGCACGGAGCGCAAGGGGTTTGGAAAGGGCGGCGCGGTCTCCATTGCGCAGCGTGAAATGCACCGCCCACGCCGCGAGCGAGAAATCCGGCGCGGCCTGGCGCACGATGAGGCGGTAAATATTCCCCGCGTCGCTGCGCGTGCCACCAAAAAGGTCGCGCACCTGCAGGCGATACGTGCCGTCTTCCTTCACCTCGAACTTGCCGTTCACGTCCGGCGAACCCGCGTCATAGACCGGCCCGTCGTAGGAGTAGCCGTTGCTCGAGACCTTCATCGGCGGCGCGATGTCGTAGAGTTCCGCCACATCAGCGAGCGTCTCGGTGTCGCCATTCTTCTTCACCTGCTGCACGAGCACGAAGGGGTCCGTGTTCAGCCCGAGCCGCTCGCTCGCGACTTCGACCCACCACGTCTCGCCCTTCTTCGCGGTGAACTCGAACGTGTCCACGTCCGCGGCGGGGTAGAAGCTGCCCGCGATGTCGCATGGCAGCGTGATTTTCTGCGCCTCGGCGGGCTTGTTGTTCGGCTCCTTCTCGGAATCCTTCGCGGCCGCCGCGAGGCCGAACGGCGGCCAGGACATCGCGCTCACCGTCTGCGTCCGTGGTTGGTGTGGAGCGGGGGCGCCGGCTGGCACCTCCTGAAGCGCGAGCCGGTAGAAATACCGGTCGCCACCTTGGAAAGTGAGGTCGCTCACTTTGATGATGTAGGTGCCGTCGGCGGGCGGCGTGAAATCGAGGAAGCCGCTCGTTCGGTTCACGAGCAGGTCGCGTCCTTGAGCGTCGCCAATCACGAGCACGGGCTTGAGCCGAGAATCGATGCCGGTCGCCGCACACTCCACGACGACGCGTTTGCCCTTCGCTCCGCTGAACGAATAGAAGTCCACCGCGCGCCTCGTCATCGCCGCGTTGCAGATTGAGTTAACAGGCATCGCGAGCGCGGTCTCGACGGTGTTGTTCGGCTTCGAGCGCGTCACTTCGGCAAGTCTGCCCACCGAGAATGCGCGCGCGGCGGAGACACCGAGGCGCGACATCACGCGCGCATCATATACGCCCGCAGGGGCATCGGCCGCGATGGTGACGGTGAATCTGTTCTCAGCCCCGGCCACGGGTTTTGCGGTGATCTTCGGCGAGGAGAATGTGAGCGCGCTCACCTCCTCCGTGTTCTCGCCCGTGATCGTGACGTCCACCGTGGTTCCAGCCTGTCCGCCCATGGGCATGACGATGAGGAGGCGCGGGAGCGGAAGCGTGACTTGCTGCTGTGCGAAGCCCGGCACGCTGACGAGGGTGCCGATGGTGAGTGCGAGAATGGAACGCGTGCGCATGGATCAGTGGTTGTAGAGAAATTCCTTGGTGTTCAGCAGCGCCCACAGCAGGTCCTCGTAGCCGTTGCGCTTCGAGCGCAGCGGGTCGAGCGGCTTGCCCTCGGCGTCGGTGCGCGGGTAGGCGACGTGGGCCTCCGCAATCTTCGTTTCGTTCGCGGATGGCTGCCGCGAGAATGCCGCGAGGTATATCTCGCGGATTCGCTGCACATCCGGCGCGCCGGGCTTCGAGCACAAATCCGCACGGCCTCCGTTGGCGGCGAGCTTCGCTTTCACGTCCGGCGCATTCATCAGGTGCAGGCTCTGCGCGAGGCTCGCGGATTGCACGCGCTCGCATTCACACACGCTCGTCGCCTCGGGCCGGCCGAAGACTTTCAGGAAAGGCGACGCGCGATTGTAGCTGTTGTCGGGCAGCGACACGGCGCGAGTGCCGGGCGGCAGGTCGGCGAAGTCGGACTTCGCGCCGGTGACCATGTCGATGCTGTCGAGCAGCACCTCGGCGGTCATGCGCTTCGGGTAGAAGTGCGAGTAGGCCTGGCGGTCCACGGCGTTGTGTTCGTTCGGCAGCGCGCTGAGCTGATACGTGTGGCTCTGCGTGATGGTGCGGACGATGGCCTTGAGGTCGTATTTGCTCTCGACGAACTGCTTCGCGAGCGCGTCCAGCAGCTCGGGATTCGTCGGCGGATTCGAGTCGCGCAGGTCGTCCTCCGGCTCGACGAGGCCGCGCTTGAAGAAGTGCTTCCAGTAGCGGTTCACGAGCGCCTTCGCGAAGAACGGGTTCGACTTGTCCGCCATCCAATCCACGAGCCGCAGCCGTGGGTCTTCATCGGGCGCGATGTCCATCGGCGGCTGGCCGAGGCCCGCAGGCCGCAGCATCGCGCGCGTCTTGCGATGCTCCGTCTGCGCGATGCCGCGCTTGTGGAAAATGAGATCCTCGCCCGCGATGGCGGTCGGCTTTCTCCCCACCTGACTGAAGAACGCCGCGAGGTGGTAATACTCCGCTTGGCTCCACTTCTCGAACGGATGGTGATGGCACTGCGCGCACTGCATGCGCACGCCGAGGAAAAGCTGCGCCACGTCTTCGAGCTGCGTCGTCGGCTCCTTCACGCGCTTATACCACGCGACCGGCGGGTTCGAGACGATGGTGCCGGTGGATGCGAGGATTTGCCGCACGATTTGGTCGTAGGGCGTGTTCGCGAGCAGGTTGTCGCGCATCCACGCGTGGAAGGCGAAGTTCGCCGTGATGTCAGCCGCGTCGTCGCGCTTGTTTTTCAAAAGCGCCGTCCACTTGTTCGCGAAGTAGTCCGCGTAGTCCGGGCTCGCGAGCAGCGCATCGATGACGCGGTCGCGCTTGTCGGCGCTCTTGTCGGCGAGGAACGCGTCCGTCTCCGCCGAAGTCGGCAGCCGGCCCGCAATGTCGAGCGTCACGCGGCGGAGGAAAGTGCCGTCGTCGCACACCGGCGAAGGCGGCACGCCGATTTGCTTGAGATTCGCGAAGACGAAATCGTCGATGTAGTTCTTCGAAGGCGGCACCTGCGCGACCGGCGCGCCGAGCGGCACCGACACGCTGCACACCGACACGAGCCCCGCGTAGCGCACCATCACCGCAACATTGCCCGGGATATCGAGCACCTTCACCAGCCCCGCGTCCGAAGTCTCCGCCATCGCCTTGTCGTTCGGCTCGTAGAGCGAGAGCTCCGTTACATCGCGCGTCGAGCCATCGGAAAAATGCGCGGTCACCTTGAGCTGCTGGTGCGACTTCACCTTCATGGTCTGCCGCCCCGGCTGCACGTCGATACTCGTCACCTTGGGCTCGTCCGCTGACGCATAATTCATCCCCTCCGCAATCCACCGAACGAGCGTCTTATACTGCGCCGACCCCGGCTCGATCTTTTTCCCACCCGCATGTGGCACAATCGCCGCGCCTTTCGTGATGAGCAGACTCTCCTCCGGCGCCGAGGGAAACACGCGCCGCCCTTTCCCCTGCTTCACGATGGCCTCGTAATCCTCCTCCGGCTCATACCCGAGCACCGAAAGCCGGAAGCCGCGCTGCCCTGTGATCGCCTTCGCATGGCACGCACCCGCGTTGCACCCGGCCTTCGTGAGAATCGGCTGCACGTCATTGACGAAGCTCAGCTTGCGTTCGGCGGCGGAGGCATTCGCCGCGACAAGCACGGCGGCGACAGCGAAGACCGGGCGCTTCAGCAATTGGCGAATCATGACGGACATCGGATGGATTTCGTGTTCAACGGGAGCACTTTGCCTGAGTGACAAAGTTGTCTGGCTGCACAACCCGGCCCACGCGGGCGTCTTTGAGCCGCCGCAGCGCTTCGGCGACATTTCCCGGCCGATCACAATAGCGGAAGCGAATCGCACAAGCGACGTGCAGCCACGGTTTCAGCGGCTTGGTATCCCGGCGCCAACATCAGAGGGCCATGAAAACAAAAGGGATTCACAAAACGACGATGGTGGTGACGGACGACCCGGTGCTCGAACGCGCGGCACGCCGCATCGCGAGCGACTTGGGCGACGCGCTGCAAATCATCAGCAACAGCAATGAGGCGACGGACTGCGTATTCGACACCAGCCGCTACGAGACATTTGCCATCGTCGATGCCGACGGTCATCGCCGTGTCGGAAAAGCCATCGCCGTGGCTTCGTTCGATGTTGCGGCGCCACCGCATCCATGCACAGGTTCCCAGACCTGTCTCCCCGGACAAACTGAAGAAAGCCGTTTGCCGGATCCGAGACATCTATGGGAATGACATGCACAACGACTGAACCCCGCGCCGCAGGCACGCCGCGCGCGGCGGCTCCGGCTGGGGCCGTGGGGATGGAAAGGAGCGCGGCGGCATGAAATGGCTCACGGACCTCGCATCGGCGCAGCCCGTCGCGTATGCGGTGCTCATTCTCGCTGCCATCGCGGTCGCCGGACTCGCCCTCGGCCATATCAAGGTTCGCGGCATCCAGCTCGGCGTCGCAGGCGTGCTGTTTGCGGGAATCGTGTTCGGCCACTTCCGTCTCTCGCTCACCCCGGAGATTCTCGGCTTCGTGCGGGACTTCGGGCTGATCCTTTTTGTCTATACGATCGGCATGCAGGTCGGGCCCGGGTTCTTCAGTTCGCTGCGGAAGCAGGGACTGCCGCTGAACGCCCTTGCGGCGAGCATCGTCCTCGGCGGCGCCGCGATCGCGATCGTGAGCTCGTGGGTTCTGAAAATCGACATGGCCGCAGCCGTCGGGATCTTCTCCGGCGCGACGACGAACACGCCCTCGCTCGGCGCTGCGCAGGAGGCGCTGAAGCAGTTCCCCGGCATCGACGCCGCGCGCCTAGGGCTGCCAGCGCTCGGCTATGCGGTGGCGTATCCCTTCGGCATCGTCGGCATCATCCTCGCGATGCTCATCCTGCGCAGCGTGATGAACGTGGACGTGGTCAAGGAGGTCGCTGCATTTGAAGCCGGACAAAAGGCCGGCGTCGAACCGCTCCGGCGGATGAACATCCGCATCGGCAACCGCAACCTCAACGGCCTGCGCCTGCACGAAATCCCCGGCCGGGAGGCGCTGGGTGTCGTGGTCTCCCGCGTGAAATACCTCGGCGAGGACGAGGTGCGCGTGGCCGACAGCAACACGGTGCTGCACGAGGGCGACGTGGTGATGGCCGTCGGCACCGACCGGCACCTGCGCGAATTCCAAATCATCGTCGGCCAGGAAAGCCCGGAAGATTTGATGGAAGTGCCCGGCCCCGTGACCTACGAGCGGTTCGTCGTCACGAACCGCGACGTGCTCGGCAAGACGCTGCACGAACTCGAACTCACCGAGCGCTACCACGTCACCGCGACCCGCGTGACGCGCTCCGCCGTGGAGATGACCGCGGTGCCGAACCTCACGCTCAAATTCGGCGACACCGTGCAGATCGTCGGCAAGGAGGCCGACGTGAAGAAGGTCGCCTCGGTGCTCGGCAACTCGATCAAGGAACTCAACCGCACCAGCTTCATCGCCATCTTCATCGGCATCGGGCTCGGCGTGCTTGTCGGCATTCATCCCTTCGCGCTCGGCAGTCTGCCGATGCCCGTGCGCCTCGGCCTCGCGGGCGGGCCGCTGGTCGTCGCGATTCTGCTGAGCCGCCTCGGGCGCATCGGCTCGATGCTCTGGTATATGCCACCGACGGCGAACCTCGTCCTCCGCGAGCTGGGCATCACGCTGTTCCTCGCGTGCGCCGGGCTGAAGGCGGGCGAGCACTTCTTTGAAATCCTGCTCTCCAGCCAGGGGCCGATGTGGATGGGCCTCGGTGCGGCGGTCACGCTCGTGCCCCTGCTCGTCGCGGCATTCATCGGCCGCATGTTCATGAAGCAGAATTTCATCAACCTCTGCGGCCTCCTCGCGGGCAGCATGACCGATCCACCGGCGCTTGCTTTTGCAAACACCATCAACCGCTCCGACTCCCCCTCGGTCGCCTACGCGACGGTGTATCCGCTCACGATGCTGCTGCGAATCCTCGTCGCGCAGCTCATGGTCGTCTCGTTTGTGAGGTGACGTCTCCCCGATGAACTCCGCCTTACGCCAGCGGCCTCGGAAACCGGCGGAGGAACTTTATGCAAAGCACATCAGGGAAACCCGGCGCCGCGGCCACAGCACGGCGCCGGTCAACACAGGGCCGCACAATGCACCGCGCGTGCGCATCACTCTCGCTCGCGCTCATCGCCGCACCGCTCGGCGCACTCGCGGGTAATCACACCGTCGCTCCATCCGACCGCGCAAAAGCCGAACTGGAAGACCTCTCGCTTTCCAACTTCGTCAGCTCGGGATGGACCGAGCCGTGGAAAAGATTCCCGCGCGGCGAAGGCACTCCGGACATGGCCTTCCTCCGCGTGCAGTCGAACTTTCTCGTGCAGCTCTTCCGCTTGGACGTCGCGTTTCAGGAAAACCGCCGCACCGACCGCATCGGTGAAAACACGCTGCTCACCGGCACCCTCGAATACGCGCTGAACCGGCGCCTCATGCTCGCGCTCGTCGGCAACTACCGCTGGCTCGATTCGCGGCTCGGCCGCGATGAGGACGGCGGCGCGCTCGCAGCATTCGCGCGCGTCCAGCTCGTGGAAAACCGCCGCTCCTCGCTCGCCTTCACGTTCCGCGCGGGCTTCCCGAACCGCGACCTCGGCGAAAAGGACACGACGCTCGGCTTTGCGCTCGCGGGCTGGCATGACCTCGCGCCGCTCGGGCTCGGTCGCACGGGACTCTACTACCACGTGCAGGAGGAAACGCTCCTCGGCCCCGCGGCTGCGAATGCGCGCCGCAACTCGCTCACCTACGCCCTCACACTCGCGCACACGTGGACAAAGCCGGACGCCTTCCTCGGCAACGCGACGACCTTCCTCGAATGCTGGGCACGCACGGACCTCGATGGCGCGGACCCCGGCCACACGCTCGTGACGCTCACGCCCGGCGTCCGCGCCACGTTCTTCCACCGGCACATCCTCATGGCAGGCGTCGAGTTTCCCGTCACCTCCTCGCGGCCCTTCGACCACACGGTGCGGCTCACCTACATCTGCAACTTCTGAACGGCGCGCTGCAAAAACATCGGGGCGGCGCGCCCTGCGACGCACCGCCCCGGTCTGGGTCACTCGGAGGAAAGTGCTCTACACTTTCGGGCCCGCGGCCTTCACCTCGGGTGAGGCGCCGGCCTCGAATTTCTTGAAGTTTTCCACGAAGAGCTTCGCGAGCCGCGCGGCCGCGGCGCGGAAGTTCTCCTTGTCGGCCCACGCGTTCTCCGGGACAAGGATCTCCGGCGGGACGTGCGGCGCGGCGGTCACCACGTCGAACCCGAACACCGGATCCTTCTGCATCGGCGCATCGGCCAGCGCGCCGCTGTGAATCGCGTCGATGATCGCGCGGGTGAACTTCAGCTTGATGCGCGAGCCGATGCCGTAGCTGCCGCCAGCCCAGCCCGTGTTCACGAGCCACACGTTCACCTTGTGCTCCTTCATCTTCGCCGCGAGCAGCTCCGCATACTTCGCCGGATGCCACACGAGGAACGGCGCGCCGAAGCACGCGGAGAACGTCGCCGACGGCTCCGTCACGCCCATCTCCGTGCCCGCGACCTTCGCCGTGTAGCCGGAGATGAAGTGATACATCGCCTGCTCGGGCGTCAGCTTCGAGACGGGCGGGAGCACGCCGAACGCATCGCACGTCAGGAAGATGATGTCCGTCGGCTGGCCTGCCACGCACGGCACCTTCGCGTTCCGGATGAACTCAATGGGATAAGCCCCTCGCGTGTTCTGCGTGATGCTTGTGTCGCGGAAGTCCACGTGGTGGCCCTCGTCGTCAAACACCACATTCTCCAGCACGCTGCCGAAGCGCAGCGCCTGGAAGATGTCCGGCTCATTCTCCGGCGTGAGGTCGATCGCCTTCGCATAGCAGCCGCCCTCGATGTTGAAGATGCCGTCGTCGCTCCACACATGCTCGTCATCACCGATGAGCCGCCGCTTCGGGTCCGCGGACAGCGTCGTCTTGCCCGTGCCCGAGAGGCCGAAGAGCACCGATGACCGGTCCGACTTCGGGTCCGCCGTCGCCGAACAGTGCATCGAGAGCAGGCCGCGCTTTGGCATCAGGTAGTTCATGATGGTGAAGACGCCCTTCTTCATCTCGCCCGCGTATTCCGTCCCGAGGATCACCATCTCGCGCGACTCAAAGGACAGATCGATCGAGGTCTTCGAAGTCATCCCGCGCGTGAGCCGGTTCGCCGGGAACTCGCCCGCGTTGAAGATCACATAATCCGGCTCGCCGAACGCCGACAGCTCCTCGCGCGTCGGGCGAATCAGCATCGTGTGCATGAAGAGCGCGTGATACGGCCGTGAGCAGATGATGCGGATTTTCAGCCGGTGCCGCGGGTCCCATCCGGCGAAGCCGTCCACCACGTAGAGCCGCTCGCGCGTGTTCAGGTAGTCCAGCGCCCGCTCGCGGTTGATTTGGAAGGCGTGCTCGTCGAGGGCCACGTTCACCGGCCCCCACCACACATCCTTCTCCGAGTCCGGATGTTTCACCACGCGCTTGTCCTGCGGCGAGCGGCCCGTCTTTTTCCCCGAGTAGGCGATGAGCGCCCCGGTGTCCGCGATGCTTGAGCCGCGCTCAAACTTGATCGCATGTTCATACAGCGCCGCCGGCGCCGCGTTGTGCACGACTTCGCGTGCGTTGAGGCCGTATTTCGAGAGGTCCATCGTGTTCATGTCTTGTTCGTTGTTTTCGTTTTCGTTGTAGCAGGTTCGCCCGCCGCCGGAAGCCGCCGAAAGCCCTGGCGATTCTCTGATCGCCCTGCCCTCCGCGGCCCTGGCATCGCGGGGGGTGGTCTGCCACCGCACACATTGCGCTCTCCGCGCGTTTGCACTCACCCTCGATTGGCGGAAACCGCACGTCCTTGGCGGGCGCCTACTTCCCCGCAGGCTTCACCGGCTGCTTCTCGAAATCACTCGGCAGCACCCACGGCGTCGCGATTTTTTCACCGGACATGAAGCGCTCGTAGAATCCCGCGTGGGCCTTGCTGGCGTGCGGGTATTCGTCGAACACCTGGCCGCGGCCGTGCATGCGCGGATCGCCTTGGTCGCGGAGTTCGGCGTGCATCTGCTCGCGGAGTGCGGACTGGATGGCGACGGGACTCGGCTTGCCGGCGAGGTTGTTCACGGCGTCGGGGTCGGTCGCGAGGTCGTAGAACTCCTCCGCCGGGCGCAGGCCAAAGCAGAGCTCCCAGAACTTGTCGGCGGGGTTCGCGCGGTGTGCGTCGAGGATGAAGCTCTTCGTGGCGCCGGCATCGCAGTCGAGGTATCCGGTCTCCGGGTTGCCTCCGGGCCAGCGGGACGGCTCGAAGTTTTCCACGTAGATCCAGTGCTCCTTGATGATGCCGCGCGTCGGATAGCCCCAGTCATGCGGGCGGCCGATGTCAGTGCGCTCCTTGCCGATGAGGACATGGTCGCGCTCGGGGATGATGCGCCCGCTTTTCTCCGAGCGGAAAATCTCGGTGAGGCTGCGGCCGGGGCTCTCGGACATGCCGCTGTCCTTCCATGCGATGCGCGCGACTTCGAGGAACGTCGGCGCGAGGTCGATGAAGCTGACAAAGTCGTCCACCTTGCGCCCCGGCTTCGCGATGCCCGCGGGCCACATCACTGCGAGCGGCACGTGGTTCGCGAGTTCGTAGGCGTTGCCCTTGCTGCGCGGGAAAGGCATGCCGTGGTCCGCCGTCACGACGACGAGCGTGTTGTGCAGGAGGCCGCGCTTTTCCAGTTCGGCGAGCATGCGGCCGAGGTGACGGTCGAAGTGCTCCGCCTCGAACGCATAGTCGAGCATGTCATTGCGGACGGTGTCATTGTCGGGCCAGAAGGCCGGGACGTGGTCGATGTCGCTGAGCTTCTTTCCGCCCTTCGCGACGCCGGAGCCAAACTCGTAGCCGCGGTGCGGCTCGATGGAGCCATACCAGAAGCACCACGGCGTGTCCTTCGGCGCAGCATCGAGGAAGTCGGTGAAATTCGCCGCGTAGTCGTTGTTGCTGATCTCCTTCGTCGGCGGCTCGGCCTTGCGCTTGTTGAACGCCGCGCCGGTGAGCAGCCGCGGCTTGCCGTCCTTGTCCTTCGCCACGCCGGGCCCCCAGCCCTTCAGCGTGTGACCGACGAACCACCCGTGCTCCGTCAGCGCCTCGCCCCAGCTTTTGAACTTCGCGGGAAAATAGGAGATGTGGTTCGCCGCATCCTCGAGCTGCCACGTGTTGCGCCCGGTGATGATGCACGCGCGGGACGGCGCGCATTTCGCCATCGGAGTGTAGGCGCGGTTGAAGAGCAGCCCTTCGCGCGCGACGCGGTCGAACGCCGGAGTCGCAATCCACTTCGTGCCATACGCGCTGGCATGCGCGCCCCAGTCGTCCGCGATGGCAAAGAGGATGTTCGGACGTCCGTCAGCGGCGAAGACGCGCCCGCCGAATGCGCCGAGAATCATGCAGAGAAAAAGGAGGGATGCTTTCATGGAGAACGGCGGACGTGATGCCGCCTCGCTCCCCAGTTGTCCAGTTGACTAAGGCACCACCTTCACCAGCCCCGGCTCGTCGGGAAATGCCCGACCCAGCGCTTCATCGAACGTTGCCAGAGACAGGCCATGCTGCCGTGCGAGCGCGGCGAGATAATGGTCGGTCACATGGTTTGCGTTCGGGATGCGCTCTGTCAGGAGGATGCGGTCTCCACAGCTCAAGTCATCTGCCACGAAACGATGACGCGCATCTGCAAGCAGTTTCCGCAGCACGCCGAACGCCTGCTCGGGCGACATCCCATAGCCCAGCATCGGATGCGACGAAATGCGCGCGAAGCCGAGCTGGCTCACCGGACATGTCGCAAACTCTGCCACCGTCCCCAGCCATTGCCTCGCCCGCCCGTGATGCTCGTGGTTTTCCCAGAGCAGCGCCATCAGCACGTTCACATCCAGCAGCGCCGTCACGCTGCGGACCCTTCAATCTCCCGCACGCGCGCCGAAGTGATGACCCCGCCCTGCGCATGAATCACGGGCAGGCCGTCCGCCTCGCTCCCGATGGAAAACAGCGCCGCTTCATGGCCGGGCGTTGCGTCGAGCACCGTCAGCAGCCCGCGCCCGTGTTCCGGAAGCAGGTGCGGCACGACGGGAGTCACCTTCCCGTGAACGATTTCGACTTCGATGGTCACCATGCTCATGCGGGGAAAATAGCGGCTGCACAGCGCGGCAGGCAAACGGAAACAGGCCGCACGAAAGCATTGTCCAGCCTTGTCGGTGCGATGTGAAAATCCCATCCTGCGATCCTTGAAAGCCAGCAGCCCCCCGTTCCTCCTCATCGCCGCCATTTTTCTTGTGCTCGGAATGTCTCACGGAAACACCGCCGCTGCGGATGCTCCGGCTGCTACGCCCAGTGCCCCCACCAGCCCCGGAAAGAAATTCAAGGACATGACCCTTCACGAAGAAAAGGCGGTTATGGATGAGATTAAGAAGCGAGACTTGCCTGCAATCTTTCAAGCGATGATCGACGCAAAACGCGTGGAGAATGATTCGCGGAAGCAGTTGCATCTTCAGACGGTTTTCTCGAATGCCCTGATGGCGAAGAAACCGAGCCCGGAGTTTCTGGAGCAAATGTATGGATTCATCACCAACAGCGCGAATTCGGAGTTTGAGCGGCATCTGCTAATTGGTGCTCTCGAAAGTGCTTCGACCAAGGAAACGGTGGAACTCTTGCTCCGGGTGGCGAAGACCGCTCCCGACGAAAAATTCAGAAAGGCTGCGGCCACACTTTCCGGGGTGGGTTCCAACAGTCTGACTGAGCGTGAGGTCTTGCCTCAGTTAGAGCGCACCTGGAAGGAAACCAGCGATCTCACCCTGCTTAGAAGCACGGCTGCGGGAATGGCGAAAATCGGGGCACCCAGCAGCATCGAACTGCTTCTGTCGGCAGCATTGGCAACTGATGGTCAGGACAAGACCCGGCAGCAGGTGGCCTATTACGCGCTGCAGGAAGTGTATAAGCGCGAAGCCGTGCCGCCGCTCGCGGCGCGGCTAAAGGATCAGCAGCCGATGAGCGAGGCGGTCAAGCTGGTCGCTCCAGTCCTTGCCAGGATCAGTGATGCACCTGCCAGCAAAGCTTTGGTGGAGTGGCTCCAGGGCCGGAATGAAAACGCTGCACCGCTCATTCATGATCTGATCCGCCAACGGTGGCTCGGGGATCCATTTCAATCGGCGTGGGCCGCGGCCCTCGATCCGGCGGTGTCGTTTAAGAACGAAGAAAACCGCAAGGCGATCCGCGAGGCCCTCGACGCATACCGCGCAGGCCGCAGCAGGCGATGATGAAGCCACTCCTTTCCCTCCTCGCATTCACGCTGGCCGCGCCCGCGGCGCCGCTGGCGCTGCATCCGGAGAATCCGCACTATTTCCTCTTCCGCGAGAAGCCAGCGCTGCTCATCACCTCCGCTGAGCATTACGGCGTGGTGCTCAATGCCGACTTCGATTACGTGAAGTATCTCGACACGCTCGCGGCGGACGGGCTGAACCTCACGCGGACTTTCAGCGGCGCGTATGCGGAGCCGCAGGGCGCGTTTGCCATCGCGGAAAACACGCTCGCGCCGAAAGCGGGCCGGCTCCTGTGCCCGTGGGCCCGTAGCGGGGAGCCGGGCTATGCGAATGGCGGGAACATGTTCGACCACGCCAAATGGGGCGAAAAAGAGGGGTGAATCTACAACGACGGAAACGAAGGTGGAGAGTTCGGCCGTTTGGGGGGGCGCTTCCGGGCTGGAGGCAGAAAATCGATGAAAGACAGGCTGAAATGCCATTTTACAGCCCCCGAGGGGGGACCCCTAGGGGTGGTCATAGGGGACCCCCAAGGGTGGTGATCGGGACCCCTGGGGGTGGTCGGAGGGGACCCTTAGAGGTGGCGATCGCCACCCCTTGGGCACCCGATCGGGTTGTGTCCGTCAAGTTCAGCAAAAGCGTGTCATTGGAGTGCGAGAGGGGTGAGGATTAGGCGTGGAGGTGGAGTTGGGATTTGTGGAGGTTGGCGAGGTGGGACATGTCGAGGTATCTGGCGCCGTCGAGCCATT
>JBGAPU010000093.1:0-25672 GCA_044221035.1 Chthoniobacteraceae bacterium | reverse complement strand
CGGGGATCGCCGTCTTGATCTCGCCCGTCACGCTGCGGATGCCGTCCGGGGCGTCCATCTTCGGGTCGAACGTCTCAATCTGCGACGGCCCGCCGTGCATGAAGAGGAAGATCACCGACTTGTCCGTCACAGGCAGCTTCGCAGCCTTCGCTGCGGCGCGCGCGGAAAAGAGGTCCGCCAGCGTGAGCCCCCCGAGGCCGAGCCCGCCCACGCGGAGGAATTCCCGGCGGCGCATGCGGGCCCCGGCTTGGGTGAAGTCTTGGAAGGAGAGCATCGGAGAGGAGAGGCGCGCCCGGTCGTGGTGCGCGGCGCGTCGCGTTGTCCACCGCCGCGGCGCCGCCTTCTTAGCCCGCGGTGCGCGGCGGACGATCCGCCAAAGCTCCGCGGGCGCCGTGGGTTGTCGCGGGGAGCACCCGCTCCAAATCCAAATCAAAGACCACAACGAACCGAACATGAAGTCCTCCATCCTCGCATCCATCATCACCGCGGCACTCGCCACCTTCGCCAGCGCCGAGACCACCGTGAAGCTCTCCGGCGTCCACCTTTGCTGCAAATCCTGCGTCACCGGCGTCGAAAAGGCCGCCGCCAAGGCCAAGGGCGTCACCACCACCGTGGACAAGGACGCCGGCACCGTGACCCTCAGCGGCGCGGACAAATCCTCCATCCAGTCGGGCATCGATGCCATCGTTGCCGCGGGCTACTTCGGCAAGAGCGACAGCTCCGAAATCGCCGCCAGGGACAACAGCGGCGCGAAGGACGGCAAGGCCTCCACGCTCACGATTTCCGACGTGCATCTCTGCTGCGGCAAGTGCGTCACCGGCGTCACGAAAGCGCTCGAGAAGGTGAAGGGCGTGACCGGCAACAACGCCGAGAAGGGCGCGAAGTCCTTTGAAGTGAAGGGCGACTTCAACCCGAAGGACGTCGTCGCCGCGCTGCACGCCGCCGGTTACAGCGGCAAGGCGAAGTAAGCCGCACGAATCACCCAGCGATTGGTCCATACGAGAGTGGCCCGGCGTGAAAATGCCGGGCCATTTTTTTCCGTGTCAGGCCGATGATCCGCCCTCCAGCCTGCAGCCGCTGGTCACTCGTCATTTCGCATCCCGCACGGCGCCGCAGACCATCTCCAGCACGCGCCACGTGGAGTCTCCGTTCTGGCTGCCTTCGTGGAAGGCGGTGCGGGGCTTGGGCTCCCAGCCGTCGCGGTCGTGCTTCTGCGCGGGCTGCGGGAGGCCGGTGAGGGCGTGGTCGTATTGGCCGTCCTTGCCGCCCATCTTGTAGATGACGAGGTCGAGCGAGGGGACGATGTAGATGCAGAAGCCGCCGGCGCCGGTCTTGTAGAAGGCGTCGCGCGGGGCGCCGAGGATCTGGCCGCGCTCGTTGTGCTCGAACTGGAGGGAGAAGGGGAAGTGCGGGTTGTATTTCGTGATGCGCTGGCAGAGGGCGATGTAGTCCGCGGGGACGAGCTGCTGGTCCTTCCAGCGTCCGCCGCGCGCGAGGCACCAGCCGAAGCGCAGGGCGTCGGTGGCGTGGACGGCGATGCTGCCGGCGCCATTCGCGTGGGGCATGTCGTAGTCGCCGCGGTGGAGGCAGTAGCCCCAGGATTCCCAGCCCATCGGGTCGCCGAGGCGCTTGCGGATGTAGTCCTGCAGCTCCATTCCCGTGACGTGGCGCAGCACGATGGAGGCGATGTGCGGCGAGGGGGAGGAATAGGAGTAGCCCGCGCCGGGGTCGGTCCACAGCGGGACGCGGATGGAGGACATGTCGAGGTCGCGGATGTTCTGGCCGGGCTTCGGCGCGAGGGGCTGGGACTTGCCGCCGTTCACGGTGCCGCTGGGCGACTGGCCCTCGCCCCAGTAGCCCGCGCTCATGCAGAGGAGTTGTCCGAGGGTGATGGCCGCCTTGCGCGGGTCGTCGAGCGGGAAAGCCTCGGGGAGGTAGCGCTCGGTGAAGACCTTGGTGTCGAGGCCGTCGGGGAGCTTGTCCTTGAACTCGCGGAGCATGATGCCGCACGCGATGCTGGTGTAGGCCTTGCCCGTGGAGGCCATGTCGGGGTTCGCATTGCGGCTCGCCCGCCCGAAGTAGCGCTCGAAGGCGAGCCAGCCGTGGCGGACGACGAGGAGGCCGCCGTTGGGCGTGGTGTTCTCGCAGATGCGGTAGGCGTCCTCGAGCCGCTGGAGGTCGAGGCCGGCCTTTTCGCGGACTTCCTTCGCGCCGCTCGCCGTGCGCCAGCCGCCCTGGCTGTCCGGCGGGGGGAAGTAGTCATCCGCAGAGGCGGTGAAGGCGAGGGTGAGCGCGAGTGCGGTGGAGCGGAGCAGGGTGGTCATGCGAATGATGCGGGAGTGGAGCTACGGAAGGGCGTGCTCTTTGAAGAACTTCACGATGGCTGCGGGGGCGTCGGGGTTGTAGGCGTGCGTGCCCGGGTGGATGAAGGTGACGACGGGCGCGCCCACTTTCGACGGATACTCGGTGCAGCCGGTGATGCCGCCCCACGGCTGGCCGTCGCCGCACTGGTTGTTCTTCCGCACGAGGTCGAGGGTGAGCTTCTGCCACTCGAACTTCACGAGCGGGTCCTTCTCGCCGGCGATGTGGATGACGGGCTTGGGCTTGAGGCCGTCGCGGACGCGCCGCGCCGCCGCGGCGGACGGACCGAATGCGGCGAACTTGTCCCCGCGCTCCGCCCAGAGGAGGTAGGTGAAGCCGCCGCCGTTCGAGTGGCCGGTGGAGTAGATGCGCTTCGTGTCCACCTTGTAGCGCTCCTGCAGCGAGGCGAGCATGGCGTCGAAGAACTTCAGGTCGCGGTCCCCCTGCAGCCCCGCGGCACCCTGCCAGCCGGGCTTTTTCCCCTCGGGGTCGGTGAGCTGGCCGGGGGTGTTCAGCCCCTGCGGGTAGATGACGATGGCCTCCGGCCAGAGCGTGTGAATGTGATACTGCCGCGCGGCGCCGGCCATGTTCCCGCCATGCCCGTGGAAGCCGAAGACGAGCGGCGCGGGCTCCGACTTGGCCTTCGCCGGGGCGTAGAGCAGCGCCTCGCGTGTGGCGCCGTCCACCGTGAGCGTGTGGCGGGTGAGCGCATCGGCGGCGGCGGCCGTGTGCAGCGAGACGACGAGGGCGAGGAGACAGAAGAGGGCTTTCATGCGGATGCGTGTGAGAATGCGGATGCCGCGGAGGTTGGCAATTCTGCGCTGCCGCGCCGTGCTGTTGCGAGGTCGGCGCAGACATTCGCTTGCGGCACGCGGGCGAGGCCTCTACAAGCACCGCTCCGCTTTTCACACGATGAACATCCACGAGTATCAGGCCCGCGAACTTTTCGGAAAATTTGGAGTCGCCACCCAGCCGGGGCGCGTCGCCAGCACGCCGGAGGAGGCGGAGAAAGCCGCCACGGAACTCGGCGCGAAGAACATCGTCGTGAAGGCGCAGATTCACGCTGGCGGCCGCGGCAAGGGGACGTTCAAGAGCGGCTTCAAGGGCGGCGTGCATCTCGCGAAGTCGCCGAGCGAGGCGCGCGACTTTGCCTCGAAGATGATCGGCGAGACGCTCGTGACGCACCAGACCGGCCCCGACGGCAAGCTCGTGAGCAAGGTCTTCGTCGGCGAGGCGGTGGACATCTCGAAGGACATCTCGCGAAGTCGCCGAGCGAGGCGCGCGACTTTGCCTCGAAGATGATCGGCGAGACGCTCGTGACGCACCAGACCGGCCCCGACGGCAAGCTCGTGAGCAAGGTCTTCGTCGGCGAGGCGGTGGACATCTCGAAGGAGCTCTACTTCGCTATTCTTCAGGACCGCTCGACGAGCGGCTACACGATCATCGCGAGCACCGAGGGTGGCGTGAACATCGAGGACGTCGCCGCGAAGACGCCGGAAAAAATTGCGCGTGAAAGAGTCCACCCGACACTCGGCCTGCAAGGTTACCAGTGCCGCAAGCTCGCCGCTTCGCTCGGCCTCCGCGGACCGCTCATGAACCAGGCGGTGAAGCTTTTCACGAATCTCTTCAAGCTCTTCCTCAGCGCCGACTGCTCAATGGTGGAAATCAACCCGCTCGTCATCACGACCGACGGACGTCTCATGGCGCTCGATGCGAAGTTCAACTTCGACGACAACGCGCTCTTCCGTCACCCCGAAATCGTCGCGATGCGCGACAAGTCGGAGGAAGATCCGCGCGAGGTCGCCGCGAGCGAATTCAACCTCAATTACATCGGCCTCGACGGAAACATCGCGTGCCTCGTGAACGGCGCGGGCCTCGCGATGGCTACGATGGACATCATCCAGCACTACGGCGGCCGGCCCGCGAACTTCCTCGACGTCGGCGGCGGCGCATCGAAGGAACAGGTCACGGCGGCGTTCAAGATCATCCTCAGCGACGCCGCAGTGAAGGGCATCCTCGTGAACATTTTCGGCGGCATCATGGACTGCGACGTAATCGCGAACGGCATCGTTGCCGCCGCGAAGGAAGTGAGCATTAAAATCCCGCTCGTCGTCCGTCTCGAAGGCAACAATGTCGCCGCTGGCAAGAAGACGCTAGCCACCAGCGGCCTCGCCCTCCTCAGCGCCGACACGCTCGACGACGCCGCGCAGAAGATTGTCGCAGCGGTGAAAGGCGCGTAGTTTGCCGACGATGAAGGCCGAACGAAACAGCACGCTACGCGCTTTCGAGCCGGTGACCGGTGGTCCCGCTTGGCGCGAAGCAGAAGCAGCAGGCTTTGACATGAGCCTGCTCGCCAGTTCGGCGCGCATGACCGTTTGGGAGCGTATCTGCGAGCATCGAGCCGCGATCGAGTTGGCGACGAAACTCCGCGAAGCTTACGTGAAGCGCCATGCCGGACCTCGAAAAGCTGCTTGAGCGGCTCATTCAGCATGAAGTCGAATTTGTCCTCATTGGAGGTTACGCAGCGATGATGCACGGCGCGCCGAATGCAACCTTCGACGTGGATGTCTGTAGTCCGCTCACAGTCGAGAACGTGCGCAAAATCCACGCGGCGCTCGCCGACCTGAACCCCGTGCATCGCGAGAGGCCGGATATCCCGTTCTCTGTGCGCGGCGACCTTAAGAACTGCTACCTCTCGACCACGCTTGGCAAAGTGGACTTCCTCGGGAACGTCAGCGGCGTCGGCGATTTTCAAGAAGCCGCCGCGCATAGCATCGAGATGGAAATGCCTTTTGGCCGAATGCGCGTGCTCGATTGCGAATCACTCATCCGAGCCAAGACGGCGGCCGGGCGGGAAAAGGATTTGCTCGTCGTGAAACAGCTTCGCGCCCTGCTCGAAGCCGGTGTGCCAACGGAGCCGCAGCCATGAAGATCACCGAAATCGCTTTCTCCTGCTATCCCATCACGGATGTGCCGCGCGCGCGTGCTTTTTACGAGGGCGTGCTCGGGCTCAAGCCGACGATGGATCACGACATGGGTGAGAAGGGGCATTGGATTGAATACGACATCGGTCCCGGCACGTTGAGCCTCGGCAAATACGCGGACTTCAAGCCGACCAGCGACGGCTGCACCGTCGGGCTCGAGGTCGAGGACTTCGACGCCGCGGTGAAAGCGGTCCAATCCGCCGGCGTGAAAATCAACATGGGGCCGATCGAGACCCCCGTGTGCCACATGCTCATGATCGCCGACCCCGACGGCAATCCGCTCATCATCCACAAACGCAAGCCAGGACACCGCTAGCCTTCATCCTTTTCAACTCATCCTTCACCCTTTCCAAAATGGCCATCCTCGTTGACTCCAACACCCGCATCCTCGTCCAAGGCATCACCGGCGACTTCGGCTCGCGCCACGCGAAGCTCTCGCTCGACTACGGCACGCAGCTCGTCGCTGGCGTCACTCCCGGAAAAGGCGGGCAGGTCTTCGAGCACACGAGCCCTGACGGAAAGACGCACAAGGTTCCCGTCTTCGACACCGTCGGCGAAGCCGCGAAGCAGACCGGCGCGACCGTAAGCGTGATTTTCGTCCCGCCGCCATTCGCGGCCGACGCGATCCTCGAGTGTCACGACGCCGGCCTCGCGCTCGCCGTCGCGATCACCGAGGGCATTCCCGTTAACGACATGATCCGCGCGAAGGCCGCGATGTGCCACAGCAAGACGCGCCTCATCGGCCCGAACTGCCCCGGCCTCGTCACGCCCGGCACCGGCAAGGATTCCTTCGGCGGCTGCCGCATCGGCATCGCGCCCGGCTACATTCACAAGCGCGGCAATGTCGGCGTCGTCTCGCGCAGCGGCACGCTCACGTATGAGGCCGTGTGGCAGCTCACCTCGCGAGGCTTTGGACAGACCACGTGCGTCGGCATCGGCGGCGATCCCGTGAACGGCACCTCGCACCTCGACGTGCTGAAGATGTTCAACGACGACCCGGAGACCGAGGCCATCATCATGATCGGCGAAATCGGCGGCAACGCCGAAGCCGAAGCCGCGCGCTGGGCAAAGGACAATTGCAAAAAGCCGATCGCCGGATTCATCGCCGGGGCCAGTGCCCCTGCCGGACGCCGCATGGGCCACGCCGGCGCGATCGTCGGCGGCGCGGATGACACCGCGCAGGCCAAGAAGCGCATCCTCGCCGAGTGCGGCATCGCCGTCGCCGAGACCCCCTCGACGATGGCCGACACGCTGCTGAAGCACTGGGGCAAGGCGTAGTTTCCACTCCCGCACGAACCTCGCTCGGTCTGCGAAAAAGGCGAATCCTCCCGCGCCGGAGAAACTCGATTTCTCCCTGTGGACAATGCGCGGCGAGGCTGCTTTGCTCTCCGCCCTTTTCACTCAATACCGCTCGACCAACTCTCAATGTCCGACTTTTCCAAGCACCCCGCCTACGGCCGCCTCTACGCGGCGCCGGGGACTGAAGAACCGCCTGCATTTTTTCCCGAGAAAATCTCGCCCGCCGACCAGGAGCACCTCGACCAACTCGAGGCGCAGAGCGTCTACCTCATCCGCGAGGCGTTCCATCATTTCAAAAACATCTGCATGCCGTGGAGCATGGGGAAGGACTCGAACGTCCTCATCTGGCTCTCGAAAAAAGCGTTCGCGGGGCACATTCCGTATCCGCTGCTCCACATCGACACGACCTACGAGTTTCCCGAGATGCTCGAATACCGCGACTGGGCGGTGAAGTATCACAACCTGAACCTCATTGTGAAAATCAACGAGGACGCGCGCGCGGGCCGCGGCGACTACGCGGCGCGCGGGCCGATTGGGTTCGACACGGCAGACCCCATCACATGCACGCATGAGCTGAAGACCGTTGCGCTCCAGCAGGTGATGGCCGAGCACAAGTGGGACGCTCTCATTACCGGCATCCGCCGCGACGAGGACGCGACCCGCGCGAAGGAGCGCTACTTTTCGCCGCGCAACAAGGACTTCGAGTGGGACTACAAGGATCAGCCGCCGGAGTTTTGGAACCAGTTCACGACATCGTGCGCGCCGGGTGAGCACGTGCGCGTGCAGGCGCTGCTCGACTGGGCGGAGCGCGACATCTGGATGTATATCCAGCGCGAGGGCATCCCGATTCCGAAGATGTATTTCGCGCGCAAGGCGAAGGACGGGAAAAAGTATCGGTTCCGCTCACTCGGCGACTGGCCGATTTCCAACCCGATGGAAAGCGACGCCGACACGATCGAAAAAATCGTGGAGGAACTCGCGCACACCAAGACCAGCGAGCGTGCCGGCCGCGCGCAAGATCACCACGAGCGCAACGCGATGCAGAAGCTGCGCGCGAAAGGTTTCATGTAAGCAGGAACGAACGAGATGAAGTCAGATTCCAAAGCAAACAGTTCCGAGCGCAGGCTGCGCGTCGTGTTCGTCGGTCACGTGGACCACGGCAAGAGCACGCTCATCGGCCGAATTTTCTACGACACGAAGTCGCTGCCCGACGGCAAGGTCGAGCAGATCCAGGCGGCGTGCAAAGAGGAGGGCATGGAGTTCGAGTATGCGTTTCTCCTCGATGCGCTCCTCGAGGAGCAGGCGCAGAACATCACGATCGACACGACGCAGATTCAGTTCAAGACGGCCAAACGGCCCTACGTGATCATCGACGCGCCGGGTCACAAGGAGTTCCTGAAAAACATGATCACCGGCGCGGCGAGCGCCGATGCGGCCGTGCTACTCATCGCGGCAAACGAGGGCATCCAGGAGCAGAGCAAGCGACACGGCTACCTCCTCTCGCTGCTCGGCATCCGGCAGGTCGTCGTCGCGGTGAACAAGATGGACCTCGTCAATTTCGACAAGGGCGTGTTCGACAAAGTTGTCGCGGACTACACGGCGTTCCTGAAAGAGATCGGCCTCGAAGCACGCGCGTTCATTCCGGTTTCCGCACGCAACGGCATCAACGTCGCAGAGCACGTGCCGCAGAATGTGGATGCCGCCGTCAGCACGCAGCTCCCGGCGCTGAAGTGGTATCAGGGGCCGACCATCACGGACATGCTCGACAGCTTCGAGCCGCCGCAACCGCTCAACGATCTGCCGCTGCGCATGCCCGTGCAGGACGTGTATCGCTTCGACGAGCGCCGCATCATCGCGGGCCGCATCGAGGCGGGCTCGCTGAAAGTCGGCGACACGCTCATCTTCTCGCCAGGCAACAAGACCGGCGTGGTGAAGAGCATCGAGAATTGGAATGCGCCGCCAAAGACTTCCGCCAGCGCGGGAGAAAGCGTCGGCATCACGCTCACCGAGCAGATTTTCGTCGAGCGTGGCCATATCGCCTCGCACGAGAACGACGCCCCCATCGAGTCAAACCGTTTCAAGGCGCGCCTCTTCTGGATGGGCAAACGCAACCTCGCACTCGGCGAGCGCACGAAGATCAAGCTCACCACGCAGGAACTCGACGCCGAGATCGTCAGCATCGAGCGCATCATTGATGCGTCCACGCTCGAATCGCTCCCCGGCGACCGCGGCTACATTGCCAGGAATGACGTCGCGGAAATCACCATCCAGACCCGTGGCGCGCTTGCATTCGACAACGCGGATCGCAACGCGCTGCTCGGTCGCTTCGTCGTCGTGGACAACCGGCAGGTGGCCGGCGGCGGAATCATCTTCGGCGGCGTTTACACCGATCGCACGCACGCGAAGTCCGCGAACATTTTCTGGAGCGAAGGCACCGTCACACCGAACCGCCGCTTTGCCCGCAACGGACACAAGGGCGCCATCGTGTGGCTCACCGGCCTGTCGGGCAGCGGCAAGAGCACGCTTTCGCACGCGCTCGACCGCGAACTCTTCAACCTCGGGATGCAGACCTACATCCTCGATGGCGACAACATCCGGCACGGTCTGAACTCGAACCTCGGCTTCTCACCTGAGGACCGCGTTGAAAACATCCGCCGTGTCGCCGAAGTCGCGCGCCTCATGGCCGACGCAGGCGTGGTCGTCATCACCGCGTTCATCTCGCCATATCAGGCCGATCGTCGCCGCGCGCGCGCGATCGCCTGCGAGAGCGGCGTGGACTTCTACGAGGTGTATGTGAACGCTTCGCTCGAGGTCTGTGAGCAGCGCGACACGAAGGGCCTCTACAAGAAGGCGCGTGCTGGTGAAATCAAGCAGTTCACCGGCATCGATGCGCCCTATGAGGCGCCGAGCGATCCAGAGATTACCGTCGCAACCGGGAAGCAGTCCGTGCAGGAAAGCATCACGCACATCCTCGAATTCCTGCGCGAGCGGCTGAAGTTCGAGACGGATTTCGAGATTTAGCGGCCGCGGGGCGGCGCCTCAATACACGTCGCGGCGGTAGCGCTTCTCGGTCTTCATCAGCGTCTCCTCGACGTAGTGACGCGCGTCTTCCGGAGATTTTCCGCCATGCACCTGAGTGATGCGGATGAGCTCATCGTGGACGTCCTTCGCCATGCGCTCCTTGTCCCCGCATACGTAAAAATGCGCGCCGCCAGCGATCCACTTCCACAGTAGTTCTCCCTTCGCCCGCATGCGTGTCTGGACGTATTCCTTGGCTCCGTCGGTTTCGCGCGACCAAGCGAGGTCGAGGTATTCGAGCACGCCGCTTTTGATCCACTCCTCAAACTGGTCCTTGTAGAAGAACTCGGTTGCGGAGCGGCGCTCGCCGAAGAAAAGCCAGTTCTTGCCCTTCGCGCCGGTGACTTCGCGCTCCTCGAGAAAGGCGCGGAAGGGCGCGACGCCCGTGCCGGGGCCGACCATGATCATCGGAGCATCGGGGTCTTCCGGCATTCGGAAATGCTTCTGCGTTTGTCCGAAGACAGGCGCTGTTTCACCCGGCTTCCAGCGGTCGCAGAGGAAGGTGGAGCAGACCCCATAGCGGTGCCGTCCGTGCGCGGTCCAGCAGACGGCGGCGACAGTGAGGTCCACCTGTTCGGGATGCGCCTTGAGCGAGGATGCGATGGAGTAGAGCCGGATGTTCAGCGGGCGCAGCGCGTCCACGAATTCCTGCGGCTCGAACTTCACGCTGGGAAACTCCGTGAGAACATCCACGCAGTCGCGCGAGCCATTCCACGCGGAGGAATATTCCTCGAGCGCAGCGGCGTTCTCCGGCTTGAGCAGATCCACGATTTTCGCAGCGCCCTTCTCCGCGACCTTCGTGAGGAATTTCTTCCCGGCGAAGTGAATCTCGAAATCCCGCAGCAGCGCCTCGCGCACCGGCTTTTCCACTTCCTTCACTTTCACCGGCTCATCGCCGGAGAAGGTGAGCGCTTTCAGAGTGAGGTCCACCAACTCCGGGTGGTTCAGCGGCTTCACCGCGAGCGCATCGCCCGGCTCGTAAACGAGTCCGCTGCCCGCGAGCGAAATCTCTATGTGCCGCGTGCATTTGTCCGAGCCGTTGGCGCAGAGGCTCAGGTTCCGCAGGCACCGCGCGTGAAATGGGTTGCGGACGTTGTAGGGCGGCTTCGTTTCCGGGGACATGCGGGAGGGGATAGGGAGGCTGCGCCCGCAAGACAAGCCCGGTGAAAATCCCGCTTTCCATCGCGGCCGATGCGGCAAAGCTCACGCCATGCAACGCTACGAATTTGCACAGCTCGACTCCACCGCCGGAGTTCCTTGTCCATGCGGCACATCGCGCCGTGCATTTGCCACTGAGGCAAACGCACTCGCCACCGCGCATCTCGTCGAGATTTCCGCGGATGCGCGGACGCATTACCACAAGCGCCTCACCGAGACCTACGTGATCCTCGAGGGCGAGGGCTTTCTCGAACTCGACGGCGAGCGCATCCCCGTGAAGCCGCTGAGCACCGTCATGATTCACCCGGGCTGCCGCCATCGCGCGGTGGGGAAATTGAAGGTGCTGAATTTCGTGGTGCCCGCGTTCGACCCCGAGGACGAGTGGTTCGACTGACTCACTTCGCCGCTGGCCATCGTCCGGCAGACGGCTAGCCTCGGAGCATGCCAAAGACCCTCCTCGCCATCGGCGCCCACTACGACGACTGCGTGTTCGGCATTCCGGGCATCCTGCTCGATGCCGTCGCGAAGAACTACCGGGTCGTCGTGCTCTCTCTCATCGGCGACTATTCAAACTGGGCGCCGGTGAAGGGACGGGAGCGGGAGTTGGTCGAGACGAGCAAGCAGCTCGCGCATTTCCACGGCATCGAGATGCGCTTCCTCGACTTCGCATCAGGAGGCATCGAGGTGACGCGTGAGAGCAAGAGGGCGGCCGCCAAGGTGGTCGCCGAGGTTGCGCCGGATGTGGCATTCATGCTGTGGCATCACGACCGGCATCCGGACCACGAGGCAGCGTCGGCGCTGAGCAAAATCGCGCTGCGGCAGGCAGCATCCATTCTCGACGACCCGAAGGCGCGCGCGCCGCGCCAGATCTACTGCTACGACAACGGCCCGGGACACACGATCGGCTTCGAGCCGAACGCATTCGTGAACGTGACCGACATGTGGACGCCGGCGACAGAGTGGCTCGGGCAGCTCATGGCTTTTGTGCGCAACAAGCCCTTCGACGCCGAGGAGCCGGACGGCGCGGTGACTGCGAAGGCGAACATCGCGCGGTATCGCGGCGCCGCGTGTGGAGTGAAATACGCGGAGGCGCTGTGGGCGATGAGCGCGCATGCGGTGGAGATTCTCTGAGTGCTGCGCTGACGGGCGCATGTGTCCGCGGAACGCGTGCATAACTGGAAGTTCAGCGGTTTTTAACCCGCGCTTTACAAAAATCCCGAGAGGGCGACACACGGACTTTACAGGCGCGTTTCACCATGTGCGCCATGAAACGTAACCTCCGTAGAACCGTCGGCGCGGCGGGAGCAGTCATGCTCATGGCCGCAACAACCCTCGCACAAACCAACAGCGCGCCGAAGCCCGCGCCGGCCCCGCGGGCAATTCCGCCCGCCCAGCCTGCGCCTGCACCGCAGCCGCCGGTGCAGCAGCAACCGCCGGTGCAGCAGCAACCGCCGCCCGCCCAAACTCCGCCGTCTCAGCAGCAGCCGGCTGTGCAGCCGGGCGGCCCGCTCCCCGGGCTGACGGCCGCAGAGACCGCGCTCTACAACTCGGGCCGCGCGCAGTTTCTCCAAGCAGAGACTGCAGCCAGTGGACTCGGCCCGATATTCAACAACGATTCGTGTGTGTCGTGCCACGGAAGGCCCGCTCCGGGAGGTTCGAGCCAAATCGCGATCACGCGATTCGGACGCACGGTGAACGGCGTCTTCGATCCGCTCGAATCACTCGGCGGTTCCCTCCTGCAGAACCGTGCGATTGACCCGTCGGTGCGCGAGGTCATTCCCCGCGAGGCAAACACGGTCGCGCAACGGCAGACCCCGCCGCTGTTCGGCCTTGGCCTGATCGAGGCCATTCCGGATGCCACACTCCAGGCGCTTGCGTTGCGTCCCGCCGTTGACGGCATCACTGGCCGCGCGGCGATGGTGACGGACATCGTGAGTGGCTCGCAGCGCGTCGGGCGTTTCGGGATGAAGGCGCAGCACGCGACGATCCTGGCGTTCACTGCGGACGCGTATGCGAACGAGATGGGAATCACGAACCGGTTCTTCCCGTATGAGAACGCTCCGAATGGAAACACCGCGCTCCTCGCGGCGTTCGACAGGACGCAGGATCCGGAGGACGTGGTGAATCCTGTGACGAATCGCGCCGACGTTGACTCTGTCGCGGACTACCAGCGCCTCCTTGCCGCTCCGCAGCCGCTGGCATTCACCGCGAGGGCGACAGCCGGCCAGAAGGTCTTCTCTGACATCGGCTGCGCAATCTGCCATGTGCCGCAGTTGACGACGGGCACGAATTCCGTTGCGGCGCTGAGCAACAAGGCGGTGAATCTCTATTCTGACCTGCTCCTGCACGACATGGGTGCGCTCGGCGATGGAATCGTGCAGTCCGCGGCGACCGCTCGTGAAATGCGGACGACGCCGCTGTGGGGCCTACGGTTCAGCGGTCCCTACCTGCACGACGGGCGTGCGACGACAGTGGATGCTGCGGTCCGCGGCCATGACGGCCAGGGCAGGGCATCGCGGGATCGTTACGCCGCGCTGAGCGCGACGGACTCCGCCGCCCTGCTGGAGTTCCTGAACTCACTGTGATGCTGAATGACGCGACGCCGCCGTGGCTCCCGATGCCGCGGCGGCGTTCGCGTTTTCCGGGGGCGCGCTGGGATAGACCTCGTTTCTTCGCTCGCAAAGCGGCGAGCGCCCGGCGGAAGCTCGCAGGGTGATTTCCCGCCTCCCCATATCTCCGGTTCCAGCCGGAGCCGACGCATGAGAACGAGCCCCCCGGAACAGTTCTGCGAGCTGTTTGATTTCCTGCCCGAGGTGCAGTTCTGGATCAAAGATCGCACGGGACGCTACGAGTGGGTGAACGTGGAGTTCCTCCTCAACTATGCGCTCGACCGGCGTGAGGAGGTCATTGGCAGGACGGACTTCGACCTTTCGCCGCCTCACCTTGCGTCGCAGTATCATGCGGACGACGATCTCGTGCTCGCGGGCAGCCCGGTGCTGAACCGCGTGGAACTCGTGGGGCGTTTCGACCACACCGCGCGGTGGTGCCTCACCACAAAGCTGCCGCTGCGCAACACGCGCGGCCGGGTGACGGGCACGATCGGAATGACCCGGCCCGTGCGCGAAGGCTCGCTGCAGGATTGGGCGGCGATGCCGCTCGGGAAGACGATCGAGCACATCAGCCGGCGCTATCGTGAGCCTCTGGGAAACGAGGCGCTGGCAAAGGTCGCGGGCCTCTCGGTGCGCGCGTTTGAGCGGCAGTTCCGGGCGCACTACCGGCTCTCGCCGCACCAATACCTGATGCGCCACCGGGTCCGCATGGCGAGCCACGCGCTCGTTCACGGCGACACGCCCATCGCCGTGGTCGCCACCGATCATGGCTTTGCGGACCAGAGCCACTTCACGCGCGAGTTCCGGCAGTTTGTCGGAGACACGCCGGCGAATTATCGCCGCCACTACCGCCGTGCGTGAGGGCGGGACCCGGTGCCGCTTTTGTCACAAACCTTGCCGCACGATTTCTAGCGTCCGAGACCGGGTTGCGGCAGGCTCGCGCTCCCAATCCCCGCCATGAAGACCGCCACCGGAACCACGCTCATTCACAACGGCCAGCTTGTTGATGGCACGGGCCGGCCCGCTGCGCCGGATGCCGCACTCGTCATCACGGACGGCCGCATCGTTTTCGCCGGCCCCACCGCCGGGGCACCGCAGCTCGCGCCGGACGTGGGGAAAATTGATGCGCGGGGCGGGACGATCATGCCGGGGCTTGTCGAGGCGCACTTTCACGCGACCTACTTCAACATCGCCGCGCTCGAGGACCTCGATATCAAATACCCGGTCGAATACGTGTCCCTGCTGTCGTCGGTGAACACGAAGCTCGCACTCGAATGCGGCTACACGGCGGCGCGATCCGGCGGGTGTCTCTTCAACGTGGACGTGTGGTTGAAAAAGGCGATCGAGGAGGATCTCATCCCCGGTCCGCGCTTCGCCGCGAGTGGACGCGAGATTTGCAGCGCCGGCGGTCTCATGGATTGGAACCCGGAGTTTCGGAAAATCGGGATGGAGGGCCTCGTCTTCATCATCAACGGCAGGGAGGATGCGCGCAAAGCGGTCCGCGCGCTCGTGAAGGACGGAGTCGAGTGGGTGAAGACGTATCCCACCGGCGACGCGGCGTCGCCCGACATCAACGATCACCACACGCTGTGCATGACGCTCGACGAGATGCACGCGGTCGTCGCCACTGCGCACAACCACAAGCTGAAGGTCACAGGACACTGCCGTGCCACCGAGGGAATCAAGAACGCGCTGCGCGCCGGCTACGATACGATCGAGCACGGCACGTTCATGGACGAGGAGGCGCTCGACCTCCTGCTCGAACGCAACACGCCGGTCATTCCCGCGCTCTATTTTGAAAAGGCGAGCGTCGAACTCGGTCCCGAGTTTGGTCTTTCGCAGCGTGTCATCGATGGACACCAGGAAACGCTCGACGGCGGTGCGGAAAGCGCTCGGCGGATCTTGCGCGCGGGTGGGCGCCTCGGCATGGGTGGCGACTACGGTTTCGGCTGGAATCCGCACGGTGACTACGCCCGTGAGCTGACGTTTTTCGTGAAGGACGTCGGCCTCACGCCGCTCGAAGTGATCACATGCGCGACAAAGACCGGTGCGGAAATCATGGGTCGCGGTGACGAGTTCGGCACGCTGGAGAAGGGCAAGCTCGCCGATGTGCTCGTCGTGGATGGCGACGTGCTGAAGGACATCACGCTGCTGGAGGATCGGAAGAATTTCATCGCGGTGATGCAGGGCGGTGTCGTGAAAGCCGGCCGCATCGCAAAGCCGTTCCCGACCGTGGTGAAGCGCGAGAAGTGAAGCTGGCTCATCGCATATTCGATGGGTCGCCCGGCGCCCGCACGCTGCTGCTGCTGCACGGAGTCACGCGAAACTGGCGTGATTGGAAGCCCGTGCTGGATGAACTGCGCCGCGAATGGCGAATCGTCGCAGTGGACCATTGCGGCCACGGTGAATCCCCGCGCACGCCGGGCGAATATCGTGTGGCGGACTACGCGCGGCACACCGCGGCGTTTGTGCGCGAGACGTTTGCTCAGTCGGTGACCATCTGCGGGCATTCCCTCGGAGCGATGGTGGCGCTTGCCCTGGCTGCCGAATCGCTGGCGGACGCCGTGATCCTGGAGGATCCCCCTTTCCATACGATGGGGCGGAACATCGGCGGCACGCCGTATCACGCGCAATTCGCCGGGATGCATGACGTGGCGCTCCGCGGCGGGACGAGGGTAGAGATGACCGATGGACTCGCGGAAATCCGGCTCAATGCCACCACGCGTCTCGGAGATCTGCGCGACCGGGCGGCGCTTGAGTTTTCGGCGGAGTGTCTTGCATGTGTGGACGCTGGGATTTTCGAACCGCTTGTAAGGAGCGAATGGCTCGATGGATTCGAGCATGATGCGATGTGGCCAAAAGTGCGGTGCCCTGTGCTGCTGCTGCAGGGCGACCCGGCGGCGGGAGGAGCGCTGACGGACGAGGATGCGTCCCGTGCCGGGCGCGTGGCTGCAAATTGTCGGCTCGCCCGCTTTCCGCTTGTCGGTCATCAAATCCACCGCACGTCGCCGTCGCGTTTCGTTTCCGTCATCCGCGAATGGGCGCACGACTTTGCGCTCCACTAGCCTGCCCGCACCTCTAGCCTCCAATCCGATGATTCCACGACTCCTCTCGCTCATCGCCGCACTCGCCATCGCGCTGCCGCTCGGCGCTGCTGACACCTCGCTGTTTCAAAAGGACAACCTCGTCGCGTGGTGCATCGTCCCGTTCGATGCGAAGCGGCGCGGGCCGGAGGAGCGGGCGGCGATGCTGGAGAAGCTCGGTGTAAAGAGATTCGCCTACGACTACCGCGCGGAGCATGTGCCGCTTTGGGATGAGGAGCTCGATGCGCTGAAGCGCCACGGCATCGAGCTGACGGCATGGTGGTTTCCCTCGGCGCTGAACGACGAGGCAAAGAAGACGCTCGAGCTTTTCAAACGCCACGGCGTGAAGCCGCAGCTCTGGGTGAGCGGTGGCGGAGCGCCGACCAAGGATGCCGCGGAGCAGGCGCAGCGCGTGGAGAGGGAGGCGGAGCGCATCAAGGCCATCGCAAACGCCGCCGCTCCACTCGGCATCAAGGTGGCGCTCTACAACCACGGCGGCTGGTTCGGCGAACCGGAGAACCAGATCGCGATCATCGAGCGGCTCGCCCGTGACGGCGTGAAGAACGTGGGCATCGTTTACAACCAGCACCACGGCCATGGACACGTGGAACGCTTCGCGAAGCTGCTGGAGCAGATGAAGCCGCACCTGCTCGCGCTGAACCTCAACGGGATGACCGCGGGCGGCGACGCGAAGGGCGACAAGATTCTCCCACTCGCGCAGGGCGAACTCGATCTACCGCTGCTGAAAATCATCCGCGACAGCGGATGGCGCGGACCGATCGGAATCCTCAACCACACCAGCGAGGACGCCGAGGCGCGCCTACTCGACAACCTCGACGGCCTGAACTGGCTCGTGCCTCAGCTCGATGAGAAACCCGCGGGCGCAAAACCGACGCCGCGTTCATGGAAGAAGGCCGCGCCGCCTCCAGCGAGCGCATCACGCGGCGAGCAGTCGCTGTCGCCAGCCTTCGGCAAGGCGCTTGTGGGCGGCATGCTCACGCCGCCCAAGCCGGCGTATCGCGAATATCCCGTCACCATCGAGTGCCGCGCGAAGCTGAACAGCTCCCGCGCTTTCAACATCCTCGTGGCGAACCACCCAAAGAAATCCTCCGAGCATTGGGAGCTGTATTCGTTTGCAGGCACGGGAGTCCTCAGCATTTACCAGCCGGGGCGCGGCGGCAATGTGTCGGCCGACGTCAACATTGGCGACGGCCAGTGGCATGCGCTCGCAGCAATTCTCGAGACGAACCGCGTGCGGCTCTACGTGGACGGCAAGCTTGTGAAGGACGCACCCGTGAAGCCGCTCAATGGGCAGGCCATCGACGGCGGGCTCGCGATTGGGCGGCTCGTTGAAGGCGGCATCGGCTGTGATGGCGCGATTGATGACGTTCGCATCTCCCGTGGTGTGCGGGAATTTTCCGCGCCATCCGGCAAGCCGCTCGCGAGCGATTCGCAGACGATCAGCATTTGGAATTTCGATGAACTCTCGTCAGCCGCGCCGGCCGCCGCGATTCCGCCATCGCGGGCGAGCGCGAACGCGGCGCCAGTGGATCTCCGAAACGTCCCGGACGAATGGATCATTCCCGCGGCAAAGACCGAGGAACTCACGCGCGCGAACGGCTGGCCGAAGGTGGAGGATTTCAAGCGATGGGATCGCTCGCTCGGTGGCCCGACCTCGAACCGCTTCTCCGCGCTCACGCAGATCAACAAGTCGAACGTCGCGCAGCTCAAGCCCGCGTGGGAATACCATTCGAAGGACGGCACGGCGAACATCCAGTGCAATCCCATCATCGTGGACGGCGTGATGTTTGCGCCGACGGCGGGCTGGAACATCGCGGCCATCGACGCCGCAAGCGGGGAGGAACTGTGGCGCTTCAATGTGCCGCGCGAGGGCAGGCGCCTCGAAGACCAGCCGGCGCGGCGTGGACTTCTGCACTGGCCGGGCGACGCGCAGAATCCGGCGCGCGTGATTGTCGGCGCGGGCAACTGGCTCCACGCGCTCGATCCGAAGACCGGCAAAGTGATCGAGTCCTTCGGCGAGAAGGGGCGCACGTGGATTCCATCGCAGACGAGCACGGTCGGCGCGGTGCACAAGCATGTGCTCGTGGCCGCGGGATACGCGGGCGATGTGTTCGGCTTCGACATCCGCAGCGGCGCGCTGCTGTGGACTTTCAAGACGAAGCCCGCCGCGGGCGAATACGGGCATGAGACGTGGAGCAGCATCGAGCAGGGCGCGAACTGCTGGGGCGGCATCGCGCTCGATGAATCGCGCGGCATCGCCTACGTGGCGACGGGTTCGCCGAAGCCGAACTACATCGGCCTCGGCCACACGGGCGACAATCTCTTCAGCAACTGCGTCATCGCGCTCGACGCGCTCACCGGCAGGCGCCTGTGGCACTTCCAGGAAATCCGCCACGACGTGTGGGACTGGGACATTCCCGCGCCACCGAACCTCGTCACCGTCGAGAGGCCCGGCGCAGACGGGAAACCCGTGAAAGTGGACGCCGTGGCGCAGGTCACGAAGCTCGGCAACACGCTGCTGCTCGATCGCGTCACGGGCGCACCGCTGTTCGACTTCCGCCTCGTGAAAGTGACGGGCCGCGTGCTTCCCGGCGATGTCGCCGCGCCGATGCAGCCGATGCCGCTCACGCCACAGCCATTCGCGCGGCAGGCATTCACGCTCGCGGATTTGCCAGCCTCGCCCGACGCGCAGGCAGTCGTGATGCCCGTCGTGCAGCGCGCCAACTACGGGCCTTACCCAAGCATCGAGCCGGCGAAGCCGACGCTGCTCTTCAACATCCACGGCGGCGCCGAGTGGACGGGCGCCGCGTCGGACCCGCGCAACGGGCGGCTCTATGTCACCTCGAATGAAATCCCGTGGTATGTGACGTGTTTCCTCGACGACGACCCGGAGCCGCTGAAGCCGCAGAGCGAAGGCGAGAAGGTCTATCAGACCGTCTGCGTCGCGTGCCACGGTGCGGACCGGAAGGGCATCGGCCACGCGCCGCCCCTGCGCGGCGTGCGCCATCGCCTGAACGAGGAGCAGATTCTAGAGCAGCTCAAAAACGGCCGAGGCTCGATGCCTCCGATGCTGCCGCTGCTGAAGCCCGAGCAGGTGAAGCCGCTGCTCGACTTCATCCTCTGCCGCGACCGGCCGATTCCGCCGGTCGATCCGAACGCAAAGCCGAAATGGACCTTCGGCGGCTGGAACCGCCTCGTGGACCACGAGGGCTATCCCGGCTGCAAGCCGCCGTGGGGCACGCTCACGTGCCTCGACCTGAGCTCCGGGCGCATCGCATGGCAGGTTCCCTTCGGCGAATACGCCGAACTCGCCGCGCGCGGCACACCGAAGACGGGGCAGGAGAGTTTCGCCGGCTGCATGGTCACCGCAGGCGGTCTCGTCATCGCCGGCGGCACGCGCGACAAAAAGATTCGCGCCTTCGACGCTGACACAGGTGCCGAATTGTGGAGCCACCAGCTCCCTCTGCACTGCACCGCACCGCCCGCGAGCTACGAGGTGAACGGCAGGCAGTTCATCGTCGTTCCTGTGACCGGCGGCGGAAAGCTCGGCGGCCCGACGGGAGACACGTGGATGGCGTTTTCGCTGCCGTAGCTTGGCCGTAGTCCGGCCATCACGCTGCCGCGGTGCTTGCAGCGATGCGCTTCGCCCGCTAACTCCCGCGCGTGCAGAAGCAAACGATGCCCCCCTTCGCCGAGTGGCTCATCCGAAAATTCCTCATCACGGTCGGCAGCATTCCCTACCGGTTCACCACGCATGGCATGGACCGGCTGCCCGAGGGCGGCTTTCTGCTTTTGCCAAACCACCTCTCATGGACGGACGCGCTGATCCTCCAGTTCGCGTGCCCGAGGAAGATCCGCTTCGTCGTGTGGGAGACGTATTACTACAACGCCGCGTCGCGCCCGTTCCTCGATTTCATCGGCGCGATTCCGATCTCGAATGTCCACGCGCGGGACGCGATGCGCGTGGTCGTCGAGCGGCTCCGCGCGGGGGAGGTCGTCTGCATTTTCCCCGAGGGTGAAATCTCCGCCAGCGGCTCGCTGCTGAGGCTGCACCGCGGCTACGAGATTGCGGCGCGGCAGGCGAAATGCCCCGTCGTCCCCGTGTGGGTCGATCACACTGCGGACAACCTGCTCGCGTGCCGGAGCGCGCGCTTCTCGTGGAAGCGCCTCAAGTTTCCTTGCCCGATCACGCTCGCGTTTGGCGACGCGATGGAACCGCGCGCCGCGGACATGCCCACGATCCGGCGCCGGTTCCTTGAGCTGAGCGACTTCAGCTACCAGCAGCGTCCCTTCCTCCGCGGGCACATCGCGGATGCCTGCCTGCGCGGACTGATGAAGGACGCGGACGAGATCGCGGTCATCGACGGGCACGACGGCACGCAGCTCACGCGCAGGCGGCTGCTCGCAGGGGCGCTTTCGCTTTCGCGCATCGTCCGCTCGCGCGTGAAGGAAAAGCGCGTGGGCATCGTGCTGCCCGCGGGCGCACCCGCGATGCTGGCAAACCTCGCAGTGCTCTTCGCGGGGAAGATCCCGGTGAACCTCAACTTCACCGCGGGACATGCGGCGCTCGAGGCATCCATGCGCAAGGGCGGGATCGGCACCGTGATCACCGCGGGCGCGGTGCATGGCAGGCTGAAGGAATTCCCGTGGCCCGCGCAGGTGATGCTGCTCGACGAGATGAGGGACGAGATCCGCCGCGGCGCGGCGAAGTGGTTCCTCCTCTCGAAGGTCCTCCCCGCGGGCCTGCTCGGGAAAATCGCCGGCATCCCGCGCGAGGGCGACCGCACCGAGGCGTTCCTCCTTTTCACGAGCGGCAGCAGCGGTGAGCCGAAGGGCGTCGCGCTCACGCACCGCAACCTCATCGCGAACACGCGGCAGTTCGGCGACATGCTCGACCTCAAGTCGTCGGACGTGATCTTCGGCTCGCTGCCGTTCTTCCACAGCTTCGGCGCCACGGTCTGCCTGCTCTTCCCGCTCATCGGCGGCGTCCGCATCGTCACGTATCCGAATCCGCTGGAGACCTCGAAGTGCGCGGCGCTCATCGAGAAGCACGGCGCGACACTCATGCTCGCGACGCCCACCTTCCTCCGCGGCTACCTGAAGCGCGCCACGCGCGAGCAGTTCCGCACGATCAAGCTGCTCGTCACCGGCGCGGAGAAGCTGCCCGACGAGCTTGCCGCGGCGTTTCGCGAGAAGTTCGGCATCGAGATCATGCAGGGCTACGGCCTCACCGAGACTTCGCCTGCGGCGTCGTTCAACTTGCCGGCGCACGGCAGCGAGGGTCACCAGGCGACCAACCGCCACGGTTCGGTGGGCCGGCTCGTGCCGGGACTCGCGGCGCAGATCCGCGACCCTGAGACGGGCGAGCTGCGGTCGCTGTTTGAGAAGGGCATGCTGTGGTTCAAGGGCGCGAACGTCTTCGAGGGATACCTCGGCGAGCCGGAGCGCACGGCGGAGGTTTTCCGCGACGGGTGGTTCCGCACGGGCGATCTCGCGCGGTTCGACGAGGACGGCTTCCTCTTCATCGAGGGCCGCATGTCGCGCTTCTCAAAGATCGGCGGCGAGATGGTGCCGCACGAGACGATCGAGGCGCGCATCGTCGAGACGTTCGGGCTCAGCGGGGAAGGGGAGCGCGTCATCGCAGTGTCGAGCGCGCCGGACGAGGCGAAGGGCGAGATGCTCGTCGTGCTCAGCACGCGCGACATCACGCGGCACGACCTCCACGAAAAGCTCTCCGCCGCGGGGCTGCCGAACCTCTGGATCCCGCGCCACATCCTGCACGTGGAGAAAATCCCCGTCCTCGCGACGGGCAAGCTGGACATCCAGGGCTGCGCGCAGCTCGCGAAGAAGGCCGCTGGGCAATAGCGTCGATTCAAGACAGGCGGGCGACTCGACAACGCGGGAGGCATTGCCAATCCTCCCCGCATGAAACTCCCCGCCTTCCTCCTCGCTGCGCTTTCATTCACCGGGATCTCGCGCGCGGCGGATTCGATTCCTGCGACGGGCGCGGACGGGCGCGTGCTGAACCTCGGCTTTGAGGACGGCACGCTGCGGGACTGGACGGCGACGGGCGATGCCTTTGAAAAGCAGCCGGTGCGCGGGGAGATCGATCAGACGCGGCCTTACGGGAAGGGGAAGACTTCGAATCACCAGGGGCAGCATTGGTTCGGCGGATACGAGGTTCACCGCAGCGACAAGGGGAAGGGCACGCTCACGTCGGTGGAGTTCAAGGCGACGCAGCCTTGGGCGAGCTTCCTCGTCGCGGGCGGTTCGCTGCCGGGCGTGCGCGTGGAGATTGTCACGAAGGACGACGGCAAAGTGATTCACACCGCGCGCGGGCATAACGACGAGCGCATGGGCCGATCGGTCGTGGACCTGCGGAAGCTGCAGGGGCGCGACATTTTCATCCGCATCGTGGACGAGGAGAGCACGGGGTGGGGGCATGTGAACTTCGACGACTTCGTCTTCCACGCCGAGGAGCCGAAGTTCCCAGCGGACCAGCTCGCGAAGGCGCCGGCCAAAGTGGACCCGAACCTCAAGCCCGACGACATCCCTTACGCCGGGCTGCCTGCGGAAAAGGCCGCGCAGGTCGCGACGGTGCCGGCGGGCTATGAGCTGAAGGTCTTCGCCGCCGAGCCGGACATCGTGAACCCGATCGCGTTCTGCATCGACGACCGCGCGCGGGTGTGGGTCGTCGAGGGCATGACGTATCCGCAGCGCGCGAAGACGGAGCCGGGCGCGCCGGAGTGGCTGGGTGGGAAGGATCGCATCCTCGTCTTCGAGGACACGGACGGCGACGGGAAGTCGGACAAACGCACCGTCTTCATGGAGGGGCTGAATCTCGTGAGCGGCATCGAGGTCGGCTTCGGCGGCGTGTTCGTCGGCGCGGCGCCGAACCTCATCTTCATCCCCGTGGAAAATTGGGACGACCCGAAGCCGGGCAAGGTCGAGGTGCTGCTCGACGGCTGGGGCACGCAGGACACGCACGAGACGCTGAACACCTTCAGGTGGGGCCCCGACGGCTGGCTCTACGGCTGCCACGGCGTCTTCACGAAGAGCCTCGTGGGCAGGCCTGGCACGCCGATGCCGGGGGTGGCGAATAACGCGCCGACTGAGAATGCGGAGAAACAACTCCGCGCGGAACTCGCCGGGCTGGAGAAGGAGATGCAGGCGCGTGAAGCCGAAAAGGCCGCTTTTGAAAAGAGGGTCAACGTCGCTTGGTTGAAGGACGAGGCGATCCAGTCGGCCGAGTCCATAGCCATGTTGCAGGCTAAAATTGTGAATCTGCAGGTGGATCTCGAATCCATCGCAGTGAAGCAGGATGTGCAGGCTGACAAGGCGCGGCGTGACAAGCTCCAGACCGATATTCGCACTTGGGAGCGGATCATCGGCATCACGCTGGAAAAAGGGCAGGCACGGACAAAGGCGCTCGCAGAGTGGGACGGTATCCAAGGCGGGATCGAAAAGACCAAGCAGCGGATCGATCATATCCAAGGAAGACTGCGTGCCCTCCCTGTGGTGAGCGATGCGGCACAGAAACCAACCGGACAGCGCACGGCGCTGAATGCCGGCATCTGGCGCTGGCATCCGCAGCGGAAGGAATTCGAGGTCTTCGCGCACGGGACGAGCAACCCGTGGGGGATTGATTGGAATGCGGACGGCGACCTCTTCGCCGAGGCGTGCGTGATTCCGCACCTCTTCCACATCATCCAGGGCGGGCGCTATCACCGGCAGGCGGGGCAGCATTTCGACCCGCACACCTACGACGACATCAAGACCATCGCCGACCACCGGCATTTCCTCGGCGCCACGCCGCACAGCGGGAATGGCAGGAGCGACGCGGCGGGCGGCGGCCACGCGCACGCGGGCCTGTGCATCCCGCAGCACCCGAGCTGGCCCGACGGCATCCGCGGCAATGTGCTCATGAACAACATCCACGGCGCGCGCATCAACATGGACGTGCTGGAGCGCAAGGGCAGCGGCTACGTCGCGCACCACGGCGCGGACTTCATCAATTTCCACGACAAGGCGAGCCAGATCGTGGACATCCGCGAAGGCCCCGACGGGACGCTGTTCATGATTGACTGGTATGACAACAACCAGTGCCACCGCCCGCAGCGCGAGGTGCATGATTACACGACGGGGAGGATCTTCCGGCTGGCGAAGAAGGGGCAGATCGTGAAGGCGGTGGCGATGGGGAAAATGGAATCGTCTGTGCTCTTTAAGGCTGCTGTGCTGGGTGAAGAATGGAAATCGCGAATTGCTCGGCGAATTGTCCAAGAGAGGAAGCCGACTGCGGAATCGATTCCTGAATATTTCGCTCAGACGGTGCGAGAAGCGAAATTGCCAGACCATCCGGTTGCACAACTTCCACCGGAAAACGTGCCGACCGCTCGTCATCTTGCGTGGCTCTTGTGCTCCATTTTCAGGTTCGATTCCGAAATCATCCGACCATCGTCGCCGGAATTCACGGCGGCCTTACCATACGAAGTCCTCGCCACTTCGATTCATTATCTGTCGGAGCAAAAGCAACTGCCAAAAATCTGGTTGGACGAATTCACACGGCTCGCGTCCTCCCACAAATCCCCCATCATCCGCCTCGCGCTCGCGAGCGCGTGCCAGCGGCTGACGGTCGAGCAGCGCAAGCCCATCGTCCTCGCGCTGCTCGCGCACGGGGAGGACGCGGACGACCACAATCTGCCGCTGATGGTTTGGTATGCCGCCGAACCCATCGTCGCCGCCGACCCCGCCTGGGCCGCCGAGGCCCTCGCCGCGTGCAAGATTCCCAAGGTCTCCGAGTTCATCGCCCGCCGGCTGGCGGAGAAGTAGCGGCCACAGCAACCGCGCGAAGCACGAAGGAAAACGGGAGCGCACGCTTCCAGCGTGCCCTTTTCGGCATCCGTGCCGGAAAGATTCGCGGCTGCGCGCAGCGCGCATTTCCATGATGCGCCCGCCGCCTTCGCCCTGCGTCCGGCAGGGATGCCGGACGCTGCACGATGGAAGCGTGCGCTCCCGAGCGCACGGGGAGGACGCGGACGACCACAATCTGCCGCTGATGGTTTGGTATGCCGCCGAACCC
>JBGAPU010000092.1:0-25795 GCA_044221035.1 Chthoniobacteraceae bacterium | reverse complement strand
CTCCCCCAGCAGCTCGGCCTCCTCATCCGCAAGCCCCGCGCCGAAGCCACCACCCGCATCGCCGACATCCGCTTCGTCAAAAAGCTCACCGACCTCGCCCTCCCCGCCGTCCCCGCGGCGAAGTAGCGCAGCGACGCCCTCCCGGTCTCAGCTTCTCAGGATTTTCTCCATCGCCTTCCCCTTCGCCAGCTCGTCCACCAGCTTGTCCAGATAGCGGATCTCCCGCATCGTCGGATCCTCGATTTCCTCCACCCGGACGCCGCACACCGTGCCCTTGATCAGCGCGCGCGCAGGGTTCAGCCGCGGGGCTTCCCGGAAGAACGTCTCGAAATCCGCCTCCTTCCCCAACTGCCCCTCCAGCTCCCGCGCGCTGTAGCCCGTGAGCCAGCACAGGATCGCATCCACCTCCGCCTTCGTGCGCCCCTTCCGCTCCGCCTTCGCCACATAGAGCGGATACACACTCGCGAAACTCGTCGTGAAAATCCGGTGCTTGGTCGCCATGTGCGTGAGGAGTCAGGGGGCAGGGGTCAACGGTCAAGGCTGGGCCGCGGGAGTCTCAGGCGGGGGCGGCGGCGGCGCCACCAATTCCTTCCGCATGAAAAACCGCCGGTGCGGCCGCGGATAATCCTCCAGCACCGCAAACACCGCGTAGCCCAGCCCCTCGTAAAAACCCCGCGCCTGGAAATCCAGCGTCGTCAGATACACATGGTGGCACCCCCGCTCCACCGCCTCCGCCTCCGCCCGCCGCAGCACCTCCATCCCCACGCCCCGGCCCCGCAGTTCCTCGGACACCCACAGCCAGCCGAGATACAGCCAGCCGTATTGCGTGTGCCCCAGCGCCCCCGCCAGCACGCGCCCATCCTCCCCGCACACCGTCACCGCCAGCTTCCGCTCCGCCCGCGCATCGCAGAACAGCGCATTGTAAGCCCGCAGCCCCTCCACAATCTCCCGCGACGAAGCCTCCGGGCACGCCTCGGACACCGTGTAGCTCAGCGCCGGCTGCGGGGAAGACATGGGGCTGGTTTCTTCATTCACAAAGGAGGCGTGGGAAACGGGCCGCGTGGCGCGCTGACATTTCGCCACCGGCCAGCAGATGCATGGATGTCACTGGACACGGATTAAGATAGGCACCGTGTAGGGAAACAAGATCGCATGGACGAACAGCATGAGGAAAGTGCAAGCCACACACAGCCCGACGATGAAGGCGACCCGATACGAGAGGAATCCCCGGTCCACACGCTCGGCCGCAGTGGCAAAGAAAACCCAGAGCACCGGCAGGAGCAAAAACGCCATCCCATGCTCGCGGAGGAAAACCGCCAGCGGATTCCACCGGACCGCAATCGTCGCGGGATACCCCGCCATCTTGAGAACCGCGCCCAATGCGAGGAAGCCGACCACGATCACCAGCGTCTGGAGCAGAGCAAGAATGGTCGTCGCCCGGGACATGCGGAATCCTCAGTGAAGTTCGCGCTCAATCCCGACACGCCCTGCATGAACGCCGGGACCGAGGAGAAACAAAACCGCCGCATGCAGGGATGCGCGTTCCTGCACCTGCGGGCAACGTGCCGACGGGCGACAGTTGGGCGACGGTTGATTGAATTGAGGCATCACGAGCTAAAATTCTTGAATGAGGGCGAGCAGGAACATCGCGGGCACGAGAAGCAGGGCGTGCCGATGAGTGAGGGGCACCGGCTGACTGGCGCGGAAATAAGGCAGCCGAGCCAAACCGAGAAGAAAGACGACTGCCGGCACGCCAGCGGAGAGAACAATGAGGCAGGCCAACGCCGCCCAAGCAACGAAGCCGTCGGCGACCGCCGGATGGGAATACCAGACAGCGAGCCGCCACGCGTAGAAGTAGCCAAGCTCAAACACTACGAAGGCGCCGAGCGTGCGAACCAAGTCGAGACGGCGGTAAGACACAGCGAGAACGACCAGAAGACGCAGCACTGCAAAAACGAACCACGTAGGAAAGACCCGGTTGTAGGTGCAAACGGGGCAAGCTAGAATCACAAGTGCTCCGAACGGTGTCATTCAGGTGGGAACGCGCGAGTCGCCTAACACCCCAAGCTCAGCGGCGGCCCCGGCGGTGGCGGTGGAGCGCGCCATGCGCTCCCGGACTCCCCTCCCTTGCGGGCGACGTGTTGACAAACAACAGTTAGGCGCTTCGTCCGAGTTCACTGCGGTTTTTGCGTGGCCATGAGTGCTGCTCGGCATAGGTGTGAACCTCGTCGAGCGAACGGAAACAGGGATAGCTGTGGCGACGAAGGTAGTCGAGCTGGGCGTAGGCTCGCACACTGTCGTCGTCCAGAATGCCCATTGGGCCGTTGAAGGCGTTCCAAAGCATGAACGACGGTGTGCCGCCCGGCTGCTCGAAGATGAACGCTCGATTGTCGTCGTCCTCGCCAAGCGACTGTCGAATCTCGTCGTCCGAGAATTGCGCCGCGAGTTTCTTGATGCGCTTTCGCGGTAGGTCTTGAAACGCATATGATTTCACGGTGCGCGAGAATCACCTAACTTCCCGCCATACGACTGGCCCCTGCGGGCCAAGCGTGTAGCGGGAATGCGGAAGAATTCATTGTTAAATCTGTGGAGTGCGCGGAGGCGGGCGGGGCGGGGGCGCATGCCAGTCGTGTAGCGGGGCGGGGCGGTTTCGTCGAGCGGGTTTGCGGGGCGCGGAGGGGCGGGCGAAACCCGCGGGGGGTGGAGCGCGCCATGCGCTCCCGGACTCCCCTCCCCTGCGGACGACGTGGTGACGAACAACACTTGGGCGATTTCATCGTGGAAAAACCTTCACTTCGTCGCCCGCAAACTCAAATCGCATTCCCGAAATCAGGCAGAGATATCGGAGCAGCACCGAGCAAGGAATGTCGTGGCAGAAAAGTGTGATTGATGAATCTGGGGGCAGTTCCGCCTGCGGGGAGAAACGAACTCCGCGGTGTTCGGGATCGACGGCCCTCGACTGTTTGGCTATGAAATCAAGAGCCTGAGAAAGGGTGGCATCTCGAAACTCGGCGTTTGAAAGGATCACTCGTGACCATCGAGTTGCAATACCGTCCGCAACGTTTCCCGGTGTTAACAAGGGGGAGGCAGGAATCTGCTCGCCGACTATCACGGCAAATTCGGAGGGCTTGTAAGTCAGACCCGCCAACCGGCAAACTTCTGCGATGACCGCCCTGAGGCTGACATCCCGCATCGTGACGCTGACTTTCTGATGAGTTTTCGTCGGTGACCGAAGCAGAACAATACTCAAACGCCCGACATTCTGGGGTCGATAAGCGGCGATGAACTCGAAGCACTCCCAAGCGGGCTTGTCCTTAAAAGTCACCTCGGGAATAGTGACGTTGTCGATCACCCATTCGAGTGTTGGTGGATTTGCGCGAAGATCGCAACAGACCATGAGCGCCAAAGAAACAAAGAGCCAAAGGGACCGAACGCAGTGAAATAGCATGAACGCTGAATCGTCTTTTGAACCTGTTGGCGGCGGGGAGGAGCGTGCGGCGGGACGCATGGCTTTCGTATAGCGGAGGGCGGCGGGGGCGTCGAGTCTCGTGGTGTCGTGTGGCAGCGTGTCGAAATTCTATGGAGGCCCGCGGAGGCTTCTCGGAGGGTGTTCCCATTCCGTGAGGGCGTGGGGAGGTGGGTGGGGAGCGGCTCGGATTCCGCAAGGTGTTGGCGAGATGTCTGGAAAGCGGTTCAGATTTCGGGAGGTCGCGGGGAGATGTCGGGGAGGCGGCTCGGATTCTGTGAGGCCGTGGGGAGATGTCTGGGAAGGGGCTCCGGTTTTGTGAGGTCGTGGGGAGACGTCTGGGAAGCGGTTCAGATTCCGTGAGGTGGTGAAGAGATGGATTTCCGGGGCAATCGGGCGGTTTGGCTGTCTTCCGGAAATGACTTGAAATGGGAACGAATAAACGGGTTGACATGTTTTCGCGGCTGCAGTGTGCTGGGCGGCGTCTTCCCGGGCACGGTGCCCGGGGCTTCACCCCAAACCCCAAAACTAAACCCAAGATGGCCCGGTATGGCTTTGCGTTCTTCGATTCCGGAGCGCGCCTGGACTCACCGGATGCCCACCCCACGACCATGAGAAAGCTGACGAAATTCCTCGAGAACCCGTTTGACGATCCCAACATCAGCATGGACGAGCTGCTGTCCTTCACGACGGATCACCTGGGGCGGATGATCGCAAACAATCCGGGCAATGAGCTGGATGGGCGCATCACGGCGACGACGAACTCGCTGGCGCTGCTGCAGCAGCATGCGACGGATGACTTGGTGGGGCTGGGCGTCCGCAAGGCGCGGAACAAAGTGAAGGGTGTGTTCCTCGCGGATCTGCCGAAGAAGGTGGCGAAGATCGCCGCGGCGCTGGTGGCGGAATTTGGCCCGGATGCGCCGGAGGTGACGGTGTGCTTCCCGCAGGGGAGGAATGTCTTCAACACGGCGACGGAGGACCAGATGGCAGGCCACATCCAGACGATGATCAACGGGCTGGAGGGCAAGCCGGCGCTGGCGGCCGCGCTGGCGGCGGCCAATGCGCTGAAGACGACGTGGGCGTCGGTGTGCGGGGCAAGCGATTCGGCGGCGGGCTCGAAGACGGCGACGGAGCAGGGCAAGAGGCTGGCGCGGGAAAACCTGCAGCTGATGCTTTTCCTCACGCTGCTGAAGCTCGCGGAGATGTTCGCGCGGCAGCCGGAGAAGCTGGAGCTCTACATGCGGCAGAGCCTGCTGGAGGATCATCCGCGGGGGAATGGGGAGACGGAGGGCGGCGGGGGCGGGACGCCGCCGGCGTAGTAGTGCTCAGTGCTCAGTGCTCAGTGCTCGTTTCCCGATGGCCGGGAGTGTCAAACCACTTGCCAGCAGGAAAGGAACGGGCACAGCTTCCCCGCCATGAAGCTCTCTGACTTTGGTGTTTTCCTGATCGTGTGCGCATGCACCTCCGCCGGGGTCTCCTATTATGTGACGGACAAAGCGACCCGCGATGTGAAAGCTGCCGGTGAGGCGGTGGTGAGGCAAATCACAGAAAAATTCTCCGCGGAAAAGGCCGCACTCGAGAACCGTCTCGCCGCGATGCAAAAGGGCATCGCCGCTGACGACGGGTCGCCACTTCACACGAGCCGCGCCCCCCGCACGTCCAATGCAAGTGGGCCGGCGCCTGTGGTTGTCCGGCCGGAGAGCCGGAGCGAGACGATGCGCCGCACGGGGCTCGATACACGCTAGGCGCTCACTGAGCACTGAGCACTGCGCACTGAGAACTATGCCTCCCCCACCGGCAGCATCCGCCATTCACCGGGCGCGAGGTCATCCGCGGTGTGGTCGCCGAAGCGGGTGCGGTGGAGGCGGGTGACGGGGCAGCCCTGGCTGGCGAACATGCGCTTTACCTGGTGGTAGCGGCCTTCGGTGATTTCGAGCCGGGCTTCGCGGGGGCCGAGGATCTCGATGCGGGCGGGAAGGCACGGCTTGTCCTCGCCTTCGAGGACGAGGGTGCCGGCGGCGAAGGTGTCGGCGATGCCGGGGGGGAGGTCGGCGGCGACGGTGACTTCGTAGAGCTTGGGGACTTTGTGCCGGGGGGAGGTGAGGCGGTGGACGAGTTCGCCGTCGTCGGTGATGAGGAGGGCGCCGGTGGCGTCCTTGTCGAGGCGGCCGATGGTGGTGACGGGGGGGTTGCGCTGGAGCCAGCGCGGGGGGAGGAGGTCGAAGACGGTGGGGCCTTCGGCGGAGTCGTGGGAGCAGACGCAGCCGGCGGGCTTGTGGAGGAGGGCGAGGATGCCGCGGGGGTGTTCGACGGGCTGGCCGTCGATGAGGACGTTTTCGGGGAGGGCTTTGTCGGAGTGTGATTTCGCGACGGCGGCGCCGATGCGGACGCGCCCGGCTTTGATCCAGGCGCGGGCCTCGCTGCGGGTGCAGTAGCCGTAGCGGGAGAGGAGGGCGTCGAGGCGGAGGAGGGTGGGCACTTCAGTGCTCAGTTCTCAGTGCTCAGTTCTCAGTGGAGAGGCATCAGGAGTCAGGAATCAGGGGGCAGGAGTCAGTGTTCGGGCAAGAGGCGCCGCGAACTGAAGACTGAGCACTGAGCACCAGCCACCCGGCTAGTGAAACTCGGCGCTGGTGAGGAACTTCATGAAGTCGGCTTCCATGGCGGCGGCGTTCGGGAAGTCGTAGATTTTTGCGAGGTCCTCGGGCTCGGGCATCTGGTGGGAGACGCTGACGCGCTGGATGAGTTTGTTGAAGGAGGCGAGCTTGGGGAGGGTGCTCTGGAGGTAGCGCGCCCATGCGAAGCCGAGGACGTTGCCCTTGGCATCCGCGCCGTCGAGGGTGAGGAGGTAGATGTTTTCCATGGTGGGCTTCACGTCGCCCTTGCGGACGAGGCGCTTGAGCTCGGTGGCCCAGGTCTTGGGGTCCTTGAAGCCGCCGATGCTGCCGACATCCTGCGCGGTGATGCTGCGGGCGCGGAGGAGGCTGGTCTCGGTGCGGCCGGTGAGGGAGATTTCCTTGTAGTAGCTGTGGCCGGAATCGACGGCATACCAGCCCTTGGCGCCGAAGCCGGAGACGCCGCCGGCCTGGACGTCGAGCATGTCGCCGGCGAGGCAGTGGACGAAGAAGGGCTGCCAGACGCCGCGGATGAGTTCGGGCTTCTGCGAGGGGGAGGTGGTCCTGCGGTAGGCGCGGAAGACGCGGGCGTGGTCGAGGACGCCGTATTGGCGGGCGATGGCGGCGGTGAGCCGCATGCTGCCCGCGGCGCTCGGGGGCCAGGTGGCGCCGATTTTCACGGCGACCTCCTGGTTGCCGGACTTGGCGACCATGTCCGCATACCAGCGGCCGATGCGGTCGTAGTGGCTGTCGGAGGGGGCGAGGAAGACGGCCATCTTCTCGGTGCGGAACTTCTGCGTGAAGGTGGCGTGGAAGAATGCGGCGTCGAGCCACAGGCGCTCGGCGAGCTCGCCGGTGTCGCGGGGGTCCACGGGCTTCTGATACATCACCTTGAAGTGCGGGGTCTCGAGGATGTCGTAGGCGTCGTCGGCGATCTGGAAGGTGCCGGCGTTCATCTTGAAGAGCTTGGTGTCGATCTTCGCGGTCTTCGCCGGCTGCGGGAGCTGGACGGCGGCGGTGGAGGAGAAGCCGGTGCTGGTCTTGGCGTCGGGGAAGTTTTCCCGGATGTATTCGTTGTCGCCGATGCTGAGCCAGGATTTGTCCACCTGGACCTGGCGGCCGGTGTTGTCGAGGATCTGGACGAGGCTGCCGGAGACTTTCTGGAGCTCGCCCTCGATGATGCGGCCGTCGTAAACGATCCAAGTGCGGGGCTCGAGTGAGAACGCGGCGGGCGCGAGGAGCGCGACCGCGAGGAAGGCTGATGCGGTTCGGAGGAGCTTCATGGGCGGAGGAAATGCGCGCGGCGCGGGGATGTCCAACCGATTCTGAATGCGGCATCCGTCCTTGCCCCGCGCGCCGCGGGCGGCTACATGCGCGGCCAAACGCACGAACCCCATGAAACGCACGCCCTTCCTCCTCGCCGCGCTGGCCGCGGGAATCCTCACGCTGCTCACGGCCACCGCGCCCGCGCAGCAGACCGCCGCCTTCCGCCGCTACATGATGAAGGACGGGAAGACGTTCTACGCGGCGGTGGTGACGAAGACGGACCTGTCGGCGACGTTCAAGCTGCAGACCGGGCAGACGGCGGTGCTGCAGATCAAGGACCTGAGCGCGCCGGACCAGCAGTTCGTGAGGAAGTGGACGCCGTTCAAGGAGGCGCTGATGAACAACGCGCAGTTTGCGAAGCTCTCGGTGAAGGAGCTGCTGGAGCTGCGCGGCTACCAGAGCTTCGAGTTCGACATCAAGGGGAACCACATCTTCGTGGAGGGCGAGATCAACGGGAAGCGGACGAAGTTCATGGTGGACACGGGCGCGAGCAGCTCGCTGATCCATGTGGACGCGGCGAAGGACGCGGGGCTGGAGATGGGGGACTTCAACGTGGAGATCCGCGGCGTGGGCGGAAAGGCGATGGCCGCGGTGACGAAGGTGCCGGTGCTGAAGATGGGCGACGCGAAGATCGAGAACCGCAAGCTGCTCTCGGCGGATCTTTTCAAGCAGATCGGCGGCAAGGGCGACTACGACGCGATCTTCGGCGCGGACTTCCTGCGCGAGCTGGATGCGGTGATCAGCTACCGCGAGGGCCGCATGTTTCTGAAGCCCGACAACGTGAAGCCCGCCGCCGGCGCGAAACCCGGCCAGCCCGCCGCGCCGGCGCAGCCCGCGGCCTACGCGGAGTGGAAGCGCTGGACGACGGCGGACGGGAAGAACTTCGTGGCCGCGCTCGTGGAGAAGAACGAGAAGGAGGTGACCTTCCGCATGCAGAACGGCAAGACCGCGCCGTGGCCGATCGAGAAGCTCTCCGACGCGGACAAGGATTCGGTGTCGAAGTGGGACAAGCTGCGCGACGTGATCGCGAAGCTGCCCGAGTGGCGAACGCTCACGGTGAAGGAGCTGCTCGAGCTGCGCGGCTACCAGTCCTTTGAATACCGCGCCTCGGGCAACCACATCCTCGTGGACGGCCTCGTGAACACGACGAAGTCCACCTTCCTCATCGACACCGGCGCGTTCGACGGCGTGCTGCACATCGACTTTGCCAAGAGCGCCGGCGCGCAGATCGGGCCGATGGACCAGACGATCTACGGCATCGGCGGCACCGCGCCCGCGGCGAAGACCAAGGTGAACGTGCTGAAGATGGGCGACGCGATGATCGAGAACCGCACGCTGCTCTCCACGGATCTCTACAAGGATTCGGGCAACCTCGGCGGGAAGGGAGACTTCGACGCGATCTTCGGCGCGAGCTTCCTCCGCGAGCTCGACGGCGTGATCAGCTACAAGGAGGCGCGCATTTTCCTGAAGCCCGACAACTCCGACAAGCCGGACGCGAAGGGCGGCGAGGCGAAGCCGGGGACGGCGGCGCCGGCCACACCCGCCGCTCCTGCCGCGCCGAAGGCGAAATGACGAAGACGAACGGCGCTCCCGTCATCCGTCATTCGGATTTCGTCCTTCCTAGACGCGCTCCTTGAAGGGCTCGAAGCCGAGCTCGAAGAAGTTCGCCGAGTTCTCCATCACGTGGACGAGGGAGCCGAGGAAGGTGTCCCATTCCTGGTTGTTCTCAAACTGCGTGTCCCACGCGACGAAGATGCAGTTCGGCGCGGCGTTTGAGATTTCGATGAGCACGCGGATGTCCTTCTCCCAGTCGGGGATCTTCACGTAGCCGAGCGCGCACGGCTTGTGGACGAGCGCGTTGTGCGAGAACTGGTTCAGCCACTTGTCGCGCTCCTCCAGCGTGTCGAACTTCGCATGCACGTGCGTGGAGAGATGCGTCACCGTCTTCCTGTCGAACTTCATCAGGTTGTAGAAGCGCGTGAGCGTCTGGTGGATGATGTTCCAGTCGCCCGCGGTGCGCGCGTTGCGCACGCCGAGCTTCACGCGGTCGGCGGTGCGGTTGAGCGTGCCGTTGTCGCCGAAGAAGGTCGCCTTCAGCTCGTAGTCGAAAAGGTCGTCCACCTTGCGCAGATGGATCTGGTCCGGGCGCAGCGACAGGCCAGTCTGCTGGTCGCAAATCTTCGCGGCAAACTCGTCGAGCTTCGCGCTGTGGTAGCCGATGGGCGCGGCAAAGGGCACGTCAACGGCGACGCCAAAAATTTCAATCGGGAGCACTTCCATGGGGCGCGCACCGTAGCGGGAACAAGCGCGATGCAAATGCTGTTTTTGCGCGGCGCCGGATGGCCGCCTTGGCTGTTGCGCACGGGCCCGGAGGGTGGTTTAACGTGCGTTTCGCATTCCGGGATGAACGCACCGTCTCAAAGCACAGGGAAGACAGGCTCCGCCTCCACAGCGGCGCTTTGGGAGATGCCGCGCCGTCCGCTGGTGATGGGCATGGCCGTGCTCGCCTCGCTCGCGCTGATCGCCCTGCTCACGCTGGTGCTGCGCGGGCGCTCCGCGGTGCTGCTGCTCGACCATCCGTCCGCGCATTTCCCGTATCCGTTCACAATCCAGAACCTGATGCACGTCGCATTCTTCATCGGGCTCGGTGAGCTGTTCGTGCGCTGGCGCATCGGCGCGCGCGAGGAGGCGTTCCTCCGGAAAAAATATCTGCCGGAAGACGACCACACCGTGCTCACCACCGACAGCCTCGGGCCGATCCGCAAGCGCGTGGCGGACAAGTTCGACCACGACCACGGCATCCTGCCCTCGCTGATCAACCTCGCGATTCTGCAGTTCCAATCGTCCAACTCGGTGGAGCAGTCGGCGACGGTGATGAACCAGCAGCTCGAGCTGACCTCACACCGCGTGGACATGCGCTACGGGCTGGTGCGCTTCATCGCGTGGGTCGTGCCGACGTTCGGGTTCATCGGCACCGTCTTCTCGCTCGGCGCGTCGCTTTACTCCGCAGGCGATCCCAACAAGACCTTCGACCCAAAGGATGTCGCGATGACGCTCGGCGTGGGCTTTGACTGCACGATGGTCGCGCTGATGGAGAGCGCGCTGCTCGTGTTCATCCTGCACATCGTGCAGGAGAAGGAGGAGACGGCGCTGAACCGCGCGGGGGACTACACATTGCGCAACCTGATCAACCGCCTCTATTCGGGGAAATGACGCGCCATGAAGCCGCGCAACCGCGAGATCAACATCTTCAACATGTCGCTGCTGGACATCCTGTGCGGCGCGCTCGGGGCGTTCTGCTTCATGATGCTCTCGCTACTGCCGTATTACCGGCCGCCGGATCAGAACTTCAACGTGAGCGAGCAGCAGAAAAAGCTGCTGGATGAGGTCCAGAAGATCAAAGACCTCGCGGAGAAACTGAAGGACGCGGACAACGTGGAGGATCTGCGGAAGCTGGTGGAGGAACTGAAGAAGCAGATCGCGCAGCTCGAGGAGGAAATCAAAAAGCTCCAGGGCCAGGTGAACTCGCTGCTCGCGGAGAATGGCGAGCTGAAGCGGCGCGTGGCGAAGCTGGACGAGGAGAACAAGCGGCTCCTGGCGCGCAACGATGTGCTCGAGAAGGAAAACCAGCGGCTGAGGGCGGAGAACGAACAGCTCCGCCAGGACAAGCAGAAGCTCCTCGCGAGAAACGAGCAGCTCGAAAAGGAGAACCAGCGGCTCCAGCAGGAGAAGCAACGCCTCGAACAGCAGAAGCAGGAGCTCGAAGGCCGGCTCCAGCAGCGAATGCCGTGGTCGGTCACGGTCACGGCGAGCGATCCCCGGCTGCCGCTGGACTGCAGCCTGCATGAGCAGGTCGTCCTCGCGAGCGGCGACAACTCGCGGCAGCCCGACTTCGACCCGTCGCTGATGATGCAGCCCTCGATGTGGACCGGCGATTACCGGATGGGCGGCACGGGCACCGTCACGCGCGTGAACGCGAACCGGTATGCAAGCAGCGAGACGAAGTTTTACATCCGCGCAAACGGGCCGCATTCCACATCGCTCGCACCGGGTGGCCGCGCCACGCTGCTGGTGCTGAACACCGACTTATCCGGCGCAAAGCTGAACGCCCCGCGCGTGCCGCCGGTGACGCTGGGGGCCGATCGCGACTGGGTGTATGTCGGCAAGTTCCGGATCGAAACGCCCGAAACGATCACTTTCACCGAGGCCACGCAGGCCGAGCGCGACGCGGAGTGGGAGCGGCTCACAAAGACCGCGCCGCCCACGGATCCACAGCTCACCGACGCCGTGATGGGGCCGGGATTTGAGAGGCGAAAAAGAGAATATGAGGCAGCCGCCGGCCCGAACCCGCCTCCACCAGTGCGCGAAGCCCTGCTGGAGGCATGGCTCGCACAGGCGCAGAACCTGAAGGAGCGGGACTATGTGATGTCGTTGCTCAAGAGAAACACGGGCCCGCCGGGCGGCGGCTCGATGGACTCGATGAGACGCAGGGCAACCTACACGCGGGCGCTGCAGCAGGCGCAGTCGCAGGACGAGAAGACCTCCATTCTCCGCAGATGGATGAACGAGGCGGACAGCGACATGGAGCGCGATTACGTGCGGACGCTCATACGGCAGGGCCCGGGGGTGGGGCCGGACGGACGGCGCACCGGGCCTTCCAACTTCATGCGCGGCATGGAAGAGTTTCAGCGTCCCGGCCCCGCATCGCCAGCACCTGTCCCGCAGGCGCCGCCAGCTCCGAAGCCGTAGTCCCCACGGACACCTTTCAACCACCGAAGCAACAACGACCATGGCCACCAAACTCACCCGCTGCATCTGCGGCAAGATCTACGACCCGGCCGAATCCGAAAGCTGCCCCGCGTGCGGTGCGCCGCCGCGCATTGAGCCGCCAACTGCAAAGAGCCCCGAGGACTCGGCGGCGGCGCTGCCGCAGCGCTCCGACGTGAGCAGCACGCGCATTCCCCCGCAATCCGCGGAAGACAGGAGCCGCCGCGAGATTCATGTTTCGATCAGCGTGGACACGCTCGTGAAGATCGCCGTCGCGTGCGTCGCCCTCGTCGCCTCGGCGGGGGGCGTGATCTGGTTCCTTCGGAAATCCGCAGACGACAAGGGCGTATCCGCCAAAATCGAGCTCGCGAAATCCGCCGACAAGGCGGACACGGAGAAGAAGGGCGTGGAGAACAGCGGCAAGATCGCATCGAACGACGATCCGAAGACCAATCCCCAGCCCGAGCCGAAACCCGAACCCAAGCCGGAACCGAAGCCGCAGCCGACTCCCGAGCCGAAGACAAACCCGGAGCCGAAACCGAAGCCTGAGCCAAAACCGGAACCCAAGCCCGAGCCCAAGCAGGAACCCGGGCCGAATTCCGCCACGCCGAAAACCTGGATCGTGGATTCCAAGAAGGGCGAGGGCGCCGACGCCGCGGAGATCGCGCCGGTCCTGGAGAAGGCGGGCGACGGCGACACCATCTCGCTTCGGCCCGGCACCTACGCCGGCGGCTTCACGGTGGACAAGAAGGTGCGCATCGCAGGCGAGAAGCCCGGGCCCGGGCAGCATGTGATCCAGGCCACGACCGAGGAGTCCAAGCGGCCCATCCGCGTCACGGCGCAGGGCGTGACATTTGCCAACCTGCAAATCCTCCAGGGCAATGGCGCCGCCGGACCCGCGCTCGTCGCCGCGAAGGATTGCGTGCTCACCCTCGACGGCTGTGATCTGAAATTCTCCAGCATCTCGGGCATCCTCGGGCAGGGCCCCGCCTCGCTGGCCGCAAACAACTGCACCTTCTCCGCGACGGGCCAGTCGCTCATCCTGCGCGGCCCCTCGAAAGTCGAGATGACGAACTGCACGTTCACCGGCGGCACGGGCGCCTTCCATGCGGACAACGAGGCGGTCTTCACCCTGCGCGGGTGCAAGTTCGACGGCATCGGCTCGAAGGAGTCGAAGGATTCCGCGCTGCGGATTTTCGGCGGCGGCGCGAGCCTCACGGCCGAGGACTGCCAGTTCACGCGCTGCCGCATGCCGGTGCAGGCGCAGGAGGGCGCGACGCTCAGCCTCACGAAGTGCATCTTCACCGGAAACGGCGTGCCCGGCGAAAACGGCGACTCGTCACACGGCATCATCGCGGTGTCGAAGAAGTCGTCCGCAACGCTGAAGGACGTCACGTTTGAAAACAACACGCAGGGCATCAATGTCTTCGCCGAGGGCACCGTGCAGCTCGAGGACTGCAAGTTCACCGGGGGCGGGCTCGAGATGAAGGACGCGAACTTTGAGCGCCTCTGCACCGCGCTCTATGTGAGCCAGGCGGGATCGAAGGCGACGGTGCGCAACTGCCGGTTTTCAAAGTCGAAATCGTTTGCCGTTCTCTTCGACGAGGGCGCGAGCCTGTCCATCGAGGACTCCGAATTCAGCGGCGCGGAGAAACCCGCGCTGCGTGCGGCCAAGATGACCTCGCCGGGCGAGCTGCGGGTGAGGAAGTCGCGCTTTCTCGGGAACAACGCGGGCGTCTCCCTCGCCGGCGTCGTGAATGCGAGCCTCGACGACTGCGAGTTTCGCGGCAACACGCTCGCGGTTTACTCCGATCAGGCTGGCACGAAGCTGAACATCAGCGGCGGCACCGTCGCGGAGAGCAAGTTCATGGGCATCATCATCGTCGCGGACGGATCGCTCGCGGTCACCGGCACGAAGTTTGAGGGCAACTCAACCGCGATCCAAGTGGGTAACTCCGGAAAGCCGGCGGACAAGGCGAGCGGACAGATCGAGGAGTGCAAGTTCGCCGGGAACACCCTCGGAGACATTTATGCTGGTCCGCAGAGCAAGGTGACGATCCGGCTGTGCGATTTCGATCCCGTCGCAGGAGCGAAGGTGAAGCGCGAGAAAGGCGCGACGATCGAGTCCGAGCCGCCGCTCCTCGGCATCGTGGACACCAAGGGCTCACCCGGCAGCGACACACCGGGCAAGGAGACTCCCGGCAAAGGATCGACGGCCTCCAACACGAAGGGCTCGTCCTCCAAGGGCCGCTCGCCGTCCCCTCCCCGCCGCCCCCCGCCCGATCCCGTGCGCGACATCATGCACGCGGTGGACAAGGTGAAGCGGTTCTTCCGCTGAGCGCGCGCGGCCCCCGCATCCGAACTCCACACCCAGCGAGAGTGGCGGAGGGGGCGGGATTCGAACCCGCGGGACCTTGCGGCCCGTCGGTTTTCAAGACCGATGCATTAGACCGCTCTGCCACCCCTCCGGGTGGGGGCGCACTTTCCCCGCAGCCGCCGCACGCTGCAACTGCAATGTCGCGCCCCTCTTCAAACGGCGGGGATCGCCTGCTCCAGCAAATCCGCAAGCACGGCGGCGGCGCGCGCGCCGGTCTCCATCACCTCGGTGTGCGCGAGCGGCGCGGCGTTGAGACCGGCGGCCCAGTTCGTCAGGCAGGAAAACCCGGCGACCTCGATCCCGAGCGCACGGGCCTGAATCGCCTCGAGCACGGTGCTCATGCCCACGGCATCCGCGCCGAGCCGCTGCACCATGCGCACTTCGGCGGGCGTCTCGTATTGCGGGCCGAGCAGGCCGGCATACACGCCCTCGTGCAGCGCGAGGCCGCGCGCTTTTGCAGCGGCGGAAAAATGCGCGCGCAGACGCTTTGAATACACCTCGCTCATGTCGAAGAAGTTCGCGCCGCCGAGCAGCGGAGAGGTGCCGGTCAGGTTCAGGTGATCGGCGAGCATCATCCACGAGCCCGGCGCAAACTCCGTGTTGCACGTCCCCGCCGCATTCGTGAGCACGAGCTGGCGGACGCCGCGCTCCGCCATCCAGCGCACACCCGCGGTCACATCCGCCGCACCACGGCCCTCATAGAGATGCACGCGCCCGCGCGCCGCGACGACTGGCACGCCACCGAGCTCACCGAAGACAAACTCCCCGGCATGCCCCGCGACACGCGACTGCGGCAGCCCTTCGACTTCCGAATATTTCACCACCGCAGCCACCTTCATGCGCTCGGTGAAACTGCCGAGCCCCGAGCCAAGCACGAGACCCCATTGCGGACGGAGGGATTCCCAAATCATGCGCGCACACTGAGCGCCGCAAACGCCCCGCGCAAGCAGGCGGAGCTTTGGAACGGGGCGTCCGCACAGTGGTTTCGGCGCTTGCGCGCGCGGATGCACCCTCACTGAATGCGCCCGATGAAAGTGCCCGCATCCCTTTTCGCCGCCGCCACGCTCGCGCTCTGCCCCGCCTCGCCCGCGGCTGAGAAGGCCGCGCCTTCAACCGCTTTCAACCTGCGGAACTGGAAGCTGCAAATCCCCGGGCCGGCCGAGGTGAAGGAACTCACCGGCCACTCGTCGGACTACTTTTTCCTGACTCCGGCGCGGGAGATGTGCTTCCGCCTCGACGCCGCGGAGAAGGGCACGACGGAGAACGCACGATACGTCCGCTCCGAGCTGCGCCACATGCTCAACTGGCCCGCGAGCGAGGCACACACGCTTTCCGCCGAGTTCCGCGTCGTGTCGAAGCTCACTCCCGACAAGGTCACCGCCATGCAGATTCACGGAATCACCGAGGCCGGCGGGGACGCGCCGCCTCTGCTGCGCGTCGCGGTGAACAACGGCGACCTCGTCGCCGTGCTGAAGACCGATAATTCCGGCGACAAGAACGACACCGTCGTGCTGAGGAAGTCCCTCGGCACGCAGTGGGTGAAGGTGGACGTGAGCGTGCGCGCGCGGCAGCTCAAGATCACCGTGGACCACCAGCCGAAGCTCACGCGCAGCCTCGTGTATTGGAAATTCCCGAACTACTTCAAGGCCGGCTGCTACCCGCAGGCGACGCAGGGCACGGCCGAGGTGTATTTCAAAAAGCTCACCGTGGAGTGAGCCGCGTCACTGCGGCGGGACGTCGTTCGCGGCGGATGGGCGCCAGCGGTGAAATGCCCGCCTGAACCACGAGCGCTGCCAGCGGCAGGCCGATTCGACCACGGCCTCAAGCGCCGTCACGCGCAGGGCGAGGACCTCGCTCTCCTCGCGCAGCGAGCGGTGCTCGACGCCGAGTTCCTCGTGGGCCACCTGCAGCTTCTCGAGTGCGGTGCGGACGTCGCGGGCAACGCCCAACTCGCGAACGAACTTCTCGTCCACCACCTCCACCTTGAGCGTCATCTCCAGGGTGCAGGCGGCTTCAAGCAATGGCCCGAGGCACGGGAGGAGCAACTGCGGATCACAGTCCGTCGCGAGCAGAATCATCCCGCGATCGTCATACGCGGGAACCAAACCCCGCGAACACTCGAGCCTCCGGAACCCCTCCTCCGTGTCCGCATTGAAGACCACCTCGCCATCCTGCGCGCGGACGATCCGGATCCTCGACAGCGTGATGAGCCCGCTGCGATTCGCCGGGTCGATGCGCAGCCTGCCCGAGGGTGCGGGCCGCAGGAGATCGAGACGCTCGAATCGCACGGTCGCCGTCTGTCCGCTGGCAGCCTCCACCACGATGGATGCCCTCTCGTTGTAGCCCGCGCCCTGATCCGCAAAGACCTGCACATGCACCCCGTGTGAAGCTTTTGCATGAAGGGTTTCCCTCTGGAGCCTCACCTCGCCCAGGCCCGAGAAATCATCCGGGAGCCAGCCCACCTTGTCCGCATAACCGCGGAAAATCTCATCCAACTCATCGTGTTCGGCGGCTCCGCGCCAGAGGATTTCAAACGCCCTTTCGCACCAGCCCCGCAGTCGCGGCGCCACCTCCGGCCACGCGTCGCCATGATGGCGCAGGCTGCCCCGCAGGCGACCAGCAGTGAGCTTCGCCAAATCGCGCTCGGGAAGCTTCAGCCGCTCCCGCATCGCGCTGCAGGTGGCGATGGGATCGCGCAGCAGATCATCGTAGCAGACAAACTCGCGCGCAAACGCACGGCTTCCGCGCTCCATCTCGAGGTTGTGCACGAGCCACAGCATCAGCCCCTTTTCCATCGAGAAGCCATCCCTCGCCTGAAGTGAAGCCGCCACCGCGGCGGGGTGGCGAACCACCACGACGAGCGGCGCACCCGATGCTGCGATGATGGGCTCCCACAGCGGCAGCAGCCGGCAGAGGCGCGGATCCTTCACGACGCACGCGCTTCCCGGCTCAAACTGCTCGGCGAGAATCCGCGCGAGTTCGCCGCGCCACTGCGCGAGCGAGCCGGGCGCGAGCGAGCGGAGCCGTTGGCCGAGGGGCCGAGGATCATGCCATGTCGAGCCCATCGCCTCCAGCAGGCGGTCGTGAAAATCCGCAATCGCGGCGTTCTCAAAAAATCCGAGGGGATTGTCGGCGCGCGGCGACATGACTGTCCTCCCAACGGTGAGCCCCATGCCTTCCAGCAGGCCGGCCACTGCGGACGTCCCGCTGCGGTGCATGCCGAGGACGAAGTGGAGCTTGGATGCGGGAGGCGTCATGAGTTGGACCCGTTTGAATCACGCGCAAAGTGCGGATGCCGCCGCCCAAGGCAAGCCCGCGCGGGCGCTCAATGCGCGCGCAAACTCCGCCAGCCCGCGCCGAAATGCCGCTCCAGCCGCCGCAGCGTGGCGGGTGAGTAGTTGCGGTGGAACCACGGGAAGTGGCGCAGGTATTCCTCGGTGCTGCGGTTCACTCCGCCCCACTCCGCGTTGGTCGCCGGACTCCGGAAGCCCGCAGCCACCGCGCGCTGGAACTCGACGGTGCCGGGATACGGCGTGAAAATCTTCGGGCCGCTCACATTCACCCACGGGCCGTGCTCGCCGGCGTTGATCGCGTCGCAGAGATCGAGCGTCGCGTTCACGCTTGCGTCCGACTCGTTCGGAAAGCCGACGATGAAGCTCATGCGCAGCGCGACCCGGCTGCGGTCCGCGAGCTGCATGAGGCGAAGGTAATCGGCGGCCCGAGTTCCCTTGCCGATCATGTCGAGCGTCTCCTGCGAGGCGGACTCCGCACCGATGAAAACCTGCATGCAGCCCGTATCGGCGAGGCGGCGCATCAGGTCGCCCTCATTGGCCATGAGCTGGTCGGCGCGCGCCTCGATGAGATAGCTCAGCTTTTCCGAGCGGAAAAAATCGAGGACATCAAATGCGCGCGGGTTTGCGCGGTGCCGCACCCAGAACATGTCGTCCCAGATCCCGATGCCGTCCATTCCGAGGCCCGGCTGGCGGGTGGCAAGTTCGGCGCGGATTCGCGCCACCTGGCGGCGCACCCACTCCGCGGTGTGTGCCGTCCAGTTAAAGCGGCCCTCCGCGTCGCCGTTCATCACGTGCAGCGGTTCGGAGCAGAAGGTGCATTTGAACGGACAGCCGCGGCTCGTGAGCAGGTAGTAGAAGAGCCGATTCTCCGAGCGGTAATCGCCGACGTCCCATTTCCGCATCTGCTCCTCGGAAAGCCGCCGCGGCTGCGAAAAGTCCGCCGTTGAATTCCCGCCACGATTCCCCGACGCAGACACCGCGGCGAGTTCCGGACGCGGTCTGCGGGCGCGCACATCGGGCGAGCGCACCGAGTGGCGCTCGGAAAAGAGGAAGCGCGTGATGTCAGCCTTGTCCCACGCGGGCTCGAAGCGATCCAGCTCGCGCGGCGCATGACCGCGCGCGATGCGCGGCACCTTCTCCCCGGCGATGAGCGACCGCACCATCTTCGGAAAGGCATCCTCCCCCTGCCCGACAAAGACGTGATCCACGTTCGGAGCCGCCGCGCAGACCTCCGTGACGAGAGTGGGATGCGGCCCGCCCCACACGACCGGCACGCCGGGCCGCTGCACCTTCACCAGTGCGGACAGCCTTTCGAAATCCACAATCTCCGGCGAGGTCAGCACTGACATTCCGACGACCCGCGGCGTCAGTTCGTCGAGCACCGCGGCAAAATCCCCATCGCTGGTTCCCGAGGAGACAACCTCCGCCGAGAGCCCGTCGCGCCTCAGCGCGTCCACGAGGTAAAGCACGCCCATCTGCGGATAGGCGGACTCCTGCGTGACGAACAGCACGTCGGTCGGCATGACCTCAACCTTCGATGCGCTTCGCCAGCGCCGCGACCACCTTTTTCCAATAGCCAGACGAAGTGTCGTCGCGCCAGTTCAGCTTGTGGACCGGCGCCGGATCGGAGGCCACCCGCGCGAGCGCATCCTCCGCCGGGCCGCCGGCGAGCGCCTGCAGCAGATGCGGGCCGTCCGCATGCAGCGACCGCGCAGTTTTCCAGAGCCCCGCAAACTCCGCATCCGTGAGCACCAGCCGGTTGAACAGGTAGTGGAAGATGAAATACGGGTGCGCCTTCAGGAGGCTGAGTGCGAAATCGGACGTCCAGAACAGCGTGCCCTCGTGATCCTGCCCGTGGCGCTCGAGCAGCTTCGCAATTAGCGCATGCGTGGCCGGGTTGTGCTGGTTGGTGAAAATGTGGGCGCGGAAGAGCGAGATGAACGCATCGGCGTGCCGGACGAGCAGCGGATGGTCCGGCTCCGAAGCAATGAACCAGCTCGATGCCATCCGGTCCGGGCCCGGGTCGCGGAATGCGAAGTAACCCGTCCGCGCGCACGCGGGCAGCCACGAGTCGAGCGGCTGCCAGCAGTAAACCGTGGCATCCGCCCATACGCCTCCGTGGCGGCGCAGCAGTTCCAGCCGGATGAAAAGCGAGCGCTTCTGCATCGAGATGTCCGGTCGCCCGATGTCCACGGCGTCGAGCGTCGCAAACTGCCGCACACTCTCCGCATCCAGCGCCTCGATCCGCCAGCCGGGATTGTGGTGCGACCACGAGCGCAGGCACAGCGAGACATGCTCGGGAGCATTGCGCCAGCCCTGGTGCCAGTAAGTCCAGAGAGTCTTCGTCACGCGGCCCCTCCGCGCATGAATCCGGACATTCCCGGGACTATTTCGCCGCGGCTGGCTCTGCGGGCTTTGCCGGTTCGGATTTCGGCGCGGCTTGCGGCGCGGGCTTCGGAGGCTCGGACTTCGGTGCAGGCTTTGGAGGCTCGGATTTCACCGCGGGCGCCGGCTGGGCCACGGCGGGCTTGGATGACTCTGGCTTCGGCGCTTCGGGCTTCGCCGGCTGGGGCTTTGCGGCGACAGCGGGCGGCGTCTGGCCTTCCTTGGAAAAGTCCACGCTGCCGAGCAGGCCGCGGATCGTCTCGCTGGGGAGCACCATCGTGTCCACGCGGCCGGAACGCGCGATCACCATGCCGATCACATTCCCGTCGAGGTCCGTCACGGGGCCTCCGCACTGCGTGGCTTGGAGCGGGAGATCCGTCTGAAGCACGGACGGGAAATCCGTGCGGCGCTTGCTGATCGTGCTGCCCATCGTCTGCATGCGGTCATTGCCGTTGCGGCGCGGACCGCCCGCAGCGGAGGCACCGCGGTCGCCGAGCGCGATTTCCTTTTCCACGATCGCCTCGCCGCGCTGCACCTTCAGGCGCACCTTCTCGCCGGCTTTCCGGTCGCTGACCATCTTTGTGAATGTGAAGATCGAATCGGGCTTCTTGCCGTCGAGTTCGAGGATGCGGTCCTCCTTCTTCAGCCCCGAGGCCAGCGCCGGGCCGTTCGGCACCAATTCGCGCACCTTCAGGTTGCCCTTGTCGTCCGTGTCGAGCTGCACGCCGAGGAAGCCGCGCCCCTTCTCCTGCTCGTTGCGCACGGGCACGCTCACGATGCCGATGCCCACGGGGTCGCGTCCCTCGGGCGCCACGGCGGTGATGAACGTCCCGACTTCCGGCGCAGTGCGCGTGGAGAACTTCACCGCCGGGATGTCCTTCGCGGTGACCTTCGCGAGCGCGAGGTCGTGGTCCTGCCATGTGCGGACGATTTTCGCCGCGACCCACTCGCCTTTGATGTGGCACTGCAGCTCCCCTGCGGCGGAAGCGTCGCTCGCCTTCACGAGGATCCATCCGTCAGCGCGCACGCCGGTCGCGAACCCCAGCGGATCTGCGGGCTTCTTGCCATCGCGGATGGCGAATGTCGCCGGGGACGATGCGAGCGAGCCGGGCTTGTGGCCCTCGAGGAGCTCGTTGAAGTGATCGTTCAGCTTCTTCTCCGTCGCCTTGTCAAAGCCGGGCATCCCGCCGCCGAGGCCGAGTCCCTTGAAAGCGTCCGGGTTCTTCTCCTTCATCAGCCGCAGGAGCTCCGGGAGCCCGGCGTTCTTGAGCTGTTCGGCGGGGACGCCCTGTTTCTCCAGCGCGCTGCGCAGCATCCCGAGCAGTTCCTTCGGCTCCATGCGCAGCATGCCGCCCTCGCGCTCCGCGCGCTTGCGCAGCTCCTCGATGAGATCGGCGGCGCCCTTGTTGTCCGGCTTTGCGGCGGGCGGCGCGGGTGCGGCAGGCTTGGGCGTCTGCGGTTTGTCCGCGGGAGCAGCGGGCGCGGCGTCAGGCTTGGAATTGGGATCCTTCTTGATCGCGGCGTGGAGCGCGCCCGTGGCGAGCAGCGCGGTGAGGATGAATGTGCGGATCATGATGGCGGGGTCTTACGGTTTCTTCGGCGGGATGGGCTCCATCCGCTTCTTCATTTCGTCTTCGGAAATCAGGATCACCTCCGTGGTCCGCTCCGCGGTGCCGCGGCGGTAGGCGAGCGCGAGCCGCTCACCCGGCTTCGCCTTCTTCAGCCGCGCGGCGACGGACGCGGCGGTCGGCGTCGCTTCGCTGCCGATTTTCAAAATCACATCCCCCGCCTTCACGCCCGCTGCGGCGAGCGGCGAGCGCGGCTGCACCTCCTTCAACAGCGGCGGAGCCTCCCCGCCGCCCTCGAACACCGCACCGAGCACCGCGGCACCCGTGTTGCGCTGGCCGGGGCGCACCGGCGGTTTGCCCCACGACTTCCCCTCGAGCAGCTTGTCCCACGAGACCTTCGCCGCATTCACGGGCGCATCGCGGTTGTAGCTCAGGCTTTCCGAGATGGAGGAATGGATGCCGACCACCTTGCCATCGAGGTCAAAGAGCGGCCCGCCCGAGTCGCCGCCGATCAGCGTGCAGTCGCTCACGAGGAAGCCCCGCGCGTTGTTCTGGCTGATCCGCCCGATGCGCGCCGGCGGCGGGCGGCGCAGGTCGAACCCTCCCGGATGCCCGAGCGCGATCACGATGGTCGTCTGCTTCAGCGTGTCCGAGTCGCCCACCTGCGCGAACGGATACTTCCCCTTCTCGATGATCTGCGCGAGGCCCACGTCGCGGTCGTAATCGGAGCCGAGCACCTTGCAGTTCGCCTGCCGCCCGTCGGGAAATACCACCGTCATCTTCTCGTTGCCGTGCGTCACGTGCGCCGCGGTGAGGATGAGCCCCTCCTCGTTCACGATCACGCCCGAGCCCGAGCCCGGCACCTTCGTCCCCACGAGCGCCACCACGGCGGGCAGGTTCTTCGAATAGATCTTCTTCACCTTCGCCTCCATGTCCTTCCGCGCAGAGGATGCGGAAAGTGGCGGTCATGTGTCTTGTGGAGGAAATGCGGAGCGGCCCCGCAGCTTTGTCTAAATAATCGCGTTCCCCGCGGATGCAAGCGGGGCGGCGGCGATGCGATTTCACTACGAAGGGCACGAGGTTCACCAAGGCGTTCGGTGCCGGCGCCGAATGCGGGCAGGCTCGTCTTCGTGCCCTCCGTGCCCTTCGCAGTGAAAAATGAGCCGGCTTGTTCTGCTGCGGCACCTTCGCCACCCTCGCCGCCGTGACCTTCTCCCACCTCCTCCCGCTCGTCGCCCTCACTTTCGCTGCCGCCGCACGCGCCGCGGACAAGGCCGAGATGTTCCCCTTCCAGCTCCCGTGGGACGACGCCACCGACTCGGCCACGAACATCTCCTGGCTGAACGACAAGCCCGCGGGCCGCGACGGCTTCGTCCATGTGAAGGACGGCCACCTCTTCGCCGGCGAGAAGCGCCTGCGCATCTTCGGCGTGAACACCTGCTTCGCCGCGAACTTCCCCGACAAGGCCATGGCTCCGAAGATCGCCGCGCGCATGGCGAAGTTCGGCATCAACTGCGTGCGCTTCCACCACATGGACATGCTCAGCGCGCCCGCCGGCATCTTCGCAAAGGACGGCCGCACGCTCGATCCCGGCCAGCTCGACCGGCTCGATTTCTTCATCGCCGAGCTGAAGAAGAACGGCATCTACGCCGACCTGAACCTGCACGTCTCCCGCACCTACCCCGACCGTCCGCGCGCGGAGAAAAAGGGCAGCCCAGACTACGACAAGGGCGTGGACAACTACTGCGCCGCCATGATCGCGCTGCAAAAGGACTACGCCCGCGACCTCCTCACGCACGTGAACGCCTACACCGGCCACCGCTACGCCGACGAACCCGCCGTCGCGCTCGTGGAGATCAACAACGAGAACGCCCTCGGCTTCCAGTGGTGGGCCCGGCAGATGGACGACCTCCCCGCGCCGTATCGCGAGGAGCTGGAGATATTGTGGGCCGCGTGGATTTTGAAAAGGCACGGCAGCGATGAAGCCGCGCGCAAAACGTGGGCCGAAGGCGCAAGGGATCCGGGCGCGGAAATGCTCGCGGACCCGAAGTGGAACTTCGAGCAGCACGGCGGCGCATCGCAGTCGCATTCGGTGGAGAACGGCCTCGTCACGCTCATCGTCAGGAAGCCGGGCACCGAACCGTGGCACGTGCAGTTCTCCACTTCGCCGATCACGGTGAAACCCGGCAGCTACGAGGTGCGCCTCCGCTGGCGCGCCAGTGACGACGGCGGGGACATGAAGGACGCGAGCCTCTCCGTCGCGCTTCAGCAGTCGCACGAGCCGTGGAAAGTCCTCGGCTCCGCGAACGTGAAGTCCGGCGCTCCATTTCACGAAGTTTCCGCGACCATCCAAATCACCGAAGCCGACGACAACGCCCGCCTCACCATCGGCGGCATGGGCAAGACCCCCGGCGTGTTTGAAATTGCCGGTCTCAAGCAGTTCAGCGGCATCTCCCTCCGCGCCGCCGGCGTGGACGGTTCCTTCGTGCGGGACGCGAAAGGCCGCGTCCCCATCGTCCGCAAGCGCGACCTCGCCCGCACCACCCCCGCCAAGCAGCGCGACTGGCAGGAATTCCTCTGGGACACCGAGACCGCCTACTGGAACGGCATGCGCGACTTCCTGAAAAAGGACCTCGGCGTGAAGGCGCCCGTCGTCGGCACGCAGGGATTCTGGAGCCCCGGCCACGTGCAGGCGGGCATGGATGTCATTGACTCGCACGCCTACTGGCACCACCCCGACTTCCACGGGCGCGGCTGGAACGCCGACGTGTGGAGCGTGAAAAACGAGCCCATGGCCGGCGCGCCCGACGGCGGCACGCTTCCCGGCCTCGCCGCGCAGCGCGTCGCGGGCAAGCCCTTCCTCTGCACCGAATACAACCACCCCGCGCCGAACACCTATTCCGCCGAGACCTTCCCGCTGCTCTGCGCCTTCGCCGCGCTGCAGGATTGGGACGGCGTCTTCGCCTTCAGCTACAGCCACCGCGCCGCCGACGGCTGGGCGCAGGAGTCGTTCAACAACTTCTTCGACATCGATCGCCACCCGGTGAAAATGGCGACGCTCCCCGCGGCGGTGATCAGTTTCCGGCGGGGCGATTGCAAAGTCGCATCGCGTTCTCCGGTATTCACCGCATCGCTCGAATCGAGAATCGAAGAGGCTTTGAAAAAAGGGCCTCATTTCTCGGGCGGATACACGGGTGCCGACGCGTTGAATGCCTTCCACTTTAGTGTCGCCTACTCGGCCAACCCGTTGTTGCGGGGAAAGGTGAATTCACCAGCGCAGCAACGAGCTTTGCGAAACGGTAAACTGCAGCCTCCCAAGCCGGAGCCGTCGACTCTCCTTCCCCCGACCGCGGTTGGTTGGAGCCCAACGCTGAACGCCGTGAAGATTCTCACACCCGGCACGGCGACCTTGGCAGGCCAGATACTGGACAGGCCAGTGCCGCTGGGCGGTATCAGCCTCACGGCGGGCGCGACGCGCCAGAACTGGGCCTGCTACCAACTCGCCGCCATCGACCACGACAAGCGTGCGGATGTTGCCAACCCCAAGCGCATCCTCATCACCGCCACCGGCGACATCGAGAACACCGGCATGGGCTGGAAGGACGCGGCGAAGACCAGTGTGGGCCGCGACTGGGGCCGCGCGCCCGTGCTCGTCGAAGGCCCGGCGGCGAAGATCGAGCTGCCCGGCGGAGGCAAATTCAAGGCCTGGGCGCTCGACGAACGCGGCCAGCGCCGCGCCGAAATCCCCGTCGCGATGGACAAGGGAGTCGCCACCCTCGAAATCGGCCCGCAGTGGAAGACGCTCTGGTATGAGGTCGTGAGGGAATAGGGCGCGGGCTGTTTCCGCCGCAGGGGACTTGCCCCGGCCATCGGGGCAACTGCCCCGGCCATCGGGGCAACTGCCCCGGCCATCGGGGCAACTGCCCCGGCCATCGGGGCAACTGCCCCGGCCATCGGGGCAACTGCCCCGGCCATCGGGGCAACTGCCCCGGCCATCGGGG
>JBGAPU010000091.1:0-25834 GCA_044221035.1 Chthoniobacteraceae bacterium | reverse complement strand
CGCGATACAGCGCGCCGCCTCGGAACTCGCGGATGCGCCCGAGGATTTTTTCCTTCTGCCCCGGCACGTGGCGCTCCAGCCATTCGGTGAAAATCGGCTCCACAGCGAGCGGCAGGCGCACGACGGTGTAGCCTGCGTTGCGCGCGCCGGCCTCGCGCGCGGCGGCGAGCAGCGCGGGGATTTCGTGGTCGTTCAGTCCGGGGATGATCGGCGCGGTGAGCACCGTCACGGGCACTCCGGCCGCGGTGAGTTCGCGGATGGCGGCGAGTCGGCGCGTGGGTGTGCTCGCGCGGGGCTCGAGCTTCTTCGCGAGTTCGCCGTCGAGCGTCGTGAGGGAAATGCACACGCTCACCGCGTTGAATTTCGCCAGCTCCGCGAGCAAGTCGGCGTCGCGAGTGATGAGATGGTTCTTCGTGATGATGCCGACGGGGTTGCGGAACTCAGCGAACACCTCCAGGCAGCCGCGCGTGAGCCGCATCCGCCGCTCGACGGGCTGATATACGTCCGTGATGCCGCTCATCGCGACCGTCTGCGGCTCCCAGCTTTTCTTCGAGAGCGCCTCGCGCAGCAGCTCCGGCGCGCGCTCCTTCACGAGGATGCGCGACTCAAACTCGATGCCCGCGCTGAAGCCGAGATACTCGTGGTAGGGCCGCGCGAAGCAGTAGGCGCAGCCGTGCTCGCAGCCGCGGTAGGGCGACACGCCCACGCGGAACGGGATGTCCGGCGAGTCGTTCCACGCGAGGATGCCCTGCGTGTCGTCGCGGAAAAACTGCGTCCGCTGCGGGAGCGGCTCGCCGTCGTCGTCCACCAGCGCCTCCGGCTCCATCTCGATGCGCTGCGCGGAAAAGCGGATCGGTGTGTTGATGCCCGCGCCACGGCCGGGCGGGGCAGGGGGCTTCGCGGAGTTGGAGGCGCCGTCGGGCATCGGGCAGGAATGACGAATGGCGGATGACGAATGTCGAATGGTGTTTCTGCCGGCTCTCATTCGTGCGTGCGTCGGCTGTGTCTGATGGGGTGCCGCTGCCCCGGATGAGCCGCGTGGGCCTCTGAGTCATCGCGTTGGTCGGCGACGTCATTCGCGGCGCGGCTGGCGTGGCGGAAATTTGCCGGTCGGTGAGTGCGCCAGAGGCCAATACAGCGAATTCATCAAATCGGGGATTGATTGCGGCGGCGGAATGAATGACATGAATTTCCGGCCTGAGTGAAGGCCGCCCCAACCCCGAAAACATTTTCCCGAGACAAAGACCTCCCTCCCGTGGCCGCAAACGACGATTACATCATCGAGATTCTGATTGAGAATGCGCTCGTGACGCGGGCACAGGTGGACGAGGCGCGGAAGCTGGTGAAGCCGGGCAAGTCGGTGATTCAGGTGATGCAGGAGCAGGGGCTCATCACGCAGGAGGATGTGGCGCGGGCGGTGGCGTCGAACGCGGCGATGGACTTTGTGAACCTCGAGGGGATCATCGTCTCCGGCGACGTGCTGGCGCTGATCGATGCGGAGGTGGCGCGGCGCTACCGGGTGGTGCCGGTGGCGCTCACGGAGCTGGGCGGCGTGGTGGTGGTGGTGGATGACCCGCTGAATTTCGACACGCTGGACGCGATCCAGACGGTGCTGGGGCGCGAGGTGGAGTTCCTGTGCACGACGCCGGATTCGATGAAGGCGGCGCTGATGAAGTATTACGGCTCGGTGGACGACGCGGTGGCGGCGATGGAGAGCAACCTCTCGGGGATCGAGATCGGGGGGCAGGCGGTGAGCGTGGAGGGGACGGAGGGGGAGGTGGGCGACGCGCCGATCATCAAGCTGGTGACGATGATGCTGATCGAGGCCTACAACGCGAGGTGCTCGGACATTCACGTGGAGCCGCTGGAGAAGCGGCTGCGGATCCGTTTCCGGATCGACGGCGTGCTGCACGAGATGCAGAACCCGCCGAAGAAGCTGCAGGCGGCGATCGTGTCGCGCCTGAAAATCATGACGGGGACGATGTCGATCGCGGAGAAGCGGCTGCCGCAGGACGGGCGCATCCAGGTGAAGATGGGCAAGAAGCAGCTCGACCTGCGCGTCTCGACGATTCCGACGGCGCACGGGGAGTCGGTGGTGATGCGTATTTTGGACAAATCGTCGCTGTCGCTGGGCCTGCCGCAGCTCGGGTTCCTGAGCGATGACCAGGAGGTGTTCGAGCGGCTGCTGCGCCTGCCGGACGGGATCCTGCTGGTGACGGGGCCGACGGGCTCGGGCAAGACGACGACGCTCTATGCGTGCCTGAATTACATCAACAAACCGGACAAGAAGCTGATCACGGTGGAGGACCCGGTGGAGTATCAGATGGCGGGCATCAACCAGGTGCAGGTGAATGCGGAGGTGGGGATGACGTTCCCTGCGGCGCTGCGCGCGATGCTGCGCCAGGCGCCGAACATCATCATGATCGGTGAAATCCGCGATCCCGAGACGGCGAACATCGCGATCAACGCGGCGCTGACGGGCCACCTGGTGTTTTCGACGCTGCACACGAACGATGCGCCGAGCGCGGTGGCGCGTCTCGTGGACATCGGGGTGCAGCCGTTCCTCGTGTCGTCGGCGGTGCGGGCGATGATGGCGCAGCGGCTGGTGCGGAAGATTTGCCCGAACTGCAAGGAGCCCGTGGAGCTGACGCCGTCGGAGGTGAGCTCGCTCGGCCTCGATGCGGCGCAGCTTGCGACCGCGACGGTGATGCACGGTGCCGGTTGCGACAAGTGCAAGGGCCTCGGAGCGAAGGGGCGGATGGGAATCTTTGAGATTTTCGAGGTGGACGACGAGGTGCGGCACATGATCAACACGCGCGCGACGACGGTGGATCTCCGCAAACGGGCGCGCGAAATGGGCATGCGGACGCTGCGCGAGGATGGCATCCGGAAGGTGCTCTCGGGCATGACGACGGCCGAGGAGGTCATCACCGCGACGATGTCGGATTCCGAATAAGGGGGCGCCATGGGAATCTTTCGATTTGGAAAATCATCCCAGGCCGAGGCGCCGGCTCCCGAGCCCGCCGCGCCGGAGGCGGCTGGTCCCGCGATGGAGGCGGGCGGGCGCGGGGCCTTTGCCCCCGTGGCCGACATCCTGCGCCTCACGGTGGAGGCGAGCGCGTCGGATCTGCACCTCACGGTGGGGACTGCGCCGGTGCTGCGCATCCATGGCCGGCTGGTGAGGCTGGAGACGCGCGCGCTTTTCCCGGAGGACACGGACAATCTCGCGACGGAGCTGGCAAACGGCGACCAGCTCCACAAGCTGCGCACGACGGGTAGCGTGGACTTCGCGATCACGCATGCGGGCAGGAACCGTTTCCGCATCAGCCTCTACCGGCAGAAGCATTCCACGGCGATCGCGCTGCGGCTGCTGCCGCGGCAGATGCTGTCATTCGGGGAGATCGGGCTGCCGGCGATCGTGAAGGAGATCATCCGGATGCCGCGCGGGCTCGTGCTGGTGACGGGCCCGACGGGGTCCGGGAAGACGACTTCGCTCGCGGCAATGCTGAACGACATCAACGTGAACCTCGGCCACCACATTGTGACGATCGAGGATCCGATCGAATACATCCACGAGCATCAGGCGGGCATGGTGAACCAGCGCGAGGTGGGCAGCGACGTGGAGTCGTTTCCCGAGGGCCTGCGCCGCGCGCTGCGGCAGGACCCGGATGTGATCCTCGTGGGGGAAATGCGCGACCTCGAGACGATGGAAGTCGCCATCCGCGCCGCGGAGACGGGGCACCTCGTCTTCTCCACACTCCACACCACGGGTGCGGGCCGGACGGTGGACCGCATCGTGGATTCATTCCCCGAGGGGCAGCAGGAGCAGATCCGCGTGCAGCTCTCGACGAACCTCAAGGCGGTGATTTCGCAGCTCCTCGTGCCGCGCATCGACCGGCCGGGGCGCGTCGCGGTGTTCGAGGTGATGGTGAACACGCCGTCCGTCGCCGCGCTGATCCGCGACAACAAGACCTTCCGCCTCGCGACCGAGATCCAGACCGGCGCGAAATACGGTATGAACACGATCGAGCAGTCCCTCGTGGACCTCTACCTGGCGGGGATCATCTCGCGGGAGGACACCTTTGGAAAGGCGCAGGATCCGGAGCTGGTCGCGCAGCTCCTGGCGGGGCGCGAGCCGCGACGCTGAGCAGATTTTTTCACCCATGAACGCAAGACAGACGCTGAACATTTTCGTCGAACAGGGCCTCGTGGATCCGCGGGTGGTGGATGACATCCTGCAGGAAGTCGCGAGCACCGGGAAGACGCTGTGCGACGTGCTCGTGGACTACCAGGCTGTGGACGAAGAGGGCTACTACCAGGCCATCGCGAATGCGATCGGCTCGGAGTTTGTGAACCTCAAGGACTTCACGCCGCCGCCGGACCTGCTGAAGCTGCTGCCTGCCGGCCTTGCGCAGCTCCACCGGGCGTTCCCGCTGGGCTACGAGGACAACATGCTGCAGGTCGCGCTCGTGGAGCCGCTGAATCCGCAGACGGTGGAGGACCTGCGCTTTGCGATCGGGAAGGACATCCATCCGGTGGTGGCGCCGATTTACCAGATCGAGGATCTCATCAAGAAGCACTACGGCTCCGATGCCGCTAGCCTCGACTCGATCCTCGCGGAGCTCGGCGGCGGCATTCAGTTTGGCGACGAAGGCGGCGTGCTAGACATCAAGGACATCGAGAACGAGGCGAACGCCGCGCCGATCATCCGCTATGTGGACCTCGTGCTAGCGCAGGCGATTCAGGACCGCGCGAGCGACATCCACTTCGAGCCGTTCGAGACGGAGTTCAAGATCCGCTACCGCGTGGACGGTGCGCTTTACGAGATGTCGCCGCCGCCGCGGCACCTGGCGAACCCGGTGATTTCGCGCGTGAAGGTGATGTCGTCGCTCAACATCGCCGAGCGCCGTGTGCCGCAGGACGGGCGCATCCAGACACACATCGCGGGCCGCCAGGTGGACCTGCGCGTGAGCACGCTGCCGACGCAGTTCGGCGAGTCGGTCGTGCTCCGCGTGCTCGACCGCAGCACGGTGAAGCTTGATCTCGAATCGCTCGGGATGCCGGACAGCATCTACAATTACCTGCTGCGCACCATCGAGCTGCCGAACGGGATATTCATCGTCACGGGGCCGACCGGTTCCGGAAAGACGACAACGCTCTATGCGTGCCTGAACAAGATCAACACGGTGGACTCGAAGGTGCTCACCGCGGAGGATCCGGTGGAATACGAAATCGAGGGCATCATCCAGGTGCCGATCAACGACGGTATCGGGCTGAACTTCGCGCGCGTGCTGCGCGCGTTCCTGCGCCAGGACCCCGACCGCATCATGGTCGGTGAGACGCGCGACGTGGAGACGGCGCAGATCGCCATCCAGGCGTCCCTCACGGGCCATCTCGTCTTCACGACACTGCACACGAACGACGCTCCGGGCGCGGTGACGCGCCTCATCGACATGGGCGTGGAGCCGTTCCTCATTTCTGCGTCGCTCGAGGCCGTGCTCGGCCAGCGCCTCATCCGCCGCATCTGCACGACGTGCCGCCAGCCGTATGAGCCGACCGAGAGCGTGCTCGCGCAGCTCGGGCTTTCTCCGCAGGAGATCGGCGACAAGAACTTCTATTACGGCGGCGGTTGCGACGTGTGCAACAATACCGGCTACCGCGGACGCAAGGGCATCTACGAGCTGCTCGACATCACAGACCCGCTGCGCCAGCTCATCAACGAGCGCGCGCCCTCGGTGGTGATGAAGCAGAAGGCCATCGAACTGGGCATGGACACGCTCCGGCTGGACGGCCTGCGCTCGATTTACCTCGGCGAAACCACGATCGAGGAGGTCCTCAAATACACGTAACCGCTTTTTCAGGTGCGGACGGGATTCGGATGGACAACTTTTCCGCGCGCCACTAACAACGCCTCACAGAGAAGCCCCCGCCAGATTTTATGCCGCGATTTGAATACACCGCCCTAGACGCACGGGGCGCAGAATCCACCGGAATCATCGAAGCCCCGACGCAGAACGACGTGGTGACCCACCTTCGGCAGCAGGGCTTTTTCCCCACAAGCGTGGTGCCCGAGGGGCAGGGGAAGAAGGTCGCCAAGACGGTGAAGGCTGGGAACAAGGCGGTGGCCGCCGCAAAGGCCGCGGAGAAGAAGGGGTTCACGCTTTTTCAGAAAAAGACGATCCCATCGAAGGTCCTGATGATCTTCACGCGCCAGCTCGCGACGCTGATCGACGCTGGTCTGCCGCTGCTCAAGGGCCTGAACGTTCTCGCCAAGCAGGAGAAGAACCTCGTGCTGCGCAACACGATCATCGCAATCGCGGACGCCGTGCAGGGGGGCAGCACATTTTCCGAGGCGATGGGGCAGCATCCGCGCATCTTCCAGCGGCTCTACGTGAGCATGGTGAAGGCGGGCGAGATCGGCGGCGTGCTCGAGCTCGTGCTTACTCGTCTGGCGGAGTTCCAGGAGAAGGCGCAGAAGCTGAAGAACAAGATCAAGTCCGCGATGACCTACCCGGTCGTGGTGCTCGTCATCGCGATGCTGATTCTTGTCTTCCTGCTGACGACGATTGTGCCGAAGTTCGAGAAGATCTTTGCCGACATGCTCGGTGCGGAGGAGAAGCTGCCGGAGCTTACCCTCCTCGTCATGGCAGCGAGTTCCTTCGTGAAGGGGATGTTCGTTCCGCCGAACCTCTGGTTCACGATGATCGGCGTCGCCATTCTCGGCACTGGCTGGTGGGCGCTCAACAACACCGAGAAGGGCAGGGCGTGGATGGACAAGATGAAGCTGAAGATCCCGATTTTCGGCGACATCGCGACAAAGGGCGCCATCGCGCGGTTCACCCGCACGCTCGGAACCCTCGTCACCAGCGGCGTGCCCATCCTGCAGGCTCTGAACATCACCAAGGACACGGCCGGAAACGTCGTCCTTGCGGACGCGATCACGAAGGTGCATGACGCGGTGAAGGAGGGCGAGAGCATCGTGTCCCCGCTGGAAGCCAGCGGAGTGTTTCCACCCATGGTCATCAGCATGGTGGACGTGGGCGAGGAAACCGGCCAGCTCCCCGAGATGCTCCTGAAAGTCGCCGAGGTCTACGACGATGAAGTGGACAACGCCGTGGACAGCCTCACCTCGCTCCTCGAGCCGATCATGATCGTTTTCCTCGCGGTGATCGTCGGCACGATCGTCATCGCGCTCTTCCTGCCGCTCATCAAGATCATCGAGAAGATGCAGGGAGGGCAGAATGGCTGAGAAACCGTTGGCGGCTTCCGCCGGGCGCGATATTTTCCAACCATGAGAAAGTCCCCCGCCTCCGCGTTCACGCTTCTCGAGATGCTGACGGTGCTCGCCATCATCGTCGTGCTTGCCGGCATCGTTCTTGGCATCGCCGGCCATGTTCAGAAGGGCAGCGCCATCGCCCGGGCAAAGGGCGAAATCGCGATGCTGGAGTCGGCATGCGAGAGCTACAAGGCGGACAAGGGGAGTTATCCCCGCGATGTGCCCGTCACCGGCACTAGCGTGACGGACACGATTTCGCCCAAGCAGAATTTCATTCCGACCACCGACGCCGGCGGAGCGTATGCGAAGTCGTCGCTCTTCCTCTACAAGGAGCTTTCCGGCGACAAGACGAAGGGCGGCACCGAAGGCACACAGCCGGACGGCGTCACCGACGACGGTGAGCAGCGTTACCTGAAGGAACTCGACCCCCGCATCTTGGGCGCGAAGAAGGACGCGAGCACCAAGGCAATCACGCAGGTCAACTACCTTCAGGATCCGTTCGGCTTCCCATACGCGTATTCCACGGCTGCCGCCGCGGCGGAGTCTGATTTCCAGAAGAAAATCAAGCTTGGACAGACCGCGACGCGTCCCACTGGCAATTTGCTCCTTGGATTCAACACCGGCAAATTCGACCTGTGGTCCACGGGCGGCAGTTCGGCGAAGGTGAGTCCGACGAGCGATTCTGGGAAGGATCTCGAGTGGGCGAAGTGGGTGAAGAACTGGTAGTTCGCTTCCCGGCGGATGCGCCGAGCGCGGGAGGTGATCACGCGCAGCTTTGCGACGCGATGAGACGTTCTGCGTCCGTGCCGTCGGAACTCAATCCCCTCCCTGGCTGAGCCGCTTCTTCGGCGCGTCATGGAGAAGCGCGTGGGCCTCGGCAAGCACCTTGGGGATTCGGTCGGCGAACGGACTCGTGGCACAGGCGTCGCGCACCTGGGTGGAATCGAAGGCCGCGGCATTCGCGCCGGGGAACCAGTGCCCCGCATTCCCCATGAGGTTGTAGCGCATCTTGCCCCAGTCCACGAGGTCAAGGCCGCGCGCGTAGGTGTAGAGGCGGATGATCTCCTGCACGTTCACCTCACCGGGCACGTCCACGTAGTTTGGCAGCCCCTCGCTCCAGCGGCTGCACCAGTCTGCCCCAAGCGTTTGCTCCATCGCTGCGCGCAGACGTTCCTCACCGGGCGCCGTGATCTCCGCGGCGCGCTCGTAATGCGCAAGGCCGGCGATGTGCTCGTCGAAGTCCGACGGTTTCGCAGCGCCGAGGCTCAGCGTGTGAATCTCCGGCCGCGCGAGGCACCACAGGTCGTTCCACTGCATCGGCGTGAGCGGATCGCACAGTTTCACGAGTGAGGGCGGGGGAGCGTAGAGCTTTCCACCCTTGTCGTTCGGGCTGATGATGAACACGCCCATGTCGCGCACTGCCGCCGCCTGCACCGCGGGCCAGTTCAGCTCGTTCACGAAATACCAGTGCAGATTCACGTAGTCGAAGCCGTCGCTCTCGATGGCGCGGAGGATCAAATCCGTCGTGGCGTGAGTGCTGAAACCGATGAAGCGGCAGCGGCCTTCGCTCTGGAGCTTGCGGGCCTCGTCGAGGCAGCCGCCCTTGCGCAGCGACCAGTCTAGCAGCTCCGCGTTGTTGATGCCATGGAGCGAGAGCAGGTCCACGTGGTCGAGCTTCAGGTAGCGCATCGACTTCTCGAATGTGTCTCGAAACTCCCGCGCTGTCGCGAATGGCGCCACCTTCGTCTGAACGATCATCTTCTCGCGTGGCAGACGCGGCAGGATCCACCCAAGCTGCATCTCGCTGCTGCCGTAGCCGCGCGCGGTTTCGATGTGGTTGATGCCCAGTTCGAGCGCACGGAGAATCGTCGCTTCCAAGTTCCGCTGGCCAGCCTCCTCCACCGCCTCCGGCTTCACGTCGTCCCAGCTCTGCTGGTAGCGCATTCCCCCGCAGGAGAAGACCGGCATCTGCAAATTGGTGCGACCGAAGCGGCGGTAGAACATGCGTCCGTTATGCCGAAGCCGCGGGCTTCACCGCAATCCGCATTCGCCGCCGGGATGGGTGGCTCAGCGTTGCGCCGCTTTCGCGTGGTTTCGTTTTGCGTCGAGGACCGCTTCGATCTTTCCAAGCGGCAGGCAATTCACCACGTCGTTGCGCGTGAGCCAGCCCTTGCGCGCTGTGCCGATGCCGAACTTCAAGAACTGGAGCTGTGTCGTGTGGTGTGCGTCGGGGTTGATCGACGTCTTCACGCCTTTCGACTTCGCGAGCGGCCACCAGCGCCAGTCCATGTCGAGCCGGCGCGGGTTTGCGTTAATTTCGATGATCGTTCCCGTTTCCGCCGCCGCTTCGATGACTGCGGCGTGGTCCACTGCGTAGGATTCGCGGGCCAGCAGCAGGCGTCCGGTGAGATGTCCGAGCATGGTGACGTGCGGATTGCTGATCGCCTTGATGATCCGCTCAGTCATCTCCGCTTCCGGCAAATTGAACACGCTGTGCACGCTCGCCACTACGTAGTCGAGTTGTGCGAGAACGTCGTCGTCAAAATCGAGCGAGCCGTCCTTGAGGATGTCCACCTCGCAGCCCGCGAAGAGACGAAAGTCCGGGCCGAGTTCCTTGTTGAGCGCGTGGATTTCCTTCACTTGCGCGAGCACGGCCTTCTCGTCGAGTCCGTGTGCCTGCGGCGAGGATTTCGAGTGGTCGGCGATGCCCAAGTATTGCAGGCCGAGTTCGATGGCTGCATCAGCCATCTCCCGCAGCGTGCTGCGTCCATCGCTCGCAGTTGTGTGATTGTGAAAAGTGCCGCGCAGGTTCTCGACTTCGACCAGTTTCGGAAGCGTGTGCTCCTCGGCAGCCTTGAACTCGCCCATGTTCTCGCGCAGTTCCGGTTCGATGTAGTCGAGGCCCAGCGCGCTGTAGAGGTCCGCCTCCTCGCGGATTTCCGGGATGTCCTGCGGCGTCACCTTTGGCGTCGGGTCGGGCGCGAGCCGGTATTCGTTCAGCGTCCATCCGCGCGCGAGCGCGCGCTGGCGCATCACGATGTTGTGCTCCTTCGAGCCGGTGAAGTAGTTGATCGCGAAGGGAAACTCCGAGTCCTTCACCACGCGCAGGTCGGCCTGGATGCCGCTCTTCCAGCGCACGGAGGATTTTGTCTCCCCGTGAGCGATGATGCTCTCGACGAATTTGTGCCCGCAGAAATCCTCGCTCACGATTTTCGGCTCGCGGGTCGAAACGAGGAAATCGAGGTCACCGCATGTCTCGCGCCGGCGCCGGTAGCTGCCGCAGGCCGCGACGCGCAGCACCTCGGGGTGCGAGCGCAGATCATCCAGCATTTCCTCGGCATCCGCGGCGATGTCACCGATGCGGAAGCGCCCCGCGTGTTTTTTCAAATCCTCGATTCCCTTGAGGATGTTCGCTGCTGTCTTCTCACCGAAGCCCTTCAGCCCTGCCACCCGCCCGTCGCGGCAGCCCTTCTCCAACTCCGGGACCGTGGTGATCGAAAGCTCCTTCCACACCGCGTGGATTTTCTTCGGGCCGAGACCGTTGATTTCAAACATCTCGAAGAGCCCCGCAGGGAACTCGGCCTTGAGGTTCGTGTGGTATTCGAGGGTGCCGCTGGTGACGAGTTCAGTGATTTTCTCCGCGATTGCCTCGCCGATTCCTTCAATGTCAGACAGCTTTCCTGCCTCCGCGGTCTGCCGGAGGTTGCCGGAGAAATTCTCGATGGCACGCGTCGCGTTTCGGTAGGCGCGGATTTTGAAAGGATTCTCGCCCTTCAGCTCGAGCATCATCGCGATTTCCTCGAGCGTGTCGGCGATCTGGTCTTTTGAAACTTCCGGCATAGGGCGCGCAGGCTACGCGCCACAGGCAGATGCGGCAAGCGCCCGCACTTGCCGCGCGCTCCTGGCTCCGCTTGCATGCGCGGGATGGCTTCAGCACTGCACGTGGATCTCGACGGCGCATGGCCGCACGATGCCGCGTCCGGTGCGGAGTATCTGGATGCGCGGAAATGGGGGCCGCGCCTCCGTTTTTCCGCGCCGCGTGTGGAGATGGAGTGCTTCTTTGAGGACGTGAAGCCGCGCCTCATGCCGTTCACGCTTTTTGGCTCCGGCGAGTTTCACCATCTGAGCGGGCTGTGGCTCCGGCAGTTTTCCGAGCCACTCACGCTGGTGTCGTTCGACAACCACCCCGACTGGGATGTGCGCCCGCCTCACTGGGGCTGTGGTGGCTGGGTGAACCGCGCGCTGGAACTCCCGCACGTCGGGTCTGCGCATGTGTGGGGCTGCGGGAACTTTGAGTTCAACTGGCCGCACCGCTGGTTTGCCAATCGCCGTGCATTGCGGGACGGCAGGTTGTTCGTCCGTGCCTGGCATGAACGGCTGAGCGAGCGTGCGCGGGGCAGGTGGCCGACGATGAGGATCGGGGACTGGCGGACGCAGTTTGCCGAATTTGCGGCGAAGCTCCGTGGCGCTCGCGTGTATGTGACAATCGACACGGACTGCCTTCGCGCGGAGGAGGCGGTGACAAACTGGGAGCAGGGTCTCTTCGCTGCTCAGGATGTTGCCGATGCGCTTCACATGCTGCGCGCAGGCGGTGCGGCGATTGTCGGTGGCGATGTCTGCGGCGCGTGGTCGCGGCCGGAATACGCGCGGTGGAAGCAGCGCTTCGCCGCGGGATTCGACCGCCCAAAGCTCGGCCACATCGATCCCGTCAAGGCCCGCGAGGCGAACATGCGTTCGCTCGCGATTCTCTGGCCCGCGCTGGCGAGTCATCCGTAGCCCGATGCAGCACCGCCGAGCCAGTGAGTGAAGTGTTCGCGGAAACTAGCCCGCGACGAGAAACAACCCGCCGCAAATCAACGCGACACCGATGGCGATGCGCGGCGTGATCTTCTCCCGGAGGAAAAATGCGGCGGCGACGACGACGATCACGCGCTCGATTCCCTCGAACGGGTAATACTGGCTGAGCGGAATCTCCGAAAGCTGCGAAAGGCCGAGGAAGAAGCTCAGCGCCATTGCGCCGATGCCTGCGGCAAATGCCCTGATGCGGCGGACGAGCGGGGCTTTGCCGGCGCTCTCGTCCATCGCGATCTTCAGGAAGAGCTGCCCGCCGACCTGCAGGGCGAAAGCGAGGGACACGAGGAGGACTGTGAGCGGCTTCACGGCTGCGGCTTCCCTTCCAGATCCTCCTCCGCCCGGGCGACTGCGGGGGCGGTGATCATCACGCCGAGGAAAACCAGGGCGATGCCAATCCATTGCTTCGTCGTGATGTGCTCGCCGAGCAGCCCCCACGAGCCGAGGGGAACGAGCACGTGCTGAAGCCCGGTAAGGTTGTAGGCGACGCTCAGGCTCAGTGTGCGCAGCGCATTCAACCAGCACAGAAGGCTCCCGATTCCGAGGAGCACGCTCAGCCACACCCAAGGCGAGCGGAGCTGGGAGACATCGACGACCGACTGCGCGACAGCTGCATCCGCGCCCCTCTTTTTCGCCATCTCGGACGCAGCGACGAGCACAGCAGCGAGAAAGACCTGCACCACCGGGTTTGCCACCCACAGGCGCAGGCGGCGCCTCAGAGTTCGTGGAAATTCGCGAACTTCTTGATCACCTTGTCGTGCCGCACCGGCTGGAGATAGCGGAGCGCGATTTTGAAAATCGGGTTGATCAGGCGGGACGTGTGCCATGCGTAGAGATCGAGCGGCGCGAGCTCCATGCGGAGGTGGAACTTCGGGTCGTAGTTGAGCGGCGCGGTGTAGTAGCGTTTCAGGCCGTTGTCCAATGCCCACTGCACGACGTCGCGCCACGTGACGAAGTAGAGGTGCAGGTCGAGCGCCACCGAGTAGTCGAGCCCGACGTTGAGGTCGTGAATCGTATCGCCATGCACGAGGCAGAGTGCGAACGCGATGATTCTCCCGTTTTGCCGCCAGAGGAAAAAACGCGCGCAGTCCGCCATCTCGCGGCTGACGCGGAGAAGGAAATCCTTCGTCAGCTCTTCGAAGCGCAGCTCCGAGCGCTGGAATGTCTGCGTGTAGAGTGGATGTATATCGTCGATGACGCCTGCGATGTCCGTCACCACTTCGAGCGAGAGCGGAGGATGCTCTGCGAGCTTCTTGAATTTCCGGCGCAGATTTTTCCGGAAGGAATAGCTGAGCCGATTTTGCAGGAAGTCATCGAAGCTCGTGAAGTCGAGCTTCATCCCGCATGCGGGCATCGACGGCGCGCGGCTGAATCCCTGCGAGAGCAGCGGCCTCAGGGCTTCGCGATACTGGGACGGGAAATCCTTCAGCAGGACGAGCGAGACCTTCACGTGCCTCGCGAATGCGCCGACAGCCTCCCTCATTGCATCCACAGCCCACGCTGCTGTGCGGTCGAGCGAGCCCTCGCTTGCCGAGCAGCCGAGCATGAGAATCCGCAGAGACATCCAGCGTGGAAAAATCTTGCGCGGCCAGTTCAGCACCGCGCGCAGCTTTCCCGGCATGCCTGCGGTGAGATCCTGCTTCACGATGAAGATCTGCTGTGCGGATGTCTCGCCTGTCGCGGAGTTCTCCAGCAGGAGATAGCGGTGGTCGAACTGTCCGGCGAGAGTCTCGGCGCAGATGCGGTGGTAGCGGTGGTCCTTTGCGTGGCCGGAGAAGGCGCGCTGCCATTTCGCGAGATCGTCGCCTTCGAGCACCTCCACGATCCGGGCCCTTCCCGTTGATGTCGCGCACTCGAACGGCGCGGCAGGACGATCGCTCATCTTCCGCACATCTCCCCATGTTCGCCCAATGCACGCGTTTCCCCAGTCTGCAACTCGTGCCTGCTGGGAATGAATGATGACTCGGAAAACACGGGCGCAATCTCTGCAAAGCGCGCGGTGATTCTAGCTTTTTCGGCGTCATCTCGCCGTTGAAGACCGTGCCAGCTTTGGAAGGGCTGAGCGGCCATGGAATCTGAGATCAACACGCCAAAGCACTTTGCTCCGGCTTATGCCTTCACGAACACGAGCGATGCGGTGATGTCCGCGGAGTCGAGCTGCGGGCAGAGCAGCACCACCGCATCGCGGTATGCGGCGAGTTGAGGGGCGTAGCGGGCCTCAACTGCGGCGCGTTCCTCGGGGGAATCGAAGCGATCGGTTTTGAAGTCTAGGATCGTGGCGTGCAGCGGGCGACCATTGGCGCCGCGCACGAGAACGACTCGGTCGAATTTTCCGTTGAGCAGTTCGGGACGACCGTTGGTGGTGCGCAGGACGGCGAAGGGGCGCTCGCGCCAGAGTTCGAGCGTTTCGCCGTTCGCTGTGGACGGCTTTTCGAGGACACGGTGCAGGTCGGTGCCGGGCGACTTCGCCTCATCTACGAGGCGACGTGCCCAACCGGTGACTTCATCGCGGGCGAGGTCAGCAGCGGTGTCTTTGGCGGACTCCACAAGCACCGCTGCATCAGGCAAATCGTCCCCGTGCCACGTGAATTGCTGGAGCCACTGGTGGATCAAATCACCACGGCGCATGGATGATCGCTTCTTCGGTGCAAGGACGGATTCGGCATTCACCACGCCCCCGTCTCCGCGACCGGAGGGCGTTGTGTGGGTGATGCGGCCGGCGAATGGCGCAGGCTCCTCCTTCCCGCGTGAGGCGCGGCTTTTTGAAGCCTTACTGGATGTTGTGGAATCCGCGGCCTCACGAGGCGCGCCACCTTTGTGAACCTCTGTGGTGTCCTCCGTGTCCTCCGTGTCCTCCGTGTCCTCCGTGGTGAAATCGCGCGCAATCCCGGGATCAGCCTTTCCAGCAGTGAGTTTGCCGCGTCCGCGTGCCTCATCGGATTCACGCAATGAGAGGCCATCGCATTCCTCGACGACGCGGTCTGCATCCACCTGCAATGCGCGGCGGAGCAGGATGCCGAGTGGGGCTTTACTGCCTTCGCGCAGGATGATGTCGAGGAAGGAGCACGCGCGCGTCATGCCCACGTAGAGGACACTCAGCTCCTCCATGAATTCGGCGGTGGCCTGCGATGCGACGAGTTCCTCCATGTCGAGAAAGGGCGCGTCCTTTTTCGACGGCACGATGCGCGGTGCGCCGTCGTCGCCGGTGAGAATGACATTGCTGTCCCCGCCCTGCGCGGTGTCGAGTTCGAGCAGGAGCACAGCTTCAAACTCGAGGCCCTTCGATGCATGGATGGTCATCACGCGCACCTGCGAGCCGCCCGGGCGCTCGACTCGCCGAGCGCGCACGTGGGCGGCAAATCCCGACGGGCGCAGCGAGTCGCGTGCGTCACGGGCGTCGAATTCACGCGCGACATCGAGGAGCTGCTCGCAGCGCTGGCGGTCGTGGTCGCTGCAAACCGCGGCGAATGCAGCGTGCCGGACCCAGCGGTGGAGCGTTTTCGCAAAGCCGCTGTTGGCAATGTCGCGGCGCAGCGTGCGGAGGGTGCGCCACTCGTCATCGCCGGGCTTTTCATCGGCGGAAATGGAGCCGGCGAATCCGAAGACTGAGGCGAGCGGGCTCTTCAGCACGAGGTAGCGCGCCGCAGTGCTGTCCGGATGATCGAGCCACGTGAGCAGACACAGAATCACTTCGACGGCACGCGAGTCGGTGAGCGGATTTCCGCCCTCGCCGCTCACATCCACTTCGGGGTGCGCCCGGCGAATGTCCGCGATGAGTTGCGGCATCAGCTTCTTCTTCCGAAGTAAAATCCCGATTTTCCGCGTGGGGTCCTCGTGGAGGTGCGCACTGACGAACTCAAGCGCTTTCACGACAAGCGCGTCGTTCTTTGCAGCGGCATCCGCGTCGCCGGCAGCGCCCGTGAGAATCACGCGCACACGTCCCCTGAGCTTCTGCACGTCGCGCGCCGGCTTGTGCTCGGGAAAGGTCGCGGACCATTCGCGGCCCGCGGCTTCGAGCGCTTGCTTGTCAATCTGCTTCTCGTCGAGCCAGTCGCCGCAGAGTGCTTGAAAGGTGCGATTCACTGCGTTCAAAACCGCGGCGCTCGAGCGGTAGCTTTCACTCAGCGTCTTCGCCGGTCCGATGCCGATTTGCCGGCCGATTTCATCGAGCGGTGCGTGCATCAGCTCGCGGTCGCCGCCGCGCCAGCCGTAGATGGCCTGTTTTTCGTCACCAACCACGAGCACCTCGCCGCCGGTGCCGCCGATTTCCTCAATGAGCGGTTTGAAAAATCTGAACTGCAGTCGGCTCGTATCCTGAAACTCGTCAAAGAGCACATGTTCGAAGCGTGTGCCGAGGCGGAAATACACATCGTCGCAGAGCAGCGCCGCGGAAGTGACCATCGCGGCCACGTCGCCGAATGTGTAGGCTCCGGCGCGGAAGGCCGCGGCGCGACGGTGGCCGTTATAGTGCTGCGCGAGCCAGCGCAGCGCGGCCTCGCGTCCCTCGTGCTGCCGCAGCAGCGCGGCGCATGCGGCGGAAAGCAGCGGCTTCACCGCAGCGGCGAGAGGTGCGGGCGCAGGGAGGCGGTAGTAGTCCTCGTCGTTGAAAATCTTCTGTGCGAGCGGGACGGCGAGAAGCGCGGTGACGTCCTCTCCTGCAGTGAGAGCCGCGGCGAGCTTCTCGACGGCATTTTCCCAGCGGGAATCTGGCGCCTTGGTGCTCTTCGTCTTTGGTATCCACTCCGCAACTTCCGCGAAAGTCTTCGCAGCGTTCACGAGTTCGTTCGTGCTCCAGCGACGCACAGTCGGGCGCGTGAAGGTCGCCGGCATGTCGTCTGCAGGCGTGATGCGGCTGAGGCTCGGGGCGAGTTCGGAGAGTGCGGTGAGCATCGAACTCACTACCCCGCGGCGGAATGTCCACAGCGCTTCGGCGAGGCTTTGCAAATCAGCTTCATCCAAAATCATATGCAGCGTCTCGCGCAGCAGATCCTCTTCACTTTCGTCCACAGCCATCGTCCAATCGGGCGCGAGGCCGAGTTCACCGGCGAACACCTTGGCGATTTGTGCGAAGAACGCGTCCATCGTCGAAATGGCGAGGTGGTCCATGTGCGACGCGAGGTTTGCTAGCAGGCGATGGCAGTGTTCGCGTGAAAGCGTGAGGCCGAGGTTTTTCTCCAGCGCCACGCGACGCTCATCGGACAGCGCCGCCTCCGCGAGCAGACGCAGGACGCGGTCCAGGATTTCTCCCGCCGCTGCGCGCGTGAAAGTGGTCGCAAGAATCGCGGATGGATTCTGCAGTTTGCCGGCCAGTTCGCCGCGCAGCAGGATGCGGATGAATGACAGCGCGAGCTGGTAGGTCTTGCCGGAACCGGCGGAGGCGCGAATGACGGAGAGCGGCATGCGTCAGTCTTCCTCCGTGGTGGTTGGCAGCCCGTTGAGACCGCAGAGCGCGAGAAATGCCGGGTCCTCCATGTCAGACACTTTGCCGATTTCGCGGCAGCCCTCGCCGCTGCAAATCTCCGCGGCAATGCGCTGCGCTTCTTCCCACGCCGCGGAGATTCTCTCACGGTCAAACGGCTCGGTGATGCCCGCGTCGTCGGGTTTCGGTGGCAGGTTGAAATAGACGAGTTCGGTGCGCTCGGGATGGACGGGGACACCGGCGAGGGGGCCGAGTTCCGGGAGCAGGCGCATGTAGAGTGGGAGCTGGAGGTCCCGCCATTCGCCGCTGCGTGCGCTGAAGTGCGCCTTGTCAGGCGTCACGGCCTGCGCGGAGGTTTTGTAGTCGATGACACGCCACCGGCCTTCGCCCGCGTGGTGATCGATGCGGTCGATGCGCCCTTTCAAGATCACACCTGTCGGGCCGCCGGGAACGGGAAGGGGGACCGTGAGCGACTTGCTCTCGACGTAGGCGATGCGCCAGCCGTCTGCAAAGAGCGCGGCCTGATGTGTCGCAAAAACAGTCAGCCGCTCGATGAGCGCGCGCGCCTGGGCGCGCACCGGCGGCAGGGCGAACGGGCCGAACTCGCGGCGCATGTGGGCGTCGAGAATCTCGTGCAGCTCGGATTCGATCTTCGCGGGATTGCTGGTTCCCGCGCTGCCGAGGTGGCGTTCGCCGAATGTCTGGAGCACCGAGTGAATCGCGGTGCCAAAGAGACGGCCGTCGAGTTCCTCTGCGGAATCGTCGCAGGCATCGAGGCGGAGGATGTTTTGAAAATAGAACATGCGCGGCGAGCGCAGGTAGCTGCGGAAGCTCGTGGCGGAGAAGACGCGGAAGGCGCGCATCTTTTCCACATCAGGCTCCGGCGGCATGAGCCCCGGTGCGGCATGGAGAGGTGTCGCCGCAGCGCGCGGCTCGGTCGTGAGTGCGAGGAGGCGGCGCGCGAGTTCGTCGCCACCCGCGGAGCCGAGCAGGAGGCGGCTCGGACGTGCGGGAAGCCCATCGGTGGTGTGACGCGGCGCGATGAGTGCGATGCGTCCATTGCCGCGGCGGCTCGCGGTGACAGTGTGCAGCGTGTATTGGTCGCGTGCGAAACGGCTCGCGCGGCACGGCAGGCCGATTCGCTCACGGAGCGCGTCGAGGAGCAGCGGTTCCGGTGGCGCGCCCTCGGGCAGCGCGCCCTCGATGACGGAAGTCACGATAAGCGCGGGCGCGTCGTCGGATGCTGCTTCGAGCCAGCCGGCAACTTCCACGGCCCCTGGGCGCTCGTGCTCGGGAACTTCAGCGTTGCCCGCGAATTCCACGACGATGCGCAGGAGTTCTGCCGATGGAAATTCAGCGAGCGCGCCGGATGGGAGATGCTCGATTTCGTCGAGAGCCGACCGCACGGCATGGAGAGCGGCGTGCAGGGCGCGCCCGGAATCCGACTGATGATGGGGATGCTGGCCGCCGTAAACCTCAAGTAGCAGCCGCGTCACATCGGCGGTGAAATTCACGCTGCGGATGGATGCGAGTCGTTCCAGTTGTTCGAGGAGCCGCGCGATGCGCTCTTCGTTCGAGCCCGGCGCTGCGTCGCGGACTTCGACGCGCATCGGGAGGTGAGCGTTGAAAAAATCATCCAGCCTCGACACGGAAGCGCGCGGGATGTCGGCGAGGTCAGGATGGCGGACGAGGGCAGCAACACTCGCGTAGGTCGGGGGCAATCCGGCGGGTCGGTCGAGAAAGTCGGCGATTTGCGAGAGGAGCTGGACCGGTGCTGTGCGCGAGGCCGGCGTGCCTTCGGCGGAACGCGCATCGATGTCGGCATCCGCGAGGCCGTGGAGCAGCGATGGCACGCTGGCCGGTTCCGGCGCGGCGACGGTAACTGCGTCGGCGGGCAGACCGGTGCGCTTCCACGCGCTGATGAGCTGCGCACAGCGCGCGGCCTGGTCGTTGGCGCCGCGCACGACGTGGATTTCTCCATCAGTGAAACGGCACGGACGGGAGGCCCAGTGGGTGGGGACGAGCCGCCCCCAATCATCGAAGCCTGCGGACTCAGACTCCGGGGCATGGATGAAAACGTGCGGCGGTGTGCGGAGAGCGCGGAGGAGCGGTTCGAGCTCAGGTGGGAGCTCGATGATGCCGATGAGCGCGAGGCGAAGATCCGGGTGGGGCCGGCCGGTCGCTGCGAGGCGCGCACGGTGCGCGGCGGTGTCCACGAAGCCCCATTCGCCGAGGATGGCGCGGAATTCCCCGAGGAAGGTCTGCAGTGCATTCCAGCGCTCCTCATTGGTGTCGGTGGAGTCCGGCGCGATTTTCGCGAGTTCGTGAAAGGCGCCGGCGAAGTCGAGCCCGGAAGCGCTGAGGTCGCGCCACGTGCGGTCGAGGACGGTCGCGAGGCTCTTTGCTGCGGTGGCTTGGTCGCCGGGAACGGTCCAGATTCTGGCGAGCAGTTCCGCCGACGCGCGTTGGAGCGCGACTGTCCACGCGAGACGCTGCACGAGCGCGGGTGCCACGCGCGATTTTTCGCTGAAAAGCGCCGTGTCGAGGGATCCCGGAGTGACGATGCGCGGCGGTGTGAGCGCACGGCCCGCGCGCTGTGCCTCCGCTGCGAGCAGGGCGAGCAGGCGGCGCGATGCACTGCGTCCGCGGACGACGAGCAGCCAGTTGGAAAAATCAGCGTCGGGCGAGGCCGGCGCCTCCGCGGTGTGGTCAGCCAGCAGCCGTGCAGCCACGGAGGGCAGCAGGTGGGAATCCCATGGCAGGAAGACGCGCATCGTGCGCGCTTATCTGAATTTCACGCCGCGGACGGAAGCCGCGATTTTGCGGAGTCAGCTGGGCTAGTTCAGGAAGATCAGCTCGTTCGTGAGCAGGATGATCTGTGTGTAGCGCTGGAGCGGGGTGAGGGGCTGGAACTGCGCATCGCCCGTCTTCTTGCGCAGCTTGCTCTCGATTTCCGCCGCCTTGCCAATGGGCACGCCCTGCGTCTCGGAGGTCGGCGTTGCGGGCGTCTCGGAACTGAGGAAGTCCTCGGCAAGCTTCAGCTCCGCGGGGCTCGGCTGGCGCTGGAACACGGTGCGGAAGATGTATTTCACCTTCTCCGCGTCCGACGCAGTGGCAGGGAAGTCGGCGCGGGAGAGGAAATTCTTCACCTGTTCAACGAGGAAGGGGCTGTTCATCATGAAGAGAGCCTGCTGCGGCACGGTGGTCATGATGCGCTCGCCGGTGGAGAGGTCGGGATTGGCGAAGTCGAACGTGTTCAGCATTTCCGGCAGCGCGGAGCGGTCAATGAAGGCATAGATGCTCCGGCGGTTGTTGTTCTTCCCGCTGAGGTCCGCCGTGGCGCCATAGCGTCCCCTGCTTACGGGTCCGGACACTGCCATCGAGAAGGGCTGACCACCCATGGCGAGGTCCAGCTTGCCGCCGATGTTGAGCAGCGTGTCGCGCACTTCCTCGAAGTCGAGGCGCTGGATGTTTGCACGCCAGAGCCACTGGTTCGTCGGATCGGTTGCCATGCCCGCGGGATTCGGGCGGCTGTCCTGCTGGTAGGTGGAGGAGAGGACGATCAGCTTGTGGAGCTTCTTGAGCGACCAGCCATTGTCCATGAGCCATGTGGCGAGCCAGTCGAGCATCTGCGGATGCGTTGGCGCATCGGAGCGGGTGCCGAAGTCGCTGACAGTGCGGACGATCGCCTGGCCGAAGTGCCACTGCCAAACGCGGTTCACGATCACACGCGCGGTGAGCGGGTTTTCGCGGCTGGTGATGACCTTCGCCATCTCCAGTCGTCCGCTGCCGTCGGTGAAGGTCTTCGATGTTCCTCCGGAAAGGACCGCGGGGAATGCACGCGGGACGACGGGGCCGCGGTTCTGCGGCTCGCCGCGGATGAGAACGGCGGCGTCGCGCGGCTTGTCGCGATCCACGAAGGCCATCGCCCTCACGGGCGCGCCGGGGTGGGTCAGCTCCAGCGAGGGCACGCGATTGCGGATGGTGCCCTCGGCGTTCGAGTAGGTCACGCCGAGCACGCTCTGCATGTTGCGCTCATTCGGCATGAGCGGGGAATTGTCGGCAAAGATCGCGCTGCGCAGCGACTCGAGCGTCGCATCGGGGAGCGCGGTCTTGACCTTGGCCACGTCGAACTTGTCGCCCGCGCGGACGCCGCCCTTGCCGACGACGAACGGCCCGAGCTTCATCTCGGTGCGGAGCTGGTCAAAGACCTTCGTGTAGGCCTGCGACACGTCCTTCATCGAGGCTGGCGCATGGGTGGTCAGCTCCTTCACGATGAGCGGGTGGGTCTTTGAGTCAGGCGCGGTCAGCTCGGAGGTGACGGCCTTCGCCTGCTCGGCGAAGCTCTTTGCGTCGAGGGCGGCGTAGCGGAACCAGGCGTTGAAAATCGGACCCTTGTCCTTCTCCTTCGCAATGTCCGTCAGGCGCAGCTTCCAGAGCGCGGCGATCTCGGCGGTCAGGCCACGGTCGCGCGCAGCCTTACGGAAGTTGTCGCCCTTCTTGCTCTTGTCGTTCGAGGATTCCGTCTCGTGGACGGCGAGCAGATAGTCGCCGGCCTTCTCCAGCATGCCGGTGAGCAGGCGAGCGGATTCACGCTCGCGGAAATGCTCGAGATCCTTGTCCACCTGCGAGACCTCGGCTTGGAACTCCTTGTAGTGCGGATTCTTTTCGGGGTCGGCGATGAGAGGCTTCTCGTCCGGCTCCATCGAGCTGCTGAACACACCATACATCGAGTAGTATTCCTTCGTCGGAATCGGGTCGAACTTGTGGTCGTGGCAGCGGGCGCACGCGCCGGTGATGCCCATGAGGCCCTTCGTGACGACGTCGATGCGGTCGTCGATCACGTCATTGTCGTTCCCCATGAAGCGCTTGCCGACCGTGAGGAAACCGAGCGCGGCGAGCTTCTGCTTCTCGGTCTTCGCTTCCGGGAGTTTGTCCGCCGCGATCTGCTCGGTGATGAACTGGTCGTAGGGGAGATCCTTGTTGAAGGCGTCGATCACGTAGTCGCGGTAGGTCCACGCGTAGGGATAGAGCGGCTGACGGCGACCGTTTGCGCGGTCACCACTCGTGTCGGCGTAGCGCGAGATGTCGAGCCAGTGGCGGGCCCAGCGTTCTCCGTAGCGCGGCGAGGCGAGGAGGCGGTCCACGACTTTCTCAAAGGCGTTCGGCGAGTTGTCCGCGACGAAGGCATCCACCTCGGCAGGTGTCGGCGGGAGGCCGGTGAGGTCGTAGGTGACTCGGCGGATGAGCGTGTGCTTGTCGGCTTTCGGCGAGGGAGCGAGCTTCTTTTCGGCCAGCTTCTCAAGGACGAACGCATCAATGGGGTTTTTGACAAAGTGCTTCGCGTCCGCGGGCTTTGGCACCGGCGGATTCGCGATCTTCTGGAATGCCCAGTGGGTCTTCGCGGTGTTTTCGTCCCAGGCATTCTTGCGCGAGGTCTTGCCGTCGCGCGGATCGGGCGCGCCCATGCGGACCCACTTCGTAAAGTCGGCGAGGATGTCGTCGGAGAGTTTGTCCTTCTTCGGCGGCATGAAGAGATCGTCGTCCTTGCAGGTGTGCGCCATCGTCTGCAGGAAGAGGCTCTTGTCCGGCTTGCCGGGCACGAGCGCGGGGCCGCTGTCGCCGCCCTTGAGCATGCCCTCGGCGGTGTCGAGGTAGAGCCCGCCCTTCAGCTTCTTCGCGCCGGCGCTGTGGCACTCGTAGCATTCATTCGCCAGCACAGGCCGGATCTTCTTCTCGAAGAAATCGAGCTGTGCGAGGTCCGACGGTGCCGCCGCGTTTGCGAGGTAGGGGAGGTGGAGCGCTGCTGCGATGGCCGCAACGCGCACACGATGGGTGCTCTTGCTCATGGATGTGGGATGTGGGGCTGCTTAGGCGACGAGATCCTTCACGACGTTGCCATAGACATCCGTCAGGCGGAAATCGCGGCCATTGTAGCGGTAGGTGAGCTTCTCGTGGTCGAAGCCGAGGAGATGCATGATCGTCGCGTGCAGGTCGTGCACGTGGACCTTGTCCTCCACGACATCGTAGCCGAAGTCGTCCGTCTGGCCGTAGGCCTGGCCGCCCTTGACTCCGCCGCCGGCCATCCACGAGCAGAACGCGCGGTGATGGTGGTCGCGGCCGGGCTCGCCACGCGCGCCCTTGTCGTGGCGCGGGGTGCGGCCGAACTCACCGCCCCACACGACCAGCGTGTCGTTCAGCATGCCGCGCTGCTTGAGATCCTTCAGGAGCGCACCCACCGGCTGGTCGATGGACTCCGCCTGCTTGCGCAGATTGCCCTTCACATCCGTGTGGTGGTCCCAGCCGCCGGCCCAGACCTGCACAAAGCGCACGCCATTCTCCACGAGGCGGCGCGAGATGAGCATGCGGCGGCCGATCTCTGTGTCGCCATACATGTCGCGGATCGCCTGCGGTTCCTTCGTCACGTCGAATACATCCGTCGCCTCCGTCTGCATCTTGAACGCCAGTTCGAACGACTGGATGCGCGCCTCGAGGTTCGCCTCGCGCTTCATCTGGTCGGCGTGCATCTCGTTCAGTGCCTTGAGCACGTCGAGCTGCTTGCGCTGCTGGGCGAGCGTGGCGTAGTGGCTCTTGATGTTCTCGATGATCTTCTCCACCGGCGCGCTCACCGTGCTCACCAGCGTGCCTTGGTAGGCGCCGGGAAGGAATGCCGAGCGCCAGTTCGTCGCCCCGCCCAGCCCGCCGCCGAGGGCGATGAAGCCCGGCAGGTTCTGGTTCACCGTTCCGAGGCCGTAGAGCGCCCACGAGCCCATCGAGGGCTTCACCAGGCGTCCCGAGCCCGTGTTCATCATCAGCGTCGCGAATTCATGCGCCGGCACATCCGTCGTCATCGAGCGAATCACCGCGATGTCGTCGATGCTCTCACCGATCTTCGGGAAGATCTCGCTCACTTCCACGCCGCTCTTGCCCATCTTGCTGAAATTGAACACCGGAGGGAGCGGCACGCCGCCGATCAGCGACACATCCTGCCCCGCATGCTTCGCCATCTGAGGCTTCGGATCCCACGTGTCGATGTGCGACGGTCCGCCCTGCGAGAAGATGTGAATCACGCGCTTCGCCTTGCCGGGGAAATGCGGCGATCTCACTGCGAGCGGCGAGAGGCTGGCGGCTGCATGGGCGGTCTCGCCGAGCAGGCTCGCGAGGCTGAGTGCGCCGAAGCCCATTCCGAAGCGGTTCAGGAACTGGCGGCGGGTGAAGCAGAAGTCGGCTTTGCTGGGGCGGTGTTCGTTGATGTTCATTTTGGTGGTTAAGTTAACGGTGAATTCACCAGCGTCAACAGCGCGGTGAATTCACCGTTAGGAAAAGTTTTTTTCAAAAATTGCAGTCCTTGGAAGACGCCCCGCCCTGAAGCGCCGGGCTTGCTGCCATTCGGCGCGAAAAATTGCCGCCACCCTCCCTTCACCACATTGATTAGACCGAACACCGGTCAGTTCGCGGCGCAGGCGGTGGACGCGAACCGTTTCACCGGAAACTACGAACCACCACCCAGCGGCCATTCCTCGCCATTTCACGATGGCTCGGAGAGATAGAGCGGTCCGCCCGTTTCGGGGATATGCGCGGCTTGGGCGAAGTTGGCGGCGGTATAAGACGCGCCCGGCGTGCTGGTGGCTTTCCGACACTGAGAGGGTGAGGCGGCAGCAGCCGAGGTCATGGAGGCGCGGCCATCGTGCAGGCATTGAGGAGGAAGACCGTCGCCTTCCCCGATGAACGGGCCAGGAGATGTCGGCCTCGATAACGGCGACGGGTTCATTCATTCCGGGCGCTGCGCACCGGGGCGTGACCGCTTTTCACGCCTGCAGAATCAGTCGCATGCCGGTGATTTTCCGCCCATTGCGGAAGTGTCTGCAAAATTGCCGCGGACCTCCAGCGAGACCCGCGGATCTGGGATCTGACGATTCACACCCGCTCTCCCTTCGGGAGCAGCCTTACAGGTAGATCCCGTCCACCGGCTTTGCCTTCACCAGCTCGCGGGGCTGGTTGAGGTGGTTGTAAACGATGGTCTCGGGGTCGATGCCGATGGAGTGATAGACGCTGGCGAGGAGTTCGGTGGGGTGGACGGGTTTGTCCTTGGGGCTGGCGCCGGTGGCGTCGCTCTCGCCGTGGACGTAGCCGCGCTTCGTGCCGGCGCCGGCGACGACTGCGGTGTAGCAGTAGGGCCAGTGGTCGCGGCCGTCGGAGCTGTTGACGTTGCCGCTGGTGCTGACGCCTTTTTCGGGGCTGCGGCCGAATTCGCCGAGCATGACGATGAGGGTCTCATCGAGGAGGCC
>JBGAPU010000090.1:0-25857 GCA_044221035.1 Chthoniobacteraceae bacterium | reverse complement strand
CTCCGCGTGCGAGGGAGGATGGAGCGCGGTTCCGAAGAGGAGCGAGGCGGCGGCGAGGAGGGATCTCGGTTTCATCGGCAAGGGAATGGAATGCCGGAAAGCGAGCCCGCCGCATCCGGCGAAGGCAAGCGCAATCCGCCCGCGCAATGTGCGCCCGGGATGTCTCCCGCAGTTCCTCCGGCTTCACCCCCCGGCACGACTCTGCCGGGATGGCTCCCGCGCGGAGAAATCCGGCGCCGGCAGCCCCAGCCACTCCATCAAAATCATCCACGTCTTCCTGCCCGCGTTGCGCAGCTTCGCCACGTTGATCCCCGATTGCTTCCTCTCCGCCAGGGTGCGTCCCCATTCCGAATGAGCTCTTTCGTCGTAATAAAGCCGCCCCGACTGCACCGCGTCCAGAATCTCCCAGCGGGTCGTGAACCCCTGATCACTCAAGATATTCCTCACCCGCGCCGGCAGATGGACCATTCCATTCTGCAGATTCTCCTCGTGCTCCTCCAGCTTCCGCCGAGCCGCCCGTTCGATCTCCCCCACCCTTCCCGGCGACAGATGCAGGCCTTCGGCGATCTGCCGCAGCGACATCCCCTCCTCCTTGCGCAGTCGCAGGATCAACTCCTGCCTGTCGTTGAGCACCTTGGTTCGAAGCTCCATTTTCATGCGGGGATCTCCCGCCATCATGGACCGGCTCCGCCGTTGCTTCCAGCCGAATTCCCCTTCGACAACCCCCCGCGCTTTCGCTACACGGCGGCCCACGCATGGCAGACGGCGGCACCACTCCCCAGCTAGTCGAGGACTTCATCGCGCATTGGTCAAAGGCGCAGGCCTCCGAGCGTGCGAACGCCCAGCCCTTCCTCATCGGCCTCGCGGAAATCCTCGGTGTGCCCGGCCCCTCGAACACCCACGCCGACGGCTACACCTTCGAGTTCCCCGTCAAGATTCCCACCGGCCCCGGCACCACCACGGATGGCCGCATCGACCTCTACCGCCGCGGCAGCTTCGTGCTGGAGGCGAAGCAGTTTGCCAGCGGGAAGGACGAGCCCTCCGACCTGCTCCTCGCCGTCGATCCCGATGCCGGGAGGAGGAAATCCGGCCCCGTGCGCGGCAGCGACGCATGGGACGACGCCATGTGGAAGGCCCGCGGCCAGGCCGAGCGTTATGCGCGCAGCCTCCCGGCCTCCGAGCCTCCCGCGCCCTTTCTCCTCGTCGTCGATGTCGGCCACAGCATCGAGGTCTTTGCGGACTTCACGCAGGCGGGCCGCGCCTATCATCCCTTCCCCGATCCCCGCGGCTTCCGCATCCGCCTCGCGGACCTCCGCGACGAAACCATCCGCGCGCGCCTCCGCGCCATCTGGCTCGATCCGCTTTCGCTCGACCCGGCCAAGGTCAGCGCCGCCGTCACCCGGGAGATCGCCGGCTACCTCGCGAAGCTCGCCGCCTCCCTCGAAGATTCCGGCCACCCGCCCCGGCTCGTCGCGGAGTTTCTCACGCGCTGCCTCTTCTGCATGTTCGCCGAGGATGTCGGCCTGCTGCCAAAGGAGGGCTTCCGCAGCCTGCTCGAAAGCCTGCGCGGTTCCCCCGAGGGCTTCGTCCCCACGCTCCGCCAGCTCTTCGCGGAAATGCAGACGGGGCACGGCTTCTCCACGCTTCTGCGGAAAAAAATCCTCCGCTTCAATGGCGGCCTCTTTGAGGACGCCAGCGTTCTCCCGCTCGACGCCACCCAGCTCGCCATCCTCATCCAGGCTTCCACCATGCAGTGGAAGGACGTCGAGCCCGCCATCTTCGGCACCCTGCTGGAGCGCGCCCTCGACCCGGAGGAGCGCCACCAGCTCGGCGCCCACTTCACCCCGCGCGCCTACGTCGAGCGCCTGGTCCTGCCCACCGTCGTCGAGCCCCTGCGCGCGGAGTGGGACAGCGTCCGCACCGCCGCCGCCACGCACGCGCGCCGCGGCGATTTGAAGAATGCCCGCGCCGAGGTGAACGCCTTCCACGACCGCCTCTGCTCCGTCACCATCCTCGACCCCGCCTGCGGCTCGGGAAATTTCCTCTACGTCGCCCTCCAGCACCTGAAGCTCCTCGAAGGCGAGGTGCTCGATGCCGCCGCCGGCTTCGGCGAAAACTTCAAGCTCGAGCTGGAGACCCACACCGTGGACCCGCACCAGTTCCTCGGCATCGAGAAAAACGAGCGCGCCGCCTCCATCGCCGAACTCGTCCTCTGGATCGGCTACCTCCAGTGGCATTTCAAAATCCACGGCCAGCGCATTCCGCCCGAACCGATCCTCCGCGCCTTCAAGAACATCGAGTGCCGCGACGCCGTCCTCGCGTGGGACGGCCAGCCGCAGCCCGTCACGTGGGAAATGGCGCGCGGAAACCCCAACATCCCCGGCCTCCCCGACAGCGTGCGCGCCGGGGACAATCCGCAATCCTCAATCCACGATCCGCAATCCCCCATCACCGTCTGGGACCGCCGCAGCACGAAGACCGACCCCGTCACCGGCCGCGAGATTCCGGATGAAACCAGGCGCGTCCCGCTCCTCGCCTACCCGAACGCACGGCCCGCCGAGTGGATCACCCCCGCCCATCCCCGCGTGGACTTCATCGTCGGCAACCCGCCCTTCCTCGGCACGGCGCGGATGCGCGAGGACCTCGGCGACGGCTACGCCGAGACGCTGCGCGCCGCCTACCCGGAGGTTCCCGAGAGCGCGGACTTCGTGATGTATTGGTGGCACAAGGCCGCGCAGCTCGTCCGCTCCGGCGCCACCCGCCGCTTCGGCCTCATCACCACGAACAGTCTCCGCCAGACGTTCAACCGCCGCGTCGTCGAGCGCCACCTGCATCCCGCACCCGGCGCCACGCCCGGCCCCGCCGCTGCTTCCTCGATGCCGGAGGCATCACGGAAATTAGCCGGTGGTGAAACCACCGGTTCCCGGTCGAAAAAGAAACGCACCCCGGCAGGGGTGCCGGAATCTCCCGGCGCACCCTCCGGGGCGCCTTCCGCGGATGATCCGCGATCCGGTGGTTCTCGCTTCGCTCCACCACCGGCTAATCTCCTTCAGCCCTCCGGGCTGCCGCTCTCCCTCGTCTTCGCCATCCCCGATCATCCGTGGGTGGACGCCACCGCGAAGGACGAAAAGAAAGCCGCCGTCCGCATCGCCATGACCGTCGGCGTTTCCGGCACGCATCCCGGCGAGCTTCGCACCGTCACGCAGGAAACTCCGCGCGAGGACGGCTCCGCGGAGGTCGCCTTCCACTTTGCAAATGGATGCATCGCCGAAGACCTCACCACCGGCGCGGATGTGGCTGGAACGGTCGAACTGAAGGCGAACGAGGGCCTTGTTTCCCGCGGCGTCCAAACCATCGGTGAAGGATTCATCGTAAATCGGGATCAAGCGGAACAACTCGGACTAGAGACAGTCGCCGATGCCGACAGGCACATTCGCGAATACCGCAATGGTCGCGACATCACCGATTCGCCACGCGGCATCCTTTGCATTGATCTCTTCGGAGTCAGTGCGGACGAGACTCGGAAGAAGTTCCCCGCCATCTATCAGCATCTCCTGACTCATGTGAAACCCGAGCGGGAACAAAGCCGCCGCGCAACTTACCGGGAACGCTGGTGGGTGCTTGGAGAACCACAGCCCATGCTCCGGAAGATGCTCGATGGATTGCGCCGTTACATTGCTTCGCCGGTTACGGCGAAACACCGCTTCTTTGTCTTCCTCGACTCATCCATCCTCCCCGACCAAGCTCTCAATGCAATCGCGAGTGACGACTCCTTCGTGCTCGGCGTCCTCAGCAGCCGCATTCACGTAGCTTTCGCCCTTGCTGCCGGCTCCCGCCTCGGCGTTGGAAACGATCCTCGTTACAACAACACACGCTGCTTCGACCCCTTTCCCTTCCCCGACTGCGACGACGCCACCAAATCCCGCATCCGCGCGCTCGGCGAGGAACTGGATGCGCACCGCAAACGCGTGCAGGCACAGCACCCCGGCCTTTCCCTCACCGCGATGTATAACGTGCTGGAGGCGCTGCGCGAGGGCCGCCCGCTCACTCCGAAGGAGCAGGCCATCCACGAGCAGGGCCTCGTCTCCGTCCTCCACCAGCTCCACGACGAGCTCGATGCCGCCGTGGCCGAAGCCTACGGCTGGGGCGACCTCTGGCAGCACCGCGCCGCCGCCCACGGGGGAACCCTCCACGACTTCGAGACGGGCTGCGACCTCCAGCTTTCCGCCACCGGGGAGGAATTCCACGCCGCCATCGCCGAGTGGGAAAAGGAGCTCGACGCCGAAATCCTCCGCCGCCTCGTCGCGCTGAACGCCGAGCGCGCCGCCGAGGAAGCCGCCGGGAAAATCCGCTGGCTCCGCCCCGACTACCAGAACCCCGCCGGAACCGCTCAGTCCGCGATGCAGCTCACACCGAAGGGCACTAGGGACACAAAGGCGAAGAAGAAGCAGGCGAGCAAAAAGCTCCCCTGGCCCAAGCCCCTCGCCGAACGCGTCGCCGCCACCGAGCAAGCCCTCCGCACCGCCGCCAGCCCCGTCACCCCCGCCGAGCTCGCCAGGCACTTCCTCCGCGCCAACCCCGAAGACCTCGCCGAAATCCTCGAAACCCTCGCCACTCTCGGAAGGGCGCACCGGGATGGGGGGAGATTCTCCGGAAGCTGAACGCCGTAATGAACCCATCGGAAAAAATTCGCGGGGAAATTGAAGAACGTCTCGGTCATCTTCGCTCGCAGCCACAGGCGACAGTCTCATGGCCCCTCGGTTGCCGTGGTTCAGTCCGTCCGTGGCTGGCATTCCTAGGACCAAGCCCCGGCGGCCAACAAGGGCTCGTCGTGAAAGCCGATCCGTATTGGAACATCCCCTTCACGGAGCCCTTTCGTTGGGATGGAGGATTCAAGACCAGCATGAGGCCTCTGCTGCGCACCCTGCTCCCGGTGGCCAGCGAAGCGGAAGCCCTGCTCTTGTATGCGGTCTTCAATTTCGACGCGGTCCAGGATCCGAATGCCGCGCACGTGCCGGAAGATCGCATGCGCGCCGGGGCGGGAGGCCTCCTGCGATTGCTGGAGCAGACGGCGCCCCGCCTCATTGTCGCCATGGAAAGGCGGTCCTACGCCCTGCTCAAGGCAACCATCACGGAAAACCACTATGCCATTGGGTCGCCCGATGAGTTTCCCATCGCCCTATCCATCTATGGCAATCCGCGGCGATTCCACCGGCGCATCTACGGATTTCGCATCGGGAAGGGCGGCCCCTTGGAGGGGACGGTTGTCGTTCGCCTCCCGCAGCATCCGGCACGCATGTTCACCGACAGCTACGCGGCCGCATGCGGAGCCAGCGTGTATCAAACCTTCTTGAAATTAAGAAACGCCACCCCCGGCAAAACCGGAAACGAGAAATAGGAACCCATGCTCTGGACCCCCACCCAACAATTCACCCCATGGCATTTCGAGAAGGAGGCTGAACTCGAGGCGACTGTTTCCGAGGTGAAGGCGGCGCTCTTTGGAGAGAGCCGCATTTATCTCAATGTGAAGAAGCTCATCGGGGAGAAGGGCAAGACGCAGAACATCCCCGCGGTCCATTGACCTGCGAATCGCCGAGCCGGAACAGGCCAAGGGCCTGCGACAAGCCAGCCCAAGGCAAGCGAGGAACGAGCGCCGCCTTGGGGCGCGAATCGGGAATCGCCAAAGCCCCACCGGGGCGCGGCAGGTGCAAATCGACGAACGGCACATTGGGCATCGGATGCCTTCCGGTTGTTCCGCCCCGATGGGGCTGTTGTCTCATTTTCCCACCGGTTTCCCGGGGCGGCGCGCCTTCGTCGCTTGCCCCGGGCTGGCCTGTGTCTGCACCTTCGGTGCGGCGACGCATATCCCTGCCACCGCATGCGCTATGCGCCCCGGGCCAAAAGGCCCTGCGACAAGCCAGCCCAAGGCAAGCGACGAAGGAGCGCCGCCTTGGGTTCTCGAATCAGGAATCGCAAAGCCCCACCGGGGCGCGACAGTCTTGAGCCCCCATGCCGCAATCCCTCGCCCGCATCGTCCTGCACATTGTCTTCAGCACGAAGAACCGTGTGCCTTTCCTCCGGGACGCGCAGCTTCGCGCGCAACTGCACGCCTACATGGCCGGCACCCTTCGGGAGATCGGCTGCGAGGCGATCCTCATCGGCGGCGTGGAGGACCACGTCCACATCCTCTGCAATCTCGCGCGCACCATCACGGCGGCGAAGCTCGTGGAGCAGGTGAAGAAGAGTTCGTCGAAGTGGATGAAGGCGCAGGGTCCGCAGCACGCGGGCTTTTACTGGCAGGGCGGCTATGGGGTTTTCTCGGTCAGCCAGTCCAATGTGGAGGCGGTGCGCGCGTATGTGGGCGCGCAGGAGGAGCATCACCGCAAGGTTTCGTTTCAGGAGGAATTCCGGGCGCTGTGCCGCAGGCATGGCGTGGAGGTGGACGAGCGGCATGTGTGGGACTGAACGACCGTTCGGGTTGTTGCGCCCCGATGGGGCTGTTGTCCTGTTTGTCCGCAGTTCCCCAGGGCGGCGCTCCTTCGTCGCTTGCCTTGGGCTGGCTTGTCGGGGGCCTGCGGCCCGGGATGCCTGCGGGGGGCTGGCCTGTTCGGGGACTTCGGCAGGGATTAGCCAAGGCGCCAAAGCAAGTTCGCATCCGGAGCATCGATGGCGAATTGCAAGGCGGCCGCATGCCAGCTTTTTGCGAGATTGCGTGACCGACAGATTGCCATCGAAGGGGAAGATGGTCAGGCTGGTCACGTTTTGATTTGAGAAATCAGCAGCGCGATGCTCCGGACCCCCACCCAGCAATTCCACCCGTGGCCCTTCGACAAGGAGGCTGAACTGGAGGCGACCATTTCCGAGGTGAAGGCGGCGTTCTTTGGGGAGAGCCGCATTGATCTCGGTGGGAAGAAGTTCATCGGTGAGCGCGGAAAGACCCAGAACATTTCCCGACGCCTACCTGCTCGGACTCTCCTCGCCGCGAAGGCCCGTGATCTGGTCGAGGTGGGGCAGGCCCCGCGCTACACGTCCTACGCCCGGCTGCAGAAGGCGCGGACGCTGGATGACGTCTTCTGAGCCCTCCCCGTGAAGCCGGCCGCCGACGCACTTTGGAAGCAGAGGTTTGCCGAACTGAAGCGCCACGTCCGCATCTTCGGACACGCGCGCATCTCGAATTCGCCCATCCACCGGAAGCTGCGGGAGTGGCTGCTTCGTCAGGAGGGCCTGGCAAGGGCGGGCGGGCTCCCCGCCGGGCTGTGGCTCCGCTTCCAGGACATCGGCGTGGCGCTGCTCGGCACGGAGGACCGATGGCATCTGCGCTGGCAGGAGCGCTTCGAGCAGCTTCTGGAATTCCGCAGGCGGTTTGGCCACACGCGCGTGGCGGCGAAGTGGAGGGAGAACATCCCGCTCGGACATTGGGTGAGCGTGCAGCGCGAGTTTCGGAAAAGGGGAATGCTCAGCGCGGAGCGCATCCAGCGCCTGGAGGCGATCGGCTTCGAGTGGAATCTGAAGCATCAGCCGGTTCTCACCGAGGGAGACTGGCAACAGATGCGCGGGCACCTCGCGGAATTCATCCGGGAGCACGGCCATGCGAGGGTGCCCCGGGGTTATGTTCCCGCACCGGGCCTGAAACAGTGGGCGACCCGCCAGCGCCGCCTGCAGCGGGAAGGCTCCCTCCCGCCGGAACGCCGGAAAATGCTCGACGCGATCGGCTTCCCATGGGGGGAGGCTCCGGTGAGTTCCGACGACCGCTGGGAGCGGCGTTTCGCCCAGTTGCTCGAATACCGCGCGCGCTTCGGCCACTGCCGGGTGCCGACGCATTGGAAGGAGGATTCCGCCTTCGGCCACTGGGCCTACTCGCAGCGCGCATTCAGGAAGGAGGGCAGCCTCAGTGCCGAACGCACCGCGCGGCTGGAGGCGATCGGCTTCGAGTGGGAGACTCCGCGCAGCCTGGCCTATCTCTACGACGGACAATGGGCCGCCATGTTCTCCCGCCTGCTCGACTGGCAGAAGGAGCACGGCCACACGGAGGTTCCCGCCACTTGGAAGGAGCACGGCCTCGGCAACTGGGTCCTGACGCAGCGCGAGCATGGGAGGAAGGGAACCCTGCAGCCGGAGCGCCGCCGCAAGCTGGAGGAGATCGGCTTCGCCTGGCGCTCCACGCTGCGCGAATTTGCCGGGCGCTGGGAGCGGCGCTTCCAGCAACTGCTCGCCTTCCGGGAGCGGTTCGGGCACTGCCGCGTTCCCGCCCGATGGGCGGAGGACGTGCCCCTCGGGCACTGGGTGGAAGTGCAGAGGGAATTCAGGAAAAAGGGACTGCTGGCCGCCGGGCGCATCGCGAGGCTGGATGCCATCGGCTTCGAATGGCATGGCCGTTCGGGCCGCTCGCTCGACGATGATCAGCGCTGGATGGAGATGTTCGCGAGCTTCGCGGCCCGGAGCCGCGAATACGGCAGCGCCGACGTGCCGCAGGACTGCATGGATCGCCGCCTGCGCGTATGGGTGAACATGCAGCGCTACCAGCACCGCAGGGGCAGCCTGCTTCCAGAGCGCCGGGAGAAGCTCGAATCCATCGGCTTTGCGTGGCAGGTCACCCGCAGGGGCAATACCGGGCGCTGGGAAAGCGGCTTCCAGCGACTGCTCGCCTTTCGCAAGCGCTTCGGCCACTGCCGCGTGCCCGCCAAGTGGAGCGAGGACGTTCCCCTTGGACACTGGGTGGGGGTGCAGCGGCACTTCAAAAAGAAGGGCATGCTCAGCGCGGAGCGCATCCGCCGGCTCGAGGAAATCGGATTTGAATGGAGCCTCCTCTCCCGCCGGGCCAAAAAGACGAACCCGTAACCCCCATGCTCTCGACACCCACCCAACAATTCCTCCCGCGGCCTTTCGACAAGGAGGCTGAACTGGAGGCGACGATTTCCGAGGTCAAGGCGGCGCTCCTTGGCGAGAGCCGCATCTGTCTTGATGTGAAGAAGCTCATCGGCGAACGCAGGAAGATGCAGAACATTCCGGACGGCTACCGCTGGACCGCTCCTCCACCCTGCACGTCATTCGCCCGGCTGCAGAAGGCAAAGACCCTCGACGACGTTTTCTGACCGGCCTCCCCATGCCCCGCTCCGACGACGCTGACGCACTCTGGGAACAGCGGTTCTCCGAACTGGAGCGCTACCTCCGTCTTTTCGGGCATGTGCGCATCTCCAGATCGGATACCATTCACCACAAGCTGCGGCAGTGGCTGCGTTACCAGCAGCAGATGGCGGTGGCCGGCACGCTGCCGATGGGGCGCTGGTGGCGCTTCCAGCAGCTCGGCGTGAGCCTCCTCGGGATCGAGGAACGCTGGCACCTGCGCCTCGCGGAGCTGCGCGCCTTCCATGAGCGTTTCGGCCACTGCCGCGTGCCGGCGAAATGGAAGGAGAACATCCCTCTCGCCCACTGGGTGGATGTGCAGCGGCAGTTCAAAAAGAAAGGCCGGCTCAGCGCGGAGCGCATCCGGCTGCTGGAGTCCATCGGCTTCGAGTGGCATGCGCGCCATGCGGGCCTGTCGGTCGAGGAGCACTGGGAGCGGATGCTCGCGCACCTGACGCGCTTTGCGCAGGAGCACGGCCACACCGAGGTGCCGAAGAATCATCCGCCCGCGCCGGCGCTGTGGGAATGGGTGATGAACCAGCGCGAAAACCGCAGGACCGGCGTGCTCCGCGAGGACCGGCGCGGGAAACTGGAGGCGATCGGCTTTGCGTGGGAGGACACCGGGCGGCACAAGCAGGAGCGGTGGGACCTGCGCTTTGCCCAGATGCTCGAATTCCGCGCCCGCTTCGGCCACTGCCGGGTGCCGGCCAAATGGAAGGAGAACATCCCGCTCAGCCATTGGGTGGGCGTGCAGCGGGATCTCCGGAAGAAGCGCCGGCTCAGCAACGAGCGGATCGCCCGGCTGGACGCCGTGGGCTTCGAATGGGAGGCGCGGGGCGGCGGGAATGACGCGCAGCGGGATCGCTGGGCGCGGATGCTCGGGCACCTGCTCGCCTATCGCGAGGCCCATGGCGACATGCAGGTTCCGCACGGCGCCGGCCCGGACGGCCTGGGCCGCTGGGTCTGCCAAATCCGCCATGACGCACGCCACGGGCTCATGTCCAAGGTTCGCCGCGAGCAGCTCGAGGCCATCGGGTTTGAATGGGAAAACCGCCGCGACCGCGCCGCGGCGCGCTGGGCGGAGCGCATCGCGCAGTTGCTCGCCTTCCGCGCGCGCCATGGCCACGGCAGCGTTCCCCTTCCTTGCCCCGAGGACATCGCGCTCGGGATTTGGGCGAGCGAGCAGCGCCGCCGGAAGCGCCGCGGCATTCTGGCGCCCGAGCGCATCCGCCAGCTCGAAGAGGCGGGTTTTGCTTGGAATCTGCAGCGGAAGGCCGGGGCGGCCACCGACTCCGAAGGCCGGGAAGCCCCGGCCGGCTGACGGTTTTCCCCGCTCCGGCACATGCACCCGGCGGAGTCTGCTAGAACCGCGGGCACCGCGCGGCAGAATGCAGCGCGGTTCTGACTTCACCCCCCGGCGGAGTCTGCTAGAATCGCTGCGCACCGCCTACAACACGCTGGTGCTCGCGCTGCGGCGGTAGGGTGGCGCTCAGCGCGCGGGCGGCGCGGGGGCGGACGAAGGGGGCGGCGTTGCGCCGCCCATGCATCCCCCTTGGGCCGCCCATGCATCCCATCGGCAGCGCCCTTGGCCGCGGCAGCGCGCCGGGCGCAAAGCCGTTCCACCGCGCCGGTCACTTCTGACCGTGTCGGCACTTTCCCTCCGCGCCTCCATTGCGGGCAATGACAGGCACCCCGGCAGCGCCCCCGGGCACTGTGGGGCAGCGGAGGGACGGTGAAACGCAACCGGCGGAGAGACGCAGGCCGGCGTGGGGACGACGATCCCGTCACATCCCAAACCACCATGAAGACCACCCGCCCCCACAAAATCCTCACGGCCGCGCTTCTTGGGGTGGCATTTTCCACCGCCGCCATCGCGGGCGAGAAGCTGCAGAAGCCGGCGGCTGCCGGCGGCACCGATGAGGCGGCCGAGCTGGCGAAGAAGCTCCAGAACCCCATCGCCAGCCTCATCAGCGCGCCGATCCAGAGCAACTGGGACTTCGGCTTCGGCGCCACGAACGCGATGCGCTACACGGCGAACATCCAGCCGGTCATTCCCTTTTCGATGAATGCGGACTGGAACGTCATCTCGCGCACCATCCTGCCGGTGGTTTACGCGGAGTCGCCGACGTTCGGCGGCGGCGACAAGGCCGGCCTCGGCGACATCGTGCAGAGCTTCTTCTTCTCGCCGAAGGAGCCGACCTCCAATGGCTGGATCTGGGGCGCAGGCCCGGTGTTCCTCATCCCGACCTCCACGGACGACGCATTCGGCACGGGCAAGCTCGGCGCCGGCCCCACGGCCGTCCTGCTGAAGCAGGACAAGGGCTGGACCTACGGCATCCTCGCCAACCACATCTGGTCCTACGCGGGGCAGGGCAGCACGCCGGACGTGAACGCCACCTATCTCCAGCCGTTCCTCTCCTACACCACGAAGACCTACACGACCTTCGGCGTGAGCACCGAGTCCACCTACGACTGGGCGACCCACCAGTGGACCGTGCCGCTCGTCGGCCAGATCAGCCAGCTCGTGAAAATCGGCGGCCAGCCCGTGCAGTTCGCCCTCGGTGGCAAATACTACGCGGACAAGCCGGCCGGCGGACCCGAGTGGGGCCTGCGCTTCACCGTCACGCTGCTCTTCCCGAAATAACCTCCCGGCTCCGCCAAATCACACAACCAGAACCAAGCCACACCCATGAAAACAACCCACATCCTCACGCTGGCCATCGCCGGCATCACCTTGGCGGCTTTCGCCCCACAAGGCTCGGCGCAGACGCGTGAGGCCGCGCTCGACCGCACGCATCTGCCGATGCCCAACACGACCCGGGCGACTTCGATCGTCTATGACGCGAAGAATCCGGACTCCAAGAATCCGCCCATCACCCAGCTCCGTCCGCCCAAGGGCGCGCCGAACGTGCTGGTCATCCTCATTGACGACGCCGGGTTCGGGTCCAGCAGCGCCTTCGGCGGCCCATGCCAGACGCCGACCTTGGACAAGCTCGCGGCGGGCGGCCTGAAGTTCAACCGCTTCCACACCACCGCCATCTGCTCGCCGACGCGGCAGGCGCTGCTCACGGGGCGCAACCACCATTCCGTCGGCATGGCCGGCATCACCGAGATTGCGACGGGCGCGCCCGGCTACAGCTCGGTGCGGCCGAACTCCATGGCGCCGCTGGCGGAGACGCTGAAGCTCAACGGCTACGCCACCGCGCAGTTCGGGAAGAACCACGAAGTCCCCGTGTGGCAGACGAGCCCCGTCGGCCCCTTCGACGCGTGGCCCACCGGCGGCGGCGGCTTTGAATACTTCTACGGCTTCCTCGGCGGCGAGGCGAACCAGTGGTATCCGACGCTCTACGAGGGCACCACGCCGGTCGAGAACAAGAAGACGCCCGAGCAGGGCTACCACCTCATGACGGACATGACGGACAAGGCCATCAAGTGGATCTCGCAGGAGAAGATGCTGGCGCCGGACAAGCCGTTCTTCATCTACTTCGCCCCCGGCGCGACGCACGCGCCGCATCACGTGGCGAAAGAGTGGGCCGACAAATACAAGGGCAAGTTTGACCAGGGCTGGGACAAACAGCGCGAGGAGACCTTCGCCCGGCAGAAGAAGCTCGGCGTCATCCCGGCGGACTGCCAGCTCACCGCGCGTCCGAAGGAGATTCCCGCGTGGGACGACATGCCCGAGGCGTTCAAGGCCGTGCTGCGCCGTGAGATGGAAGTGTATGCCGGCTTCATGGAATTCACCGACCACGAAGTGGGTCGCGTCGTGGAGCGCCTGGACAAGCTCGGCATCCTCGATGACACGCTCGTTTACTATATCGTCGGCGACAACGGCGCCTCGGCGGAGGGCGGCATCAACGGGAGCTACAACGAGATGAGCTACTTCAACGGCCTGCAAGGGCTGGAGACGGCCGAATACCTGACGTCGAAGATCGACAAACTCGGCGGACCGGAAGCCTACAACCACTACGCCGTCGGTTGGGCGCATGCGATGAACACGCCTTACCAGTGGACCAAGCAGGTCGCCTCCCACTGGGGCGGCACGCGCAACGCCGCCGTCGTCCACTGGCCGAAAGGAATCAAGGCCAAGGGCGAAATCCGCTCGCAGTTCACCCATGTGATTGACGTGGCCCCGACCGTCCTCGAGGCGGCCCATCTGCCGCAGCCGCTTTCGGTCAACGGCATCCAGCAGGATCGCATCGAGGGCACCAGCATGCTCTACACGTTCGACAAGGCCAAGGCCCCCGAACAGCACGACGTGCAATACTTCGAGATCATGGGCAACCGCGGCATCTACTACAAGGGCTGGTCCGCCGTCACGAAGCACTACACGCCCTGGATCATGGCCAAGCGGCCCGCCTTCGACGACGATGTGTGGGAGCTTTACGACGGGACCAAGGACTGGACCCAGGCGAACGACCTCGCCAAGCAGATGCCGGACAAGCTCCACGAACTGCAGCGCCAATGGCTGATCGAGGCCGCGCAATACAAGGTGCTGCCGCTGGATGACCGCCTGCTGGAGAAGATCAACCCGGACCTCGCCGGCCGGCCGAAGCTCATCAAGGGGAACACGCAGCTCCTCGCCGGCGGCATGGGCCGCCTGTCGGAGAACTGCGTGCTCAACATCAAGAACAAGTCGCATTCCGTCACTGCGGAAATCGTCGTGCCTGAGAAGGGGGCCGATGGCGTCATCGTCGCTCAAGGCGGAGACATCGGCGGCTGGAGCCTCTACGCCAAGGGCGGAAAACTCAAATACTGCTACAACTGGGGCGGCTTCAAACACTTCTATGTCGAGTCGGCCAACGCCCTTCCCGCGGGCCGGCATCAGGTCCGCATGGAGTTCGCCTACGACGGCGGCGGCCTCGGCAAGGGCGGAAAGGTGACGCTCTACACCGACGGCAAGAAGGTCGGCGAAGGGAAGCTCGCCGCGACGCTGGCGACGATCTTCTCCGCCGACGACGGCTGCGATGTCGGCGAGGATTCCGGCTCCCCGGTTTCCCCGGATTACAGTTCGGTCGGCAACGCCTTCAACGGCGAGGTCAAAGGCGTGCAGCTCTCGATCGCGGATGACCCGAACAACCACGCCGTCAATCCCGAGGACGCCATCAAGGCGGCGATGGGCCGGCAGTAGGCGCCGTTTCGCTTGTGAAACACGCGGGCGGCCCCGATTCCCCAAGGGGCGGCCCGCGACTTCACCGGCGAACAAGACAACGACCATGAACGCACCCGCCGCCGAACCGCTCCTGCAGGAGCCGCCCGACTTCTCGCTGGTGCTCGGCGGACCGCTGTATCAGCTCTGGCGCCGCGCCCGGCTCTCCGGGGATGCGCTGGAACTGCTGCGGCGCCGGCTGGTGGTGATGGCGCTGTTGGCGTGGCTGCCGCTGCTGGTGCTCTCCATCGCGGAGGGGCACGCGTGGGGCGGAGGCGTGAAGCTGCCTTTCCTGCACGACATCGAGATGCACGTGCGCCTGCTGCTCGCGCTGCCGCTGCTGATCGTCTCGGAACTGGTCGTCCACCAGCGGATGCGCCCGCTCATCGGGCAGTTCCTCGCACGCGGGCTGATCCCCGAGGGGGCACGCGCCCGGTTCGACGCCGCCGTGGCGTCGGCCCTGCGCCTGCGCAATTCCGTCACGGCGGAAGTGTGCATCATCGCGCTCGTGTATGTGGTGGGCGCGGGCCTGCTCTGGCGCACCCATATCGCGCTGGATGTGGAGAGCTGGTCCGGCGTGCCGGTCGGGGGGAAGCTGCAGCCGTCGCTCGCCGGCTGGTGGATGGGCTTCGTGAGCCTGCCGCTCTTTCAATTCCTGCTCCTGCGCTGGTATTTCCGCCTCTTCATCTGGGCGCGCTTCCTCTGGCAGGTGTCGCGCCTCGGGCTGCGCCTCATGCCCACGCACCCGGACCGCTGCGGCGGGCTGGGCTTCCTCTCGGTGGTGAGCCAGTCGTTTGCGCCCGTGCTCGCCGGGCAGGGCGCCCTGCTCGCGGGGCTGATGGCGAACCGCATTTTCTACACGGGCGCCACGCTGGCCGCGTTCAAGCTGGAACTCACCGGCCTGGTGGCCGTGATGCTCCTCATGATCATCGGCCCGATGCTGGTGTTCCTCCCGGCGCTCGCGGAGGCCAAGCGCACCGGCCTGCGGGACTACGGCATCCTGGCACAGCGCTACGCGCGCGAGTTCGACCACAAATGGCTGCGCGGCGGCGCACCGTCGGGGGAGGCGCTCATCGGGAGCGCGGACATCCAGTCGCTCGCCGACCTCGGCAACAGCTTCGCCGTGGTGAAGGAGATGCGGTTCCTGCCCTTCACCCTGCAGAACGTGGCGCAACTGGCCATCACCACCCTGCTCCCCGTCGCGCCGCTGCTGCTGACGATGGTCCCCCTGGAGGCGCTTCTGGATCGGCTGCTCAAGGTGATTTTCTGACGATGAAAAGCCCCGCTGCATTTTCTCCGGAGATCCTGCCCGGCAATCCGCGAGGCAATTTTTGTCCCCCATTGGGCAAGGGGGGGGCGAGCCAGCGCACGGAGGAACGGTTATAAAGGGCTTGCAGCGATGCTTCACGCGCATGCGTGCGAATCGAAGACCGAACAACGAAACCCAAACCAACTCCCATGAAAACGAAGCACCTGGTCCTCCTCCTTGCCTCGCTTGCGCTGCTGGCGCCCGCCCTGCGTGCGGCGGACAAGCCGAACATCCTGCTCATCATCGCCGACGACATGGCCCTTTCCGACATCGGCTGCTACGGGGGCGAAATCAAGACGCCCAACATCGATGCGCTCGCGAAGCGCGGGATGCGCGCGACGAGTTTCTACGTCGCGCCGACCTGCTCGCCCACGCGCTCGATGCTGCTGACGGGGTGCGATCACCACATCGCGGGCTTTGGCAACATGGAGGAAATGCTCGGGCCGAAGCAGAAGGGCAAGCCGGGCTACGAGGGGCACCTGAACAGCCGCGTGGTGCCCATCGGCAAGGTGCTCAAGGATGCCGGCTACCACACCTACTGGGCGGGCAAGTCGCACATGGGCTATGAGCCGAAGCACTGGCCCGCGGGAATGGGCTTCGAGCGCGACTTCACGCTGCTACAGGGCGGCGGGAGCAACTGGAGCGACATGACGTATCCGAACCCGGCGCATCCGAAGCTGAACTTCACGCTCAACGGCAAGCCGCTGGAGAAGCTGCCGGAGAACCATTTTTCCACCGAGGCCTACGCCGACTTCATCCTCAAGTGCGTGGAGGAGAACAAGGACGACGGAAAGCCGTTCTTCGGCTACCTGAGCTTCCAGGCGGTGCACAGCCCGTTCGCCGTGCCGGATGACTGGCTCGACAAATACAAGGGCGTCTATGACAAGGGCTATGAAGTCCTCCGCACCGAGCGGCTCGCGCGCATGAAGGAGCTGGGCATCGTGGGCAAGGACGCGCAGCTCACGCCGCGGCTGCCGAAAATTCCCGCCTGGGATAAGCTGACGCCCGAGCAGCAGAAGCTCTCCGCCCGGCGCATGGAAATCTACGCGGCGATGCTCGCGAACATGGACTTTCACATCGGTCGCGTGCTCGACCGGCTGAAGGAACTGGGCAAGCTGGACAACACGGTGGTCGTCTTTCTCTCGGACAACGGGCCGGAGCCGATCGAGCTGGCCCACCTCGTGGAGGCCGTCTTCACCCCCGAGGCCAAGCAGTGGTTCCTGAAAAACTTCGACCAGCGCCCCGAGAACTGGGGCAGGAAAGGCTCGGCCGTGGATTACGGCGCGGCGTGGGCGCAGGCCGGCGCGACGCCCTTCCGGGGGTTCAAGACCCTCGTGACCGAGGGCGGCACCCGTTTGCCGCTCATCATCGCCGGTCCCGGCGTGAAGCGCAGCGGCGAGACGGTCCCGGCCCTGCTGCACGCGACCGACCTCGTGCCCACCTTCCTCGAACTGGCGGGCGCCGAGCATCCCTCGAAGCAGGCGGGCAGCAAGCTCGCGCCGCTCACGGGCAAATCACTCGTGCCGCTGCTCTCCGGCACGGCGGAGTCCGTCCGCACCGAGAAGGACTGGATCGGCGAGGAGCTGTTCGGCAACCGCTACATCCGCCAGGGCGACTGGAAGCTGCTCAACCTCCGCAAGAGCGCGGGCGGCAACGGCGAGTGGCAGCTTTTCAACGTCAAGGACGACGTGGGCGAGATGAAGGACCTCTCCAAGCAGGAGCCCGCGCGGCGCAAGGCGATGCTCGCCCTGTGGGAGAAATATTCGAAGACCAACGGCGTGATCCTGACCGACGACGGCCCCTACGCACGGAATGCGAAGCCGGGGGATGACGACTAGCCAATCAATCCACCTGCACCCCACCACACCAACCAACGAAACTAATCCACCAAACCCATGAAAACCAAAATCCTGTCCACAACGATCCTTGCAGCCCTGCTGCTTTCCCCTGCCCTCCGCGCCGAAGAAGCCGGCAGCGGCCATTACCTGCCCGGTGCCACGGCGTCGTTCATTGACGTGCCGCCCGGCAAGGAGGGGTTCATTTACGTGAACGCCTTCACCTATTACACCGGTTCCGTGACGGCCGGGAAGCAGTTGAATATTGGCGGACAGCTGGTGCTCGACGTGAAGGCGAACGTCTACGCCGACACCTCGCTCTTCCTCTACCAGAGCCCGTGGAAGATTGCCGGCGCCAGCTATGCTGCGGGCATCGCCGTCCCATACGTGTGGATGGATGTGCAGGGAAATGTGCAGGCCGCCACACACACCGCCTCGGCGCGCGACATCACCGATGGATTCGGGGACATCCAGATTCTCCCGCTCATGCTGGGGTGGAAGAAGGGCGACCTGAGTTATGGGTTCAATTTCGGCATCTATGCGCCCACTGGCGACTTTCAGCGCGGCGCGCTGGCGAACATCGGCAAGAACTACTGGACATTCGAGCCGGCCGCCTATGTGAGCTGGCTGAGCAGCAAGATCGGCCTCGAGGTGAGCGCCTTTGCGGGCTTCGACTTCAACACAAAGAACAACACGACCGACTATCACAGCGGAAGCTCGTTCCACCTGGAGACGACCATCGCCCAGCATCTGCCGCTCGGGAAGGGATTCATCGGCATCGGTGCCAATGCCTTTTACTACCAGCAAATCAGCGGTGACAGCGGCTCAGGCGCCAAGCTCGGCGGTTTTGAGGGGCGGACCGTCGGCGTCGGCCCGGTGCTCTCCTACGTCACGAAGGTCGGCGGCAAGGATGTCGTCGCGGAGCTCAAGTGGCTGCCTGAACTGGGCGTGGAGAGGCGGCTCAGCGGTGACACGATTTGGTTCAAGATGGCGGTCGCCTTCTAAGCCCCGAACTCATCCGCTTCGCCCACGCATGCCCGACCACGGTCATGAAACCCGCCGGAAATCGAGCCGCGTGAGGCGGCTGTGAGACGTGCGGGCCGCCCGCGAGGGCTGCCCGCAAACTCACAGCCGGAAAACACCACCATGAAAACGCCGTTCATCGCCACCGCAATGAGTGAACTGGCTTCCGGCCTCGGGAATTCTGGTGGTGTCGCTGACGCTGGTTTCGGTGCCGCTCGCTCCGCCCGCACACAAAAGGTTGGACAGCCATCGTTCGCGTCCGTGTTGTCCCAGGGTGTCGCCTCCTGCTTCAGCGCATGGCTTCTGCCGGTGAACCCCGGCAGCGGACGAGCCCAACCGTGAAAACCAACCATTTCAAAATCCTCAAGCCATGAAAAATCCCGCCATCACCACCACCCTCGCGCTCACCGCGCTCATCACCACTGCCGCCGCCCGTGACGCTGCCTCCGCTCCAAACGCGGACCAAATCCTCCGGCAGATGTCGGCGAAACTCGCAGCCGCCAGACAGTTCACGTTCAAGGCGCACCGGCAGGTGGATGGGAATCTGATCGGCAACGGAATGCCGCAGGATGCCCGAATCGAAGTCGCGGTCTCACGGCCCGACAAAATCCTGACGAAAGCATCCGGCGGGAAGGGCGCGAAGAGCCTCTACGCCGACGGGCAGAACATGACGCTTCAGGATCCGAAACAGAACCTCTACGCGACGGTGCCGATGCGCACATCCATTGACGGCCTCGTGGAGCGGCTGGATGAAAAATATGGGTTCACGCCGCCGATTGCGGAGTTCGTGCTGAGCGACCCCTACAACAAGGGCTTCAAGCAGGCGGCAAGCAGGGTCACCTATGCCGGACGGCAAACCCTCTCCAGCGGGTTCCTCGGGCTCAAGAAAACCGAGTGCCACCACCTGAAGCTCATCGGGAAAATGGCGGACGCGGAACTGTGGGTCGGGGTCGCCGACCAGCTCCCGAAGACGCTCATCGCGACCTTCAAGGATCGCCCCGGACAGCCCGGCCTGAGGATTGATTTCTCGGACTGGAACATGGCCGCGAGCGTGAACAGCGGCGCATTCACCTTTGTGCCGCCCAGGGGCGCGATGAAGATTCCGATGAAGACCACCTCCGAGATGGAGACACCCGCTAGGAAGGGAGCACGGAAGTAAGCAGCCGCCTGAAGTCTGACAGCCAGCTTCTCAAAACCATCAGCAAAACATTTCCCATGAAATTCAAAGCCAACCCAAATCACCCATCGGGACAGGGCCGGAGCAGGCTTTGCCTCCCCGCATTCGTCGCCGGAGCAATCATCCTCAGCGCCGCTTTGGCGGATGCACGCCCGCCCTACGGGGCAAGACCGCCGCGAGGCGGAGGGCGGGTGGCTGTTTCCGGCCCCCGTGGCACTGCTGTCTCTGGTCCACGTGGCACCGCTGTCTCCGGTCCGCGCGGGAATGTCGCCGTCACTTCCCGTCCGGCACCGCGCCCTCCTGCGGCAAGGCCTCCAGTTCCTGCGGCGCGTCCACCGGGTGGGACGGTTGTCGTGGCTCGTCCTGCGCCGCCGCGGCCGCCCGTGGGTGCGGCAGTAGCCACAGCCGCCGTAGTGGCCGCAGCCACACATCCGGCTCCTCCTCCTCCTCCGACAATCTATGTTCTGCCGCCGGGGTGGAAGCGGGTTTATTATGCCGGCTATGACTGCTACTATGTGAACGGCGTTTACTACCGCCCGGTGTTCTACGGTGGAGAGGTGGTTTACGTGGTCGTCACTCAGTAGAAGACAGCCATCGGAATTTGCCATGCGAACCCAATGAGTCGCACCTGCACATCCGCCATCGCGCTCTGCGGCCTCCTCGGCCTTGCGGCGGCGGTGCAGGACGCCACCGCCGCGCCCCGGCACGCGAGGCAGACGGAGGAGGAGCGGCAGGAGGAGATCGAGTTGCTGAAGGAACTCGACAACCCGTTCTCCAACCTCATCCGGATCAATATGCGGAACGACTGGGATTTCGGAATCGGCCAGGCCAACGCGATGCGCTACACCGCCACGCTCAATCCAGCCATCCCCTTCTCGCTCAATGACCGGTGGAGCCTCATCGTGCGCACGCAGGTGCCGGCCGTCTATGCCGAGGCTCCCCGCTCCGACACCCGGTCCAAGGTCGGCCTCGGGGACATCAACCAGGCGTTCTATTTCTCACCGAACAAGACGATGGCGCGCTGGATCTGGGGCGCGGGGCCGGGGTTCCGTTTTCCCAGCGCCAGCGAGCACGGGCTCGGCGGGGAGAAGTGGGCGGCGGGCCCCTCGCTTGCCGTGCTCCAGCAGCGCAATGGGTGGACCTACGGCGTGCTGGTGAATCACCTGTGGTCCTTTGCCGGGCACGACAGCACACCGGAGGTCAACGCCACATCGGTCACACCATTCGTCTCCCACATCACGAGGCGGACGACATCATTCCAAGTGAGCGCGGGATCGGTCTATGACTGGCGCCTGAAGCAGCAGACACTGCCGGTAGAAATCTCCACCACGCAGGTTCTCAAGATCGGAAAGCAGGACGTGAGCTTCAGCCTCGGCGGCCGCTATTATATCGAGAAGGCAACCGGTGGGCCGGACTGGGGGATGGATTTCACCGTTTCACTGCTCTTTCCAAAATAGCACCGCGCACCACCGACGACCGTTTTCGGCAAAAGACAACTCCAACAAGCCCATGAAAAACACGCGCTTCATCGCAGTCATCGCTCTGCTCTTCGGAGCGGGGTTTGCGCTCCCTGGATGCGCCCAATATTCGAAAGTGACGGAAAAGCGCCCGCAACTCCTGCGGTTATCGTCCGGTTCCGGCATCCTCACGGCTGCGGAGCAGAAGATCGCCAATGCGCTGCGGCTGGATCGCCGCAAGCCACTCGCCGCCATCGGCGAATATCTCGATGCCACCGAGATCGCCTCGCGGCAGCTCGCGCGTGATCCGAACGACGCCAGCGCGCAGCGGGACTACAACTTCGCGCTCGCCCGCGTCTTCAGCACCCTGCGCGATGCGAAGATCCGCGCGTGGAGCGAGCCACTGCGCGTCCCCGGCACCCAGGGGGATTGGCTGCTCTCGGGACGCACGGACATCACCCGCGAGCCGATCCTGCCGCTGCTGGAATTCATTCCCGCCGACCAGATCGAGATCAGCGGCACCTACATGAAGCAGCGCCACACCAAGGATGGCATCGGCGCACCGCTTGTCGCGAAGCTCACCGCCACGCCGGAAATGTTGAAGCGCGATCCCTTTGCCCAGGGCAAGCATATCCACTATGCCGTGACGGCGGTCGCAAAGTTCGAGGGGCGCCGCTGCATCGTTTCCTTTGAAGACCCGCTGGCTAAGGAGGACGTGACATTCGCGGGGCGGCGCCAGCCGCTCGCCGCGGATTACACCGCGCCGCTCGCGGTGGCCCTCGCCAGCATGAACATGGAAAAATTCGAGCGGATGCGCCTCCTGAATCCCGAGAAATTTGCCGATACCGCGCGCCTCGCGCGGCTTCAGCCCTACGACCCCGCGAAAATCCCCGTGCTCTGTGTCCACGGCCTGGAAAGCTCGCCCGCGACGTGGGCGCCTTTGATCACCGGGCTGCGCGCCGACCCGGAAATCCGCAGGCGCTACCAGTTCTGGTTTTTCAGCCACCCGAGCGGCTACCCGTATCCTTATTCCGCCGCGATTCTGCGGAAGCAGCTCGATGCAATCAACGCGTATTACCCCGGCCACAAAAGGATGGTGCTCATCGGGCACAGCATGGGCGGCATGATCAGCCGGCTGATGGTCACCGACACCGGCGGCAAGCTCTGGCTTCGGGCATTTGGCAAGCCGCCCGCACAGACGCAGCTCTCGCCGGAGGCGCGCAAACTGGCGGAGAGCGTCCTCATCTTCCGGCACCGTGAGGAGTTCAACCGCGTGATCTTCATCGCAGCACCCCACCGCGGCAGCGAGACGGCCACCTCTTCGATTGGCCGGATTGCATCGAAGCTCGTCAAGACTCCGTCGTCGCTGCTCAGTGCGGGCAGCGAGATGATGAAGGCGGTCACCTTTCAAGCCGGCGATCTGAAAATCAACGGCATCCCGAACAGCCTCGACACGCTGGCTCCAAACAACCGGTTTGTGGTGGGAATCAACAAGCTTCCAATCACCTCCAGCATCCCCTTTCACTCGATCATGGGCGACCGCGGCAAAGGCGGAAACAAGGACCGCACGAAGCCTGTGAGCACCGACGGCCTCGTGCCGTATTGGAGCTCGCACCTCGACGGTGCGAAGAGCGAGCTCATCGTCCCGTCCAACCACGGAGCCCACCAGCACCCGCAGGCCATCCAGGAGGTAAACCGCATCCTCAAGCTGCATGCAGCGCAGGGCGCGGACAGACAATGAACTTCCTCCGGTTTCTGCTCACATCCATCGCCGGAGCGTCGGCCTGCGGCCCCTTGTTGGCCGCGCCGCCCTCATCTGCGCCGAAGCCAGCCGACGCCGAGGACACGGAAATCAACCTCGAGAATGACAAGACCGCCCACTGCACTCGTCTCCGCATCGAGAACGAGTTCATTGATTACAAGTCCGGCGACGCGCTGAACACGCTCACGTATTCTGGAAGCTATGCCGTCGGCTTCAAGGGGCGCAAGGAATGGCAGCTCACGCTCGACTGGCCGCTGGTCCATTACCACGCGGGAGGCGGCTCCACCTACGCGAGCGCGACGGGGATGGGCGATCTTCAACTGGCGCTCACCCACACGTTTGAAAACATCTGGAATGTCCGGTGGAGCCTCGGCTTGAAGACGCAGCTCGACACCGCCATGCAGTCGCAGCTCGGCGACGGGATGTATGTCCTCTCCCCCCTCGCCGCCGCCTCCTGGCGGCTCAATTCACGGGTCAAGCTGATGGCCACCTTCCAATACAACCATTCGGTCGCCGAACGGGAAGGGGTCACGTCGCGCAGAACCTTCGACTTCAAGCCGGGCGTGGAATTTGATCTTCACGGCCGCTGGTATGCCTATGTCGAATATGCTGGGAAGAGGGATTTTTCCGGGGGAGTGGGTGGCGGGCGGTTCCGAAATCTTGTCGGTTCCTCGGTGAAGTTCGAGCTGGGCAGCGCATGGGGCAGCAATGAGCAATGGGTGTTTGCTCTCCGCTACGAAATGCCGCTCATGGAGAGTTCCAGGAGGGGCACCTATGTGGCCGGGGTGACCTACCGGTTCAAGTGAATGACGGCGGGCTAAGGACGAAAGGCACGCCTTCGTCATTCGTCATTCCGCCATTCGTCATTTCTTCATCTCCGCCCGCGTCTTCTCGATGAGCTGCTTGATGTTCACATCCTCCCCGCCCTTGCGGCTGCTGCGCGCGGCGCCGTCCATGAAGGCATACAGCTCCAGCGTCTCCTCCGGGCTCACGGGCACCTTGCCGGTGCGGAACATCTTCACGATCTCCACCAGCAGCACGTCGTAGCTGTCGTAGGCCCCGATCGGCGCCTCGCCCTTCTCACCCACGGCCTTGCCGCCGTAGCCCTTGCCGGCGCGGTCATCCGTGAAGACCCCCGTGCGCCCGCCGGCCCACGTCCCCGTCACGAGGAACTTTCCGTCCGACACCAATTCGCTGCGCACCGACTCGCAGCCCGTGCCCATCACCGTGAAGAGCGCCTCGCAGCCGTGGACGCCATACCAGTAGAGATCCGAGTGCGTCGCCTCGCGGTGCGCCGGGCTGAACGTCTCCGCCTTCATCACCTTCCCCACCGAGCCGTTGCGCACCGCCTGCGTGCTCTTGGAAAACCGCAGCGACGACGAGCAGAACGCCGGCACGCCCGACGCCTTGATCAAATCAATGATCCGGATCGTGTCCGCCAGATCCCCCGCGATGGGCTTGTCGATGAACACGGGCTTCTTCGCCGCCAGCACCGGCTTGAGCTGCTCCAGATGCACCCGCCCGTCGTTCGATTCGAGAAAGACCACGTCCACTTTCTCCAGCAGCGCCGGGATCGAATCCACGATCTCCACGCCGAGCGCCTTCACCTTCTCCGTGTATTCCGGCACGCGCTTCGTGCTGCTCTCGATGTCCCTGCTCCCCTGCGGATACGCCGCCACCACCTTCACCCCCGCGAGCGCCGCGGCGTCCTCCGGCTTCTTCGCCCCCTTGTTCAGCGTCTGCGTGAACGCGATCACGTGGGAGGTATCCAGCCCGATGATCCCCGCCCGCAGCGGCTTCGGCTCCTCAGCCCGGGCCGTGGTGGCGAGTGATGCAATCGAGAGGAGGGTGGAGAGAACGAGGGCGGTTTTCATGCGGGGAGCATGACCCGCCGACCGGCGGTGTCATTGGAAAAAGATGCGCGCCCGGGAAGGCACGCGCCTCCCGACCCGCGTTCCCGCGCAGGAGGGCCGCGGGACTGCACATCGGCCGAACCTCTTCGCGGGGCTCGACGGTGGCACGGAGAGCGCTATTGTCCGCCTGTCCAACCATGTCCGATTCGTCCGATCCGGCGCAGAAACGCGTCCTCATCTTCATCGTCGCCTACAACGCTGAGACCACGATCACCAGCGTGCTGAACCGCATCCCGGCCTCGCTGCGCAGGCCCGGCGTGGAGGTGCTCATCATCGATGATTCGTCGCCGGATTCGACCTTTGCCACGGGGCTGAAGCACGAGGACAAGGCGGGTGACTTCCGCATCCACGTGCTGCGCAACCACGAGAACCAGCGCTACGGCGGAAACCAGAAGCTGGGCTACCGCTACGCGATCGACAACGGCTTTGACATCGTGGCGCTCGTTCACGGCGACGGCCAGTATGCGCCGGAGAAGCTGCCGGACCTCATCGAGCCGCTCGCGAAGGGCGAGGCGGACGCGGTCTTCGGCTCGCGGATGATGAACAAGTCCGACGCGCTGCAGGGCGGGATGCCGCTCTACAAGTGGATCGGCAACCAGGTGCTCACGGCCTTTGAGAATGCGGTGCTGGGGACGAAGCTGAGCGAGTTTCACAGCGGCTACCGGCTGTATTCCGTGGCGGCGCTGAAGAAGCTCCCCTTTGAGCGGAACGCGAACGACTTCCACTTCGACACGGACATCATCATCCAGCTCGTCTTCGCCGGGATGCGCATCAAGGAGCTGCCGATCCCCACCTTCTACGGCGACGAGATCTGCCGCGTGAACGGGATGAAGTATGCGTGGGACTGCGTGAAGGCGGTGGTGCGTGCGAAGCTGCACAGCAAGAACCTGCTGTATGACCGCAAGTTTGACGTGGGCCCGGTGGAGGAGACCTACGACCTGAAGCTCGGCTACGACAGCTCGCACGAGCGCGCCATCAAGAGCGTGACGCCCGGCGCGCGCGTGCTGGATATCGGCTGCGGCCGCGGCTACGTGGCGGAGCTGATGGCGGACAAGGCCGCGCATGTGACGGGGCTCGACCAGTATTCGCCGGACAAAAGCGGCAAGCCGAAC
>JBGAPU010000089.1:0-25949 GCA_044221035.1 Chthoniobacteraceae bacterium | reverse complement strand
TCACATTCAAAACAACCCGCTCGCCGGGCTCGAACCCGAGCAGGCTCCTGCCCGCGGGCGAAACCCAGCTCACCGCGCGCGGCTCAAATCCCACTTCATCCACACCGACGATGCGGAATATTTCCGTGCCTCCCTCCGCATCGCGCAGCGTCACCTTCGCGCCGAATACAACACAATGCGGCGGCTCCGCTGGCGGCTCCACGATCGTCGCACCTTCGAGCATGTCCCGAATCTCGCCCGCCCGCTCGCTGCCACCGTCCAGCCCCGCAAGCTCCTCCAGCAGCCGTCGCGCTCCAGTCGCCGTCATGTAATTCGCCGCGCCCGGCGGCAGGCCGGACGTGGAGCGCGTGCGCAGCGAACGCTCCGGCTGCGCGTCGTCTTCCTTGGTGAATGCCTTGCTCATCGGGCGGAAAATTTTCCCCGCATCTACAACAGCCGCGCAGACCGCACCACCCGATTTCCCCGCTGCGCACTCCCTGTATTCCGCAGCACGGGCGCGGCATCACTTCGACGCAATATACGCGCGCCAGCCGCCGAATTTTGAAATCTCAAGCTGACCCTCGCAAAGGATCGGCTCTGCGAGCACGCCCAGCGTCTCGGCGCCGCTGAGAAGGCTCACTTTGCCGATGCTCAGGCCGGCCGGTTCCTTCAGCAGAATGGACGCAAGCCCATCGGGCGGCACGCTCCACACCTCGACGGCGACTGGGATGCCGCCGCTCGCGACGCGGACCATGCCGGGGTGCCGGTCGTTGATCGAATAAAGGCGGTAGGCGGGCACCGTCGCGTCCTCGCGGACGAACGTGGCACCGACGGCGAGCATGTTCGGGTTCAGTTCGAGGCCGCGCATGAGCGTGCCGTTCACAGCGAGCAGGATGTTTTCGGGCATACGATTCAGTTTTCCACGAGGACGACGAGCGCCTGCCCGGCATCCACCGTCCTGCCGGGTGCGACGAGGATGCGTTCGATTTTTCCGGCGCACGGCGCGGTGATGGCGGTCTCCATCTTCATCGATTCGAGAATGACCAGCTTGTCGCCCTCGGCCACGCTCGCGCGCTCCTTCACGACGACCTGCCACACGCTGCCCGGCAGATGCGCCGCAACGAGCCTGCCACCCGGCGGCAGTGCAATGTCACCCTCCGGTGCTGCGGCTTCCGACTCGGCCTCCACGACTTTTTGTCCAGCTGCTGCCCAGCGCTCTCGCTCTTCGGCAAATGCGCGGCGCTGGCAGGCGCGGAAACCTTCAATCGCCTCCGCATTCTGCGCGAGGAATGTCTGGTAATCCTTCAGCCGGAAGGTCGTCTGCTCGGTGCGGATTTGGAATTTTCCGCTCGGAAAATCCTCGCGGTGCCGCAGCAGTTCCTCGGCGCTCACGGGATAAAAGCGCACCTGGTCGAAGAAGCGCAGCAGCCACGGCTTGCCTGCCTCGAAGTCACGTGTCGCGCGGTAGGTGTTCCAGACCTGCACGGTGCGGCCGACGAACTGATACCCGCCTGGCCCCTCCATGCCGTAGATGCACATGTAGGCGCCGCCGATGCCGACAGCATTCTGCGGCGTCCACGTGCGCGCGGGGTTGTATTTCGTGGTCACGAGCCGGTGACGCGGATCGAGCGGCGTCGCGACGGGGGCGCCGAGGGCCCCTCCATGCCGTAGATGCACATGTAGGCGCCGCCGATGCCGACAGCATTCTGCGGCGTCCACGTGCGCGCGGGGTTGTATTTCGTGGTCACGAGCCGGTGACGCGGATCGAGCGGCGTCGCGACGGGGGCGCCGAGATACACGTCGCCGAGCCCGAGCACGAGGTAGCTCGCATCAAAGACGATCCGCTTCACCTCCTCGATGCTCGCGAGGCCGTTGATGCGGCGGATGAACTCGATGTTGCTCGGGCACCACGGAGCGTCGGGCCGCACGGTCTGCGTGTATTTTTCGATCGCGAGCCGCGTTGAGGGGTCGTCCCACGAGAGCGGAAGGTGGACAATGCGCGACGGCACCTCGATTGCATCCACATCCGGGAGCTGCGTCTCGGCGTGCAGCAGCGCCTCCATGAGTTCCACGAGCGGCAGCTTCCGCGAATCGTAGTGAATCTGCAGCGAGCGGATGCCCGGCGTGAGGTCGATGATTCCGTGGAGGTGCTTGGCCTCCAGCCACGCCATGAGCGCGTGGACGCGGAAGCGGAGCGCAAGGTCGAGGACGAGCGGCCCGTATTCGACGAGGAGATACTTGTCGCTCGCGCGGCGGTAGCACACGGCCACACGCCCGGGCTCCTCCGGCAGGCGGTATTGCACGGCATCCTCCTCGATGGGGGAAAAGACCGCGCGCTTCGCAGTAGGAAGCTCCACAAGCGCCTCGATTTCACGATCCTGCTCAGTCTCTCGCGCATTCGCCTCGGCCATCGTGATGCGGCGGAAGCGCACGGTGTCGCCCGGCTTGAGCTGCCCCATCTTCCAAAGTTCCGCCTCCGCGATGCAAACGGGGCACACGAATCCGCCGAGGCTCGGCCCATCGGGACCGAGGATGATCGGCATGTCGCCGGTGAAATCCACTGCGCCGACCGCGTAGGCGTTGTCGTGAATGTTCGACGGATGCAGCCCCGCCTCGCCACCGTCGGGCCTCGCCCACTGAGGTTTCGGGCCGATCAGGCGGACGCCGGTGCGGTTCGAGTTGAAGTGAACTTTCCAATCCGTCGCGAAGAGCATCGCGATGTCGGCCTCCGTGAAAAAATCCGGCGCACCGTGCGGACCGTAAATCACCGCAATCTCCCACTGGTGCGTGTAGGCGGGGACCAGCTTCTCCGGCAGCGCGGCACCGGCGGCGGGTGCGGAATCGCTGGTGCTGAGATGCAGCACATCTCCGAGCCGCAGTGCACGCCCGCCGTGACCGCCGAAATTTCCCAGCGTGAAGGTCGAGCGGCTGCCGAGGTAGCGCGGCACCTGCAGGCCTCCGCGCACTGCGATATAGGCGCGCGCGCCCGGACCGCTGATGGACCGCATGCGCAGCACGTCGCCGGCCCTCACGGCGAGCGCCGTCCATCGCGGCACCGCGGCGCCGTTGATTTCCGCCTGCATGTCCGCGCCCGTGATTGCAATCTCCGCCGCCGCGTTGAAGCGGAGCGTCGGGCCGGTCATCATCACCTCGATGCCCGCGGCGGATTCGGGATTATTCAGCAGGCGGTTCGCGAAACGGAACGCCAGCACATCCATCGGCCCCGAAGGCGGGACGCCGACATTCCAGAAGCCGGTGCGCCCGGGAAAATCCTGCACCGTCGTCTGCGCGCCAGCATCGAGGACGTCCACCGTGCGCGGCCGGTATTCAAATTCGGCGAGCGACTTCGTGATGATTTTTCCATCGGCGAATTTTGGCGTCGCGATGATTTGGCGGAGGTATTCGAGGTTCGACTCGATGCCGCCAAACAGCGTTCCATCGAGCGCAGTCTTCATCCGCACGATTGCATCTTCACGGTCGGAGCCGTGCACGATGATCTTCGCCAGCATCGGATCATAGTAGGGCGTGACCTCCGTGCCATCCTCCACCCACGTCTCACAGCGCGCGCTCGCATGGAAATCCACTTCCGTGAGCACGCCGCAGCTCGGTTGGAAATTTTTGTTCGGATCCTCGGCGTAAATGCGGACCTGAATCGAGTGACCGCGGGGCTTGTGCGTGTAGGCGTCGAGAAAGCCGGTCTCGCCGGCCGCCAGCCGCACCATCCACTCGACAAGGTCCACTCCTGTGACTTCCTCGGTCACGCCATGCTCAACCTGCAGGCGCGTGTTCACCTCGAGGAAATAATACGCTCCCGTGTCCGCATCGAAAACGAACTCGACGGTGCCCGCCGAGCGGTATCGCACCGCCCCCCCGAGTTTGATCGCAGCGGCGAAAAGTCCCGCGCGCTGCTCGGCGCCCAGTTCCGGCGCGGGCGTTTCCTCGATCACTTTCTGGTTCCGCCGCTGCGCCGAGCAGTCGCGCTCACCGAGCGCAAGCACGCGGCCTTTTCCATCGCCGAAAATCTGCATCTCGATGTGCCGCGCGTTCGCGACGAATCTTTCGAGAAAGATTCCCGACTCCTTGAAATTGCTCCGGCTGAGCCGACCGACGGACTCAAAGGCTTCCTCCAACTCACCACGTGTCCAGCAGACGCGCATGCCGATGCCACCGCCTCCGGCCGTGCTTTTGAGCATCACCGGGTAACCGATTTTCTCTGCTGCGCCCGCAGCCTCCGCTGTGTCCGCGAGCAGGCCCGTGCCGGGGCAGAGCGGAACGCCGTGCTGCTCGGCGATCGCGCGCGCGGTGTGCTTGAGTCCGAATTCGCGCATCTGCTGCGGCGTCGGCCCGATGAACGCCAGCCCCGCCTTTTCACACGCCTCGGCGAAGTCTGCGTTTTCACTCAGAAAGCCGTAGCCCGGATGAATCGCCTGCGCGCCTGTCTGCCGCGCCGCATCGAGCAGCTTCTCGATTTTCAAATAGCTCTCGGCCACCGGCGCCGGGCCGAGCAGCACTGCCTCGTTTGCCTCCGCGACATGGAGCGAGTGCGTGTCTGCCTCCGAATAAACGGCGACGCTGCCGATGCCGAGGCGCTTCAGCGTGCGGGTGATCCGGCGCGAAATCACGCCACGGTTTGCGATGAGGACTTTGGAAAACATCACGCCCAGATCAGCAGCCGCACCGGCGTTGGATTGTAGCCGTTGCACGGGTTGTTGAGCTGGGGGCAGTTCGAAATGACGGCGAGCACATCCATCTCCGCGCGCATTTCCACGTAGCGCCCGGGCGCCGAGATGCCGTCGGCAAAGGTGAGCCCTCCCTCGGGGGTCACGGGCACGTTCATGAAGAAGTTGATGTTGTTTGTGATGTCGCGCTTCTCCCAACGCGCCCCGCGGTCGCGCAGCGCCTTCCAGAAGCTGTCGCGGCATGCGTGCATGAAACGCTTCTCGATGGCGTAGCGGACCATGTTGCTTTCGCACGCGCACGCGCCGCCGAGCGTGTCGTGGCGCCCGCACGTGTCCGCGGTGATCGTGAGAAGGGTGTTGCCGCGTGTGGAGAGAAGCCGAGTGTCAGTCGTGAGATAGATGCCGCCCTGCTCGCGGATGGTGTCCTGCGCGCTGTATCGGTCCGCGGGGTCGTGCAGGCTGTAGAAGAGCGTGTCCGCCGCCTGGTTGCCCTCCATATCCACGATGCGGAAAATCTGGCCGCGGAGGATTTCATGCGACCAGCCTTCGCCCGCGGGCAGCGTGAAATCATAAATTGCCGCAGTGGGGTCGAGCGCGCTTTCGGTGAATGTGCTCATAGGAAATAGCGCTCCGTGAGGATGAAGCCGCGCTGGTTCTCCGGCCGTGAATTGCGGCAGAAATCGCCGGGCCCAGGCGGCGTGGAGGTCCGCACGGAAAGATGCACGGACTTCGGCGCATACACCGGCGACGGATCGAGTGGATGCACGCAGGTGTTCAGCACCACGAGCGTGTTCATTTCCGCCCGCAGGTCCAAGAACGCACCCGCACGCGAATTCCCCGCGTGAAAGCTCAGCGTCCCGGCCTCATCCACCGTGACCTTGCTGAAAAGATTCACATTCATTGCGAGGTCACGCTCCCCGAGATTGTATTTGCCCAGTTCCGTCAGGAATCCGTCGTGCGCGTTCCGGTAAAAATCATTGCGGGCCTGCTGGTAGGTCTTCGTTCCGTATTTGCGCTGAATCCCCTTCGCCGTGGAGCAACCCGCCAGCGGATCGTGCCAGCCACAGGTGTCCTCGATGATGGAGGCAAGGATGCGCCCCATGTCGGAATAGAGGCAGTGCCCCTTCGTCAGCCGCACGGTGTGCTGGCACTTCAGCGTGTCCGGCAAATTCAGGCGCTCGGCGGGCAATTCAAAGTTGTAGAGCAGCACGGCGACATTCGCGCCACCATCGACATCCGTGATGCGCAGCGTGGTGCCGCGCTTGAGCACATGGGACCAGTTCGCGCCGGGCTGGACGGTTTCTTCAAAGCGGATGGGCGACAGTTCAGGAGCAGGCATCAGTATCAATAAATGGGCGGCAGAATGGTCGAGGTGACGTTCAAGTATCCGTGCTTCACCCCGCGGCAGGTGATGAGCGCGTCGGCGATCTTCTTCAGGCGGAAGCCCGGCCCCTGCACGAGCAGCACCTCGAGACTGTGGTGATTCTCGAGGTGAACGTGCTGGGAGGAGATGATTTCCTTCAAATAGCGGTGCTGGATTTTCATCAGCCGGCTCTGCAACCCGTTCTTCGCGTGGTCGTAAATGAGCGTGATTGTCCCCGCCATGATCTGCCTGCCGAGCTGCTGCTGGTGCTGCACGAGCTGCTCGCTGATCATCTTCGAGATTGCATCCGAGCGGCTGGCATAGCCCCTCTCCGACACCATGCTGTCGAGCTCACCGAAGAGTTTCGATGGAAGAGAGATGGTGATGCGGCTCGCGGTCGCCTTTTTTCGTTTGCTGGCCATTCGGTCGTCGGGCTCGCAAGCAGTTAGCGTGCGAGTATCCACGCTGTCCAGAGTTCGTATGATTTTTCCAGTGCTTCGTCATACTTCACACGTGCTTTCGGACGGTGCGCCGGTGTCAAGAAACTGCGGAATTTTATCCACGGTGTGAATTTTCCCGCTCACCTTCATACCGGAATACCGGCAGCACCATCTGCCGTGCAACGCTGATAGACAGAGGCTTTCACGTTCATTCTTCGTCCAGGAAACACGATGGCATGACCCGTGCTAAACGCCGCCCGGCCACTTCCGGCATGACGTTCAAAACTTCTCCAAACGCTTCGGCTCGCTGTTCCTGAGCCGCGTCTTTCCCAGCAAACAACCAACAACACACCAGCAATGAAACTGAAGACACTCCTCACCGCCGCACTTGCATTCGCACTCGCGGCCAACCTCCACGCTGATCCGCTCAAGATTGGCTACTCCGACTGGCCGGGATTCACGATCCTCGAAGTCGCAAAGCAGAAGGGCTGGTTCAAGGAAGCAGGCGTGGAGGTGGAACTTGCGTGGTTCGATTACCTTCCGTCGCTCGATGCGTTCTCGGCCGGGAAGATCGACGCGGTCACCGTCGTCGGCACGGATGCGCTGGTCAACGGCGGCAACGGCGCCAAGAGCAAAATCATCGCGCTTCTCGATTACAGCGACGGCTCGGACATGATCATCGGCAAGCCGGGCATCAAGTCGTTCAAGGAATTGAAGGGCCAGAAGGTCGCGCTCGAAGCCACGCTCGTGGAGCACCTGCTTCTCATGAAGGCGCTTCACATGAACGGCATGAAGCAGAGCGACGTGGAGATTGTGAACACGCCGACGAATGAGACACCGCAGACGCTCGCATCCGGCAAGGTCGCGGCGATTGGCGCGTGGTATCCGGTTTCCGGCCAGGCGCTGAAGCAGGTCGCCGGTTCGACGAAGCTCTTCACCAGCGCCGACGCCAAAGGCCTCATCTACGATGTGCTCGCAGTGAACCCGACGAGCTTCGCCAAGCACAAGGAGGACTGGGCCAAGGTCGTGAGAATCTATTACAAGACGGTGGACTACCTGCTCGATCCGGCAACGAAGGATGACGCCATCAAAATCATGGCTGCGAAGGTCGGCGCCGATCCGGCGGACTACGCGACCAACATCCCGGGCACGCATTTCCTCACACTCGCCGAAGCGAAGAAGGCATTCAAAAAGGGCGAGGGCCTCGATTCGATCTACGGCTCGCTCGCGGTGGGCAACAAGTTCAACATCGACAACAAAGTCTACAAGGTGTCGCAGAAGCCCGAAAGCTACCTCTACCCCGCCATCGTCGAGGGGCTCAAATAGCACGGCGGCAGCCGGCACATGGCGAATCGCGACTGGCTGGGACTGAAGAGCGTGCTGCCGAAAAGGCGGCGCCTCATTCTCGTCGCGTTTTCGTTCGTGGTGCCGCTCGCGCTGTGGTGCGCGGTGAGCTACATCCCGTGGCTCTGGCATCCGCTCGTGCGGGTGACGTCGCCGGGCGACGTCGATTATTTCGTGGAGGACATGGAGGTGCCGCGCGCGGATTTCGACCGCGAGTTGGAAAAGGTGAAGGCCTCAGGTGGCACGTTGCCAGAGGGCTTCCGGGTGAATCCCGTTTATCTGCCGCCACCGCACAAGGTGGCGGTCGCCTTCTTCACCGCATTCACCACCGAGCCGCGGCTGCCAAATGAACCGTGGCTGCACGAGAGCCTCGGCCACAGCATCCGCACGATCCTGTCGGGCTTTCTCCTGTCGTCGCTCATCGGTGTGCCGCTCGGGATTCTCTGCGGGACCTACCGCTTCTTCTCGAGGCTGCAGGAGCCGTTCATTGAATTCTTCCGCTATCTGCCAGCGCCGGCATTCGGCGCGCTTTGCGTCGCCGTGCTCGGCATCGACGACGCGCCGAAGGTCGCGATCATTTTCATCGGCACCTTCTTCCAGCAGGTGCTCGTCATCGGAAACACCGTGCGGAAGGTGGACCCCGCGCTAATCGAGGCATCGCAGACTCTCGGAGCGGGCGGCTGGAAGCTGCTCCGCCGAGTGGTGATTCCGGCCGCAATCACGGACATCTACACCGACATGCGCATCCTCCTTGGCTGGGCGTGGACGTATCTCATCGTCGCCGAGGTCGTCGGCACGATGTCGGGCATCACGTATTTCATCAACCAGCAGGCGCGCTACCGGAACTTCGACAACGTCTATGCCGCCATCTTCATGATCGGCATCATCGGCCTCGCGAGCGACATGCTGCTCGCGTGGCTGGGCACCACACTCTTCCCATGGAAAAGGAAGAACCGCGCCCGGCGCGCCAAACCCATCGTGCTCGGGATGGTCGCCGTGCAAAACCGCGGCGAACCGAATCCTCTCGAAAGCACGGAACCCGCGCCCGAGGCGGCCAAATCGCCGGTTGCCGACGAACCCGCGGTGGCGGCCGATGAGGTGCCGAAACCGATGCAGTCCTGAGCCATGTCTCTCGGAGCACTCGAACTTCCCGACTACCGCGCACAATCGCCCGAGGTCGCCGCGCGCTTCGCCAAAATCCAGCAGCGCCCGGTCGTGCTGAGCGTGCGCAATTTGAAGAAGAGCTTCGGCGAGCACGGGACCGAACACGCGGTCTTCGACAACGTCTCCATCGACATCCACCGCCGCGAATTCATCACCATCATCGGTCCGTCCGGGTGTGGAAAATCCACCTTCATCCGCATTGCCGCGGGCCTTGATGAGGCGAGCGGCGGCGAGATTCTGCTGGATGGAAAGCCGATTCACGGGCCGGGACCCGACCGAGGGATGGTCTTCCAAGGCTACACGCTCTTCCCCTGGCGCACGGTGAAGCAGAACGTGATGTTTGGCCTGCAGATGCAGGGCAAGAGCAACACCATCGCCGAGGGCGAGGCGCGGCAGTGGCTGGAGATGGTCGGCCTGAGCCGCTTCGAGGAGCTGTATCCACACGAGCTCTCCGGCGGAATGAAGCAGCGCGTGGCCATCGCACGCGCGCTCGCAAACAACCCGCAGGTGCTCATCATGGACGAGCCGTTCGGCGCGCTCGACGCGCTCACGCGCTGCAAGATGCAGAGCTACCTGCTGCAAATCTGGAAGCGCGTGAACGTGACCATCCTCTTCATCACGCACGACCTCGACGAGGCAGTTTACCTCTCGGACCGCATCCTTGTCCTCGGTGTGAATCCCGGCGGCGTCCGCGAAATCATCGAGAACCCCGTGCCTCGTCCGCGCTCAGTCTCGCAGCTCCTGTCGCCGGAATTTCTCGCAGTGAAACGCCGGCTCGATGAACTCATCCACGGCCCGGCGGACGATGCCGAGGAGGACAAGCTGCCGGTGATCAAGCTGACGGAAGCCGGCGACGAAGTGGAGTGACGCGCCGCTTCGGGCGAAAAATGCCGCAGCATACTTTTCCGTCTGAAAAGCGGCGTTCGCGAATTATACCCCCTGTCGATTCCACGTCATTCCACCCCATGCACCGCCGCCTTCTCCTCGTCACCATCCTCCTCTGCCTCCACGTCGCCGCGTTCGCGCAGGGCGGGATAAGAATCGCCACCTTCGATGTGGATGCCACGCCACCGCTTGGCTCGGCGATGGCGTATGACCCGGTGAAGCGCATCGATGAACTCACACTGCGCTGCCGCGGCGTGGTGCTGCTCGGCTCCGGCGAGCCGATCGTGCTTTGCGCCGTGGATTGGATCGGGATCGCGAATGGCGGGCACGATGCGTTCCGCGCGGAGCTCGCGAAGGCCGCAGGCACAGTGCCGGGACGGGTGGCTGTTCACACGCTGCACCAGCATGATGCGCCCGGCTGTGATTTCACGGCGGAGGGGATCATCAAGGAACTCGGCGTGCAGGGCTACACACGTTTCAGCGGGGATTTTCACCGCACGGTGATTGCGCGCGCGGCGGACGCGATCCGCGCTGCACTTCCGAATGCGCTGCCCGCGACACACTACGGCTACGGCGAGGCGGTGGTGAAGGATGTCGCTTCAAACCGCCGCGTCGAGCGCACTCCGGCGGGCAAAGTCGGGCGGATGCGCGGGAGCGCGTGCAAGGTCGAGGAACTCCGCGCGCTGCCGGAGGGCACGATCGATCCGGTGGTGTCGCTGCTCAGCTTCTGGAACGGCGAAAAGCCAGTCGCGGTGCTGAGCTTTTACGCCTGCCATCCGCAGAGCTACTACCGCCTCGGCATTCCGAGCCCTGATTTCCCCGGCATTGCGCGGTTCATGCGAGGGCAGGATGTGAATGCGGCGCTGCACGTCCACTTCAACGGCGCGGGCGGCAACGTGGCTGCGGGCAAATACAACGATGGCGCGCAGGCGAACCGCATGATCCTCGCGACACGCCTCGCGAACGGCATGCGCGAGGCCTTTGAAAAAACGGAGAAACAGCCGCTCGCCGCCGCTGATATCGGCTGGAACAGCGTGCCGGTGACGCTGCCGGTCGCGGCGCATCTGAACGAGGAGGACCTCGTCGAAAAGATCAAGGCGTCGGCGCCGAAAGGCTACATCTCCTACGCGGACCAGCTCGCGTGGTTGCGCTGGAGCAAGGCGGGAAACCAAATCGACATCCGCTGCCTGCGTGTCGGCGGCACGCGCGTGCTGCAGATGCCGGGCGAGCTTTTCGTGGAATACCAGCTCGCCGCGAAAAATATGCGGCCCGACCTCCGCGTGATGATGGCCGCCTACGGACAATACGGCCCCGGCTACATCGGCACCGCCGCGGCGTATCCGGAGGGCGGCTACGAGACAGGGCTGACTTCCTCGAGCGTCGCGCCGGAAGTCGAGCAGGTGCTCACCGGTGCAATGAAGACGCTGTTGGAAGTGAAGTAGCCCTCATTTCGCACGACTCGCCGCAAAACGAGCGGACACGTCTGATTTCCACTTCTCCAAACCCCATGTGCATTCCCCGAATCCTCCTCCTCTCCATCGTCGCGCTCAGTGCTCCTTTCACTCCTGCCCTGCGAGCCGAGCCGCCCGCGCCGACCATTGAGCCCGCACTGCGAGCTGTGGACCTGAACATCGGCGACGCGACCGAGGTGAAATTCGCCGACGGCACCACGGCGAAAGTGAAACTGCTCGATTTGCAGGAGAAGGCGGACTCGATGTCGAAGGCCGTCCGCGAGGCGCAGGTGAAAGTGGAGGTGAATGGCGCACAGGCTTGGCTCACGAGCGCGAACTACAATCTGCCGCAGCGCGTCGGCGGCGTGCAAATCGACTGCCCCATCACCTCCGGCTACAACGCAAACAGCGGCGAGGATTCGTGGGGCCTCGAGAAAAGCGCGCGGCTGCGGCTGTGGCCCGCGGGCTCGCCGTGGATTGACCCGCGCACGTTCGTGTATCCGGTCCGGCAGCGGTGGTTCGCGACGATGACGCAGTTTTCCAACGAGCCGACCTACGTGGACGGCGGCGACAAACCGGAGCGGAAGAAAATCTACTACCACAACGACCTCGATTTTGGCGGCTGCGAGGGCCTCGTGGATGTGGTCGCCGCGACAGACGGGCTCGTCGTCTCCGCGGCAAAGCACACGCTGCCGGGCTACGAGGGCACGCCCGTGCGCGAGCGCTACGATGTCGTCTATGTGCTCGACGGGCGCGGGTGGTATTACCGCTACAGCCACCTGCAGACGATCGACTCCGCGATCCAGCCCGGCGCGCGCGTGAGGATAGGCCAGCGCATCGGCATCCTCGGCAAGGAGGGCGCGAGCGGCGGCTGGTCGCATCTGCACTTTGGCATCAAGAGCCGCCAGCCGTCCGGCAAGTGGGGCACGCAGGACGCATACGCATTCGCGTGGGAGGCCTGCCTCCGTGAGCAAAAGCCCGCGCTCATCGCTGTCGCGCGGCCGCATCATTTCATCCGGGCGGGCGAGAGGATCACGCTCGATGCATCGAAGTCATGGGCCGCATCGGGCAAGATTGCGGGCTACGAGTGGACGCTCGCGGACGGCACGAAGCGGAGCGGCGCGAAGTTTGAGCAAACCTACACGACGCCCGGCTGCCACAGCGAAATCGTGAAAGTCACCGACGATGCGGGGCGCACGAGCTACGACTTCGCCATCGTGCAGGTGATGGGCAGCGACCCGGTGAACATCCCGCCGGCGATTCACCCGAGCTTTGCGCCGACGATGGACCTCAAACCCGGGCAGGAGATCACATTCAAAGTGCGCACCTTCCGCGATGAAGGCGGCGAGACGTGGAATTTCGGCGACGGCACCCCGCCGGTGAGCGTGAAGTCCGACGGAAACGCGAAGGCGCTCGCGAAAGACGGCTATGCCGTCACGCAGCACGCCTTTGCCAAGCCGGGCGACTACATCGTGAGCGTGGAGCACACGAATGCGCGCGGCGAGCGGGCCCTCGGCCATCTCTGGGTCCGCGTGGGCGAATAAGTCCGGCGGCGGCGAGGATTCTGTTTGACGCACGCGCGCTGGAAACCTTTAGGGGCGGTTGTGTTGTTCGCCGCATTTCCAACGCGCCCGCCCGAGGAACAACGGTCCGTCCCTCAGCAGAAGCCGGCGGCGGCAGTTCGCTCCCCGTCGATGCGCGAAACCCAGGCGCAGCCGGGGACACTTCAGCCGGGAACTGCTGGGCGATGAATTTCACCGCAGCCCCCATCTTTTACAGCGCCACGCTCGTCCCGGCGCTCCAACGGATTCAGGAGGAGCACGGCTATTTGAAGCGCGAGGCGCTGGAACAGTTTTCGGCGGAGTCCGGCGTGCCGCAGCACCGCCTGCAGGCGCTGGCGAGTTTCTTCCCGCACTTCCAGCTCACGCCGCCGAAGAAAATTGTCGTGCGAGTGTGCCGCGACACTTCCTGCCACCTCGCGGGCTCCGCGGACATCCTGCGCGAACTTCAGGCCCTCGCAGGGGAGCACGTCGCCATCGAGGGTGTCTCGTGCGTCGGCCGCTGCGACCGGGCACCGGCCGCGTGCGTGGCGATGCAGGGCTCGGGACACGAGCAATATTACCTCGCGCGCTCGGCTGCTGATTTGAAGAAGGTCGTCACCGCTTGCGTAAATGGAACGCCGCCACACGCCGACCGCGACGCGGAGCAGAATTCTTCCGCGAAGGATTGGATGGTCGATCCTTACGCGGACGGAACGCCGAAGTATCACGCGGTCGGCAAGGCGCTCGCGGCCCGTGATGCGTCGCTCGCCGCCGCGGTGGAAAATCTGAAGGCGAAATTCGGCTGGGGTCCGGAGCGAATCGAGGACTTCCGGCAGGGTGCGATTTGCCAGATGCGCGGCGGTGAACCCATCGCGCCCGAGGTGGCGGAGGCCGTGCGCTGCTGGCAGACAGAGACCGAATGGGCGAAGGGCACGGCTCTCGGCGGATGGGCCGATGCGCTCCTCAACGAACTCAAGGACGCCGACCTGCGCGGCATGGGCGGCGCGGGAATTCCCGCCGAAACGAAGTGGCGCGATGTGCGCAACGCCGTCCGCAAAGCCCGCCAGCGCGAATCGGACGACCGCGCATTCATTGTCGTCAATGGCGACGAGAGCGAGCCGGCGACGTTCAAGGACCGCGAGCTCCTGCTCCGCGCGCCGCATGTCATCATCGAGGGTGTGATCCTCGCCGGGCTGATCACGGAGGCGACGCAGGGATTCATCTACATCCGCCACGAATATGCCGAGCAAATCGAGGCGTGCCGCGCCGAGATCGAGCGGGCGGAGCGCCTCGGGCTTTGCGGCGAAAACGCGACCGCGCTCGGGCGGCCGTTCCCGATTTCGGTGTTCGTGAGCCCCGGCGGATACATCTGTGGCGAGCAGAGCGCGCTCATCGAGGCGATGTCCGATCGCCGCGGCGAGCCGCGCAACATGCCGCCGAAGCTGGAGACAAACGGCCTCCAGGATCTCCCGACGCTCGTGAGCAACGTCGAGACATTCGCATGGACTCCCTTCATCATCCTGAACGGTGGCAAAACCTACGCTCAGCTCGGCGTGAACGGCTGGCAGGGCCGGCGCTTCTTCTCCGTGTCCGGCGACGTGAAGCGCCCCGGCGTGTATGAAGTCCCGATGGGCCTCACGCTGCGCGAGCTGATCCACGGCGAGCAGTATTGCCGCGGCATCGCGGGGGAAAAAAAGCTGAAGGCATTCGCGCCATCGGGGCCGTCCGGCGGATTTCTCCCGGCGAAACTGACTGCTGCCCGCGGCCTGCCTCGCGATCATGTGAACAACAAGGCGTGGCAGGATCTCGCGGCACGGCGCGGCTTCGATCCGGCGGCGACAGAGCTCGACATCCTCGACTTGGAACTGGAGCTGAATCTCTTCCGGGCGCTCAGCCCCACACAGGCACTCGGCGCCGGGCTCGTCGTGTATGCCGAGGGCCGCGACATGGCGGCGGAGGCCGTGAACTCGCTGGAATTCTTCCGCAATGAGTCGTGCGGGAAATGTGTCCCGTGCCGCACCGGCTCGCAGAAGCTCGCATCACTCGGCTCGCATCTCGTGAGCGGCGGCATCGCGGCGGAGCAATGGACGAACCAGCTCGTCCCGCTCATCAAGGAAATGGGCAAGGCCATCGAGCTCGCCTCGATTTGCGGCCTCGGCCGCTCGGTGCCAATCCCGCTGCTAACAGTCCTCAATTTTTTCCCCGGCGACATCGCCCAACACCTCGCAGGCGGCGCCGCCATTCACGGAAAGGCGGGCCGCGCATGAGCGACATCGTCGAGGGCCTGTTCATCCGCGATGACGACGAGGGGCTTTTCAGCCGCGACATAGACGGCCAGCTCGTCCGCCTGGATTCGCCGACGGAATCCGACTACGGCAAAACCGTGACGCTGCAGATCGACGGCCAGACCGTCACGGTGCCGCTCGCAGAGCCGCTGAAGGACGCGAACGGCAACATCGTGCAGGACGTCGAGGGCCGCACCACGCCGCGCTACACGACGATCCTCGACGCCGCGGTGAAGCTCTACGTGAAGCAGTTCGGCGACGAGGCGAAGATTCCCATTCCGACGCTCTGCCATCTGCCGCACATGATCCCCGTGGCCGTGTGCCGCCTGTGCGTCGTGCAAATTTACGGACAGAAACGCGGGAAGCGCGCTGCTGAACGGAAGCTGCTCCCCGCGTGCCAGCACCAGGTGAAGGAGGGCATGGAAGTCTTCACGATGAAGGCGGAGGGCCCCGACGGCGACCGCGTGCGGCAGACGGTGAAGATGATGACGGAGCTGCTCGCGGTGAATCACCAGAAGCCGTTCGAGCCCGCGTCCCTCGACAAGGAACTCGCGCCATTCAACCAGCTCACCCAGATGGTGGACCGCTGCGGAGCCGAGCCTTCGCGGCTGAAGCTCGACGTGCTCTCCGACCCGCCGCCAGCGGCCAAGCCGTGCGCGGGCCGGCGCGAACTGGACGCGTCCTCGCCCGTCTTCCTCGTGGACCACAGCGCGTGCATCCTCTGCGACCGCTGTGTGCGCGCGTGCGACGAGGTGCAGGAAAACCATGTCATCGGCCGCACGGGGAAGGGCGCGAACGCGGGCATCGGCTTTGACTTGAACGAGCCGATGGGAAGCTCGGGCTGCGTGCAGTGTGGCGAGTGCATGGTGTCGTGCCCGACGAGCGCGATCACTTTCAAGCCCGGCGCGCGCATCAGCGTCCCCTCCGGCGACCGCGCGACGCAGATCGTGCCGCCGGCCGAGCTCCTGTCGGATCCGGTCTTCGCGGGCATCTCGCCAAAATTCCTCCTCTGGCAGCAGGGCCTCGTCGTCCGCCGCCGCCTCAAGGCGGGTCAGCTTGTGTGCAGGCAGGGCGACGCGGGCAACACGGCGTTCCTCATCCGCAGCGGCAAGTTCGAGGTGGAAGTGCGGCCCACCGCCGCGCAGTCCAGCGGTGCGCGCGGAAAATCCGCAGTGCGCTTCCCGCTTCCGGACGACGCCATGCTGCTCGGCGAAATGGCCTGCATGAGCGGAACGCCGCGCACCGCGAGTGTGACGGCACTCACCGACGCGGAGGTGTGGGAGATTCGCCGCAACGTCCTCGACCGGCTCATGCGCGTGCCGCGCCTCCGCGAGCGCTTCGAGGCAGACTACCGCGGCCGCGCGCTGGACCTCGTGCTGCAGGGCGCGCATCTCTTCGAGAACATCGAGCCCGGCGAATATCGGAAGATCGTGGATTTCCTCCGTCCACGCCTCTCGTTCGTGCGCGTGAATCCCGGGCAGACCCTCTTCCGGCAGGGCGACCGCTCGGATGCGATGTATCTCGTCCGCCTCGGCCACATCCGCATCGGCGTCCGGCGCTTTGGAAATGAGGCGCGCGTCCTCACGCGCGGACCCGGTGCGGTGCTCGGCGAAATCGGCCTCCTCGCACTCTCGCCGCAGGATGTCCGCAAGACCGTGGATGAAGTGGATCACGCGCTGAAAGCCGCGCTCGACGCCGCGGGCAGCGACCTCGCGGCCGCCGTGCCGGCCGGCCTCCGCAACGCCACCTGCACCGCTCTCGGATACCTCGAGCTGGCGCGGCTCACTCGGGCCGATTTCCTCCAGCTCGTCCGCGAATTCCCCGTCATCCGCCGGCGGCTCGTCGAGCAGTCGCTCTCCGTCCTTCGCGGCAACGAGGGCGACAGCCCGCTGCTCCGCGACTTCATCGAGCAGGGCCTCTACGAGGCGCGGAAGCTCCTCGTGCTCGACATGGATCTGTGCACGCGCTGCGACGAATGCACCCGCGGCTGCGTGCAGCAGCACGGCACGCACACGCATGGCGTTCCCGTCACGCGCATGCTCCGCGACGGTGTGCGCTTCGGCCAGTTCACCGTCGCCACGGCATGCCGCTCGTGCGCCGACCCGCACTGCATGGTCGGCTGTCCCGTGGATTCGATCCACCGCGGCAGGCACCTCCAGATCGTCATCGAGGACCACTGCATCGGCTGCGGCCTCTGCGCGTCGAACTGCCCCTACGGCAGCATCACGATGATCCCGAATGCACGCGCGCTCCGCGAGCTGCCCGATCCCGATCAGCCGTCGCGCACTCTCACCGTCGCGCAGCCGAAGGCCGCGACCTGCGACCTCTGCGACGCCGAGGGAAATCGATCATCACCCGAACCCCGCTGCGTCTCAGCCTGCCCGCACGACGCCGCTTCGCGGATGAGCGGCGACGAACTGCTCCACCGCGTTCTCAACGGCCGCTCACAACCGGCACGCCCATGAAACGTCCGGTGCTCGTCCAGTTTTGGGGAACGCGCGGCTCGCTCGCGAAGCCGGGCAGGCACACGCTCCGTTACGGGGGCAACACCTCGTGCGTGCAGGTCGTCTCGCCGGGCGGTTCCGTGGTGGTCATCGACTGCGGCACTGGAGCGCATGACTTGGGGCGCGCCCTTCTCGCCGACGCGAAGCAGCCGCTGCGCGGCAGCATTCTCATCAGCCACACGCACTGGGATCACATCCAGGGGTTTCCCTTTTTCTCGCCGCTCTTCGTGCGCGGCGGCGAATGGGATGTCTATGGCCCGGCCGGGCTCGGCGAATCGCTGCGCGACACACTCGCGGGCCAGATGCAATACACCTACTTCCCGGTGAAGCTCGAGGAGCTGGGGGCAGACATCCATTTTCACGACCTCGTCGAGGGCACCTTCACGATCGACGACATCCGCATCACCACGCGCTACCTGAATCATCCGGCGCTCACGCTCGGTTACCGGCTCGAGATGGAAGGGACCTGCGTCGTCTATGCATGCGACCACGAGCCCTACGTGCGCAACCCCGGCCAGCACGAGCCCATGAGCGATCTCGACCGGCGCCACTGTGAGTTCTTGAAGGGCGCGGATCTCGTGATCCACGACGCGCAATACACCGACGCCGAATACGCGACGAAGAAGGGCTGGGGCCACAGCAGCGTCGAGTATGTCTCTGAAATCGGCCAGCGGGCGGGCGTGAGGAGGATGGCTTTCACACACCACGACCCCACGCGCACCGATGAGGAGGTCGATCAGATCCTCGATGCGGTCCGCGCGGATTTGATCGCAAAACGATCATCCATGCAGGCATTCGCCGCTGCCGACGGGCAGGTCGTCGAACTGCATCCCCGGGGCTCCTCGCCGGCATCGGCATCGGGGGCGGGCTCGTCGGCGATTCGCAGCACGCTCCACGCGACGAAGGCGATCAAGGATTCCACGATCATCATGGGCATCGCGGATGAAACTCTCCGCGGCACTCTGGCCCAGGCAGTCCACACAGACGGCGTGCAAGTGGCCCACGCCCCGGATGCAGCCTCCATCCTGGAGGCCGCAAAGTCCACGCCGCCCGCGTTGATCGTCATCGAGGATCAGCCTCCGAAAATCGACGCCATCGCCGCGTGCCGCACCCTCCACGCGACAGGCGATCAAGCCCTGAAGGATGTGCCCGTCATTGTCATCACGGATCACGACCGGTCAGGCGATGCCGCCGGCGCCGGCGTGACGGGCTGGCTGATCAAACCGTTCACCACGCAGTTTGCGCGCGCGCAGATTCAGGCACGGCTGTTGCGCGCGGCTTTTCGCTGGGTCCGCGCACCGCTTCCGCCGGACGAGGGAAGGCGCGTCGCAGCGCTGCACGAGCTGGCTGTTCTCGACACTGCGCCGGAGGAGAAGTTCGACCGAATCACGCGCATCGCAGCGGCGCTCGCCGACGTGCCAATCGCGCTCGTGTCGCTCGTGGATCGCGACCGGCAGTGGTTCAAGTCCTGCCACGGCCTCAGCACCTCCGAGACGCCGCGCGACGACGCCTTTTGCGCGCATGTCGTCCACCGACGCTCGCTCATGATCGTCTCGGACACTCACCAGGACGACCGCTTTGCCGACAATCCGCTCGTGACCGGCTCGCCGCACGTGCGCTTCTACGCCGGCTTTCCCATCTTCCACAAAGACGGAAGCTGCCTCGGGACACTCTGTCTCATGGACAACCGTCCGCGGCAGTTCCCCGATCCGACCATCCGCCTGTTCGAGGACCTCACGCGGCTCGTCGAGCAGGAGCTCGGCGCCGGTTCACGGCGCGAGTGATCTCCACCGCCGGCGCAGCGGTTCACTTCGCTGCTTTCAAGGGTGCCGATGACAGCGCCGGGCCCGCGTCTGCCGAGGTGTGAAAGCGGTGGCAGCTCTGGCAGTCCCATTTGATTCCGCCTTCGCGCCTCTGCGCCGCGACAATCTCGCGGCCTCCGTTTTTCGGCGACGGCGCACTCTTCGCCGCAACGAGGCCGGCCGCGCGCCCCTCGGCCGGCGGGCGGTGGCACTCGGCGCACAGCTTTTGCGAGGGCAGGAGAATGTCCGCGGTGTCCTTGCTGGTGGCCGCGGCGCCGTGGCAGTCGGCGCATTCCATGTGGCGGTGCGGCAAGTGAGTGAACGGCCCGTGCTGCACCCAGCGATCCGCCATGGCGGGTCGGCGGACTTGCGGCGCGCCGTTGACGCCAGTCGGCGTGACGGTGTGGCACTTCGCGCACTCAGTGAGGAATTTCCTGCTGCCGGAACGCATGCGCCGGTCACTGGGGTCATCGCGCGGCTCCCCCTCGAAAAAGACGCGGCGCTCGAATTTCTCCGGCGTGTCGAGCCCGCGCACGCGGAGGCTCTGCATCTCGTCATCCACGCGCTTCGCGAGCTGCACGGGGTCGCTCACGCCCTCGGCGCGGATGGCGCCGCCGACGGAGACGGCGAGGCCGGCGAGGAAGTAGCGCACCTTGTCCGCGTCGCCATGCGGGATGCGCAGCTTCGGGAACGACGGCAAAATCTGCAGCGAGTGGCATTCCGCGCAGTGGCGCTCGTAGCTCACCGGCTGGTAAAGCACGCCGCCCGCACCGGGGGTGTGGCAGTCGGTGCAGCCGAGCTTTTTCCCGCGGCCCATCGCCTGCACATCGGAGCGCTCATGGCGCGCGTGGTTGAACTTCAGCTCGGCTGGGTCGCGCATGCCGGGCTGCTCGTAGGAGAACGGCGGATGTCCGTGCGCATAGTCGGCAAACGCCACAGGCGCGGCATTCGTCTTCACCGGCGTGAGGAAGCGGATGATGCCGTCGCCAAGTTCCCGGTTTTCGCCCGTCGCCGCGACTGGAGCCCCCTGCTGCGGGAGCGACTTTCGTGCGTCGGCGAGAAGGGCCGCATCACCGTGGCATGCGATGCATGACTGGCGGCTCGGCAGCGCCAGGCGCCCGCTGCCCGTGTGCTCGCGGTGGCAGGTGAAGCAGTTCTGCGCGTGGACCAGCGGCAGTTCGGAGGACACCGAGCGCATGGCTAGATTCGCGGGCTGCGGAAGATGAAGCCCGGCGGATGGGTGGCATTTCAGGCATGCCTGGTCCATCGCGAAGGCGCCCCCGTGCCCTGCGGGCGGCTGGGTGAATGCGGCGACGACGACTTTGTCGAGCGTGCGGCTGCCGGCATTTTTCCCGGCAACCGACTTGAGCAAATCGGTCTGCGCGTCGGCGTGGCAGGCTCGGCAGTCGTTCGCAAAGCGCGCGTGCCGCTCGGAAATCGGCCCCTTGCTGAAGGCTTCTGCGCCGCCCCATCGGCGGTGCGTCACGGCCAGCGCGATCGAGCCGAGCACCGCGATGAGGAAGCACCAGCCGCGCACGCTGCGAAGGTAATGCGGCTTTCCAAAATAGCCGGGGTTGCCGGCATAGCTCCCGGCGATGTCCTTTGAATTCGGCGGCTTCGGATCCATGCGCTAGCGGAGAAGGATGAAGCGCACGGCGACACAGGCGTGCCATGCGGTGAAGACGAGCAGCGCGAACGACGCAGGCACATGGACGACGAGCCATCCGTGGAGCCAGTGCTGAAACTTTGTCTGCAAATCCATCGCACGGCGGTCGGCGCACCAGCCCTGCAGCGCGTCCACGCGGGCGCGCCACGGCTCGCCGACATTGAGCCGCAGTGAGCGGAATTTTTCCGCCGACGCGCGCTCGTCACCGAGCGGGAGACGGTCGCCACGGCGGGCCGCCAGGTAAGGGAGGCATTCATGGTCCAGAAAGCGCGAGAGCACATCGGAGGAGGAGTCGGCAGTCGCGCCACCGGAGCCCGCGGCCACGGGCTGCGATTTGGCGACCTCCTCGCGGAGCTTCTTCGCGGAGTCGAGCAGCCGGCCGCGCAGATACGGAATCTGCTCGAAGACGACCTCGCGCGGCAGACGCTGCGTCATCAGCCGCGGCAGGAAATGCTGGAGCGCCACGCCGGCAAAGCCGGAGACCATCACCACCGTGTAGAGAATCATGAGCCACGAGGTGTGCGTGCCGCCGCTGTGAAATCCGCAGTGAAACAGCACGAGCGGGATCGTCAGCACGGTCAGCCAGATGTGCGCCTTCAGCCAGAACCGCACGCTGCCGATGGGCCATGTGCGCTTCTTTTTCCGGATGCCGAGCGCGGCGGCGAAGACAAAGATGAGGAAGGCAGCCAAGCCGAAAATCAGCCCGAGCGGCGTGCCTCCAAATGTGTTCCGCAGCGGCGGCGCCTCGCCGAAAAATGCCGGAAGCCGCAGCGTGAATGGCAGGCAGTGGGGGAAGAAATTCGCGAGGAACAGCAGCGCGCAGCCCGCCGTGGCGAGGACGGTGAAGACGATCCACAGGCTGTGCGTGCGATCGATTTTCATGGAGCGTTCATTCGGCGGGCAAACCGGCGGCACCGTGAACGGTGCGCCTGCGCAGTGCCAGACGGAAGTCTGGCCCGGGCGCCCGGATTTTCTGGCATCGACTTCACCGGCGCCGCTGCTAGAAGCGCCCGCGTGTCACTCCGACGAAGCCTCGCCTCCCTCCTGCTGCCCGGAATCTGGTGCGCGCTTGCCTCGCACGCTCCTGCGGCGGATGGCCCGGACGCAAAGGCTCGCTTCACCGGCGCGGCGTCGTGCGCCTCCTCGAGCTGCCACGGCGGCGGCAACCACATGGAGTCGATCACTTTTGAAAGGAAGGACCGCCACGTGTTCGCCGCGGGCATCCTCGCGAAGGGAACTTCGCTGCGCATCGCCGAGGCACTCGGCATCCAGGGCGAACCGAGTGCGGCCGCGCAGTGCACGGTCTGCCATTCGCCGATGCAGGCGGTCGCACCGGCACGGCTCGCGGAGGGATTAAAGCCGGACCGCGGGGTGAGCTGCGAGTCATGCCACGGCGCGGCCGAACCGTGGCTGCGGTTTCACACGCGGAAGGATGTCACCTTCCGCCAAATGCTCGGCGTGGGGATGCGCGACCTCACGGACCTCTATGGCCGCGCGAACGCGTGCGTCGCGTGCCACCTGAACCTCGACGAATCAATCCGCCAAGCCGGCCATCCCGAGCTGTTCTTCGAGATGGATTTGCAGAGCCAGCGCCAGCCGCCCCACTACGTGGATGCGCGGCCATCGGTCGGCCCGCGCTCGTGGCTCACCGGCCAGGCCGTCGCGCTTCGCGAACTGAGCTGGAAACTCGCGGCCAAGAAGGACGACCGGCTCGCGGTGCGCTGGAAGGCGATGGTGTGGCTGCTGCGCAAGACGGAGGCCGGGCGGAAGAATCTGCCGGACAGCGGTGACTTCGCCGCCATGCAGACCGCAGCGGATCAAATGGCGCGCGACGCGGCGCGGACGAATTGGACGAAGGGCCAGACGATGGGCCAGCTCCGCGACTGCCTCGCTTCGCACGCGGAATTTGCCGACGCCAAGCTCGACCAAGCAGAGCACCGCCGCCGCGCCGAAGTGCTGGTCCCCGCGATCGACCGGCTGTGGGCCGCGTGGAAGAAGGAAGGCGGCACCGACGCTCCAGCCCTCAACTCGTCACTCGACGCGCTGCTGCGCCTCGCGCGCGAGCAGGAGGATTTTGACGCGGCGAAATTTGCCACCGCGCTGCGGGAGCTGGAAGGGGCGCTCGCTACGGCGGCGCTGAAGTGAAGCTCACGCCGCCCGGCACGGTCGCTCAGCGCACGCGCCAGTCGCCGAGTCCGCCGTTGTAGATGAACGCCGAGCCCGTCGGCACCCCGTCGCCGTCCATGTGCCAGACGGCGATCTGGCCGGCGCTGTTTTGGAAGATGAGGTCCGCGCGGCCGTCGCCATCCATGTCCGCGACGTTGACCACGCGCCAGCCGCCGAGTCCGCCGCTGAAAACGAAAGCAGCATCGCGCACCGCACCGGCGCCGTCGGTGTGCCATACCGCGATCTGACCGAAGCCGTTTTGGAAAAGGATGTCCGCCTTGCCGTCGCCATCGAGGTCCGCAGCGCCGACGAGGCGCCAGTCACCGAGCGCGGCGGTGCTGATGAAGGCCGAGCGCAGCGGCGCGCCCCTGCCGTCCATGTGCCAGACGACGATCTGGCCGGGCCCGTTCTGGAAAACGAGGTCCATGTTGCCGTCGCCATCCATGTCCGCAGTGCCGACGACACGCCAGTCACCGAGCGCGCCGCTGTGGAGATACGCAAAGCCGGACGTGGTGCCCTTGCCATCCATGTGCCACACGACGATCTGGCCGAGCGCGTTTTGGAAAAGGAGGTCCGCCTTGCCGTCGCCGTTCATGTCCGCGACGCCCGCGATTTTCCAGTCGCCGAGGCTGCCGTCGTAAACCTGCTTGAAGCCGGACGGGTTGCCCTTTCCGTCCATATACCAAATGACGATCTGGCCCGCGCCGTTTTGGAAGACGAGGTCGGCGATGCCGTCGCCGCTGAGGTCGCGCTGCGCAAAGTGGACGACATCGGAGGTGTCCACATCCGGCGCGGTCGGCAGCGGGTCCGGCGCGACCGCGGCGTCGAACGCGATGACCGGGTTGCGCGGGAACTTCGCGTAGGGCAGCCGCGCGCCGCTGTAGGCGTAGGTGTCGGAGCGGATGTTCGGGTTCGCGAGGAAGAACTCGCAGCCGCTCGCCGCGATGATGTCGTCCTGATCCACGCCGTCGCCGGAGACGCCGATGGCACCGACAACGACGCCGTTGCGGTAGAGCGGGAAGCCGCCGGGAAAAATCGTCATGCCATTCGGCAGGTTTGGATTTCCGGGGAACACGTTGTCCGCAGGGTTGGTTCCCGCGCGGCGCTTCAACGAGACGGCCTCCTGGAAGCCGAACAGCGGACCCCACGGCATGCCGTCAATGCCCGGCGGGAAATTGTGCTGTGCGAGGAAGCCGACCGCGCGCGTGGACATCGCGAGCTGGCTGTTCGAGAAAAACACCGCGGTGCGAGCCTTCTGCACCGCGACATCCCACGAGAACATCGTCGCATCACCGACGCGGAAAGTGCCGAGCACCGCAGGCGGCTCCTCGTCCTTGTCGGGGTTGTTGACCACCGCGATGAAGACCTTCGCCGACGTGCCGAGCGGGAGTCGGATGCCGGCCCGCGTGATGGTCGCGCGCTGCGCGGCCTTTGCGATGATCAGCTCGACCTCCGCGGCGGTGAGGCGCGGCACCCCGCCGATGAGTTCCCTGCCGGAGACTTCGGTGATGGGGTCGCCGATGAAGCGAAGCGTGCCGGATGGATTTGCAGCGCTGTCGAAGACGACCGGCCCGCGGATTTCCCCCGGCACCCCGCCGAGTGTCGCGAGCGGATAGGGAAACGGCGGCGGCGGCGCCTGAATCGGAAAACCCTCCACGACGCGGCCGGGCAGGCTGCTCAGCGGCACCGGGCTGGCGGCATCCACAATGGTCTCGACCGCCTGCCACACGTAGGGGATGCGCACGCCGGCGATGAGGATGTTCGTCGCCACGATGCTCGAGGCGGGGCGGAAGCCGGTCTGCCCGGCGAGCGCCACCTGCTCGTCGGCGTCGCTCTGCGAGGTGGAGACAAAGCCCGAAGTGGCGTTTGCCTGCGTCTCGTTCAGAATGATCGCGGCCGCGGGCGCGAGGTTCGTGGGCACGCCGTCGCCGGTGACGCCGATGCCGCCGACGAGATGGCCGTTTTTATAGAGCGGCACGCCGCCGGGCGAGTCGTTCAGCGAGCCGGGAAGGATCGGCACACCGCGCACTCCGGGCGAGATGCGGCGCGTGTCACCCGCGACCGCGGAGGCGCGCAGGTCCGAGGGATCGAATGGCGACCCCGGCGAAAGCGGGTTCGCGATTTGTTTCAGCCGGTTGACGTCGGAGAAGAAGAGATTCGAAAAACCCACGCCGACGAGCGGGCCGGGCGCGGTGTTCAGCACGCCCACGGGGAAATGCTGCTGGATGATGTATCCCGCCGTGCGCGAGGTGAGCGCCTCCTGGTCGCTGCTGAGGAACGCCGCCGTCCCGGCTCGCGTGATCGCGCCCGCGAGCAGGCCGTAGATTCGCAGCACCGCGGGATCATCGAGGCTGAATGCCGGGAGCGGATTCGGGATGCGGCCCTGCATGTCCCACACGCCGAGCACGAAACCCTCGCGGTCCGTCACCGCAATGATTGCGCCGGGATTCATGAACGAAGCGTTCGCCGCGGCTTGCGAGATGATGCGCTCGACCTCTGCCGCGGTGAGCTGCTCCGCGCTGTGCTGCGCGTGGGATTCCCGCGGCGCGAATGCACAGACGAGCACTGCAAGGGCGATGAGCGGGGCCTTCATGGGCGGCCAGCGGAGTAGCGCCCGCGCCCGGAACCGTCAAACTTCATCCACCTTCCAGCAGCCGCGCCGAGCGTTTCGCATTGCCCC
>JBGAPU010000088.1:0-26235 GCA_044221035.1 Chthoniobacteraceae bacterium | reverse complement strand
GGCGTTCGTGATGGGGTCGTATTTGTGCGAGTGGCACTGCGCGCAGGTGAACGACGTGCCCATCCACACCGCCATCGTCGTGTTGGCGCGGTCCACGACGGCGGCGTTGCGGAATTCCTCGTCGTCCGTGCCGCCCTCGCTGTTCGTCATCGTGTTCCGGTGGAAGGCCGTCGCGACGAGCTGGTCCTGCGTCGCATTTGGCAGCAGGTCGCCGGCGAACTGCTCGATGGTGAACTGGTCGAATGGCAGGTTGCGGTTGAACGCGCGGATGGCCCAATCGCGATACGGCCAGATCGTGCGCAGCGGATCGTCGGCATAGCCCGCGGAGTCGGCGTAGCGCGCGAGGTCGAGCCACTGCCGCGCCCAATGTTCACCGTAGGCACTCGATGCCAGCAGCCGGTCCACGAGCTTTTCGTAGGCGTCGGGCGATTTGTCGTTGGCAAAAGCGTCCGCCTCTTCCGGCGTCGGCGGCAGCCCGGTGAGGTCGAGCGAAACGCGGCGGATGAGCCCGTAGCGATCCGCTTCCGGCTGCGGCGAGAGCTTCTCCTTTTCGAGTCTGGCGAGGATGAAGGCGTCGAGGGGATTGCGGATTGCGGATCGCGGATCGCGGATTTGCGGCAGCGCGGGCCGCACCGGCTTTTCGTAGGACCAGTGCTTCGAGTATTTCGCGCCGCTTTTGATCCACTCGCGGAGCAGCGCGACTTCGCGTTCGGTGAGCTGCTTGCCGCTCTTGCGCGGCGGCATCGCGTCGTCCTCGTCCTTGGTCGTCACGCGCTTGAACAGCTCGCTCTCCTCCGGCTTGCCCGGGATGATCGCCTTGTAGCCGCCGAGATCCGCGAACGCGCCGTCCGCGTGTCGAGCCGGTAGCCGTGCTCGCCGCCCTTGCGCTCCTTCTCATCCGGCCCGTGGCAGTGGAAGCAGTTGTTCGAAAGAATGGGCCGGATCTCGCGCTGGAAGTCCGGCGGCTCGGCGAATGTGCCCGCCGCCAGCGAAAGGAACGGTGCGGCGGCAAAGGCCATGGGAAACGGGAGGCGTTGGCTCGTCATGATTGCGGGGATGTCACCCCGGAAAGAACTGTTTATTTGCCGCGGCCACGAGTGCAAACGCTCCGTGAAGCACCGTGTTTCGTTCCGATGGCGGGGAGGGATGCGTCGGTTTTCGCGCGAAAAGCAAACAGGCCGGCTGCATCGTGCAACCGGCCTGTGCGGGCGATAATTGGAAAGCGTCGGTTATTGTGGCGGCGGGTTTCCGTGCGGCTCGTGGCGATTCTCCGGCCTTGGGCCGGGAGGATGCGGCTTTCCGGGCCCCTGTGGGTTCGGTCCGGCATCTCCGCGGGGGTGATGCTGGCCGCCAGCCGACGGTCCGCCGCGGTGCGGGGCGTTCATGGGCGGCATCGGGGGCCGCGGGCCGTGGGAATCCGCACTTGGGCCGCCACGCTGGTAGGGCGGGCGAAAATCCGGGCGAGGGTGGCGCTCGGAGCGGCCTTGGAAGCTGCGGGAGTCATGGCGCGCGCCGACGATTCGGCGCAGTTCCTCGACCTCGCGGGTCAGGCGACGGACTTGGTCCCGGAGTTCCTGGATTTCCGGCGGAACCGGACGGAATCCGCGGTGCTGGCGGCGTGCCTCTGGCGGGCGTTGTTCGCCGGGGGAGCGGTGCATTTCCGGCGGGGGCTGCGGCTGGCCGTTGCGCGGGGCGAAGCGCCGTTCGTCGCCGCGGCGCGCCTCGGGCTTCGGGGCGTTTTGCTGGGGGCGGTGGGCTTCGGGTGCATCACGGCGCGGTTCGGGGTCGCGGCGGGGCTGCTCGGGAGGCTGGGAGTTTGCGGCGACCGCAAGGCCCAGCGTGGCGAGCACGGGAAGGAGGAATTGGGTTTTCATGAGGCGCTTTCCAACACCGGTGTTGGGAAAGAGTTGCGTGTTGGAATGCGCCGTGGGGTTCCCTGCAAATGCGGCAGGGACGACGGACTCCGCCTAATCCGGTTCGGCGGTCACGGTTCGGCGCTGCTTTTCCAGCCGAGAAAGCCAAAGCTCCGCGGACATCGCAGGTCTTTCCCTCCATGCGAAAAACGACTCCCCTCTTCGTCTGCCTCGGCCTCCTCGCCTGCAAATCCATCGCTGCGGACGCCCCCGCTGCCAAACCTGCCGAACCGGCCAAGCCCGCGGCGAAGCCTGCCGCTCCGGCGATTGCGCCCACGCAGGCGAACGTCGCCTATGGCACGCATGAGCGCCAGGTGCTGGACTTTTACCAGGCAAAATCCGGAAAGCCGACTCCCCTGCTCTTCTTCATCCACGGAGGCGGCTGGGTCGGCGGTGACAAAGCCGGGCGCACGGGCGCGAGCGTGAAGCAGTTTCTCGATGCGGGCATCTCGGTCGTCTCAATCAACTACCGCTACTCGTGGCAGGCGCAGATCGCGGGCGTGAAGCCGCCGGTGAAGGCGCCGCTCGAGGACGCCGCGCGCGCGCTGCAATTTGTGCGCAGCAAGGCGAAGGAGTGGAACATCGACAAGACGCGCATCGGCGCGAGCGGAGGCAGCGCGGGCGCGTGCTCGTCGCTTTGGCTCGCATTCCACAAGGACATGGCAGACCCGAAATCGAGCGACCCGGTCGCGCGCGAGTCCACGCGGCTGTGGACGGCGGCGGTCGTGGGTGCGCAGACCTCGCTCGATCCGAAGGAGCTGAAGGAGTGGACGCCGAACAGCCGCTACGGCGGCCACGCGTTCGGCTTCATGGACCCGAACGACATCAAGACGCGCGACACGCGCTTTGCGGAGTTTCTAGAGCACCGTGAGGAGGTGCTGCCGTGGATCAAGGAATACTCGCCCATCGAGCACGTCACGTCCGACGACCCGCCGGTGTATCTGTTCTACTCGTCCGAGCCCGCGCTCGGGCAGGAGCAGAAAGATCCGACCCACACGGCGAACTACGGCGTGAAGCTGCAGGAGAAATGCAAGGCCATCGGCGTGGAGTGCGAGCTCGTGTATCCCGGTGCGCCGGATGTGAAGCACAAGAATGCGGACGAGTATCTCATCGCCAGCCTGAAGGGCCCGCCGCGCCGCGCGATGAAGCCGACCGCCGCGGACGTCCGCTACGGCCCGGCCGAGCGCAACGTGCTCGATTTCTACCAGGCGAAGTCCGACAAGCCGACGCCCGTCGTGTTCTGCATCCACGGCGGCGGCTGGATGGGCGGCGACAAGAATTCGTATAACCCGAAGGCGTATCTCGACGCAGGCATCTCGGTGGTGTCGATCAACTACCGCTACATCTCGCAGGCGCAGGAGGTCGTGCCACCGGTGAAGGCCCCGCTGCACGATGCGGCGCGGGCGCTGCAGTTTGTGCGCAGCAAGGCGAAGGAGTGGAATATCGACAAGCAGCGCATTGGCGCGACCGGCGGCAGCGCGGGTGCCTGCTCCTCGCTCTGGCTGGCATTTCACAACGACCTCGCCGACCCGAAGAGCGACGATCCCGTGGCGCGCGAATCCTCGCGCCTGTGGTGCGCCGCGGTGAACGGCGCGCAGACGACGCTCGATCCGAAGCAGATGCGCGAGTGGACGCCGAACAGCCGTTATGGCGGCCATGCGTTCGGAAAGGCGAATGAGTTCAAGAACTTCGACGACTTCGTCGCAGCACGCGAAAAGATCGCGCCGTTCATCGCGGAGTATTCGCCGTATGCGCTCGTCACGAGCGATGACCCGCCAGTCTATCTCTACTTCAGCGGGCCGCCGAACCTCGGCCATGAGGAAAGGGATCCGACGCACACGGCGAACTTCGGCGTGAAGCTCCAGGAGCACTGCAAGGAGAACAGCGTTCCTTGCGAACTCGTCTATCCCGGCGCGCAAGGCGTGAAGCACGCGACGATCGACCAGTTCCTCATTGATACGCTGAAGGCGCCGTCGGCGAAATAGCTCCCCTCCCCTCCACGTTCGGGAGAGCCGTCGCGCGGGGGGACCGTGCGCGATTTTCATGATGAAGCCCCTCATTGTTCTGGCCTGCATCGCTGCGGCGCAGCCCGCGTTTGCCGAGGCATTCATCACGAAGGACGGCCGGCCGCGCGCGGAGATTGTCGTCGCTGAAAATGCGAGGCGCACGACGCGGCTCGCCGCGCAGGAATTGCAGGATGACCTGAGGAAGATCAGCGGTGCGCATCTGCCGATTGTCACCGCCCCGACGGGGAGCGCGGCGAAGATTTTCGTCGGTCGCAGCGGACACACCGATGCGCTGAAGCTGAAGACGGATGATTTGAAGGACGGCGCCTATCGCCTCGCATCGGGAGACGACTGGCTCGCGCTGCTCGGCGAGGACACGGAGTTTGCGCCCATCGAGCCGTGGGCGAAGAGCAATGCGCAGATTGTTGAAGGCAGCCCGTTGCGCGAGTGGCGGGCGAGCACCCGCTCGCTGTGGAACCTGCCAAACGTGCTCATCTACAAGAACCGCTTCGCGATTCCCGGCGACACCGGCCTTCCAGATGCCGCGCGCACGGCGGCGAAGATGAAGCCGCTCGAGATGTGGGCGGAGGATGAGCGCGGCTCGTTCAATGCGGTGTGCGGCTTCCTGCACAAGCTCGGCGCGCGCTGGTATGCGCCGGGCGAAATCGGCGAGGTGATGCCTTCGCTGAAGACGATCGCGCTGCCGAAGCTCGATGAAACGGTGCGGCCGGATTTTCCGATTCGCCGCTTCAATGTGCGCTTCGGTGTCCATGGCGAAGCGATGGCGCGATGGGCGATGCGCCTCGGCGCGCGCGACCCGTATGGCATCGAGGCGGCGCACGGCATGGACACGATCACGGACAACGAGGAGACCTTCTCCGCGCATCCGGAGTGGTTTTCCCTCTACGGCGGCAAGCGCCGCTACCAGCGCGGCGCGAACAACCACCTCTGCTATTCCAACGAGGAACTCATCGCGGAGACGGTGCGCTACGTGCGCGAGGTGTTCGACCGCTACAAATTCGAGATGGTCTCCGTGATGCCGCCGGACGGCTACACGGCCATCTGCCAGTGCCCGCTGTGCGCGGGGAAGGACTCGCCGGAGCGGCCGCAGCCCGGGCTCGCATCGGACTACGTGTGGGGCTTTGTGAACCGCGTCGCGAAGGAGGTGCGAAAGACGCATCCCGACAAGAAGGTGATGAACTGCGCCTACGGCATCTACACGCTGCCGCCGCTGAAGATCGACCAACTCGAGCCGAATGTCGTGGTGAGCATCGTCGGCGGCCGGCGCCCGATGAACAACAAGCCGGAGCAGCAGGCGGAGTTTCGCGCGCTGCGCGAAAGCTGGGTGCGGAAGACGTCGAACCCGGTCATTTTTTTCGAGAACTACCCGTTCACCGACCGCGGCTGGTATCTGCCGTCGTTCACCCCGCATTCGATCGGCGCGAGCATCAATGCGACGAAGGGAATCTCGCAGGGCGAGGACATCTGGCTGAGCGTGCTGCAGCAGTTCGAGAAGGAGCAGGGCCTCGGGCTGAACCACTTCATGGTCTATTTCACGCAGCGCATGTATTGGGGCGGCAAGGGCGCGGATGTGGACGCGATGTTCCGCGAATACGTGCGGCTCTTCTATGGCCCCGCCGAGGCGGAGATGAACGCGTTCTTCGATTACTGCGAGGCGAACTGGCAGGAGATGGAGAAGCAGAAGGACAAGGCCGACATGGCACTCGCGCTTTTTGAAAAGGCGAAGGCGAAGGCCGATGCGGCGAGCATCTACGGCAAGCGGCTCGGGATGATTGACGATTACCTGAAGGGCCTGCGCAACAAGAGCGCGCAGCTCGGCAAATTGCGCGGCCCGCTGCCGACGCTGCGGCTTGTCGGGCCGCCGAAGGCGAAGCCCGTAATCGATGGCAAGCTCGACGACGATGCGTGGTCGAACTGCCCGGCGGCCGCGACGGTGCGCCTTCGCGAATTGCAGACCGGGAGGCAGCCGATTTTCGGCACCACGGTGAAGGCCGCTTGGCTCGGCAACGACCTCTATTTCGCCATCCGCTGCGACGAGCATCGCGGTGAGAAGCCAAACATCGGAACGACGAAGAAGGACGACAGCGCGCTGTGGTATGGCGACGCGGTGGAGGTGCTCATCGAGACCGAGGCGCATTCGTATTACCAAATCGCCGTCAGCCCGAGCGGCGCGGTGTGCGACCTCGATCGCGCCGCCGAGCCGGCGAAGTGGTTCACGTGGGACGCGAACGCGGAAGTCGCCACGCGCATCGAGGACGACCACTGGATCGTCGAGATGCGCCTGCCGGTGCGCCCGGATGAAAACGATCCGCTGAACCAAGTCGTCGGCCATCATCCCACGCGCAGCCTGCCGTGGCACATCAACGTCTGCCGCCAGCGTGTCCGTGACGACGGCACCGAACTGTCCGCGTTCTCGCCGACGGGCAGCGACGGCTTTCACAATGTGATGAAGCTCGCGACGTTCTTCGACGGCAACAGCTTCGAGTTCGACCACGGCCCGGCTGACGATGATTTCCTCGAAGCAATGCGCGTCGTCGGTGAGTTCGCGCGCACCGGCAGGCGGGCCGAAGCGCTCGACGCCTGCATTGCCGCTGCGGAACGCAAATGCACTGACCTGCAGAAGGCGCACGTGCTGGAACTCGCCGCCGGCTTTGCGCGGGGTCAGAAAAAGCCGGAGCTCGCGGAACAGCTTATCGCGCGCATTCCGGTTCCGGCTGCACGGAAGTCGGCGCGCATGCAGCACCTGTTGGATCAATTCAAGGCGCCGCAGGTCGTCACGGAGTTTGCCGATGAGGACGTCGGCAAGTGGCCGTTTTGGAAACGTGGCGACGGCTATTTCGGGCGCGGCCGCGCGCACGCAATCGCGAAGAACGGCAGGGAGGCCGAAGCCGACCTGAACCTTGCGCTCGAGTGGACGAGTGACGCGCGCATTCGCGACGAGGCTGCCCTTCACCTTGCGCAGAATTATGAGGGCAACCTCCGCGACGACGACCGAGCGTTGGCGAGCTATTTGCGGGTCGTGGATGGCGTGAAGCAGCCCGGCACGGCGACGCAGTTCTACGCGCTGCACGGCATGGCCGGCATTTTTTCAAAACGAGGAAAGCACGACGAAGCGCTGGCCGTGTTGCGCCGGGTGGATCCGGCGAAACCGCAGGGCTTCTGGAAATGGCAGTTCATTCTATGGCAGGGCGACGCCTTGCGCGCAGCGAGTCGGCTTGAGGAGGCGCGGGCCGCCTATCGGTCTGTTGCCGGTGATGAGTCCGCGGAACCGCGTCTGCGCAAACACGCGACGAGCCAGATGGAGGCGATGAAGTGATGGTCATCCGCGCGTTCAGCCGATTCGCCAGCGTGTTTCATTCGGCGCGCGGGCATCTTCTTTTTCTGGCTGCCTTGTCCCTGCATGCAATGGCAAATGACCCGCTCGATGTGGCGCGTTCGCTGTTGGAGAAGCGCGACCTTGTCGCTGCGAAGTCCGAATGCCGGAGGGTGATGGCGAGCGACGGCGCGAATGTCCAAGCGAAGTGGGAAGCTGAGGCGCTCGACTCCGCGCTTGAAATCTTGCCGCGCATAACTCGGAAGCATCCGCGCCTGTTTGTGAATGAGGCGTCGTGGCCCGCGGTGAAGCTTCGCGCGCTAGGTGCGGAGAAGGAGTTGTTCAGCCAGATGACGCGGCGCCTCGACAACCAGGCGCTCGACAAAATCACCGGGAGGAGTTTTGCGATGGAGGCGATGGAGGCTGCGTTCGTGCAGCGCGTCGGTGAAGACAAGGGCGGGCTGGAAAAGCTGCGCCGCATGCTGCGCGTGAGCGTGGATGTCATCCCGCAGCGCCGCGAAGGAGCGAGCGAGCGCTCCTTTCCCGCCATCGCGTGTGCGGCGGCGCTGGATTGGACTTGGGACGATCTTCCGGCGGACGAGCGTCGCACCATTTCCGCGGGACTGCTGGCTGATGCATGGAAGCGTTCGGAGGAGGCGCGGGCCGCAGGCAAGCTTGCGGAATGGCCGCACTATTATGTCCGCAGCCAGTTTTGGTTTGTCGGCGTTGCGCTGCTGGATGAGTCTCTCGACGACATATCGTTCGCGCGGGCAGTTTCGCTGATGGGCATTGGGCTGAAAAACTACCGGGAGCGCATCGCATCGCTTCTCGCGACGGCGGGCGCGGACGGTGTGTGGCAGACGAACCCGGAATATGACTTCGGCTCGGTGCCGTCGCCGATGTTTGCATTCTTTTACAGTTGGAAGACGGCCACTGGGTTGGAACTGCCAGCCGAGTGGCGTGTGGCCGGAGTCGCTCCGGAATTCGCGCTGCGGACATTTCCTGCGATGGAGAACGGTCGACTGCGCCATTTCAATTACGCCGGCCACTCGAATGGCGCATGGGGGCTCGGTGAAATGCGCCCGGATTTGCTGCCCGAATTTCTCGCCGACCATGTTCATTTTTTCGGCAAGGTTGACCCGCAGGGCGCGGCCATCGCTCAGTTCCTGCGCCGCCGGATTGCCGGCATTGGTGGATTGAAGGTGCTCGGGGAAATCCCCGTGCTGCGTTTCCTGCAGACAGGCGCGCCGGACGTTTCGCAGTTCGCACCGCTGGCGCCGCTCCCGCTGGCACGGAATTTTGCGAGTGTCGGATTGGTGATGATGTCCTCGGGCTTCGACGCGGGAGACACTTTTGCGCTCTATTCGCAGGGCGGCGGCGTGCGCGGGCGCCGGCATGATTTCGACGCGACGCACTTCTCCATCTACAAGCGCGGGCATCTTGCTGTGGACACAGGAGCGCGCTTCGCGGCGGAGCATTCCGCAAACTACCGGCACCAGACTGTCGCGCACAACGCGGTGCTGATTCAGATGCCCGGCGAGAAGTTCATCGCGAGCCAGACGGGGCCGGTCACTGCGAATGGCGGCGGCCAGTATCGCTATCCGGAAAATGCCACGCCGCTGGCGTTCGAGAGTCACCGCGAATTTGCGTATGCAGCGACTGATGCGACGCCGGTCTATCGTTCCGAAAAGTGCGAGCAGATGACGCGGCAATTCGTCTTCCTGCCGCCGGAACATTTCGTGGTGTTCGACCGGGTTGTTTCGAAGCGCGCGGATTTTCAAAAGTCTTGGCTGCTGCACACGGGCAACGAACCGCAGGTCGCGGGGCGCGAATTCCGGGCGGACAATGAAGGTGGCCGGTTGTTCTGCCGCACCCTGTATCCTGTGGATGCGGTGCTGGAGAAGGTTGGCGGCCAGGGTCGGGAATTTTGGAGCGACGGGCGGAACTGGCCGGTGGAGGATTTTTGGCAGCGGCCGGGGGCGCGGGATTGGTGGAAGCTTTACGGAAAGGGCCTCATGGAGCCGCCGTCGGCGATGGGCCGCTGGCGTGTCGAGGTCAAGCCAGGCACTGCGCGTGCCGAGGATTGCTTTCTCCACTTGCTGCAGGCGTCGAGCGTCGCGACGGCTGCGATGGGCGTGAGCCCGATGCGTGAGTCGGCTCAGGAAATCGAGGTCTCGTTTTCCGCCGGCAAGCGAACATGGACGCTGGTGTTCAATAAATCCGGCGAAGTTGGCGGGAGAATCCGCATCGCTGATTCAGGCAAGATCGTCGTGATCCAGTCGCTTGCGAGGAATGTGCAGTGATGAATCATCAAGGATTGTGCATGCGGATGGTTGTTTCTGATGACTTCCGCGGCAGTTCTAGCGCGCCCGGCACTGCCGTCTGGCACCCTAGTGCGAATGCCGAGCATCACGGGGCGACTTCGGTTCATCGCATCAGTTTGTAAAAGCATTCTCTGCCACCCGTCCTATGAAATGTCCCGATTCCCTTCCCTTTCGCGCGAAGAGCTGTGCCGCGCTTTTTCTGCTCTTACTGACGGTTTCGAATTCGCCCGGTTCCGACTGGCCGCAGTTCCGCGGGCCGGGCGGGCTCGGGGTCGCGGCGGATGCGACGGAAGTCCCGAGCGAATTCAACCCGGAGAAAAATGTCGTGTGGCAGGTGCCGCTCGCGGCCGGGCATTCATCGCCAGTGCTGTGGGGCGACCGGATTTTCCTGACGACCTTCGACGCAGGGAAGCTCTTCGCCGTTTGTCTGGACCGGGCAAACGGCCGCACGCTGTGGCAACGCGAGGTGCCCGCGGAAAAGATCGAGGAGGTGCATCGCATCAGCAGCCCCGCGGCGGCGACGCCGTGCACGGATGGCGAACGCGTGTATTGTCACTTCGGCTCGTTCGGAGTGATCGCGTTTGATTTCACGGGCAAGGAAGTCTGGCGACATCCGCTGCCGCTGCCGGTGAATGATTTCGGCACGGGCGCGTCGCCGATTCTCGTCGGCGGAAAATTGATCATCCTCCGCGATCAGGATGTGGGCTCCTTCCTGCTCGCGCTCGATGCGGCGACCGGCAAGCCACTGTGGCGCACGGAACGCGCTGGGTTTTTCCGCGGGCACTCGACGCCGTTCGTATGGAAGCACGGCGGCATTGAGGAAATTGTCGTAACCGGCTCGGTGCGGCTCACAAGCTACGATCCGTCGAATGGCCGCGAGCGCTGGAGCACCACGGGACTCTCGCGCGTAGCGAATGCCTCGCCGACTGCCGCGGGCGATCTGCTTTTCGCGGCGAGCTGGAACATCGGCGCGGATGCGACGAACCGCATGGAACTGCCCGACCTTGCTGAGTTCCTCGCCGCAAACGACAAGAACGGCGACGGCGCGCTGAGCCTCGACGAAGTTCCGAGGGGTCCGCTGCACGACCGCTTTACGCAGCTCGATGCGAACAAGGATGGTCGCGTGACGCGCTCGGAGTGGGAGGCGTATGCGCCCGTCGTTTCAAAGGCGGAAAACTCGCTTCTCGCCGTGCGCGCCGGCGGCAGCGGCGACATCACCGCGTCGCACGTCGCATGGAAAAAATCACGCGGCCTGCCCTACGTGCCCTCGCCCCTTCACTACGCCGGTCGCCTCTACACGATCAAGAGTGGCGGCATGTCATCGTGCTTTGACGCGAAGACGGGCGAGGAGCACTGGCTCGAGCAGCGCATCGGGATATTCGGCGACTTTTACGCGTCGCCGGTCGCCGCTGTGGGGAAGGTGTTCATCACTTCGCAGAATGGCACCGTCGCCGTGCTCGCCGCAGGCGACACTTTCAATGTGCTCGCGAAGAATACGCTTGGCGAACCGGTCTTCGCTACGCCCGTGATCGCCGATGGAAGGATATATGTCCGCACGGTGAGCCATCTCTATTGTTTCGGGATGGTTACTCGAAACTGACTGGTGTTTGTGGAATGACTTATAATCGGTAGGATAAGAGAGTTCGCTGGGAATATAAGGCAAAAGCGAAAATAAAATAACAATCAAATAATAATTAATAATATAACTTATTGTCAACGAAAGGATGTAATCGTGGCGATAGATTGTGGAACCAAAGGGCAATACGAGGAGGATGGATCTTCGGAGGTGGAGCGACTAGCCGGATCTCTCGGAAGAGTTTCAAGACGTAGCCCGTCGTTTCAGTGGAGTCACCCTCACTTTGTTTCCTCAATACCCGCGCAAGAATCGGCGGTATGAACTCGAGATTCTCACTTTTCCAGCTGCTGGAGTTCGTGTGGCGGGTCGATCAAATCAACCCGGTCCCGCGATGAATTAGCATGACTGCCACGAAGCGAGTTTGACTGCCAGTAGTGCGATATCAGCTGGTGTGACCCCGCTAAGTCGCGCTGCTTGGCCGAGAGTGACAGGGCGAATGGTTGCGAGCGTTTGCTTAGCCTCGTGACGAAGGCCTCGAATGGATTCAAAATTAAAATCGACGGGGATTGGTCTAGCTTCCTCACGGCTGAGCCGCTCGACGGCAACATTTTGGCGCAAGATGTAGCCTTCATATTTCAGTTCTGTTTCTAGCGTATCCCATAGGGCGTCGGGATAATGGGCACGAACGGAAATCGGCAACCGCGATGGGGTGTTTTCCGGACGCTTGAGCCATGACGAGAGTCGTAGTCCGTCATGCGAGGTGGTGTCAGCAAATTTTCGGAGCTGCTTCAACGAATCTTGTTTGTCCTGTGTCCGTTTCCAGCGAGCATCATCGACAAGTCCGTGCTTTCGCCCGATTGGGGTCAATCGCAAGTCGGCATTGTCATGGCGAAGGATGAGGCGGTGCTCCGCACGACTTGTAAACATTCGATATGGCTCGGGAGTTCCCTTTGTTACGAGGTCGTCGATAAGGACACCGATGTATGCGTCGGCTCGACTCAAGACGAATTGTTGCTCCCCGCGGGTCTTCAGTGCGGCGTTCGCGCCTGCGACGAGACCTTGACCGGCTGCTTCTTCGTAGCCGGAGGTGCCGTTGATTTGCCCCGCGAGGTAGAGACCCGAGATCAGCCTTGTTTCTAGGGTATGATGCAGTTGCGTTGGTGGGCAGAAGTCATACTCCACTGCATAGCCCGGTCTCAGAATCTGAGCCCTCTCTAATCCAGGAATGCTGCTGAGGAATGCATACTGGACATCGAACGGGAGGGAGGTGGAGAGACCGTTGACATAATATTCGAGAGTATGGATGCCTTCGGGTTCAAGAAAAAGTTGGTGATTATCCCGATCTGGGAATTTGACCACCTTATCCTCGATTGAAGGGCAATACCGGGGGCCTGTTCCTTCGATTCGCCCCGCGTATAGTGGAGATTTGTCGAGGTTGCCGCGGATGATTTCATGCGCTTTGTGGGTGGTATGAGTTACCCAACAATCGGTCTGTTCCACATGGAACATTTTATCAGTGTAGTGGTTTAGTGAAAACACTTGACCCTGCCGTCGTTCAAGACGCTCAGGAACGAAACTGAAGGTTGTGGGCTGTGCGTCACCAGGTTGACGCTGGCACTTGGAAAAATCAATTGTCCGACCGTTTACTCGACACGGTGTCCCCGTCTTGAATCTTCCGATTTGCAACCCGAGTTCGCGGAGAGAATCGCTGAGAGTCGATGCCGCATCCGCCATCCTGCCGCCTGGCAAGCTTTTCAGGCCTACGTGCAGGAGACCACGCATGAACGTGCCGGTAGTGACAACGATTGAATGGCAGTTGACTTGCACATCCATGTTCGTTTGGACCCCGGTCACTCGGCCCGAACTCCGCAAGATGTGCAGAACGTTACCTTGGATGATGTCAAGGTTCGGTTGGCGCTCCAATTCGAATTTCGCTCGAAATTGATACGCCTTCTTGTCGCATTGCGCTCGTGGAGAGCGAACGCTGGGGCCTTTTGAGGCGTTCAAGAGACGAAAATGAATTGCCGTCGCGTCTGTGTTTAGTCCCATTACCCCACCAAGCGCGTCAATCTCACGCACGATTTGCCCCTTTGCTTGACCACCGATTGCTGGGTTGCACGACATCTGGCCAATAGTATCGAGCGATTGGGTAATGATTAATGTTTCGCAACCCAATCGAGCGGCTGCGATTGCCGCCTCGATTCCGGCGTGACCAGCGCCAATTACGATGACGTCGTAGGTTTTTGGATGGATGAACATGGGCCGGCTAGACCTTGTTCTACGTGGAACAGGGGTGGTTCAGAATACCCGTCTTTGGTCGCGGAAGCAGTCGTCGTAGATTTGATCGGAATCTGCGACCTCGTAGGTTTTCGCAGACAATCTCCAAATCGGGGGAGAATTCAGCAAGAACCTGTCGGCATGCTCCACAGGGCGAAATGGGCTCCTCGGAGTCAGCGATAATGACGATGCGTCTAAAAGAACGACTTCCTCCGGCAACAGCAGCGAAAATGGCATTGCGCTCCGCGCAAACCGTGAGGCCAAAAGAAAGGTTTTCGACATTACACCCAACAAAGATTTTCCTATCACATGTCTCTAATGCAGCACCGACAGTAAATTTGGAATACGGAGCGTGGGCATGTGCACGCGCGTTTGTTGCGGCGTTTCTTAAGGCTGAAAGCGGTAGCGTCTTCTTCATCATATCATCTTAATTTGGTATTTGATTAGAAACGTGAATGCAGAGGGCGGTGGCATCGCAGCAGTAGCCTTGCCCTCCCTCTCTGCGCGATTTTTTGTTGCAGAAAAATGCCATGCGCGCAGCATGTCGGGGTGGTTTCAAAGCCCCCCAAGTATCATGGAAAACTCGTCGCTGTCGAGGGACTGGATGGATCCGGGAAATCCACCCAAATATACCTCGTAAAGCGCTGGCTGGAACTCTCCGGTGCCCGGGTGTTCTTCACAGAATGGAACTCGTCGAGCCTCGTGAAACCGTCCACAAGCAAGGGGAAGACGAGCCGGCTCCTGACGCCGACCACGTTTTCGCTGATTCATGCGACAGATTTTGCCGACCGCTATGAGCGGCAGATTTTTCCGTTGCTGCAGGCCGGCTACATCGTGCTTGCGGACCGCTATATTTTTACGGCGTTTGCGCGCGATGTTGTCCGGGGTGTGGATTTCGATTGGGTTGAGCGCCTATACAGCTTTGCGGTGCAGCCGGATGTGACTCTGTATTTTCGTGCGCCCTTGGAGGTCGCGCTCGGTCGGATCCTGGACGGCCGGCCCGAATTGAAATATCATGAGGCGGGGATGGATTTGGGCTTGAGCAGCGACCCGTATGAAAGCTTTCGCATCTTCCAAGGCCGCATTCTTGAGCAATACGAACTGCTTTCGCCGCAGTATCACTTCACTGTCGTGGATGCGACACGCGATATTCATGACCAGCAGGCTGAAGTGCGGCGAATCCTTCGGAAAAAGCTCCGTCTTTCCGAATACATGAACAAGAAGAGGAGCCGTCCCTAGCGTCATGCCTGCACCGATGCAGAAGCCGAATCTTCCGGGTCGCCTGATGCGCACCTTCGGGCGTCCGCTTGCCGAACTTGGCACGTCGCGGCTCGTCGGACGGTTATTTGTAGTCGAGGGTGCGGATGGGTCGGGGCGCTCGTCGAACATCAAGGCGCTCAGCGAGTGGCTCGAAGCCGGTGGCTACGCGGTGAGACACATGGGCCTTCGTCGCTCGCCGCTTCTGGCGCAGGACATCGAGCATGCGAAGCAGTCGCGTCTTCTCACGCGCACTACCATGTCGCTGCTTTATGCGACGGATTTTTACGACCAGCTCGTTCACGAAATCATCCCCGCGCTCCGGGCCGGCTACGTGGTCCTCGCGGATCGCTACATTTATACGCTCATGGCGCGTGACATCGTCCGCGGGGCGGATCCCGAATGGACGCGCAATCTTTACAGTTCCGCGCTCGTGCCGGACGCCGTCTTTTACCTTCAGGTGAACCCGGAGGAACTGGTGCTGCGCAACTTTCAAAAAAATGCAACGCTCGACTATTGGGAGAGCGGGATGGACCTCGGCCTGTCCCGCGACATGTTTGAGAGCTTCCTCATTTACCAAAGCCTCATCCAGCGTGCGTTTGCGCGCATGCAGCGGAGGCACGGGTTCACCATCGTAAATGCCAACCGCGACTTCGCGAAAATCCAGCAGGAGTTGCGCGCCCATCTGAATGCGAGTCTCGCGAAATTGGCGAGGTGATGCGGCGGACGGCGCGAAAGCTGCGGCATTCGGGGATTGAGGGTTGCGCTTTAATCGCTGCCCCGTAAAATCCAGCGCAAGATTTGCCGCGGCATCGTGGCGATTTTGAATATTTACTACGACGAACCGCAACTCATGGCCACCGCCGTCACGACCACCGATTTCTCCAAGGTCCCCGTCAACATCAAGCTCTCCAACGAGCAGAAGGTGAAGCTCCTCACTGAGATGGTGCGCATCCGCCGGTTCGAGACGGAATCGCTGCGGCAGTATCAGGCGAAGAAGATGGGCGGCTTCCTCCATCTCTATAACGGGCAGGAGTCCGTCGCTGTAGGATGCGTTTCGCTCATGGGTGACGACGATCACGTCATCACCGCCTACCGCGACCACGGCCATGCTCTCGCAGTCGGAATGACCATGAACGAATGCATGGCCGAGTTGTTTGGCAAGGCGACAGGCTGCTCGAAAGGGAAGGGTGGCTCAATGCACTTTTTTGCACCGGACAAGAACTACTGGGGCGGCCACGGCATCGTGGGCGGCCAGACGCCGCTCGGCCTCGGCCTAGCCTACGCCTTGAAATACAAGGGAGTCAAAGGCGCGGCGATGTGCTTCATGGGGGACGGTGCGGTGAACCAAGGCTGCTTCTACGAGAGCCTGAACATGGCGGCCCTTTTCGACATCCCGGTCATCTACATCATCGAAAACAACGGCTACTCGATGGGCACCAGCCTCTCGCGCAGCAGCGTATTCAAGAGCTGCCTGGCCGAGCGTGCCGACGGCTTCGGCATTGCGTGGGGCAGGTGCAACGGCACGGACATTTACGAGGTCCGCGCCACGGTGCAGGGAGCGATTGAACGTGCGCACAACGAGCGCAAACCCACAGTGCTCGAAATTGCGACCTACCGCTACTATGGACACTCGGTTGCCGATTCGAAGCACACGGGCGGCTACCGGCAGAAGGAGGAGATTGAATTCTACAAGCAGAACCACGACCCGATTCAGCAGTTCAAGCGGCGGCTGATCGAGGAGGGCGTGGTCGCGGAGGAGCAATACGAACAGATCGAGGAAGCAGCGAAGGCGGAGGCGGAGGCCGCGGCAGTGTTCGCGGATGAGAGCCCGCTGCCGACGGAGGAGAGCATCCAGCAGGACGTGTATTTCGAGGTGGACCGCCAGACGGAGGCCGGTCGCACGGGGCGGCACTTTTTCAACGACTAGCCTCTGAGAGCCTCGGCGCACGCTCGCACGGCACTGTCATGAAATCCCGCAAACCCGCCATCGCCATTTCCTTCCTGATTGTCGCCCTCGGCATCGGGTGGCTGTTGAACGCGAAGGGCATTGCGCCGAGCCTCGACTGGGTCTGGATCATCGGCCTTGGCGTTTCCGGAATCCTGCTCCTCACGATTGCGCGGCTCGACCGATTCAATTTCGTCGCGGGCCTCAGCCTTATCGTCAGTTCCATTCTTGCGGCGCTTCGGCAGAGCGGGCGGATCACGGTCAACATCGAAGCCCCCGTGCTATTCATCACCATTGGCGTGCTACTGCTGCTCGCGCAGGTTCTTCCATTGCGCTCGGACAAAGACTAGCCGCCTCTCACCCTCACCTTTCAACTTCTCCATGCCACTCATCGAATACCGCGACGCACTGAACCAGGCCTTTGACGAGGAGATGACACGCGACGAAAACGTCGTCCTCATGGGCGAGGAGGTCGCCGAATATGACGGCGCCTATAAGGTCACAAAGGGCCTCTGGAAAAAATGGGGCAGCAAGCGCGTGATGGACACGCCCATCAGCGAAGCCGCCTTCATCGGCATGGGCGTCGGGGCCTCGATGCTTGGCATCCGCCCCGTGATGGAGCTCATGTTCTGGAGCTTCGCCACCGTCGCGTGGGATCAGATCATCAACAACGCCGCGCAAGTCCGCTACATGAGCGGCGGCCTTATCAACTGTCCCATCGTCCTCCGCGGCCCCGCGAACGGCGGCACGAACGTCGGAGCCACGCACTCGCACAACCACGAGAATTTCCTCGCGAACGTCCCCGGCCTCAAGGTCGTCTGCCCCGCCACTGCCTACGACGCGAAGGGTCTCATGAAGACCGCCATCCGCGACAACGACCCCGTGATGTTCCTCGAAAACACGCTGCTCTACGGTGAAAAAGACGAGGTGCCCGCGGAGGAATACCTCATCCCGCTCGGCAAGGCCGATATCAAGCGCGACGGAACGGACATCACGCTCATCGCGCACGGTCGCGCCGCGCTCACCGCCTGCACCGCCGCCGACATCCTCGCCGCCGAGCACAACATCAGTGCCGAAGTCGTGGACCTGCGCACCATCCGCCCGCTCGACGAGGACGCGATTTTGGAGAGCGTCGCGAAGACACACCGCGCCGTTTACATTGAGGAGACGAAGCCCTTCTGCGGCGTCGGCGCGCAAATCGCCTCGATGATTCAGGAGAAAATCTTCGACGAACTCGATGCCCCCGTCCTCCGCGTCACGAGCATCGACGCCCCCGCGATCTATTCTCCCGAACTCGAAAAGCGCCAGCTCCCGCGTCCGCTCGACGTCGTCGAGAAAGTGCTGAGCATTTTCTAGCACGGCTGGCAGGACGATGGGCCCGCTGCTGTGCTACTTCGCAAATCTCAGCATGGGTCGCGTAGTGCTGTGGTGCTACGCGGTGTGGTATGTGGTGAATGTCGCTCTGCACTTCGATGTCCGCCTGCGCCTGTGGCTCACGTCGCTCGGGCTTAGCGGCATCATCGGCATCGCGCTGCTACTGAGCACGCGCACAAATGGAGCGAAGCAAGACGGCTGGGTCACGTTCCGACTTTTTCTGATGCCGTTCTGCGTCTCGTCCTTCGCCGCGCTCGTGAAGGACGCGGACTACATTCTCGTTTTTCCTCCGACGCTGCGCGAGAATGGAATCGGGTTCGGCGCCATCGCGGCATTCCTCGCTGCCGTCACGTTACTCCGCCGCCGTGCGCGTCCATCCCCATAATGGAGAAAATGCGGTCACGCGCAGCAAGGTAGCCGGGTGAATCGAGATCGCGCGGCCGCGGTAAATCCACTCGCACCTCCTCGGCGATCGTCGCAGGGCGCTTCGTCATCACGAGCACGCGGTCGGCGAGTTGCACGGCTTCCTCGATGTCGTGCGTGACGAAGAGGATGGTTTTTTTCTCCGCCTGCCAGATGCGGATGAGATCCGCGCGCATTTTCAGCCGTGTGAGGAAGTCGAGCGCGCCGAACGGCTCGTCCATGTAGAGCACACGCGCATCCGCCGCGAGAGCGCGCGCGATTTCCACGCGCTGCCTCATGCCTCCGCTGAGCTCGCGTGGATAACTTTTTTCAAATCCCGTGAGCCCGACCATCGCCGTGTAGTGACGCACTCGCTCGTCGCGCTCGGCTGCGGCGCGCGAGAGCAGGCCGAAGCCGATGTTCTCCTCGACGGTGAGCCACGGAAAAACGCCGTTCTCCTGAAACACAAAAATGCGTCCGGGATCAGGGCCGGTGACCGGCTCGCCCTCGACGTGCAATTCGCCACGCGTTTCGTGGACGAAGCCGCCGACGATGTTCAGCAGCGTGCTCTTTCCGCAGCCGCTTGGCCCTACGATGCAGACGAATTCGCCTGCGCGGACATTGAGATTCACACGTTCGAGCACATGGATCGGCGATTCGGCAGTCTTGCCGTCGAAGGACATCCAGCAGTCGCGAACTGAAATGATTTTGTCCATGTCAGCGTTGCCCATAGCCCCAGCGCACTTCGTCAAATTTCTCCAGCCGGCGCACCAGTAAATCAAGCACGAGGCCGATGATACCGATCATCACCATGCCCGCGACGACGAGATCGTAGCGTTTGCCTGCGTTGCGCGCATCGATGATGAGATAACCGAGCCCGCTGTTCACCGCGATCATCTCCGCGGCGACGACGACGAGCCACGCCACGCCTAGCGCGATGCGGATGCCCGTGATCACTTGCGGCAACGCGGCAGGGAAAATCACGCGGCGAAAAAGTGGGAAGCCACTGAGCCCGAAATTCTGCGCCGCTCGCAGATACACCTGCTGCATGTTCTGCACCGCTGCCATCGCGGAGACGGTGATCGGAAAAACACTCGCGAGAAAAATGAGGAACACCGGCGCCGTGTCCTTCACCCCGAACCAAAGAATCGCGACGGGAATCCACGCGATAGGCGAGATGGGGCGCATGATTTGGATGAATGGATTTAGCGCCGCAAACGCCGGGCGGAACCAGCCAAGCACGAGCCCGAGCGGCACACCGACCAGCACCGCTGCACCGAATCCCCAACTCACCCGGAAGAGCGATGCGACGATGTATTTCAGGAGCAGGCCCTGCCGCGCGAGTTCGCCGAGACCGCGCAGAACTTCGGGCGGCGTCGGAAAAATGTCGCTGCCCGAGAGCTTCACCGCAGCGTGCCATGCACCGAGAAACAGCGCCGCCGTCACGAGGGGCAGCACGATGTGAAGAGCGCGCCGGTTCATCTCTTTACCTCGAAGTGCTGTGGCTGCACCGCTGCGGGATCCTGAGCGAAGGAATCGTCCACGTAGTCCTCGAAGTGCGCGCTGCCTTGAAGGATGCCGGCTTCCTTCGCGAGTTGCTCGATTTCCTCGAATTCCGGCCGTAGCGGTTTGAGTCGCGAATAGGTCACGCGGTCCGGCGGTTTCGCGAGCACGTAGCTGAGCAGACGCGGATTCTGATTGTAGTAGTTCGTTGCGACGAACTGCGCAGCGTCCATGCGGTGCTCCATGCTTTGATCGATCCACTTGCCGCTCGCTGCGATCCCGTTCACGAGGCGCTGGATGTCCGCGCGGTGATCGCGAATCGCATCCTCGTGCACCGCGAGCACACACGAGATGAAACCGGGCCACACATCCTTCGCTTGCCAAAGGGTGCGTCCGTAGCCGTCGAGTTCCGCCTGGCCCATGAACGGCTCGCCACTCGTAATCGCGTCCACCGCGCGCGAGGCCAGCGCGGCGGGCATGTCCGGCGGTGGCATCTCGATGAGCTTCACATCTTCGAGCTTCATCCCGGCCTTCTTCAACTCGCGGTAGATGATCAGTCGCTGGTTCGCGTAGCGACCGGGCACGGCGATCGTTTTGCCGCGCAGATCCGCAGTTTGGAAAATTCCGCTGTCCTTGTGCACCACAACCGCGGAGCCATCGCGGTGACCGAGGTGCACGATTTTGATTTTCACGCCTTGTTCGCGCAGCGCGATCGCCATCGGCGCGAGGATGAACGATGCCGGCATGTCTTTCGGGCGCCCGATGAACATTTCCTTCAGCTCCGGCCAGCCGCTGAAGCGCATCGGTTGAAAAAAATCACGGCCCTCCAAGTTTTGGTTGATGAAGTGCGTGACGGGGCAGGTGAGGTGGCACGTCACTGGGAGAAAACCGACGCCGAAACTTCTCTGCGCGCTGCCCGTCTGGTTGCGATCAAACCAGCGCAGGTTGAGACCGCCGTGCAGCAGCGTGATGCCGAGCAGCCATAAAAAAGGGACGATCGCGAGTGTGCGGAGGAGTTTCACGAAGTTGATCTAGCTTGCCAACGCGAGCGCGCTTCCATCCACGAGCGGCTCGCCGTAGGGGAGGTCGTCCGGCAGCGGCACGAACTCACGGATCCACGCCCAAAGCTGCGTGAAGTCCTTGTTCACATCACCCGACAGACAGTCTGTGATCATGCCTGCGGCGTCGGGGTATTTCATGATCACATCCTTGAACGAGAACGCCGGATCGTAGAACGCATACACGAGCTTGCGCATGTTTTCGACGCCCTCGCGGATCGCGCGACCGTATGGCGCGAAATGCGCAGGTGAAAGATCGCCGCTCACAACGCCCTCGTGAATCGCATCGGCTGCGAGCTCTCCGCTCTTGAGCGCCAGCATCACGCCACTGCTGAAAACCGGATCGAGAAATGCAAGCGCGTCACCCAGCAGCAGCAGCCCCGGCGCGGCGCAGTAGCGCGAGTGGCGGCTGTATTCGCTCGTGACGAAATACTCACCGGTCGACGCGCCCTGAGAGAGGTGATCCTTGATCCACGCGTTCTCATTTACTTCGCGATCGAAAATCGACTTCGGATCCTTCACTCCGCCCCGAGTGAGGTATTTCCCCTCCGCGACGACTCCCACACTCACCATGTCGTTCGCCTGCGGGATGTGCCAGAACCAGCCCTTCTCCGGCAGCATCGCCACCGTCGTCTGGCCCTCGTCGATGCCGGGCTCGCGCTTTGAGCCACGGTAGTAAGTCCAAACTGCGATCTTGTTGAGATACGGATCCGGAATGCGCCAGCCGAGGCGGTTTGACGCAAACGCCTCCTTGCCCGTGCAGTCGAGCGTGATCGGCGCGCGCAGCTCGTAAGTGCGACCGGTTACTCGATCGGTTGCCTCGACACCGAGCACACGTCCGCCGTCCATCAGCAGGCGATTCACCGAAGTCTGCTCCCGAACCTCCGCGCCTTTCTCCCGCGCATTCTCCGCGAGCATCTGGTCGAAGTCCGAGCGCAGCACCTGCCACGTCTGCGCGACCGTGTCGCGATCATAGCGGTTGAAAAAGTAGAACGGCTGCGAGCGTTTCCCGTCCGGCTGCACGAAGAGCACGCTGTATTTTTTCACGAAGCACGACTTGCGCATCTTCGGGATCATCCCGATGCGCTCAAGCGGGCCGAATGTGAAAGGGATCAGCGACTCGCCGATTTTGTAGCGGGGAAATTTCTCGCGCTCGAGCACGAGCACGCGATGTCCGAATTCGGCGAGGATCGCCGCAGCGCTGAGGCCGGACGGACCCGCACCAATGAGAATCACATCGTAGTCGTTGTGCATTCTCGTAGAATAGACGCGCCAGCGCTTGTAACGGAAATAGAGCTTTGCTATCTCAGTTATGCCCGTTCGCGATAGAAACCGCACCCGATGGAACTCCGCCACCTCCGCTATTTCCAGGCTGTTGCCGAGGAGTTGAGCTTTTCCAAGGCTGCTCAGCGGCTCCACATCGCGCAGCCCGCGCTCAGCCGTGCGGTGAAGGAGTTGGAAGAAAGAATGGGGGTCGTGCTCCTGCATCGCAACCGCCGCACCGTGTCGCTCACCGAGGCCGGCGCCGTGCTGCTGCACGAGATCGGCGTCCTTTTCCAACGAGTGGATGAAGCCGTCCGACGCGTGCAGCGCACCGCCAGCGGCGAAGAGGGGGAACTGCGCGTCGGCTACATCGGTCCGCCGACTCAGGCATTCCTTGGCAGACTGCTGGCGGAATTTCGCCAGCGCTTTCCGCGAGTCTCGGTGATTCTCGAGGAGCGCACGCCCGAGCGCGTTTGGGAAATGGTCGCGCGCGGCCGCCTCGAGATCGGCCTTACCCGCCCTGTGCTAGCGCAACACGCCCACGGCCTTCATATGACCGTGCTGCGCCGGGAGCCATTCCACTGCGTGCTGCCCGCCGCGCATCCGCTTGCAAGAAAGACGACCGTCCCGTGGCGCTCGCTCGCAGGCGAACCGTTGGTGATTCTCGCGCGTCGCGAGGGCGTCGGGTTGCACGATGCGATTCTCACCGCATGCCAGCGCGCGAAGTTCACGCCACGTCTGGTCCACACGCCGAGCGTGATTCACACCGTGCTCAGCTACGTGGAGGCTGGCGCCGGGATCGGCATCATTCCCGACAGCGTCGCCGCAGCCGGGGCAGGGGGGCCGCTCATCTTCCGCCCACTCGTGCCGATGCAGTCCGTGGACCTCGTCATGGTCTGGGCTCGGTCGAATCCATCGCCGGCCGCTGCCGCATTCCGGGAACTCGTTGCGGAGTGGTTGCGGACGAGGAAACTCTGGTGCAAATGACCACGCCAGTTCCAAAGCCGGACTCCCGTGTGGACTGCCATGTGCATCTTGTCGGCAATGGAAAATCCGGCACCGGCTGCTGGCTGCGGCTCGGTGCGACGTGGTGGCAGAAGCCGCTCGCGAAGCACATGCTCCGGCACATCGGCCTCGGCTCATCGTCGCTGCATGCGCCGGATTTCGACGAACGCTACGTGGCGCACCTGCTGCGTCTCGTGCGCGAGTCCTCCGTCAGCGCCGTCGCGCTGCTCGCGCAGGACGAAGTCTTTCACCCTGACGGCACGAAGATGGAAAACACAGGCTCCTTCCATGTGCCGAATGACTACGTGCTCCGTCTCGCCCGCGAGCATCGGGAATTTCTCCCTGTCGTGAGCATCCACCCCGCGCGGCGCGATGCGCTCGATGAACTCGACCGCTGCATCGCTGCCGGGGCGGTGATGCTGAAACTGCTGCCGAACTGCCACAACACGGACTGCAACGACGCGCGCTACCGGAAATTCTGGGAGCGCATGGCCACCGCGCGACTGCCGCTGCTCGCGCACACCGGCGGCGAGCACACCGTGCAGGTCGTGAACGCCGCCTACTCCGACCCTCGCGTGCTCACGCAGCCGCTCGAATGCGGCGTGACCGTCATCGCCGCGCATGCCGCGACAAAGAGCGGTCTCACCGACCCGCAATACTTCCACATCTTCACCTCGATGCTGGAGAAATGGCCGAATCTCCACGGCGACACGAGCGCATGGAACGTCATTCAGCGCGGCAAGTTTGCGAAGCGCTGCGTGGGCAACAATGCGGGCCTGCTCGGAGAGCGGCTGCTGCACGGCAGCGATTTCCCCGTGCCGGTTTCGGGGCTGTGGGCGTGGCTCGGCCGCAGGATTTCATTCGCCGACTGGCGCCGCTGCGCGCGCATCCGCAACGTGATCGAGCGCGACTACCAGTTGAAGCTCGCGATGGGCTTCGGCCCGGAGCACTTCACGCGCATCCATTCGCTGCTGCCGAGGTAGCGCTACTTCGGCGGCAGTTTTCCGAGGAGAAAGGCGAGCAGGTCGTTCAGCTCTGCGGGCGGGATGAGTTCGCCGAAAGTCGGCGGCATCAGTGAGGTCTCAGTCTCCTTGCGCTCGGCGATGTCGGCCTTCGCCACGCGCGTCTCCTGCGCGGCGGCGTCGGCGAGGATGAGCTGCGCGCCTTCGTCACGGCGCGGAAGTCCGGCGACGACGGTGCCGTTCTTCAAAGTGATCACGTTCATGCGGAATGCGCGGTCCACGTTGCGATTGGGATCGAGGATGTCTTCGAGCAAGCGGTCGGGGCCGCGGCCACCGATGCCGTCGAGCTGGGGGCCGAGCGCGCCGCCCTTGCCCTCGATGGCGTGGCACACGGCGCAGTTGCGGGCGAAGACATCTGCTCCCCGCGATGCGCTCGCCTTGGCAGGATCGAATGCCTTGCTGCGTGCGGCGATGAGCTTCTCCGTCTCGACGTTTGCCGGTGGCAAGGCGTGCAGCAGTGAATCGAGGCGCGTGAGTTCTCCGTCCTTCGCGACGGCGCGCATGCGATCCACGATAGACTTGTCGCGCAGGACCGCGGGCGAGGCCTTGCCGTTCTCGATGGCCGCGATGAGCACGCCGGTTCCGCAGCGATTTGCGGAGAGCGCGATGGAGAAGGCGCGCTGCAGTTTGAGCGGCGCGTTCGGCATCGCGTCGGCGATGCGCTGGCAGATGGACGGGCTCGTGATTTCGCCGAGATACGTCGCGAATTTCTCGCGCACAGCGTCGGGCTCGCGGGCGTTCGCGATGGCTGCAGCGAAAGGCGCAGCCCAATTCCGGTCTGCCGCGCCGTCCTTCTGGAATGCGATGAGCGCGCGGGCGGCGGCGGTGCGTGTGCCTGCATCGTTGGAAGCCGTGAACGCCGCCTTGGTGAGCATCGGCTCGAAGCCCGGGAGCTTCAGTGTGCGGATGATGTCGGCAGCGGTTTGCAGGCGGCGCGGGGCGTTCGCAGGCTCGGTGAGTTTGAGTTCGGGAAGCTCCGGCTCGAAGCGCGCGACGGCGAGCCAAGCGTAGGCGCTGCCGGTGTTGCCGTCGGTGATTTCGATCACGCCGTGCCTGCCTGCGCAGTCGGCGAGGTCCCAGGTGATTTTCTGCGCGGTGTCGCTGCGTGGCGGCACGGTCTCGCGGAGCACGGCATTGCTCTGTGCGTCGCGCAGTCGGACGAAGTTTGTCTTTGCGGCGGGTTTGCCAGGAAATCCGTCGTGGCCGCAGAGGAAAAAGCTGAGCGATGCTGGCAGCGTGAATGCGGGCGAGCGCAGCGTGCCGGTGAGCTTTTCGCCGTGCGGGAGGCTGGACATGAATGCGACGGTCTTTCCGTCAGAGCATTTGCGCTGCTCGAAGGCCCACGGGTTGGCCGAGACTGGCGCGCTGTCCGCGGGAGAATTTGTCCACACGGTTGCGGACACGCTTGACGAAAGCAGCGCGGTGACGACCTGCGGTCCCCACGTGCGCAGTGCCGGGCCGGGCTTGATGCCGCGCTGATCGAGCGCGGAGAGCAGTGCGTCGAGACCGGCTGCGAGCTCGTCGGGGCTCTTGCCGAGCCGGCGCTGCGCGAGGGCGGTGAGCGATTCGAGTTTCTCCGCGGAGACGTTGCGCGCGAGCGACGGGAGGTGCGCGGTGAAGAGCGCGCTGGAAATGTCGTCATGGCTCTCGAAGAACTTCACGCGGAAATCCGCGGCGGCTTCACCGGATGCGGCGAGGAGCATCTCGAGAACGAGCGCGCGCTCGTCGGCGCCCTGCTTGTCGAGCGACAGCGCTGCGAGCACGGCGGGTTCGCGGAGCTGGTTGCGCAGCGCGATGCGTGTGGCGTGGATGAGGTGGTCGTCCTCGGCGGAAGTGGCGCGAAGCAGTGCGATGAGCGCGGGGACGTTTTCCGAGGCGGGCTGCGAGGCGATGGCGTCCACGGCATTGCGGCGGACGAATGGATCGTCGTCGGTGAGAGCGGACTGCAGGGCATTTTGGAGTGCGGCAGTCCT
>JBGAPU010000001.1:0-125732 GCA_044221035.1 Chthoniobacteraceae bacterium | reverse complement strand
TCGGTGAAAGGGACGCCGTCCACGAGTTGGGAGAGATGGACGCGGTAGGCATCCTGGAACTGCGGGCCCGTCGTCTCGTCCGAGGTGGTCACGACGATCTCGATCTTCACCGCGGCGCATTCGCCGGGGAGACCGGTCACGACACCCGCGACCGATTGCCCCGCCGTGCCGCCTGAGAGCGACCACACCGGGATGTGCGTGGAGCCGCGGGACATCAGCACCAGCGACGGCTGGCCCGTGGCGATCATCATCTGGCTCGCGTTCAAGCCGATCGGCGGCCATCGGCGCGGCGCGAGCTTTTCGCCCGGCGCTTTTGCGGAATCATCCGCACCAATACCGGCGATCGTGGAAGCGAGCAGCGCAATGAAGAGAAGGGTGGTTCGCATGACTGGTTGAGAATTGCCGGGCCGGACAGCCTTCATTCAGTTCGGTGCGTTGAACGCGGGCGGATTCGGTTTCAGATACGGCTTCAGCGCGTCGAATCGGAAATCGATTTCGGCGACTTCCGCGGCGCTGAGCTGCAACTCGGAGAAGATCGGCTTTTCCGGAATCGACTGCTTCGGGCCGTATTGGCGGGAGATCATGTTTTTGAACACGCCGCGCTTTTTCCAAAGGTGGAGCTGGAAGCCGCGCAGATCGCCGCCGGGGAGATGCTGGCCGACATTGAAAAGGAGGAGGAGCCTCGCGTAGGCGTCGCGCAGGGTGTCCGGATCCTTGCCGCTTTCCATCAGCTCCCAGATGCGGGTGAGCACATCGGCATAGACGGCGCGCTCGGTGATGAGTCCCTCGGTGCCGAGGTGCGATTCGTAAAGCCAGCCATGCGCCCCGCGGGCGCTGAAGACGCGGCGGATCGCCGGCCGTGCCGCGCAGAGTTCACGAGTGCGGGCGATGATGGGCGCGGCTTCCTCCTTGATGTAGCCGAAGTGGGCGAACTCCTTTGCCAGCTCGATCATGAGCTTCACCGAGGGGACCGGGCCTTTGTAAGCGACACCACCGGTGGTCTGAAAGATGACGGGCCGTGTCGCGACCCGTCCCAGTGCGCGCCAATACTGCCGCAGGTCGTCTTCCGTTCGTCCTGAGTCCGGTGGACGCGAGATGATCGCCGCGGGCGCGAGCTTCTCCGCGTGCCGGGCAAAGACGAGCATCTCCTCCGTGTCCCTGCCCTGCACGCCGAGGCAAAGCGCCGTGCGCAGGGAGCGCGAAGTTTCGGCGAGCACCTCCATGCCGCGCAGTTTTTCCTCCGTGCTGAGCAGGTCCACGCTGTCGCCCGACTGCGGCCAGATCATTCCGGGACAGCCGCCCCAATCGACAAAGCGCGCCTGATTTGCGAGCACGGCATAATCCACCTCGCCCTTCTCGGTGAAAGGCGTCGAGAGGATGGGAAATGGACCGCGGATTTTCGGGGCTGGCGTGGTGCCTTCGGCGGCGCGCAGGAGGTTTCCGGCGCAAAGGCCCGCAGCTCCCGCGATCGTCGTCGCGAGCATTTGTCGTCGAGTGGGGAACAGTTTCATTGGATGTGCGGTTGATTCACCTCGCGCGCCGAATTTGACGGCGCATTTTCTCAAGGTTTCAGACACAAACAGGAATATCTGCGCCAAAGCGAGCCGCGCTTTCATCCTCTCCCGGAATCCAAACTCATCCCAGCAACTCCACGCCATGCTTTCCTCTCTCCTGAAACCCCTCCTCCTTTTCACCACCTGCCTCACCGCGTTCGCTGCGGAGCCGCTTTTGGAGAAATCCGACGTCTTTCCCGCGGGCATGAATGGCGTCGCCCGGTATCGCATCCCCGGCATCGTGGTCACGACGAAGGGCACCGTCCTCGCCTACAGCGAGGCGCGTCGGAACAGCAGTTCGGACTGGGGTGAAATCGAAGTGCATCTGCGCCGCTCGACAGACGGCGGCAAGACATGGGAGCCCGCGAGGCACATCGCGCACTCCGGAGCGCGCATCGAGGGCAATCCGCACAAGAAGACCGAGGACGGCGCCCGCGAGCAGACGGTGAACAATCCCGTCGCCATCGTGGACCGCACGACGGGGGCCATCCAGATGCTCTACTGCATCAATTACGCGCGCTGCTTCTCCATGCGGAGCACGGACGACGGCGTGACATGGAGCCAGCCGGTGGAAATCACCGCGGCCTTCGAGCCGTTCCGCAAGCACTACAACTGGCGGGTCCTCGCCACGGGCCCGGGGCATGGCATCCAGATCAAGAGCGGCCGCCTCGTCGTGCCGGTGTGGATTGCATTCGGCAAGGAGGGCGACCACAGCCCGTCCGCCGCTGCCACGATTTTCAGCGATGACCATGGCGCGACTTGGAAAGCGGGGGATCTCTGCCTGCCCGACGATGGCGACTTCAAAAATCCAAACGAAACGATGCTGGCAGAACTTTCCGACGGCCGCGTGATGCTCGTGACGCGCAGCGCTTCAAAGGCGAGCCGCAAGATCGTCACCACAAGCCCGGACGGTGCGACCCACTGGACAAAGCCGTCCTTTCACGGGCAGCTCTGGGAGCCGATCTGCATGGCGAGCATCGTCGCTCATCCATCCCGGCCGGGCGCGCTTCTTTTCTCCAACCCCCACACGCTTGCACTCGACAAGGACGGGATGGAGATCCCCGGCGGCCGTGGCAAACGCGAGAACCTCAGCATCAAGCTCAGCCGCGACGATGGAAAAACGTGGCCGGTGAACAAGACCCTCGACCCCGGCCCCAGCGCCTACTCGGATCTCGCCGTGCTGCCAGACCACACCGTTCTTTGCCTCTACGAGGCGAAGAGCGACATCGTCTGCGCGCGCTTCAATCTCGACTGGGTCGCGCGGTAGCGGCGGCGCACGGCTGGTTCAACGCGCTGACTGCTTCAACACCCAGTCCCAACGCTCGCCGGCCTGCTGGAGCTGCGGCGCCAGATCCTCCTCCGCGAGGAATCGCCGGCGGATGAGTTCCTGAAGGACACCGTTCACTTGGCCGAGGTAGGCTTCTTTCGAGGCGTATCGCTCCCTGAGCGAAAGGCGCGGGTCATCCGTGCTCACACGCGCCGATTTGTTCGCTGCGAAAGGAACCCACGCGCCGCGCAGGAAAACGAGTTCGTTCGGCGAGCCCAGTGCGGCCGGTCGGAACACCCAGCCCGTCGCCGTGCCGAGCGGAACCGCAACATCGGGCAGACGAATGCCCGCGAGATCGTTCCCGTCCGCATCCACCTGCGGCACGAGCAGCAGGCAGTTCCGCGCCCGCACCCGCACCGTCGGGCAACATCGGATTAGGCAGGCGACCGCCGGGCGCGCAGCCCATTCGGGGCCGACATGCCGGGCACTTTTGGGAAACGCACCTGCGCGACGGGCACGAGCGTGCCGTCGCTGAGCTTCGGATACACGCTCGGCGGCGGCTCGACGCCTTCAGCGACCCAGCGGTGCAGCGCGAGACGAAGCGCGATCTGCACCGGAGTGGTATTCACCGGATTCGCCAGCGGTGCTCCGTCCACGAGCGCGGTGGGTGGAAATTTCGCGGCACCGTGCTGCGTTCCGGCAAAGTAGTAGCTGCGCACATTTGGCGGAAGCTCGATGTCCTTCGAGCCCGACGGATCGGTGTGCGTGAGCGCCGCCACGCGGCCTGCACCCCAGTATTCGGCGGAGGTATTGAGGTAAAAGACCTTCGGCGCATTCCTCACGCGCGGGTTCTCCAGCACGCCGTCGCTTTGCACGCCCACCGGATCGCGCTGCGCGATGTCGGCGAACGGAAACGAGGTCGTGTCGAAAACCGCGAGGCTGATCGGCTTTGACCAGCGGCTGTTCAGCACGAGGCGGCCGGCACCCGCGATGTTCGCGATGATGCCGTCGAGCGCCTGCCGGCCCTCCTCGTCCGTGTTGAAGCCGAGATACAGAAAGTCGCGCAGAAGGCGGCCGCACTGCGACGACCCGAAGGCATGCGCGTGTCTCACGGGCGCTGGAGAATCGGGGGCGTGCTTCAGCCAGGCGGCTGCATCGCGGATTGCCGCGTAGCCGAGCCCGGCCACCGGCGGTGCCTCCGCGAGATACGAGATCTCATAGGTCTTTCCCACCCCGAAGCCGCCCTTCAGCCTCAGGCGCTTTCCTTCGAGGCTCCATGCCGTGCGCGGGACCTCGTCTCCACCGGGATAGGCCGCTCGCTTTCGCACAATGAGCCGGCTGTCCGCTCCATTGACGTCCACCGCCGGGTAATTGGCGAGGTCCGTCAGCGAGTGTTCGTCCACAGGCTTGTCGAGGGTGAACGTCGCACTGACCACGCCCCGGATCGCACTTCCGTCCGGATTTCTCGCGGCTGGCACCTCAATGCCGAGCTTGTCCGCGCCCCTCTGCACATCGAACTCCCAGCCGACATTCAGCACCGTGAAGCCGTTCTGCGTGATCCACGGGCTGAGCGACGCCTTGCCGCCGCGGTTCGGGATCTCCACCCACGCGGCACCGTTGCTCCTCGCAGGATCCTTTGGTTTCAAAATACGCACGTCCGAGGAAAAGCTGACGCGCCCGGCTGCATTCCTCGGCGCGAGCGCGATGTCGGCGATCACCGCGTTGCACGGCTTCGCCGGATCGATTTCAAAATGCAGCCGGCCGACGATCTGCTCGTAGCCCGCCATCCCCAAGTCCGAGCGCTCCGTGATTTCGACGCGGACGACAGCCGCCTCCGCGGATGTCAGCGCGATCAGCCCGAGGCTCAACGCCGCGGATAGGGTTCGGGAGAAAGGATGGAGCTTCATGGGTGGATGTGCTGGGCCGCGAAGACGAGAGCGCCGCAGGGCCCGGTGCAATTCCCAAAATTCGCGCTCCTGCGGGCCGCAAGGCGTCACGCGCGCCATCGCCTTGCCTGCCGGCTGCGCCCGCACCCGAGCCAAAGGCTTGCAAAAGCGGGACTGCGCCCCGATAGGTGCCGCCCTTTTCCAAATGTCGCTGCAGCCTTCTGAAATCGATCGCGATGAGGTGAAGCGGCTCGCTTCGGAGTTTGAACGCGCGCCGCTCGTGGAGATCTTGAGGTGGCTGTGGGAGAAGTTCGGCGCGCGCGCAGCCATCGGCACGAGCTTCCAAGGCGCCGGCCTCGTGATGATCGACCATGCGCTGAAAGCCGGGCTGAAGTTCCCCGTCTTCACGCTCGATACGAACCTGCTCTTTCCCGAGACCTACGAGCTGAAGGCAAAGCTGGAGGCGCACTGGGGCATCACCATCGAGGGGCTTTTGCCCGATCAGACCGTCGAGCAGCAGGCGGCGGAATACGGCGCGGAGCTTTGGAAAAAAGCGCCCGACGTGTGCTGCACGCTCCGCAAGGTGGTGCCGCTGCAAAAGAAACTCTCCACGCTCGCCGTGTGGATCACCGGCCTCCGCCGCCAGCAGAGCGACACGCGCGAGGGTGCGCAGATTCTCGAGCTGTATCACTTCGACGTCCTGCGCGACCTTTACATCCTGAAGGCGAACCCGATGGCGCTGTGGAAGCGCGAGACGGTGTGGGAATACATCAAGGCGAACGGCCTGCCCTACAACGCGCTGCACGATCGCGGCTACCGCAGCATCGGCTGCTGGCCCTGCACAAATCCCACCGCCAGCGGCGAAAACGAGCGCGCCGGCCGGTGGACGGGCTTCGACAAGGCCGAGTGCGGCATCCACACCTTCCTCGGCGACAGCATCTGAGCCCTCCGCGGCCGCGGCTACATCCGCGAGCGGAAAACCTCGCGCAGCTCGGGCGCCTCGGAGAAATCCCGCGGCGTGATCATCTCGCGCTCCAGCGGCAGGCCGCCGTTCTCGATGCCGCGGATCACTTGCTCGTAAGGCTGCCACTTGAGGTCGCCGAGCCTGCGGAGTTTCCCGAGCTTGCGGCCAGTCGCGTCGCGGACGGATTTGTAGAGCAGCTCGCTGCAGTAGATCTTCGCGTCGTCCATATCGTAGTGGATGTCGTAGGGGCGGCCCTTGTATCGCTCGGCAGCGGTGATGATGGCGGGGATTTTTCCCGCGAGCGGATCGCGGAGGCGGTAGGCCACATACGCGCTGCCGCGGCCCTGCGCGATCCACCACGGGAGCGGCGTCTCCTTCACCGGCCCGATGGCCTCGATGACGACCCACGGCGACGCGTATTTCGAATCAGGCTCGCGGCGTTTCACGATGCCGCAGTGTGAAAACGGCGAGCCGCTCGAGCCTTCGATGGCGTCGATGAGCGGATTGTGCGGCAGGCTCTGGAAGAGGAAGTCGCCGGCCTGCGGCTCGTAGTCCGCAACCGTTGCCGCGGCCACATTCGCCTGCCGAGGCTGACAACCGGCGGCGACAACGAGAAACGCGGCGAGAAGGAGGCGGAGGAACATGCGGGAAAGTGCATGCCGCGCGCAGCGCCGGCAAGTTCCCGCGGATGCTCTGGCAAAAGTTCCCCGGTTCCTGCTAAGAAGCGCCGAGATGAATGAGTTGAACCCCGAAGCCACATGAAGCGCGCTTTCTCTCTGCTGCTCGCCGCAGCGCTCACGCTGGCGGGGCTGTCCACGCAAGCCGCGCCGCCGAAGACTCCATCCAAGCCTCCGGGCAAGGATGAGAAGCTCCGGTTGGCGGGCGAGGTTTTCAAAATCTTCGAGGCAAAGTGCGCGGACTGCCACGGAAGCCATCTGCCGAAGCCGAAGGGGAAATTTGGCTATGTGCTCGACCTGAAGCGGATCGCCGAAAACTCCGAATACGTCACCCGCGGCGACCCGGCGAAGTCGGAGATCTACCTGATGGTGAAGAACGACGAGATGCCGGGCGAGGATGCCGATGTTCCCGCGCTGACGCCCGAGGAGAAGAAGGCCGTCGAAGCCTGGGTGCTCGCGGGAGCACCCCACGAGCTTCCCCCCGCCGTTGCACCGGGTGTCGCGGCCCCGGAAAAGAAGAGCGAGCCGAACCTCACATTCCTCCGCCGCACCGCAAACTGGCTCGGCAAGTTTCACCCGCTCTCCACGCATTTCCCCGTGGCGCTGCTCCTCACCGCCGTTCTCGCCGAAGCTCTCGCGTGGTGGCTGAGGCGCGACGAGTGGATGCTGCTCGTGCGTTTTCTCGTCGTGCTCGGCGCGCTGAGCAGCGTGCCGACTTCCGTTCTCGGCTGGCTGGCTGATTTTCCGACGCTGAACGGCAGCGAGCTGGCGACGGTTTACCGCTTTCACCAGATCCTCGGCACCGCGACGTCCGCCTGGGCGCTCGTCTGCGCGACACTCGTGTGCGTGTCGGAATGCGATGAGGGCTCCGTCGCCCGGCGGCGGTTCCGCGGCGCGCTGCTGCTTGGGGCGTTCATGATCGGCGTGGTCGGCTTCCTCGGCGGCGCGCTGAACGCCGGCGGGCTGGATCACTACAAGTTCTAGGCGTCCAGGCCTGCGATCCGCGACGATGCGCTCGACACCGCGGGCGCGGCTTTCCATTTTCCCGGCCGCATGAAACGAATCCTCTCCGGCATCAAGCCCACCGGCGCGCCGCATCTCGGGAACTACTTTGGCATGATGAGGCCGGCCATCGAGTGGCAGCACCAGGGCGAGGCGTTCTATTTCATCGCGGACTACCACGCGATCACCACGGTCCACGATCCGGACGCTCTGCGCCAGAACACCCGCGCCGTCGCACTCGACTTCCTCGCGTGCGGGCTAGATCCGGCTAAGGCCGTCCTTTTCCGCCAGAGCGATGTGCCCGAGCACACCGAGCTGGCCTGGCTGCTGAGCTGCCACACGCCGATGCCGATGCTGGAAAACTGCCACGCCTACAAGGACCACCTCGCGAAGAGCAGGACGCCGAACCACGGCCTCTTCGCTTATCCCGTGCTCATGGCCGCGGACATTCTCCTCTACGACTCAAACGTGGTGCCCGTGGGCCGCGACCAGAAGCAGCATGTCGAAGTCACCCGCGACATCGCCGGCTCGATGAACCGCACGTATGGCGCGAACCTCTTCGTGATTCCCGAGGCGAGCATCATCCCGCAGCTCGCGACGGTCGTCGGCCTCGACGGGCAGAAAATGTCGAAGAGCTACAACAACACGATCGGACTCTTCGAGGACGAGAAGCCGCTCCGGAAAAAGATCATGTCCATCGTGACTGACTCCACGCCGGTCGAGTCGCCGAAGGATCCGTCCGGCTCCAGCATCGTTGCGCTTTACCGCCTCGTCGCCGGGGAGGGGGATGTGGAGAAAATGGAGGCGGATTTCCGCGCGGGCGGCACTGGCTACGGCGACTTCAAGAAGCGGCTTTTTGAGGCGCTGTGGGAATTCTTCCGCCCTTTGCGCCTGCGCCGCGCCGAACTCGCCGCCGACCCCGCCACGGTTGATGCTATCATCCGCGACGGCGGGGAGCGGGCACGCGCCGTCGCGACGCAAACGATGGACCGTGTCCGGCGCTCAGTCGGGCTCCGGTGAGCAATTAAATTCCTAATTCCCCGCGCACTGACGGCTATCTCCTCGCGTGCGGATTCTGTCGAATCCCCTCCGGACGAGGCGCAATTAACGCTTGCGTATCACCGGAACGCTTCACAGATTCGCAGCCTTCCCCATGGCCTCGCATCCCACGTCCCCGTGGGCTGGCTTTCGAGGACTGAAAAACAAACAAAGAAAAACATGCAAGAGAATGCCGGACCGAGGATGCCCTCCGAACCAATTGCCTCCGAAAAGGTGACGATTGATCGGAAGGTCTTCTTCCTCGACCTCAAGGAAAACCAGCGCGGTCGGTTCATGAAAATCACCGAAGACGTTGGCGGGCGGCGCGACACGATCATGCTGCCGTCAGGCGCCTTCAAGGACTTCCTCGAAGCGCTCGCGCGTCTGGTCGAATACGAGTCCAAGCTGTAATCCGCCCCACGGATTGCGGCCTCCGACTCGGCAGGCCTGATTGAACGCCCCGGCCCGAAATGGCCGGGGCTTTCTTTTTCAGCGGGCCGGAGTTCCGAGCGCGGCGTGAAGCGCGGCCGCGACGGCGCCAGGATCGATGTCCTTCATGCAGCGAAAATCGATCGGACATTCGCGCAGGAAACACGGGCTGCACTCCGCGTGCCTCCGCACCACTGTGTGGCCGGCCCCGAGCGGACCGGTGAGCGCCGGTTCCGTGCTTCCGAAAATGGCGACAGTCCGCACACCGAGCAGCGCCGCGAGGTGCATGGTGCCGGTGTCGTTCGTCAGCAGCGCCGCACTGTCGCGCAGGATGTCCACGAGCTGCGGGAGCGTGGTCCTGCCGCAGACGTTCTCGACGACGGCGCCGGGTCCGCATTTGGCGAGGATTTCATCAGCGACCGGCCGATCCTTCCCAGTGCCGACGAGCCGCCAACGGAACGCCGCCGTCTTGCTCATCTCGCGGATGACCTCCGCGTAGCTCTCCGGCGGCCAGCGCTTCGCCGGGCCGTATTCAGCTCCGGCGCACACGGCGATCTCGACCGGGGCATCCGGCAGGCCGGGTTTCCGCGCAGCGGCATCGGGAAAGCCAAACAACGGATCCCGCCCCGTGTCGGCTCCGAGAAACTCCGCGAGCCGCAGGTAGTGATGCACCTGATGCTCCGGCGGCGCAGGGCAATCCCCGCCGCTGAAGACATCCGTGAGAAAAAGCGAGCGCAGGCCGTGGCCCCGGTAGCCCACGCGCCGGGGAATCCGCGCTAGCCACATCTCCAGTCCGGTCCGCAGGCTGTTCGGGAGCACGACTCCCGTTGTGAAATCTTTCCCGCGAATCAACCGGGCCACTTTGAAGACATGCCCGATGCCCGCCAGCGCTCGCAACAGCCCGCGCCCTTTCGCAGCCGGGAACTCGATCACCTCGTCCACCTCCGGGACGAGCCGCCACACATCGGCGAGTTTATCCGGCGTGAGCACGGCCACATTTGCGCCGAGGCCGCGCTTGATCGCGCGCACCGCGGGCACGGTCATCACCGCGTCGCCGAGCCAGTTTGAGGACCGGATGACGATTCGCTCCATCACTTCGCTCTGTTTTTCCAATACATCGTGCGGAAAGGATGCTCATCGACGAGGTTGCCCGCAATGCCGCCGAGCCGCTCGCTGTGAAAAAGCAGCATCACGTAATGGAAGAGCGGGCACACCGGCACCTCGTCCCGCACGAGCATCGTCTCCGCCTCGTGTAAATGCGCGAACCGCCTCGCCCGGTCCGGCTCGGTCGCCGCGAGCGCGATGAGCTCATCGTAGCGCGCGTTGCCCCAGCCGCAGTTGTTGTTGCCGCCACCGGTCACGAACATGTCCAGGAACGTGTTCGGATCATTGTAATCGCCGACCCATGAAGAGCGGCTGAAGTCGTAGTCCAGCGCCGATTGCGAGTTCAAATACGCGGCCCACTCCTGCTTCACGAGCAGCACGGGCACGCCCAGCTCGCGCTTGAACATCGCCTGCAGCTCGACGGCGACCTTCTCATCCACCTCGCTCCTGCCGGAGTATAGGTAGCGGACCACGGGAAAACCCGCGCCTCCGGGATATCCCGCCTCCGCGAGGAGCCTCCGCGCGGCTTCCGGATCCCGCCGCAGGCCCGCAGGCGGCTGGTAACCCGCGGTGCCCGGCGGCACCAGCGCCCCGGCGACCGGCTCGCCGGCTTGCGTCACCTTTTCCGTGAGCAACGCCTTGTCCACCACCAGCGTGAACGCCTTGCGCACCCGCACATCAGTGAACGGTGCGCGCTTAACGTTGTAGCGGATGAAGTAGGTCGCGAGGATCGGCGACGCGTGGCAGTCCCTGCGCTTGATCAAATCCGGCACGAGTGAGGTCGGCACGAGCGCCTTGTCGAGCAGCGCGTCGGCGACGCCGCTGTGGAAGAAATTGAACGCCGTGTTTGGAGACGGCCCTGGCAGCACATCCACGGTCCTCATGCCCACATTGCCCGCATCCCAGTAGCCAAGGTTTCTCGTGAGCCGGATGCGGTCGTTCAGCCGCCAGTCCGTTAGGAGAAACGGTCCGTTGCCCACTACCAAGCCCGGCCGCAACCACGAATCTCCCGCTTGTTCCGCTGCCTCCACACTCGGGCGATGCACCGGCATCAGCGTGTAGAATGCGCAGAGATCCAGGAAGAACGGCGTCGGGTTCTTCAGCTCCACTGTCAGCGTCCCTTCGTCCTTCGCGCGCACTGCGACTGTCTCGGGTGCCGGCCGCGATGCGTCGTCCTTCGCCTGCCCGTATGCCTGCGCTCCGCGGATGTAGAAGAGCTGGTATTTGTATTCCGCCTCGGGTTCGCGGAGAGCCCGCAGCCAGGACCATTCGAAATCCTTCGCCGTGATCGGATCCCCGTTGCTCCACTTTGCGCCCGGCCGGATGTGAAAGGTGTATTTCAACCCGTCCGGCGACACATCCCACCGCTGCGCCATGCCCGGCTCCACGTCACCGTCCTGTTTGTATCGCGTCAGCCCCTCGAACAGCGCGTAGGCGATTCTGCCCTCGGGCTGGCCACGGATTTTCGCCGGGTCCAGAGAGTCCGGCTCGCCGCCATTGATCACCACGAGGTCCGCACGGTCCATCGGCCTGCTGCACCCCGCGAAAGCAGCGGCCAGGAAGGCGGTCAGGAGCAGTCTGCGGTTGGTGTGCTTCACGTCGCGCTGATGTTGCACGAACTGCGCTCTCCTTTCCAGCGTGCGTGTCAAACCAGTTAGCCCCCTGTTTTTTTCCAAGCAAACCTGCAGGCTGTTGCTATTCGTTGGCGCACGGATGAACCCGCTTGAGTCGCGCCTAAAATACAAGTTCCGCAACCCGCTTCTTTTGGCGGAGGCGCTCACCCATCCATCGCTCGGCCACGAAACCCAGCGCCACCACTTTGACAACCAGCGCCTCGAGTTCCTCGGCGACGCGGTGCTCCAGTTGATCTTCACGGAGTGGCTGTTTGACCATTTTCCGAAGTTCAGCGAAGGCCAGCTCACGAAAATGCGCTCCGGTCTCGTCTCGCGCGAAGGCCTGAAAATGCACGCCGAGCGCCTCGGCCTCGGCCAGCACCTGATGATGGGCCGCGGCGAGGAATCCTCCGGCGGTCGTGAACGCAGTTCCGCTCTGGCCGATGCTTACGAGGCTCTCATCGGCGCGATTTATCTGGATTCCGACTACGTCACGGTCCGACGCATCGTCCTCACGGAGGCCCGCGAGGATTTGGAGAATCTCTCCCCGGATTTGCCCGACCTCAACCCGAAGGGCCAGCTCCAAGAGGTGCTCCAAGCCATCTCGCCCGTCAGCCCTGTTTATCCGATTCTCTCCGCGGAGGGGCCGGAGCATCAGAAGCATTTCGTCGCGATGGTGAAATGGAACGACATCGAACTCGGGATCGGGTCCGGCAAAAGCAAGAAGGACGCTGAAATCGCTGCCGCTCGCGATGCCTTGGAAAAGAAGCACTGGGTGACCGTCGGCCTCTTGCCGCCGCCGCCTAGGAAAAAGGCTGCGAATAAACGTCTGAAACCTGCGAACAACTGACGAACAAACGGGTCTGTGCCGCTTTTCCTCCCAAACCCTCGAGCGCTGCTGTGCGGTTTTTCACAGCTCAAGATCAGCGTGGAACCCGCTTCCGTCCTGCAAGGAACACCGCTGCCCGCGGTTTTTCACAGCGTTAAGATGAAGAAGGATCGGGACCGGAAAATAAAAACTCTCAAATCACGGTGTGAACAAACCGGCAGCCGCACCGAATGAGCGAGCACCGATACATCGCTATTGATCTCGGAGCGGAGAGCGGACGGGTGATGCTCGGCATTTTAAGGGAAGGAAAGCTGACGATGGAGGAGATTCGCCGGTTTCCGAATGGAGCGGTGCGCATCAACGGGACGCTGAGATGGGATCTCCTGAGGTTGTGGGAGGAGATCAAAACGGGCCTGAAGAAGATAGGGGCCGAAGGAAAGCCTGTGGAGGGGGTGAGCGTAGACTCCTGGGGCGTCGATTATGTTCTGCTGAGGGAGGACGAGCCGATGCTGAGGGCGCCGTTCAGCTACCGGGACGCGAGGACGGAGAGGCCGTATCGTGAACTGCGGGCCAGACACGAGGAGGAAATTTACGGGGAGACGGGTGTGCAATTCATGCCCCTCAACACGCTGTATCAACTCGCAGCCGAGCAAAAGGAGGCGCCGGAGATCATGAACCTGGCGGATGGCTTCCTAATGGTTGGAGACTGGTTTCATTGGCTGCTGAGTGGTCGGAAGGTGCAGGAAGAGAGCAACGCGAGCACTACACAGGCGTGGAATCCGAAAAGACGAGCGTGGAGCGAGCGGTTGATCGCACAGGCAGGTCTGCGAAGCGGTATTTTCCCGACGGTGGTCCCGTCATGCACGAAACTAGGAGCACTGAGGCCGGAGCTAACGAGGGAAACCGGGCTGAAAGGGACCGAAGTCGTCGCAGGCTGTGTGCATGACACGGCAGCGGCGGTCGCGGCGGTCCCAGCGGAAGGAGAGAACTGGGCCTATCTGAGCAGCGGGACATGGTCGCTCCTAGGAGTGGAAATCCCGGAGCCGATCATCAGCGAAGCGGCGAGAGCAGCGAATTTCACAAACGAAACCGGCGTTGGAGGGACAACGAGGTTCCTGCGGAACGCGAGCGGGCTGTGGATTCTGCAGGAATGCCGCCGCGCATGGCGCAGCGAAGGGCGGGAATTGGACTATTCGGAACTGACTGCACTGGCGGCTGCGGCAGAGCCATTCCGCTCATTGGTGAATCCAGCAGACGAAGTGTTTCTGCGACCAGACAGCATGCCGGAAGCAGTCAGAGCCTTCTGTCGCCGAACTGGGCAGCCGGAGCCTGAGACACCCGGTCAGTTCGCGCGTTGTGCGCTGGAGAGTCTGGCATGCCTATACGCACGCCTGATGGATCAGTTGGAAAGCGTCATCGTCCGGCAACTGCAGACGCTGCATGTCTTGGGAGGAGGGAGCCGGAATGCCCTCCTGAACCAAATGACCGCGGACGCCATCAACCGGACAGTCGTCGCGGGCCCCGTGGAGGCGACAGCAGCGGGTAATATTCTCCTCCAAGCGCTGACTCTAGGGCACATCGCAGACCACGCGGAGCTGCGGCGCATCGTGAAGGCCTCCTTCCAGTTGGAGACGTTCAAGCCCCGGACAGCGGAGCGGTGGAAGGCTGCGCATGAGCGGTTTGCAGAATTCTTCTAACCACCCTTGGGACCACGGCGAACTCCGCTCTTGCCAGCCGACGGAGCCGCACGGATAGTCCGCGCCCTTTTTCCAACAACCCTAAAGACTCAACGACCATGGCCAACGCCAACGATCTCCGCAAAGGAATGTGCATCCGCTACAACAGCAACCCGGCCATCGTGCTCGAGGTCATGCACCGCACACCGGGCAACCTCCGCGCGTTCGTGCAGTGCATCATTCGCTACATCGGCACCGGCAAGAGCGCCGACGTGCGCTTTGGCTCGACGGACAAGGTGGATCTCGTGGACGTGGACCGGAAGAAGCTGGAGTTTTCCTACAAGGACCAGACGGGCTACCACTTCATGGAGCCGGAGACATTCGAGACGATCAGCTTCGATGAGAGCTTCATCGGCGGCGCGAAGGACTACCTTTCGGAAAACCTTTCCGTGCAGGTTCTCTACGTCGAGGGCAAGGCCGCCAACATCGAACTCCCGTCGGCGGTCACGCTGACCGTCGCCGAATCAGCCGAAGGCGTTAAGGGCGACAGTGCGAACAACGTTCAGAAGCCCGCCGTGCTTGAAACCGGCAAGCAGATCACCGTTCCGCTCTTCATCAAGGAAGGCGAGAAGGTGCGCATCTCGACGGAGACGGGCGAGTATCTCGGCCGCGCATAGTCGCGCGCGAATCGCGTCGAGCTGTTCTAGGCTTCATTTCTCTCGCCTCACGGCGCGCTCCGCGGTGATGCTCGGAAGACCATGCGTAAATTCCTCCTCGCCCCGCTCGTCGTTTTCTCCGCTGCCTGCACGCCGGTCGCTTTTGCCGCCGATGACTTCGTAGAGTCGGCGGATCATCGGGTGAACGAGAGCATCCCACACGGCACGGTGACGCAGATGCCGAAGTGGGAGTCGAAGATTTTCCCCGGCACGGAGCGCGACTGGTGGGTGTATGTGCCGGCGCAATACAAGCCCGACGGCTCGGCGGCGGTGATGGTTTTCCAGGACGGCGGCGGCTACCAGAATGTGAAGGGCGACTGGCGCATCCCGGTGGTGTTCGACAACCTCATCGCGAAGGGCGACATGCCGCCGACCGTCGCGATTTTCATCAATCCCGGCACCGCTCCGCTGAAGCCCGGTGAACCGCCGCGCAAGCGTCCCGACGGCCGCCCCGCGCCGGCGAGCAACCGCAGCTTTGAATACGATTCGCTCGGCGACCGCTACGCGAAGTTCCTGCTCGAGGAGATTCTGCCCGAGGTGGAGAAAAAATGGCCGCTAACGAAGGACCCGGAGAAGCGCGCGATTTGCGGCGCGTCGAGCGGCGGCATCTGCTCGTTCACCGTCGCTTGGGAGCATCCCGAGGCGTTTCGCAAGGTGCTCTCGACCATCGGCAGCTTCACGAATATCCGCGGCGGCAATGCGTATCCGTCGCTCATCCGCAAGACGGAGCGGAAGCCCATCCGCGTCTTTTTGCAGGACTCGTCGGGCGACCTCGACAACCAGTTCGGCAACTGGCCCATCGCGAACCAGCAAATGCACGCGGCGCTCAAATACATGGGCTACGACGTGAAGTTCGACTGGGTCGAGGGCTACGGACACAACTCGAAGCGCGGCGGTAGCATCTTCCCGGATGCGCTGCGCTGGCTGTGGCGGAAGGAAAAACACACGCCGGTCATCGACACGAAGGGCGACCTCGGCGGCGACATGACGCTGCACCGCCTGCTCATTGAGGGCGAAGGCTGGCAGCCGGTCGTCGAGGGCCTCGCGTTCTGCGACGGGCCGATGAGCGATGCCGAGGGGAATTTCTATTTCTCCGACATGAAGGGTGACGGCGCGGGCATCTACAAAATCTCGCCTGATGGCAAAAAGACGAAGCTCTCCGACGAGGGTGTGAGCGGATTGAAGTTCGGCCCCGACGGCCGGCTCTACGCGTGCCAGGGATCGAAGAAGCGGCTCATCGCGATCGATGTGAAGAGCGGTGCCATCGAGGAAATCGCGACCGACGTGCAGCCAAACGACCTCGTGGTAAACGCGAAGGGGCACATCTATTTCACCGAGACAGGAAAGAAGCAGGTGACGTTTGTGGACCCGAAGACGAAGGAAAAGCGCGTGGCGGATGTGACGATCGTGCTCACCGGCCAAAATACCTACGGCAGCGGAGCGGGCACGATTCCGTCTGGCGAATTGAAGGTGGACGCATCGCAGGCGGGCTTCAACGCGCCGAACGGCATTACACTCTCGCCCGACCAGGGCACGCTCGCCGTGAGCGACTACCGCGGCGGCAACGTGTGGACCTTCCGCGTGAATGCCGACGGCAAGCTCGACGCAAAGATGCCCTACATGACGATGCGCCTGCCCATCGACCCGAAGGGCGAGTTTAAGCAGGCCTCGCCGCCACCCTACAATCCCGCGAGTGGTGGCGACGGCATGTGCAGCGACGAACTCGGCCGCTACTACGTCGCGACGACGCTCGGCGTGCAGGTCTTCGACCCGACCGGCCGGATGTGCGGAGTCGTCTCCCGCCCGCAGCCCGACAAGCCGCTCACGAGCTGCACCCTCAGCGGCCCCGACCGCTCCTACCTTTATGTGACCAACGGCGACAAAATCTTCCGCCGCAAGGTGCAGGCGAAGGGGAGCGTCTTTTACGCGAAGTAGCTGACGAGATTAGCGGCGCACTGGTCAGTATCAGCGCTCACCGCCGCTTCGGCCGGTTCATTGAAAGGATGCTCGTGCCGCGCGTGATGAGGCTTCCACCGATGATGATGCGCTTCACGGGTTCGCCTGTCTTAGGGTCGTGGGTGAGCGCGGGGTCGCTCATCTTCTGCTCGATTTCAAAACGCCGCGGCTTCTGCCCCGGCTTCTTCGGGATCGTTTCGTAGACGTAGGTGGCCATGCGCGTATTTTTGTTCGCGATTCAATCCGGGCAAATTTTTTCTGCACGCGGGCTTTGGTGACGCTCGCATGCTCAGTGGGACCGGCCGATGCGCTCACGGAGAATGGTTCTGAGCTCATCGAGGCGTTTCGCATCCTTCCTTTCTAGCAGCGCGGAGAAAATCTCCGCGCGTTCCTCCATCTCGCGGAATTCGACCTTCTGGGCTGAAGCCTTGTCGAAGGCGTGCAACGGGGTTCCATCCATTCGGAGGAATGCCGAGAGCATAGCCTGCGAGCCTTCTAGGCGAGGGGCAACGTGGAGGCCCGAGCATTCGGTTTCACCGGCGTGGCAGCCGTTGCAGGTGTTCAGGGAGAACACACGTCGCACGGCACCGGGCACTCCCTGCCTTGGATTCCATTGGAAGGCGGGATTTTCAGCCGGGATGATCGCGTGTCCACCGAGCACCGGGATCGCCTCCCGGCTGAGCTGAATCGCAGCGGGGACGATGTGAATGCCGGTGCGGATCAGCGGGGCGCCTTCGCGGAGAAATTGTGCCAACGCACGAACCTCCGGCCCGTCCTTCTTCGCAAATTCCGGCCCGGGTGTTTGTGAGAGCGGGGACGGTTTAAGCAAATCCTGATCGAGGGTGAATTGCCGGAATTCCCTGCCCGGGCCGAACGCGGCTTCGCTCGTGCGGATTTGTCCCAGGGATGGGGCGGCGTTGTTAGGGCCGTGGCGAGAGAACTCCTGTGTGACTTTCTCCAAGTTTTGCAGATGAGCGGGAGAACCCGGCTCATCAAACGAAAGCATGTGCCACAAGGTAGCCCAATGACGGAGTGACATTGGGTTGGAAGGTGAATTCTCAGACGGTTTCGGACTCGGGTCTCCGGGCAGGCGGTATTCGAAAATGACGGTCCATCCGCCATCGAGCGGGCGGCCCTTTTCATCGATGGCTCCGAAGATGAAACGTCCCTCGCCTACACTGAGGGGTGGTTCAGCCTGACCGGTGAAAATCCCGCCATAGGAGCCGTGAACCAGCTTTTGCTGCAGACCCTCGGTGAGCCGCGGGTCGAAGCGCGCGAGGTTCAGCGGCATCAGCGTGGGCGTGCTGATCTTTACCGGCGCCTTTTCTCGAGCAGTCGTCGCCTGTGTGGCTCGGTCGAACAACGCGTCGAAGAGTGCGACATTCCCGGTGGCTTTCCATTGAGAGCGGGCATTTCCAGTGACATCGGCTGCCTCGGCGGCACAGAGATCCATCCTGTTCACGATCGCGAGGAGTCGGAATGGAGCATTTCCGAGCTTCGGCACCCAAGGAGTTTTGGATTTCGGGTCGTGGCCGTCGCGTCTCTGCCACGGTTCGATGACCTTTGCTACGATTCCTGGGCGCACGGGCACGAGGAAACCGTTGACGGATTGAGTGGACGTCCACGTGTTCAGCCACTCGCGCACAAGGACAGGCGCTTTGTCCTCGCCGACCAGCTCATTCACGAGCGCTCCAAACGACCAAGGGCCGGGATACTTTGCGCGGGCATCGTCGACGACTTTGGGATGGATGATGAAAAGCTCGCGGTCGGGCTTGATGCTGCCGAAGCGTTCGGCACCAGGTGCGATGGTTGGGGAGAGGAAAATCGCGAGGACAGCCGAGGTGAGGCGGAGGTTCATGGGAGTTGAAGCTGGGATGATGGACGTCTTCGCTGTGAGGCTATTCAATCGAACCGTCCGACGAAGCGCTTTTGCACAAGCGCTTGCGGGCGTTTGCATCACGATTAGCCTCAACAGGTGATCATGCTCCTCAAGCTACTGCTAGCGGCAGCGTCCGGCACGGTGATTTTCGCCCTGCTGTGATTTTGAAAACAGCGGTTTTCCGATACTGGCGCGACCCGCAGTGCATCGCCGCCTGCACCGCCTATGCGGTGAACCGCTGGCTGCTGAAGCCGCACTTTGCGCTGGGCTCCTTCATGCGCGGGCATTTCAACGACTGCCTGCTCATTCCGGCAGCGCTCCCGCTCGTGCTATGGCTGCAGCGTGTGCTGCGGCTGCGGATGCACGACCGGTTGCCGACGGCGTGGGAAATTTTCGCGCATCTCGCGGTGTGGGCCTTCATCGCGGAGTTCGCGGGGCCGCTCCTCGCGCACCACGGGACGGCGGACTGGCTGGATGTGCCGGCCTATTTCTTAGGGGCCATCGCAAGTTACGTTTTGTGGCGCAGGCGAGAAATCCCTTGCAGCGGGGCGTGAAGCCCCGTAACTCCCCGGACGATGCGCCGGAAAAATTGGCGTGTTTCCTCCCGTGAAGGTCGCCCTCGCGGAAGGCAAAGGAGCCGCCAGTGATCCGGGTTGAAAGCCGGACAAGGGCGCGGGCGACGACAGAAAAATGACCCGCACCGCCGCTCCACGGAACGCGGGCCAACGCTGACAAGACCATCCAACTCCAATCCATTCGAATCAATCAACGGATCCGCGCGAAAGAAGTGCGTGTGGTCCTCGCGTCCACGGGTGAGCAGCTCGGGGTGATGAGAATCCAGGACGCGCTGCGGAAGGCTCAGGAACTTGGCTTGGACCTCGTGGAAGTGGCGGCGAGTGCAGTGCCGCCGGTCTGCCGCATCGTGGACTTCGGCAAGTTCAAATACGAGCTCGCCAAGCACGAGAAGGAGAAGAAGCACAACGCGGCCTCCAAGATGAAGGAGATCAAGTTCCGCGTGAACATCGGCTCGCACGACTACGAGACGAAGCTGCGGCACGCGGAGGAGTTTTTGGACAAGGGGAACAAGGTGCGCATGCTCCTGCAGTTCCGCGGACGCGAGATGGCGCACCAGGAACTCGGCATGGGCCTGATGAAAAAAATCCGTGAGAACCTTGCGGAGATGGGCCATCCCGAGGCCGAGCCGAAGCTCATCGGACGCAACATCTTCATGACGCTCGTCCCGCTCCCGCCGGGCAAGCGCAAGCGCCACTTCTTCGGCCCGCACGACATGACGCTGCAGGAGCCGGACGACGAGGACGAGGACGAGGACGAGGAAGACGAGGACGAGGAGCAGGAGTAGGGCGTCGGCGCGAAAGTTCTTTGCGCGCTGTCCGTGTTGCGGCACACCCGCGGCATGGAAAAAGACGCCAAAGCATTCCTCTTCGACCTCCTCAGCACGCCGAGCCCCACGGGCTTTGAACTCGCCGGCCAGCGCAAGTGGGCCGCGTATGTGCGCGGCTACGCCGACCGCGTGGAGTGCGACGCCTACGGCACCACGTGGGCCACGCTCGAGGGTCGCACGCCGAAGGCCCGCCGCATCATGCTCGAGGCACACGCGGACGAAATCGGCTTCATCGTGAAGCACATCACAAAGGACGGCTTTCTCCGCGTGGATCGCATCGGCGGAAGCGACACGGCGACAGCCCGCGGACGCCGACTCGACATCCAGGGCGACAAGGGCGTCGTCCGCGGCATCATCGGCAATACCGCCATTCATCTCCGCAAGGACAGCCTTGCGGATGAGAAGGCGCCGAAAATCCACGAGCTCTACGTGGACATCGGCGTGTCGTCCGAAAAGGATGTCAAAAAGCTCGGCATCCGCGTCGGGCATCCCGCCACGTATGCCGACACCGTCGAGGAATTCGGCGAGCACCGCATCGTCGGCCGAGCGCTCGACAACCGCCTCGGCAGCTTCATCATTTCGCAAGTCGTCGCGCGCCTCGCCAAGAACCGCTCCAAGCTGAAGAGCACCGTCGTCGCAGTGAACGCTGTGCAGGAGGAAATCGGCGGCCACGGGGCGAAGATGGTCGCACACCGCCTCATGCCGGACATCGCCATCGTCCTCGACGTCACACACGCCACCGACACACCCGGCATCGACCACTCCATCCACGGCGAGGTGAAATTCGGCGCAGGCCCGAGCATCACGCACGGCACCTGCAACCATCCGAAGGTCATCAAGCGCATCATCAAGGTCGCCGAGAAACACAAAATCCCGCTCCAGCACGAGAGCAGCTCGCGTTACAGCGGGACGGACACGGACGTCATCTTCGACGTGCGCGAAGGCATCCCCAGCGCGCTGATTTCATTCCCGCTCCGCTACATGCATTCCGTCGTCGAGATGGCCGACCTGCGCGACGTGGAAAGGACGATCGAACTCATCGCGGCGTTCGTCGAGAGCGTGACCGAGGACGACGACTTCGCGCACCGGCTGTAAGCCGGCGACGCCGTCACGGCGCACGCAATTCTTGACGCTGGTGCATCGCCCGCGCAGGGTCACGGCGCACCACGGAAGACCGCGCGTGCAGGGCAAATCAGGGTTTCAAATCATGCGCAAAACGAAAATCATCGCCACGCTCGGGCCGGCCACGGAATCGCCCGAAATGCTCCGCGGCCTCATCGCCGCCGGCGTGAACTGCTTCCGGCTCAACATGAGCCACGCGCCGCACGATTGGGTGCGCGCGATTGTCCCCCGTATCCGCAATGCGTCGCGCGAGGTGGACAAAGTCGTCGGCATTCTCATGGACACGCAGGGGCCGGCGATCCGCACGGGCGACCTTCCGGCAAAGCTGAGCCTGAAGCCCGGCGACATCTTTGAGTTCACCGTGCGCGGCGAGCGCAGCGAGGAGCAGTTCAGCGTGGATGTGAACTACGACGGGCTCATCGATGACATCGCGGTCGGCGACACGGTGCTCGTGGACAACGGGGTGATTCACATGAAGGTGCTGGGGAAAACCGGCAACCGCCTGCGCTGCGAGGTGCTCACGGAGGGCGTGATGGGCTCGCGCCGGCACATCAACCTGCCCGGCGTGAAGGTGAACCTCCCTCCGCTCACGGAGAAGGACCTCGCGGATGTCACGCTGGGCGCGGAGCTCGGAGTGGACTTTGTCGCCCTCAGCTTCTGTCGCGAGCCGAGCGACGTGCTTGCATTGCGAAAGGTGCTCGGCGAGCACGGCAGCACGGCGCGCATCGTCGCAAAAATCGAGGACCAGCTCGCGGTGAAGAACATCGCGGGAATCATCGAGGTCACCGACGTGATCATGGTCGCGCGCGGCGACCTCGGCATCGAATGCCCGATGGAGGAACTGCCGATTATCCAGCGCCGGATCGTGAAGCGCTGCATCGAACTCGGCAAACCAGTCATCGTCGCGACGCACATGCTCGAAAGCATGATCGCGAACCCGGTGCCGACGCGCGCGGAGGTGACGGACGTGGCGAATGCGGTCTTCGAGCAGGCTGACGCGATCATGCTCAGCGGCGAGACCACCACGGGGAAATATCCAATCAACTGCGTGCAGGTGCTCGACAAGGTCGCCGAGCGCATCGAGCGCACGCCGGGGCTCGGTTTCGCGGAAAACGCAGTGCTGGAGTCGGACCGTGAGAAGACCGTGCACAGCGCGGTCGTGCTCGCGAACAGCATCCCCGACGCGAAGATCGTCATTTTCACCCGCCGCGGCACGATGGCGGCGTTCGTAGCCGGCCAGCGCCCGCAATACGCGCAGATTTTTGCGTTCACGCCGACTTGGGAGCTTTGCCGCAAGCTGAGCCTCATCCGCGCGGTCGAGCCTGTCTGCATGCAGTTCGACGTGAGTCCGGAGCGCACCATCCTCGCCGCCGAGCGGCTGCTCCTCGCCCGAGGCATGGTGAAAAGCGGCGACCACATCATTATCGTGACAGACATCCTTGCGGGCCAGGACCGCGTGGACAGCATCCAGCTCCGGCGGATGCCTTAGTGCGGGGCGTTCGCGCGCTGGACAGCGGCATGGCCGCGCGGGAAAGTGCGCGCGTGGCCGCTGACCGACTCCTAGCGCAATTCCTCGAACATCTCGAGGTGGAGCGCAACGTCTCGCCTCAGACGCTGGCGAACTACCGGCACGCGCTTGCGAGCTTCCGTGAGATCGTTCCGGAGCCGGCGTGGCGCGAGCTGAGGGCGGATCACTTCCGCCGCTACCTCTTCGAGCGGATGAAGGGAGGGCTAGCGAAGCCGACGGTGCGGCTCCATTTCGCGGCCCTGCGGACATTTTACCGCTACCTCATCGAGCGGCACGGCCTGAAGGACAACCCGCTCAAGCAGGTGCAGCTCCCGAAGCTCGACCGCAACCTGCCGGTCGTCCTCACCCGCGCCCAAATCGACGCGCTGCTGGCGGCTCCGCTCGCGAAGGAAAAATCGGATCGCGCGCCGAAGTGGATGCCTCAGCGCGACGCTGCGATCCTCGAGCTTTTCTACAGCAGCGGCCTTCGCCTTTCGGAAGTCGCGGCGCTGGATGTGCGCAGTGTCGATGAGTTCACGGAGAGCGTGCGAGTGCTGGGCAAGGGGAGGAAGGAGCGCGTGGTGCCGGTTGGCGATCCGGCGCTGCGCGCGATTCAGAAATACCGGCAGGCGGCAGGCGTGAATGCCGGGCCGCTGTTCATCAACAAATCGCGCCGCCGCCTGAGCACGCGGAACATGCAGGAGTCGCTGAAGCGCTACCTCGACTTCGCCGGCATCCCGCGGACGATCTCGATGCACAAGCTCCGGCACAGCTTCGCCACGCACATGCTCGACGCGGGTGCGGACCTGCGCAGCGTGCAGTCGCTCCTCGGCCACGCGAGCCTTTCGACGACGCAGATCTACACGCACGTCACGACGGAGCGGCTGAAGAAAGCCTACGACGCGGCGCACCCGCGGGCGTAGCTACGCGCGGAAGAGAGCGCCCATCTTTTTCCCGAGGATGCGGCTGGCGACGGCGATGGTGAGGCCGAGGAAAACCATCGCCCACACGCCGAGCGCGGCGGCGAGGAACTTGCCGTCGCCGATCATCTGGAACAGCTCGTAAATGGCCTTCGTGATCGGATAGTGCGCCTGCTTTTGCGCGAGGATAAGCGAGTCGCTGACTTCGAGCATCGCGAAGCTGAACGCGAGCAGCGCGCCGGCGAGGACGTTCGCGGCGATGAGCGGGAAGGTGATGCGGCGCAGCGTGCGCACGGGCGGGCAGCCGAGATTCTGCGCCGCTTCCTCGAGCGTCTCGCTCGTCTGTTGCAGGCCGGCGACCGCGCTGCGCACGACGTAGGGCAGGCGGCGCACGGCGTAGGCGATGACGAGCAGAAGCGTCGGGTCCTTGCCGGGATTCAGGAATTCAAAGGCGCGGCCCGGCTGTGTCATCGAGATGTAGCCGAAGGCGAGCACGAGGCCGGGCACGGCGAGAGGGAGCATAGAGATCGTGTCGAGCGCCTGGCGGCCTGGGAGTTTCGTGCGGACGATCACATAGGCGATGGCGAGGCCGAGCACGATGTCCACGGCGACGGAGAGGCCGGCATATTTCAGCGAGTTCGTGATGCTCGGAACGGTGAGGTAGTGGCCGAGCGCATCCTCGTAGTGCTTGGTCGTCCATTCGCCGGGCAGGACGGTGCGATACCAGTCCTTTGAGAATGACTCGAGCACGACGCCGATGTGCGGCAGCAGCGCGAGGAAGGTGATGCCCGCAAACGCGAGTGCGCACAGCCAGCCTGCGGCACCACGCAGCGTGCGAGTGCCGCCGGCGATGCCCGCTTTTCCGGCCATCGCGCCCTCGCTGCGGCCGAAGAGCAGCTTGCTCGCGGCGTAGAGCAGGGCAGTCGCGCAGAGCATCACGACGACGAGCGCGAAGGGGAACGGGTTGCCGGAGATTTCCTTGATGCCGTAGAAAATCTGGACGCTCGTGACGCGCGCGTAGTCGAAGATGAGCGGCGTGCCCAGCTCGGTGAACGCAAAGATGAAGACAATCGTGCCGCCCGCGAACAGTCCCGGCATGATGAGCGGCAGCGTGATGCGGCGGAATTTTCGGAAGCCCGTGCAGCCGAGATTTTCCGCGGCCTCCTCCATCGCGGGGTCCACGTTCGCGAGCGCGGCGGTGAGGTTGAGGTAGAGAATCGGGTAAAGGTGGAGCGCGTTGAGGATGACGCAGCCCCAGAACTGACCGCGCCCGAGCCAGTCGATCGTCTCGCCCGGCGCGAGCAGGCCGATGTGCGTGAGCAGCGAGTTTAGCGCGCCGTATTGCCCGAGCATCTGCCGCACGCCGATGGCGCCGACGAACGGCGGCAGAATCATCGGCACGAGGAGCAGCGCGGACAGCAGCTTCTTTCCCGTGAAGTCGAAGCGGTCCGCGAGAAATGCGAGCGGCAGCGCGATGGCTAGCGTGACCGCGGTCGAGGCGAGCGCGAGGAGGAAGGAATTCCGCAGGCCCTCGACGTAGATCCTGTTCGCAAAGACTTCGCGGATCGCGGCGAGAGTGAAATGGCCGTCCGCATCAAAAAACGCGCGCTGCACCGTGGTGAGGATCGGCCAGAGGAAGAAGCAGCCGAGCAGCAGCGCGGTGACGGCCCAGACCGTCCATGCGAGCGGTTTTGACATTTCCGAGCGGCATAAACGCCTTTGTTCGCGGGGCCAACTCCGGAATGCGCCGCCAAGCAGGATTTAAACTGCTGAAAATTTAGCATTGCCTTCCGCGGCGGGATGCCCTACATCGCAGTGCGATTTATGAAACGACTCCTATTTTCGGTCCTGTCGCTGACGGTCGCGGTCGGTCTCACCGCCTGCGACAAGAGCAAGACGAAGGTCCGCCAAACGAAGCCGAACACTGGCCCCAAGGTGACTGAGAACCGCTCAGTCGAATCGACCCCTCGCGACGACGGCGACATGGAAGTGGTCGAGAAGAAGAAGAAAGACGAGGTCGTCGATCCGGTTGTGAAGGCCAACAAGATCCCGCCACCGCCGACGCAGAACCCGGAATACGCCGCGAAGGCCGAAGGCAAGCCGGGCTACGTGCAGAGCCCCTACGACTCGCAGCATCGCCTCATCGACGTCCGCGGCCTGCCGCCCGGCACGGAGGCTGAGTGCCCGTATACGCGCCGCACGTTCCTCGTCCCGCCGTAGGCCGTAACGCAGCTTCACTCATTGATTCCCGTCCCCGGCTTGTCGGTTTTGCACCGCAAGCCGGGGCCTTTTTTCGGATGAAACGCATCGCAATCCTCGGCCCCGGGCTCATCGGCGGTTCCATCGCGCTCGCGTTGCGGCGTGTGAATGGCAGCCACGTCACCCTATGGGCGCGCCGCGCCGAAGCAGTCCGCGAGGCTGCGGAAGCCGGGTGTGCGGATGCAGCGACGGGCGACTTGGCCGAAGCGGTAAGGGGGGCAGACCTTGTGGTCCTTTGTGTTCCGGTCGGAGCAATGGCGCAGATTGCGGCGGAAATCGCGCCGGTGCTGGCGCCGTCGTGCATCGTCACGGATGTCGGCAGCGTGAAGGGCCCGGTCATCGCCGACCTGCGTCCGATTCTTGAGGGGCGCGCACGCTTCGTGGGAAGCCATCCGATGGCCGGCAGCGAGCACACCGGCCTCGCTGCGGCACGAGTGAATCTCTTCGACGGCGCGACGTGCATCGTCACGCCGGAGCCGGATACGGATGCGGGGGCCCTCGCGGATGTCGCGGCATTCTGGCAGCGGCTCGGCTGCCGCGTCGTCGAGCTTCCCGCGGCAGAGCACGATGAGTGCGTCGCCTTGGTCAGCCACCTGCCACACCTCGTCGCCGCCGCGCTCGTGAACACCGTCGCTACGCGCAACGGGCACGCCTTCCGAGTCGTCGGCCCCGGCTTCCGCGACACGACGCGCGTCGCTGCCGGCCCGCCGGAGATGTGGCGCGAGATCCTCCGCGAAAACGCAGCAGCCGTGGTCCCCGCGATTGACGCTTTGATTGCCAAGCTCGCCGAATTCCGCCAAACCCTTGCGCCCGCGGGCGACGGGCCGGAAACCGAAAAGACGCTCGGCCTCCTCGCCGCCGCGCGCGCGACACGCGAACGCATCACTTTCCCGAAATAGACAATGCCAGACTGGAAAATCGAAAAGGCCCCGACCATCCACGCCGAGCTGACCGTGCCCGGCGACAAGAGCATCTCGCACCGCGCGATCATGCTCGCCGCACTCTCGAACGGACGCGGCGAGGTCACCGGATTTCTGCCAAGCGAGGACTGCCTCTCTACGATGAAGGCCTTCCAGCAGCTCGGCGTGCCCATCGAGCGCACCGACGAGACGACCGTGATTATCGAGGGAAAGCGCGGCCATTTCACCGCGCCGAGCGGCGACATCGACTGCGGCAACTCCGGCACGACGATGCGCCTTCTCTCCGGCATTCTCGCGGCGCAGCCGTTCCGCTCGCGGCTCGTCGGCGACGCCTCCCTGAGCAAGCGCCCGATGAAGCGTGTGATCGATCCACTCGCGCAGATGGGCGCGAAGATCACCGCCGAGGGCGACAAAGGCTGCGCACCCCTCGTCATCGAGGGCGGCCCGCTGAAGGCCATCGAATACAAGTCACCCGTCGCCAGCGCGCAGGTGAAGAGCGCGATTCTCCTCGCCGGGCTTTTTGCAAAGGGCACGACAAGCGTCACGGAGCCGGAGCTTTCGCGCGACCACACGGAGCGCATGTTTGCGTGGCACCTGCTGCGCCCGCGCAAGAACGGCCTCACCGTCTCAGTCATTGGCGGTGAGACGCTCGAGTCGCGCGACTTCTCCGTGCCCGGCGACATTTCGAGCGCGGCGTTCTGGCTCGTGATGGCTGCGGCACAGCCCGGCTCGCATCTGCTGATCAAAAACGTCGGCCTCAACCCCGCACGCACCGGCGTTCTAGCCGTGCTCATCCGCATGGGCGCGCATGTCAGCGAGATCGTGGAAAACAACGACTGCGAGCCGCGCGGGACTGTCGAGGTCCGCGGCACGAAGCTCCGCGCGACGACCATCGGCGGCGCGGAAATCCCGAACGTCATCGACGAGCTGCCCATCCTCTCCGTCGCCGCCGCGCTCGCCGAGGGCCGCACGATCATCAAGGACGCGCACGAGCTCCGGGTGAAGGAGACCGACCGCATCGCCGCCGTCGCGCGCAACCTCCGTGCATTCGGCGTGAAGGTGGACGAGCGCGAGGACGGCATGGAAATCGAGGGCGGCGCCGCGCTGCACGGCGCGGAGGTGGAGAGCTTCGGCGACCACCGCATCGCGATGGCGTTCGCGGTGCTCGCGTCGTTCGCGCAGGGTCCGTCCTTCATCCGCAACACCGACTGCGTGAACACGAGCTATCCCGGTTTTTACGACACGCTGAAGAAGCTCGCCAAATCCAGGCGCCAGGAAATCCCCGTCATCTCCTCGCTCCGCGCCGAGTGACCATGCCCCCGCAGACGACACACATCGTCATCGCCATTGACGGCCCGGCTGCGAGTGGGAAAAGCAGCGTCGCCCGCGCTCTCGCCCGCCGGCTACGCTACCGCTACGTGAACACAGGCGCAATGTATCGCGCCGTCACTTGGCTGGTGATTTCCCGCGGCATTCCGCCCGGCGACACCTCGGCCGTCCGCGCCATGCTCGACTCCACCGTCGTCGAGTGCGGCTTCAACGCCTCCGGCGAGAGCGCCATCCTCCTCGACGGCATCGACTCCGCGCAGCATCTCGACGACGCCCGCGTCACAGCCAGCGTCTCCACCATCGCGAGCATCCCGGAAGTCCGCCGCCGCCTCGTCGCCAAGCAGCGCGAATGCGCCGGCGGCTCCGATGTCGTCATGGAGGGCCGCGACATCGGCAGCGCCGTCTTTCCCGAGACCCCCTACAAGTTTTACATCGACGCCTCCCTTGAGGTCCGCGCCGCACGCCGGCAGAAGCAGGGCGTCACCGACCGCATCGAGGCCCGCGACAAGCAGGACTCCTCCCGCCCCATGAGCCCGCTCGTCATCGCCGAGGATGCGCACGTCGTGGACTCCTCCCACCTCACCATCGACGGCGTCGTGGGCGAAATCATCGGCCGCCTCAAGCTCAAGGGACTCGCCCTTCCGGAAGGCATCTGACCGCGCTGCAGCATGGGATTCACCTACGCCTTCAGCTACCAGCTCTCGAAGTTCGTCGCCGAGTCCTTCTTCGACCTCCGCGTGTATGGGCAGGACAACATCATCGAGGACGGCCCCGTCCTCCTGGCGATGAACCACCAGAGCTTCCTCGACCCGCCCTTCGCCGGCATCTGCTGCCGCCGCGAGATCTTCTACCTCGCCCGCAAGTCCCTCTTCGACATCCCCATCCTCGGCTTCATCCTCCGCCGCATCAACGTCATCGGCGTGGACCGCGACCACGCCGACGTCGCCGCCCTCAAGGCCGTCATCCGCGTCATCCGCTCCGGCGGCTGCACCGTCGTCTTCCCCGAGGGCACCCGCACGCACGACGGCACCCTGCAACCCGCCAAGCCGGGCGCCGGCTTCATCATCGCCAAGACCCTCGCACCCGTCGTCCCAATGCGCATCTTCGGCGCGTTCGACGCCTTCCCCCGCGGCTCCGATTTTCCGCACCCCTCGCCCGTCACCATCGTCGCCGGCGAGCCCATGCACTTCACCTCCCGCGATGTGAAAGGCGATCCCCGCACCGTCTTCCAGCGCCTCAGCGAGCAGGTCATGGAAAGAATCGCAGCCCTCAAAAACCCGCGCGAAAGCTGACTCCGAAAAGCCGCTCACGGAGGGCGGATTTAAGATGGCTTCGCACTTCCCCAATTCCCACGTCTCCGCTTCTCTGCGTTTCCCATCTTTCCCCATGCGCACGCTCCTCTGCCTCCTCGCATTTACCTTCGCCGCCCTAGCCGCCGATGCCCCTCCGCCGACCAAGTGGAACGGCTTCGACAAACATGACTTCTCGATCAGTAGCCGCCCCGGCTTTGTCGTGAAGCCTGCGAAGGCCGCGCCGGGGTCGCCGTGGATTTGGCGAACGGAATTCTTCGGCCACGAGCCGCAGGGCGACCTCGCGCTGCTCGCCGCCGGCTGGCACGTCGCGTATTTCAAAGTGAGCGACATGTATGGCGACCCGAAGTCCGTCGCGCTCATGGATGCATTTCACGGCCGCGCCGTCAGCGAGTTTGGCCTCTCAAAGCGCGCGGTGCTCGAGGGCTTCAGCCGCGGCGGCCTCTACGCGGTGAATTACGCCGCCGCGCATCCCGACAAGACCGCCGCCCTTTACCTCGACGCGCCGGTGCTCGACATCCGCTCGTGGCCCGGCGGCAAGGGCAAGGGCAAGGGCAGCGCCACGTGCTGGAAGCAGGCGCTCGACATCTACGGCCTCACCGAGGACTCCGCGAAGGACTTCAAGGGCAACCCGCTCGACAAGGCCGAGGCGCTCGCGAAAGCGAAAATCCCGATCCTCTCCGTGGTCGGCGACGCGGACGACGTGGTGCCCTACGACGAAAATACGAAGCCCTTCGCGGAGAAATACCGCGCCGCCGGCGGCACCATCGAGGTCATCGTGAAGCCCGGCGTGAACCACCACCCGCATTCGCTGAAGGACCCGAAGCCGATCGTGGACTTCCTGCTGAAGCACGTGCGGTAGGGCGATCTCGCCGAATGCGCCCCGATCCCCTGCGCTCGCTCGTTGTGGCATGGCTCTCCAGAGCTGTGCAGGGACGGGTTCATGCTGCTTTGCGCGGCTCTGGAGAGCTACCCTGCGGTTTCGGTTCGGCGCCGTCGAACTTGGACAAAGCACCCGCCGTCTGCATCCTCGCGCCATGCCGAAATACGCCCGCGTCCTGCTCGATGAATCCGGCGGGCGCGCGTTTGATTACGCGATTCCCGGCAACGCCGCCGCGACGGTCGTCGTCGGCAGCCGGGTCCGCGTGCCGGTGCGCACCCGCGCGCTGCTCGGAACGGTGATCGCGGTTTCGGACACCTCAGACGCGGAAGGCATCCGCGAGATTTCCGAGGTTGTGAGCGACGAACCGGCGTTCAGTCCGCAGCTCATCCAACTCGCCGAGTGGGTCGCGAACTACTACTGCTGTCCGCTCGAGGCCGCGCTGCGGACTGCGCTCCCGGGTGTCATTCGCAAGGCGGAGGTGGGTCACAAGACGCGCCTCGCCGCGCGCCTTGCGCGCGACGTTTCCGACGAGGAAATCGAAGCCATCCGCCGCCGCGCGCCGAACCAGGCGGAGGTGATCGTCGCCTTGCGGGCGGCCCAGAGCGGAGGCGCAGGGCCGGGCGCGGTGCTCGTGAGCGAGCTCGCGGAGAAATGCTCCGTCGCGCCGCAGACGATTCAGGCGCTGAAGAAGAAGGGCATCCTCGCCGTCGAGCCCGAGACCGTCGCCCGTGACCCGGGCCGCGGGGAGACCTTCATCCCAAACGCAAAGCTCGCGCTGAACGACGAGCAGCGCACCGTCTTCGCGAAGGTCTGCGAGGCCATCGAGGCGAACAGCTCGTCATCCGCGCCGAGGCCAATCCTGCTGCACGGCGTGACCGGCAGCGGGAAGACGGAGATTTATTTGCAGGCCATCGAGCGCGTGCTGGAGCGCGGGCAGGGCGCGATTCTGCTCGTGCCGGAAATTTCGCTCACGCCGCAGACGGTCGAGCGGTTCAAGTCGCGCTTCGCCGCCACGCACCATGAGGTCGCGGTGCTGCATTCGCACCTCAGCGAGGGTGAGCGGCACGACGAATGGCACCGGATCCGCAGCGGAACGGCGCGCGTGGTCATTGGCGCGCGCTCCGCGGTGTTTGCGCCGGTCGGCGGGCTCGGCATCGTCATCGTGGATGAGGAGCACGAGAACACCTACAAGCAGGAGGAGACGCCGCGCTACCACGGGCGCGACCTCGCAGTGCTGCGCGGGCATCTGGAAAAATGCGCGGTGCTTCTCGGCAGCGCGACGCCGTCTCTCGAGAGCTACCACAACGCCGCTTCGGGAAAATACGAGCTGCTCCGCCTCACGCAGCGCGTGGACGACCAGAAGATGCCGTTCATCCGCATCGTGGACATGCGCCTGGAGGCGAAGAAGTCGTCGCCCATTCTCAGCGACCCGCTCGCGACCGCCATCGGGCAGCGCATCGAGAAAAAGGAGCAGGTGATCCTCTTCCTCAACCGCCGCGGCTTCAGCACCACGCTGCTGTGCGACAAGTGCGGCTTCGTCGCCGAGTGCCCGAACTGCTCCATCGCACTGACCTTCCACCGCGCGGCAAGCCGCATCGTCTGCCACATCTGCGGGCACACCGCCGCCGCGCCGTCGAAGTGCCCGGAGTGCAAGGACCCCGGCATCAAATACACCGGCACCGGCACCGAGAAGGTGGAGGACGCGGTGCAGAAGTTTTTCCCGAAGGCCGTCGTGAAGCGCATGGACGCCGATGTGATGCAGCGGCGCGAGGCCTACCGCGAGACGCTCGGGGCATTCCGCACGGGGAAAATCGACATCCTCGTCGGCACGCAGATGATCGCGAAGGGGCTGCACTTTCCAAACGTGACGCTCGTCGGAATTGTGAACGCGGACATGGGCCTGCACCTGCCGGATTTCCGCGCGAGCGAGCGCACGTTCCAGCTCCTCACGCAGGTTGCCGGCCGCGCGGGCCGCGGCGAGGTCGCGGGCGAAGTCGTCGTGCAGAGCCACACGCCGTTTCATCCCGCGATCCAGTTCGCGCGGCACCACGACTTCGAGGGCTTCTACGAGCAGGAGATTGAGTGGCGGCGGAAGATGGAGCAGCCGCCGTTCACGCACTTCGTCCTCATCACCGTGCGCTCACCGCACCAGGAGCGGGGGCGCTTCTCCGCCGAGACGCTGCACCGCCGGTTGAAGGAATCGCTGCCCGCAAACATCACGCTCGGCCAGCCTGTCCCCGCGCCGCTGGAGAAATCACACGGCAACTTCCGCTTTCACATCGCCATTCGCACCCACGCGATCCTGAAAGTCAGCCGCATGCTGCGCGAAGTCCTCGACCGCCTGCCGCTGCCTGAGGACGTCTTCGCCGTCGTGGATGTGGACGCGCAGCAGTTGCTGTGAGCGATTGGTGGGCGGAATATTCACACCGCGCTCGGCAGAGGCTGCAGCGGCTCGGCCTCGGCGTCATAGTTCACACCTTCGAGGCCGAAGCCGAAGAGGCGCAGAAATTCGGCGCGATAGCCGGCGATGTCGCTGAGTGCGGGCAGCGTCTCGGTCGTGACCTGCGGCCACAGCGCGGCCACCTCCGCCTGCACGTCGTCGCGCATTTCCCAATCATCGATGCGGATGCGGCCTTCTTCGTCAGGCTGCGGATGCGCGTCGGGCGCGAGCCTTTCTGCGAAGAGCCGGTAAATCTGCTCGATGCAGCCCTCGTGCGTGCCCTTCGCCTTCATCACTTTATAGAGCAGCGAAATGTAGAGCGGCACGACGGGAATCGCGCTGCTGGCCTGCGTGACGAGCGCCTTGTTCACGCTCACCCACGCGTGGCCCTCGTGATTCGCGAGCTTCGCGCTGATGCGGTCCGCGGTCTCCTCGAGATGCTCCTTCGCCTTGCCGATGGTGCCGTTGCGGTAAATCGCCCACGTGAGTGACGGCCCGATGTAGCTGTAGGCGACCGTGACGACGCCCGGGGCGAGCACGCCCGCGGCGTCGAGCGCATCGAGCCATATTTCCCAATCCTCGCCACCCATCACCGCGACGGTGTCGGCAATTTCCGCGTCGGTCGCGGGTTCGATGGTGATGTCGCTCACGGCGCCCTTGTCGGTGTCCACCGTCTTGTTCGTGTAGGCTCCGCCGACGGGCTTCAGGCAGCTCTTGTAAACGACGCCGGTCTTCGGATGCGTGCGCCGCGGCGATGCGAGCGAGTAGATGATGGCGTCCACCTGCCCGAGGTCGGCTTTGATCGCCGCGATGGTCTGCTCCTTCACTGCGTCGGAGAAAGCGTCGCCATTGATGCTCTTCGCATACAGCCCCGCGGCCCGCGCCTCGCGCTCGAACGCCACGGAATTATACCACCCCGCCGAGCCGCATTTGTCCGCCTCGCCCGGCTTTTCAAAAAACACGCCGATGGTCGCCGCCCCGCCCGCAAACGCCGGCACGATCCGCGAAGCCAGGCCGTAGCCCGTGCTCGCTCCGATGACGAGCACCCGCTTCGGCGCGCCCGCGATGGAGCCTTTCGATTTCACATAGTCCACCTGCTGCCGCACATGCGCCGCGCAGCCATCGGGATGCGCGGTGACACAGATGAACCCACGAGTCTTCGGCTTGATGATCATGGCGCGACGGTGCGCGAGCCCCGCGAGCGGCGTCGAGGAATTTTCCCGCGGCGCGCGGCGGTTTGCTGGAAATCGCAGGCGCACGCGTTACGTTCCGCCCCCGTGCAATTCCGCATCATCCTTTTGTTCCTGAACGTCATCGTCTCCGCATTCCCGGCGCGAGGCGAGGGAGGGGCGCTGGCGGCGCTGAAGCTGATTCCCTCCGAAGCGGCGAAGCGTCTGGTCGCGATCGAGGCGCGCGAGGGGGCGCCGGTGCCGGAGCGCTGGTATCTGCTGGTGAATGATCCCGCGGAGCAGCGCGGGCTGCGGGAGTTTGTCGTCGCGGACGGGAAGGTCGTGACTTCACGGGTGCTCTCCCAATTTGCCGACTCGCTGAGGCCGGCGGACGTGATTGGCGGCGACGCAGTGAAGATTGACTCCACCCAGGTGGCGAAGCTCGCGGGGGCGTTTGCCGACGCGAACGGCGTGAAGGTGGGCATGCTGAACTACACGCTCGGGCGCGACGCGACGGCGGGCGTGCCGGTTTGGCGCGTGACCGTGCTCGACCCGGCGGGGGATCAGGTCGGCCTCATCATGGTGAATGCGGTGAAGGGCGCGGTGCTGCGTTCAGACGGCTTTGAAACGACGCCGGCAGCGGTGCCGGTCGCGCCTCCCACATCTCCGGCGAGCACAGAGCGCGCACCGTCGAAGAAACCAAAGCCGACACCGACACCGAAGCCGAGTCTGCTGAAGCGGTTTTTCGGCGGCGGCGACAAGAAGAAGCAGAATTAACGGCCAAAGCAGCGACTCAAAGAATGAATCTCGAACGCAAACTCACCCAGCTCCTCGGTCCCGGTGTCGTCCGCACGGACGATGCGACGCTCGCCACTCACGCGAAGGACAAGTGGTTCGCCGCGCGGAAGCCGGATGCTGTCGTGCTCGCGCGGAAGCGCAGCGATGTGGAAATGACGATGCGCTTTGCGAACAAGCACTGCATTCCTGTGACGGCCCGCGGCGCAGGTGTCGGTTACGTCGGTGGCTGCGTGCCGTCGCGCGGCGGCGTCGCGCTGAGCGTGGCGCGCATGAATCGCATCAAGGAGATTCACTTTGCCGATGGCGTCGCTGTGGTGGAGCCGGGCGTGATCACGGGCGAACTGCAGGCGGCTGCGCGGAAGGTTGGACTTTTCTATCCGCCCGATCCCGCGTCGCTGAAGGAGTGCAGCATCGGCGGAAACATCGCGACGAACGCCGGCGGGCCGCGCTGCCTGAAATACGGCGTAACGCGCAGCTACGTGCTCGGCCTCGAAGTCGTGCTCGCGGATGGCCGCGTGCTGAAGTGCGGCGGGCGCACGCACAAGAACAAGCAGGGCTTTGATCTCGCGGGACTCTTCGTCGGGAGCGAAGGGCTGCTCGGCGTCGTGACCGAGGCGACGCTGCGCCTGCTGCCCCATCCGCCGGCGCGCGCGACGCTTGCTGCGAGTTTCCGCTCGTTCCGGCAGGCGGCGGATGCGGTGCAGAAGATTTTCGCCGCGGGCTTCCTGCCGTGTGCGCTGGAGATCGCGGATCCGTTCACGCTGAAAAGCGCCCGTGAGTTTCTCGGTCGCGAGATTGCACCGGGTGCGAAGTCGCTTGTGCTCGTCGAGCTGGATGGCCAGGCGGACTCCGTGAAAGGCGAGTGCGCTGCGCTCGCAAAGCTGCTGAGGAAGATCGATGCCATCCGTGTGCTCACGGCATTTGGTGATGAGGAGTGCGAGAAGCTATGGGGTCTGCGCCGCGCCTATAGCGAATCGCTGAAGGCGACGGGGCTCACGAAGCTGAACGAGGACGTGGTCGTGCCGCGCGGCAAACTCATCGAGCTGGCGGAATTTGGCGAGCATCTCGCGAAGAAGCACGGCTACCCCGTCGCGTGCTTCGGCCACGCGGGCGACGGCAACATCCACGTGAACATCATGGCGAAAAACTACCACGAGGATCGCCGCGTGAAGGAACGAGTGGACCGAGCGCTCGACGAGCTTTTCACGTGGGTGCTGAAGGCCGGCGGCGTCATCACCGGCGAGCACGGCATCGGCCTCGCGAAGAAGCCGTGGTGGCCGCAGGCCGTGGACGCCACAGGCCGCAATGTCCACAGCGCGCTGAAGGCTGCACTCGACCCCAAGGGCATTCTCAATCCCGGCAAATTCGTCGCCTGATGCCGCGGCTGGTTCCCGTTCTGTTGGCGATGCTGTGTTTGGCCACAGCGCACTTGTCGCGGGCGGAGGAGCTGAGGATTGCGCTTCAGCCTCTCGGGAAAATTTCCGCCGACGTCGTGGAGAAAGTGCGCGCGCACCTTGAGCAAATCTACGTTGTGAAGGTCGAGGTGCTCCCGGTGAGGGAATTGCCGGCATCGGCATTTTACAAACCGCGCCAGCGATACCGCGCGGACAAGCTCCTCGACTGGCTCGACTCGAGCGCCCCCGCAAATTTCACCAAAACGGTCGGGCTCACCGCGTCGGACATCTCCACGACGAAGGGCGAGGTGTTCGACTGGGGAGTCTTCGGGCTCGGCACGGTTGGCGGGCGCCCGTGCGTGATTTCCACATTCCGCCTCGGCCGCAGCGTGAGCCGCGAAAAGCTGCTGCTGCGCACCCAGCGCGTGGCGGCGCATGAGGTCGGCCACACCTTCGGGCTCGAACACTGCCCGACGCCCGGCTGCATGATGAGCGATGCCGAGGGGAAAATCTCCACGGTGGACGAGGAAACCGGCAGGCTGTGTGAGCGGTGCGCTACGCGCGTGCCCGCGAGGAAAGGCGACGGCCGTTAGCGCCTACGCCACGTTCACCACGCTCGCCCTGCCGCTCTTCTGCGTGGCGACAATCTCGTCGTGGATCCACGCGTAGGTTTTCTCCAGTCCGTCGCGCAGGCGGATGTTCGGCTGCCAGCCGAATGATTTTTGAATGAGCGTGTTGTCCGAGTTGCGGCCATTCACACCCTTGGGCGCATCAAGCTTGTAGCGGCGCTGGAGCTTGATGCCCGCGATGTCCTCCACGATGTCCACAAGCTGGTTGATGCTCACTTTCTCCGAGCTGCCGATGTTGATCGGCTCCACGAAATCCGAGCGCGTGAGCATCTGCGTGCCGTGCAGGCAGTCGTCGATGAACATGAATGAGCGCGTCTGGTGGCCGTCGCCCCAGATTTCGATCTCGTGCGTTCCGCTCAGCTTCGCGGCGATGACCTTGCGGCACACGGCGGCGGGCGCCTTCTCGCGGCCGCCGTCGTAGGTGCCGTTCGGGCCATACACGTTGTGGTAGCGCGCGATGCGCGTCTGGATGCCGAAGTCCTCGCGGAAATGCCGGCACATGCGCTCGCTGAAAAGCTTCTCCCAGCCGTAGCCGTCCTCGGGCATGGCGGGGTAGGCGTCCTCCTCGGCGAGCGCGGTGATGTTCGGGTCGGTCTGCTTCGACGCGTTGTAAACGCACGCGCTCGACGCGTAGAAGAACCGCTCCACGCCGCCGTGCTTCCGCGCGGCCATGAGGAGGTGCGTGTTGATGAGCACGCTGAGCATGCACAGGCCCTTGTTCAGTTCGATGAAGCCCATGCCGCCCATGTCCGCGGCGAGGTTGTAAACCCAGTCGCAGCCCTTCACTGCGGTCTCACAGGCGTCCTTCTCCTGCAGGTCGAGGCGCATGTTTTCGACATCATCGAACCGCTGATACCACTGCTCGAACGGCTTGTGGTCCACAGCGCGGATGTGCTTCACGCCCTGCCGCCGCAGGTCTGCCACGAGGTGTCCGCCGATGAATCCGCCGGCGCCGCAAACAAGGACTCTGTTCATGCTGTCTGGAAAAAGTTCGGGGTCTGGAAAGGGGCGGCAACTCTCTGCGATTCGCCCGCGCGCGCAAGCGGAGAGTGGCGCGCCGCGGGTTTGTCACAGCGGGTATTTTTTCAGCCCGGTGCGCTGGAGGAAAATGCGGAGGAGATACGTGGGCACGATGACGCCGTAGCGCTTCCACAGCCGCTTCGGGTCGCTGCAAAGCCGGTGGAGCCATTGCAGCCCGCTGCGCATCATCCAGCGCGGGGCCTCCTTCATGCGGCCGGTGTGGAAGTCGAATGCCGCGCCGACGCCGAACATCACCGTGGTGTCGAGCAGCGGCAGGAACTCCGCCATGAACCGCTCCTGTTTCGGTGTGCTGAGGCCGACCCAGAACATGTCCGGACGCTTCTCCGCGATCTCCGCGGTGAGCGCGGCGCGCTCCGCGGCATCGAGCGGACGGAAGGGCGGGCAGTGCGTGCCGACGATGCGCACGCCGGGGAACCGCTGCTCCATCGCGGCGCGGAGCTGGTCGGCCACGCCGGGCGCGCCGCCGTAGAAGTAGTGCGTGAACTTCCCGTCGCGCGTCGCGTCCATGATGCGCAGCATGAGGTCCGGGCCATACACGCGGTCCACCCACTTGCCCACGGCGCGGCGGCCCTCCCACACGAGCGGCATGCCGTCGCACGTGTTGAGAAATGCACCGTTGAGGATGCGGCGGAATGCTTCGTCCGACTGCGCCTCGGTGATGCCGTGGACGCCCGTCACGCACACGTAGCCCTTGCGCCGCGCCGCGCACGCCTCGAGCACCGCCTGCGTGGCGATGTCGAGATTCATCGCGCTCATCGCGACGCCGAGGACGTTGAACTTCTGAATTTCCATCCGCGCGGACGCTACGGTGCGTGCACGCCCTGCTCAAGCTGTGCGCAGTGTCCTGTTGGATTTTACGTCAGTGCCTCATGGCCCGGAGGGCCACAGGAAATTAGCCGGTGGTCGAGCAAAGCGAAAACCACCGGATCAACGGCAACAAAAACAACCGCCCCGGATGGGGCGGCAGGACGATTGCTCCTCGCGCCCCGCTGGGGCGCATGATCTTTTATACGATGCGATCCGGTGGTGTTCGCTCGCTGCGCTCGCTCGACCACCGGCTAATTTCCTTCCGCCCTCCGGGCGGAGAAGCAGTCATCCGGCGGAGCGGGGCTTTGGGGGGAACTTCGCGCGGCGGTGGAAGCCCCATGCGCCGAGAACGACGCACGCGAGCGCGGCGAGCTGGTAGCCGGAGACGACGCCGGCGAGCTTCGGCGTTGCGCGCATCCATTCGTGAGCGAAGCGGAAGAGGCCGTAGGCGATGAGGTAGAGGTGGAAAAGCTGGCCGCGCAGATTGGTGCATTCACCGCGCGACACGCGGTGTCGCAGCACGAGGAAGATGGCGAGGGCGGCGATGTTGAAGGCGAGTTCCAGCGGGACGGCGGGCCAGCGCGGGACGCCGTGTGCGTCGCGCATCGTCCACCACGCGTCGCGGCTGCACGCTTCACCGGGGCAGCAGCCGTGGAGCAGGCAGCCGACGCGCCCGAGCGCGATGCCGAGCGGCGCGATGATGGCAAACCAGTCGCCCGTCGCGCGCGTGTAGCCGAGGAAGTGCTTCGCCAGCTCCACGCCCGCGTAGCCGCCGAGCAGCGCGCCGAGCACGGACTTTCCCGTCGCGAGCCGCAGCCAGCGGTCGGGCTGCGGCCAGTCGAGCCAGCCCTCGGCGAGCAGATACACGAGCTTCGCGCCGATGAACGCGCTGAGCAGCGCCGCGAGGTAAACGGACACCAGCCGCGAGTCCCCGCGCACCAGCCGTGTCCAAGTGAAGAGGCTCGCCACGATCCCCGCGAGCAGCAGCCAGCCGTAGGCGCTTGGTTGGAAAATCATCAGACGTCAGGGCATCAAGGCGGAACAGCCTGCGAAGAAGGCTATGAATCCATTGAGGAGCAGAAAGAAGACGCCACCGGCAAAGGCCCCTCCTGTCCTCCTGGAAAACAGCATGGCCGATGCGGTGAAACAACAGATCACACTCACGATACTCACGGACCAAAGGGTGGAGTCTGACCGGTCGCTTCCAATCCCGTGCATCGGGGGTAGCGTGAAAATCCCAAGCATGAGCACGGAGGGCAGAAACCCGATGCACAGTGCGAGCATAAGGGCTGGTTTTCTGCCGTCTTGAACATTGTCGTCGTGGTTCATCGGTTCTTCATCTCATGTCAGCGAAGCCCGAGTAATACCGGCAAAACGAATCCAGCTTCCCGTCGGGGCGGATGACGTGGGTGCAGCAGCGATCGATGCGGTCTTCGTCCCACGTCCACGCGTCCATGAAGGGCTTGATGAAGAGGCGGAAGGTGGCGTTGCCGATGTTGAATGCTGAATTGCCCGGTGTCGCCAAGGCGTCTCGCTCCGCTCGGCTTTGAATTTTGAATTCCGCGTCCTTGCCGGATTCGAGAGCGTGCAGCAGCTCGCCGAGCGGTTCATTTTCGCAGCCGCAGCGGGCGAGGTCGTCGGGGGAGTAGCGGACTTTGTCGCGGAGGAAATCCTGCACCTGTGTGAAGTCCACGAAGTCGCTGATGCTGCGCGTGGTGCCGCCGATTTTCAGAAGGTATCCGATGGTCGCGCAGTTCGGGTCGCCGCACGGGAGCGGGGTGAAGTCGTCGGCGCGGAGGCGGCCGGCGGAGTGGGCGAGGAGGGAGAGGATCACATCCGCCGTGTTGAGGGAGCGGTGCGGAGTGCCCAGTGCGCAGTGCTCGGTGCTCAGTGGAGGCGGCTCGTTGGCGCGCGGATTGGTGGAGTTTCGCCCAGCGTGCGCATCCGATTCTGAAGACTGAGCACTGAGCACTGAGGACTGCGCGCTTTTCCCCGCCACTCGCCCGCTGCCGAAGAACGGCTGGAAGCTCACGCCGCGCACGTGCTCCCACCGCAGGCCGAACTCCACGGCGTCCCACGCGTGGGGGAGGTTTTCGGGCGTCACGGTCATCGCGAGGGTGACGGGGATGCCGAGCTTGCCGCAGCGCTCGATGGCGCGCTCGCGCGTGGCGCGGAGGTCGGCGCCGCGGAGGGCGCGCTGGGCGGCCTCCTGCGTGCCGTCGAACTGGAGGTAGAGCTGGAATTTCCCCGGGCGGAACGTGCGGCCGAGCGCAGCGAGAAAGTCGTCGTCGTTCGCGATGCGGACGCCGTTGGTGTTCAGCAGCACGTAGTCGATGCCCGGGTGCGCGTGCAGCCACGCGAGCAGCTCGAAGAACTGCGGATGCAGCGTGGGCTCGCCGCCCGAGAGCTGGAGGATTTCGATGCCGCCCTTGCGGTCCACCACGCCCTGAATGCGCGCCTTCAGCTCGTCGAACGGCACGGCGTCCACCGCGCGGCTCTGCGGCGAATCGGCATAGCACGTGGGGCAGGCGAGGTTGCACGAGCGGACGATCTCGATGAGCGCGAGGCAGGTGGAGAGGCGCTCGATGCTGGTTGCTGGTTGCTGGTCGCTGGCGGCTGCCGGGGAGTGCTCAGTGCTCAGAATGTCAGTGCTCAGACCGGATGGCGCGCGTTCGCGCGAAAGGGAAACGTCCGAACCGCACCCGGCGTCGTCCGTGGAGGTCTGAGCACTGGGCACTGAGCACTGGGCACTTTGCATCGTTCCCGCCGCGTTGCGCCCGAGCGTGCCGCGCACGACGCCGTCGCTCGCGGAGCAGGCGCCGCCTCCGCAGCAGGCGTTCTTCGGGTCGCCCTGCGCGAGCCAGTAGAAGCGCGCGTCGCTGGCGATGCAGGCTTCGGCGCGGCCGTGTTCGGGGCAGACGCGGCGGAGGAAGACGCGGGAGTTGAGAGTTGATGGTTGAGAGTTGAGAGGCGCGGCAGTGTCCACCTTCCACACCTCAGCGGGCACGGACGCATGGCACACGGGGCAGCGCGACGTGGTGCGCTTGAGGAGGGTCTCGGTGGTGCAGGGGAGGGTCATTTTGAGAAAATCATCTGGAATATTACTGCGGCCACCCTGCAGACGACGATGGAGGTGATGACGTTGACGATGAGGATGAGGAAGCCGAAGCCCACTGCGCGGTAGCTGTTTCTGATTTCACCATGCCGCCATTTCTCCAACCGGTCTCCGCATTCGAAGCAGAGCACCACTCCCGCGGGCAAGATGAGGATCACCATTGGAATTGTTATCTCCACAGCTACGCTGCCAAACAGTTTACGAATCACGGATAGGATGGTCAGTAGTATGAACAACGTCACCGAAGGCGTGAGCAGCAGCAGCCATTTCCAAACTGGCACCGTGCGCGGCGGTGGAGGGGATGGGGATGGCTCGGGGGTGGACATGGCTTCAGAGGAGCGTGGCGCAGCCGACGAGGGCGATGGTGCAGTTGACGAAAAGGAGAAGCACGCCGAAGAGGATCGCGCGGAATGCGCGGGAGGCGGGCCCGCGCAGCCATTTCTCCACGAGGAAGCCGAGCCGGAAGCACAGGATCAGCGCGCCGAACAGCCAGAGGGAGAGGAGCCCTGAGAGGGTGTCCGAATCGAGCTTGAGGTGGAATCGTCGTATCGCGAAGTCCAGCAGTGGAACGAGGAGCAGGAGCGCCGCGGGGAGGAAGAGCAGCAGCCATTTCCAAGATGGCACCGTTCGCTGCGGTGGCGGAGTTGACTCAGGCTCGGGCATCGCGGGGCTTGTGGGAGCGGTGATGCACGGGAGGTTCACCTATTTTCCGAAAACGAACAGGCGGAGCCACACGGCCAGAATGAGGGCGTTGCCAACGAGGATGAGACAACCAAAGCGCATGGCGCGGTCGAAGTCGCGGTCGTCGCCGCGGAGCCATGTTTCCAGCCGGTGCCCGAGGACGAAACACAGTGGAAACGCGATGGCGAGAACAACCCATTCCGGACGGAGGTCGACGATTTCGCGGGAGGGGGTGAAGAACGGACGCAGGAGGGGATATGTTACTGGAGTGGCCAACAGGAGTGCCGACGGTAGCAGCAGCAGCGGCCATTTCCAAAACGGAACCGTCCGCGGCTTCGGCAGTGGTGGCTTGGAATCGGGCATTGAGGTGAGGTCGCGGTCCTATGCGAGCGGGAGGCCGGTGGTGGCGCGGCTGAGGGTGTCGTGGAGTTCCTGCACGGCGCGGGTCTTGGGGTCGCTGGCGCCGCTTCCGAGGGTTTCGAGGAAGGCGCAGGCGGCGTGGCTTTGAGCGGCGGCTTCGTAATTTTCCACCCATGAGCGGCGCTGCGGGAGGCCTTCGGCGGCGATGGGCCAGACGGAGGTGGGGCGGAGGTGGTCGCTGATGCCGATGCGCCACGGCTTCGCGGTGAGGCGGGCGCGGAAGCAGTGTTGCCGGGTGCACATGCGGGCGTAGATGGGGTCGGTGCCGAGTGCGCGGAAGAACTCGGCGACGGCGGGTTCATCGGGCCGGAAGGTGCGGTGCATGGCGAGCACGCGGAGGCCGGCGGGCGTGCGGTAGAGGCGCAGCGTCCAGTCGCGGTGCTGCGCGATGAACTTCGCGATGCGGGAGCGCGCGGCGGCGAGCGGGCCGCCTTTCGCCCTCGTGAAAATGGAACGGCATGCGACGACGATGGCGGAGCCGAGGACGGCGCTGATGATGGCGGAGCCGGCGATGGCGCCGATGAGGACCGGCCACGTGGGCTTCATTTTCACCACATACACGACAGCCGCGATGAAGAGCGCGAGCATGAGCGGGCAGGTGATGCGCGCGGCGTGGGGCGTGCCTAAGTCCACATCGGCAAAGAGCACGTCGGGCGTGTTCAGGCAGCGGGCGCCGTAGGCGTTGCGGGTGATGACGGTGTCGCCGTGGCGGGCGACGATCTCCTCGCGGATGGGGACGCCGTCGGCGCCGTTGTAGGCGCGCTTCAGCTCGCGGCGGTCGAGCTTTTCCCCGGCGAGCGCGCGCTGGAGCGCCTCCTGCGCGCGGGCATCGGCGATGACCTGCGCGGCCTCCTGGCTTTCATCCGACCAGCCGAAGCGGCGGATGGTGATGCTGCGCGCTCGCTCGCGGTGCTGCGCGCGGCCCTCGGCCCAGAATTGCGGAACGATCATGGTGTGCGGGGATTTCTGCGGAGCGGGATAGCGGAATGCGCGGCGAACGGCCAGCTTGCAGCGCATGTCTGCGGATGCCCCCCTCGGATTCCCCTCCGCCCGGCGCGTCGCGTCATGGAGAACGCTTGATCAGATCACGCAGCGGCGTATCCCCCGCGAAACGGGAAGGCCGCGATGTTTGCCGAAGCGATCCTAGTTGCCCCCCGCGGGAGCGGGAGCAGGCGCCGGCTTTGGCTGCTCGGGCTGCGCGGGAGCTGCCGCTGGGGACGGAGCCGCGGGAGTGGCGGGAACTGCGGGTTTGGCTTCGGGTGCCTTTTCCTCGGGCTTCGGAGCGGCGGGGGCGGGCTTCGTCTCGGCGTTGCCGGCGGAAGGAGCTGCGGGAGCGGGAGCGGCAGGCTTCTTGTCCTCAGCCTTGGGCGCGTCCGGTTTCTCGTCGGGCTTGGAAGCCGGTGCCGGGGTGCCAGCCGAAGTTGCGGGAGCGGGGTTAGCGGGAGAAGCGGGCTTTTTGTCGTCTGCCTTCGGAGCTTCGGGCTTTTCAGCAGGCTTTGCAGCCGGAGCGGGGGTTCCGGTCGATGAAGCCGCGGGAGCCGCAGGCGTGGTCGAGGCTGCGGGCTTCTTGTCTTCGGCCTTTGGTGCCGCGGGCTTGTCAGCCGGTTTCTGGGCGGGTGCCGGCGAGCCGGTGGAGGCGCCGGTGGGAGTCTCGGGCTTCTTGTCAGCCGGCTTTTCCGGTGCGGGCTTGTCGCCGGGCACCTGAACTGGCTGCGAGGTGGCGGAAGGCGTCGCAGGCGTCTTCGCCGCCGCGGCTGCTGCGGCCGCCGCCTTTGCTGCGTCCTCCGCGGCCTTCTGCTTGTCGCGCTCGGCCTGCTCGACCTTCAACTGGTCGAGGTAGCCCTTGATTTTTCCCTGCCGCGACTTGTCGTGGTTGCCGAGGACCGCGATGAGCAGGCAGAGGGCGAGGAAAATGGCGCCGGCCTGCTCGACCTTCAACTGGTCGAGGTAGCCCTTGATTTTTCCCTGCCGCGACTTGTCGTGGTTGCCGAGGACCGCGATGAGCAGGCAGAGGGCGAGGAAAATGGCGCCCAGCCAGCGCGTGAGCGTGGCGAGGACGTTCGTGGTCTGCGCTCCGAAGATGTTGCTCGCCGTGTCGCCGCCGAATGCCGCGCCGAGGCCCTGATCTTTTGGCCGCTGCAGGAGCACCAGGAGGATGATGAGGAGGCACACGAGGACGTTGATCGCCGTGAGCAGGTTCGTAAGCAGGCCAATCCAGTTCATAAAAAAGGGCCGGGAATATGGGTGGCACCCCCCTGCTTGGCAAATGGCAAATCGAGGGGGCTAAAAATGCCCGCAGAGCGAAACCCTCGGGCCCGCGGGCGAACAAAATGCCAGCCAAACTCCGAGCTGGAGTTATTTCTTCAGCTTGGCCAGCTCGGCGACGTAGTCTGCGGCCGGTGTTCCACCGTAGCCGACCTTGCGGAACAGCTCCTTACCCTCCGGATCGAGCACGATGATCGTGGGATAGCCGCGGATGCCATATTTCTTCGCCAGCTCCTGGTTTGCGGCCTTGAGTTCCGGCGCGATTGGCTTCGACCTTGGGAAGTCGAGCTCGACGAGCACGAGGTTGTCCTTGGCGAACTTGTTGAACTCCTCGGAGGTGAGCACCTTCGCGTGCAGGTTTTTGCACGGCGGGCACCAGTCGGAGCCGGTGAAGTCGAGCAGCACGAGTTTCTTCTCCGCCTTCGCCTGTTCGAGCGCTTTGGGGAGGTCTGTCTTCCAATCGCCGTCGGCGGCGAAGAGCGAGGAAACTGCGAGGGCGAGTGATGCGACGAGGGCGAGTGCTTTCATGGGTGGGATACGATTTGAGGTTGGTTGACGTGCGGAGGCTAGCGGCCCGAATGGAAAATGGGAGCACAATATTGGGACTCGCCGCCACCGCGGTGCCAGAGGCGCAGTCCGGGCGTTGCTAACATTCCGAGGCCATCGCTTATGTTCCCCACGCATGACCGATGAACGTCAGCAGCAGGTGCTCCAGCTTTTTGTCCGCCATCAGACGCGGATCAAAGGCTTCATCGTTTCGCTCCTCGGTGACTTCGCCGCCGCGGAGGATGTCGTGCAGGAGACGTTCCTCGTGGCACAGCGCAAAGCGGCGGACTTCGAGCCGGGATCGAATTTCATCGCGTGGGCATTTCAGATCGCGCGCTTTCAAGTGATGAAGGCACAGGCCCAACACCGGCGGACGGCGGATCGCTTTCCGGATGATGTGCTGGAGGCTCTCGCAGCGAGTGCGCCACCGGAAGCCTTCGACGAATCGAAGCTCGCCGCCCTTCCGCGCTGCCTTGAAAGGCTGGCCCCGCAGGCACGGCGCATTGTCGATCTTTTTTACGAACATGAGCACAAACCGCAGGAGATCGCGCGCATCGTGGACTGGACGCCGGCGGCGGTGAGCGTGGCGCTGTCGCGGGCGCGGAGGTTTTTGCGGGAATGCATTGAGCGGCAAATCGTGGAGGCCAAGGCATGACGGACAACCGGCTGGACCACCTGATCGATGCTCACCTCAACGGCGCGATGAGCAAAGAGGAGCGGCTCGAATTGAATGAACGCCTTCTGCATTCCGCCGCAGACCGCGAGCGCTTCTGGCAGCTATCGGAGACGCACGCGTTGCTTCACGAAGGCCTCCAGCAGCGCGTGGCGGAATCGCCATGCATTCCGCGGAGGTTTTCTAGCCGCCCAGCGTGGTGGCTGGCGGCAGCGGCCGTGCTTGTGTTCGGCTGCGTGCTCACATGGCGCCAGTTCGTTCCGAAAGCACTCTTGCCGCAGTCCATCGCGACATTAGCCGCTGCGAATGAAGCCCAGTGGGCCGACCCGAACGTCGAGCTGGCGCTGCGGAGCGGCGAACTTCCGCCGGGACCTCTGCGGCTCGATTCGGGAACGGCGGAATTTCTCTGCGCCGACGGAGCGACCGTGGTGATGCGCGGCCCCGCAGTCGTGCGTTTCCAGGCACGAAAGCGCGTGCTTCTCGAGGAAGGCCGAATTTTCTGCCGCTGTCCATCGCCCGAGTCGCGCATCTCGGTGGACACGGCAGCGACGCAGGTCGTGGATCTCGGCACGGAGTTTTCCGTCGAGGCGCGCGCGGATCGCAGCACGCTCGTGGCCGTGCTGAGCGGCGAGGTGCAGGTGGGAAAGGGTCAGCCGCAACTGCTCCGCAAGGGTCAGTCGGCGGTGGTGCGCGGCGACGGCATCCTTGCGATTCAGCCAATGGCCCAGGGCGATTGTTCGGAGCTGCTTTTGGCTTCGCCGAAAGTGGACGAAGCGGTGCGGCACGGCGCCAATCTGCTGCAGGACCCTGGTTTTGAAACGGGCCTCAGCGAGCAGACGTGGAGCGGGACGGAGACGAACATCACTGCTGCACCGAATGGCCGCACCGGCACGGGCGTGCGCGTCTTTGCACGCGGCTACGCGCACTGGCCGCAATGCCACCAGACGCTTCGCACCGGGGAAATCGCCGGCCGGCTCATCGTGGCCTCGGCGTGGTGCGCGGTGACGCCGGGCGATCCGCTTCACCCGCGGCAGGCGGCGATGCTGAAGATCGTTTTCAAGAACGACGAGGGGCGCGACTTCGCCTTCGCCATGCGGCGATTCCTCGGGCCGAAGTCCGAGCCCGGGCGCTTCGAGCAGGTGCAGGTCGCAGCCTTTGCGCCGCCAGGCACGCGCCGCCTGCAGCTCCAGCTCATGCTGCAATCGAACTTGCAGGAGTCCGGCTCCGTGATTTTCGACGACGCCTCACTCGTGATCGCGGACACGCCCGCGAAGGAATAAGCCGCACCATTGTCCCAAACACCCCGACACCCACCATGCCCGATCCGCTGCTCCGCTCCGACGAGCTCTCCCGCCGCCGCTTCATCGCCCGCACTGCTAGCTCGCTGCTCGGCGTTGGGTTGTTGCCGAATTTTCTTTCTCACGACGCGCTCGCCGCGGCCACAGCAAAGGGCGGCACGGCGAAGAACGTGATCTATCTCTACATGGACGGCGGCATGTCGCACGTGGACACACTCGATCCGAAGACGGGCGACGTCGCCGGACCGACGAAGACGATCAAGACGAGCGCGGACAGCGTGATGCTCGGCGAGTATCTGCCGCGCACTGCGAAGGTGATGCATCACGGCACCGTGTTCCGTTCACTCACGTCCACGCAGGGCGCGCACGAGCAGGGAAACTACATGATGCACACGAGCTACCAGCTCCGCGGCACGATCAGTCATCCGTCGATGGGCGCGTGGCTACAGCACTTCCGCGGGCCGGGCAACCCGACGCTGCCGGGCTCCGTCTATGTGGGCAATGCGAGCCGTCATCCCGGCGCGGGATTTTTTCCGCCGGAGCTCGCGCCGCTTTTCGTGAACAACCCGGAGAAGGGGCTGCGCGACATCGAGCTGCAGAAAGGGCTCACGCCGCAGGAGCACGATGCGCGCATGAAGCTCGCCGGCCAACTCGACGCGGACTTCGTGCGGACCTTTGGCAAACAGCGCAACGTCGCCGCTCACTCGGGCGCCTACGACGGCGCGTATCGCATGATGGCGAGCAAAGACATCGTGGCGTTCGACCTCGGGCAGGAGAAGGACGCGCTGCGCAACGACTACGGGCGCGACTCGTTCGGCCAGGGCTGCCTGCTCGCGCGGCGACTCGTCGAGCGCCGCGTGCGCTTCGTCGAGGTGAGCCTGCACGGCTGGGACACGCATTCGGGCAACTTCACTGCGACGCCCGACCTCTGCGAGAAGCTCGACCGCGGCCTCGCTGCGCTCGTGAATGACCTGCACGCGCGCGGCATGCTGAAGGACACGCTCGTGGTGCTGACGACGGAGTTTGGCCGCTCACCGAAGATCAATGGCTCGCTCGGCCGCGACCATTACCCGAAGGCGTTTTCCGCCGCGATGTTCGGCGGCGGCGTGAAAGGCGGCTTCGTCTTCGGCTCGACGAACAAGACCGCCGAGGAAGTGGAGGACAACGAAATCACGATCCCGGACTTCAATGCGACCATCGGCCACGCGCTCGGCCTACCCGTCGAGGAAATCGTCCTCGCGCCGAACGGCCGGCCTTTCAAGCTCGCGGACAAGGGCAAGCCGGCCACCGCGGTGTTTGCGTGAAGCTTGACTGACCCATGAAACCTCTCTGCCTTTCTCTCCTCTTAGTCTGCTCCGTGCTTGCGCCGCTGCAAGCGGCCACGGGTGCTGACCAAATCAAGCAAGCTGCCGCACAGACGGATGCGATCCTCGCGTCGCATTGGAAGAATGCGAAGGTCGCGGGCAATGCGCCCATCAATGACGAGACCTTCGTGCGCCGCATCTATCTTGACCTCGCGGGGCGCATCCCGACCTCGGCGGAGGCGCGCGCTTTTCTCGAATCGAAGCAAGCGGACAAACGCGCGGCTTTGATCGACGATCTGCTCTCGCGCGAGAGCTACGTGTCGCACTTCTACAACTTCTGGGCGGACATCCTGCGGCTCAAGTCGCACTTCGTGAACACGTCGGGCGTCGTGCCTGCCGCCTACACGAAGTGGCTCAAGGAAAGCCTGCGCACGAACAAGCCCTACGATCAGTTCGTCCGCGAGATGCTGTCGGCGAAAGGCCACGCGTGGGACAATGGCGCGGTCGGCTACTACGGTCGCGACCCGGAGATGCCGCTCGACAACATGGCGCTCACCACGCGCATTTTCCTCGGCACGCGGATCGAGTGCGCGCAGTGCCACGACCATCCGTTCGACAAGTGGAAGCAGACGGAGTTTTACCACCTTGCCGCCTACACCTACGGCAACAAGCCGGTGAGCGAGGCGCTCACCGGTGTGCGCGACGCATTCCGCGCCCGCGAGCAGGCGATCAAAGAGGAGTTCTACCGTGAGAAAGCCGCATCGAAGGACGGAGGAAAGGCAGCCGAGCAGCGGCGCAAGGACCGGATGGATGCGATGGAGTTCCGCCCCGTGCTCAACATCATCCGCCAAGGCATCGGCCAGCTCCTCAGCCCCGTCGGGCTCGAGCGCAAACAGGATGCGGTGCTGAAGCTGCCGTTCGACTTTCACCAGAGCGACGGCAAGCCGGGCGACGTGATGAAGCCGCGCCCCATCTTCGGCAAGGAACCCGACGCCCGCGACAGCAATGAGCGCGCGGAGGTCTTCGGACGATGGATGACTTCGACGGAGAACCCGCGCTTCACCAAGGTGATTGTGAACCGGTTCTGGAAGAAGATGTTCGGCGCTGCGCTGACCGAGCCGCTCGACGACCTGCGCGACGACACGAAGGCGATGGTGCCGGAGCTGGAGCTGCATCTCGAGAAGCTCATGGTCGCGCTGCATTACGACATGCGCGCATTCCTCGCGGTGATTGCAAACACGCGCACATACCAGTCCGCCGTGTGCACGGAGGAGTTTGCCGCGGGCAGCACGTTTCATTTCACCGGGCCGCTGCTGCGGCGCATGACGGCGGAGCAAATCTGGGATTCCATCGTCGCGCTCGCGAACTACGAACCCGACGCCCGCGACTTCGCCCGCGAGGCGCGCGACCAGCGGCGCGTCGACGTCTCGCACATGGTTGCCGACGCCTACAACAGCTACGATGGCGAGAAGATCGTCGCACTCGGCTACGCGAACCTGAAGCACGAGCAGGCCATCCAGGCGAAGGAGAAGGTTCTCCGCGAGGAGGAGGTCGCCGCGAATCGCCGCGGCGAGAAGGAGAAGGTGACCGAACTGCGCCGCGCCCTCGGCAAGCTCACGCGCGAACGGAATGAGGCTTATGTGAGCGGATTCCTCACCCCACTCATGCAGAATCTCGCAAAGCTGAAGACCGGTTCCGCGGCTAGCATCAGCACCGACACGACCTACAAGATGAACACGAATCCTGCGGTGCTCGCCGTCGAGACGTGGCGCACGAAGCACATCCCCGGCTACGGCCCTGCGCCGAAGACCGCCGTGCAGCTTGAGGCCGACGCCCAAGCGGAGAAGCAGCGCCTCAACGCCCTCGCGAAGAAGCTCGGCTTCAGCGACAGCGACAGCGCCGGCTTCATCACCTACTGCGAGCGCGCCAAGTCGGAATGGCTGCGCGCGAGCGAACTCGAAAGCCCCGCACCACGCGGCCACTTCCTGCGCACGATGGGCCAGAGCGACCGCGACTTCGTGGAGAACGCGAACCCGAATGCCTCCATCCCGCAGGCGCTTGCGCTCATGAACGGCGAACTGCTCACCGACCGCGCGCTCTTTTCCCCTTACTCGCCGCTCATGCACGCAGTCGCAAACTCAGGCGACAAAGCGGAGGCCACCTATCTCGCGCTCCTGTCCCGCAAACCTACCGCTCAGGAAAAGGCGATGCTGTCAGCCGACCGCGCCAACGGCGGCCCGTCCATCGAGAAGCTGATCTACGCCGTGCTCAACATGAAGCAGTTCGTCTTCATCCAATGAGGCCCCGTTCCTGATTTCGTCGCGACGCAAGCGTCACTGCGGCGGCGTTGCGGACATCAGCGCGCCTCGTCCTGCTCGCGCTTGCGCACGGGCATGATCGAGCACGCTTCCTTGCAGCCGAAGATGCGCGAGAGCGTGTGTCGGTTGCGGGCGATGAGGTTGTAGATTTTCTCCGCGATCCAGATCACGCCGGGCACCCAGAGCAGCAGCGCGACGGGAAACACGAGCGGCAGCCGCATGCCGACGAACCGGATGCAGCGTGCGCCTTTGTAGATGCGGCCGTCCTTGGTCACGCAGTGCATCGCGGCGAGGAGCTGCTCGCGGTCGAGCTGCGGCGCGGCTTCCTTTGCGCGCGGGTCGGTGAGCGGGACGAGCGCGAGGGCATTGAACCAGTCCAGCCACGTGAGCAGGCGCATCTGGAACACGCAAAGCGGGCAGTCGCTGTCGTAGAGGACGAGGTGTTTCTTCACGGGGAAAGGCTACACGCTGAGGTGGCCGAGTGCCAGCAGTCCGTAGAACGTGTATTCCGCATCGAGCGCGTCGTCGGCCCAGTGGCCGTGGAAGCCGCCCTCGGCGCTCCAGAGCGTGTCCACGAAATCGAGGCACTTTTCGCGCAGCGCCTCAGGCAGCGGACGGTCGAGGCAGGCGAGCGCGTGCAGCGCGGTGGCGGTGGAAAGAAGGTCGGGAATCGGCGCGCCGGGCACCGCGAGCCAGCCGCCGTCGCTGTGGATTTGCGCGAGCAGCCAGTCGCCGGCCGCGGGATTGATCGGCATCCCGAGCTGGTGTAGCAGCGTGATCGCCGCGGCCGTCGCGGGCACGGTGCCATTGCGCATCCCGCGCACATTGCCCCAAGCGCCGTCGGGTGTTTCGAGGAACTTCAGGCACTGGACCATGCGCAGCGGCCCGGGGATTTCGCGTCCGAGGTCCTGATACGCGCCGAGCGCGACGAAGCACCCGTAGGCATTGCCGTGCTGCGCGCCAGGTTTCACATCGTAGCCGCCGTCAGCGGTGCGGAATTTTTCCAGCCGCGCGAGGATCGCATCGGCGGAAACGCCCGCGCCATTATCCAAACCGAGCGCCGCTCGACACCGCACCAGTGCGCCGAGATGCACGAAGTCGAGATTCGCGTCGTCGCCGAAGCCGCTCACGAACGGTTCCACTCGCGCCTTCGGAATCTCCGCCTGCAGCGCCTCCAGCCCTGCGAGCACGAAGATCGTGTAGTAAAGATCCGCCATTCCCGCGCGATCCCCCCCGCCGCCCTCCGCCGTGATCTGCCGCAGCAGAAAATCTCGCACCAGCCCCGCCGAATCGCCGAGCGTCTTCTGCGCGACGCGCGCGATCTGCAGCATGTGGAGGCGGAGACTCACGTGCGCCGTGTTACTCCGCCGCGCGCCAGGGTTTGGGGAAGATGCGCCAGTGGCCGTTCACGAATGCGAGGCCGTCGAAGGCCATGCCGAGCGACTCGCCGGGCTTCACGAACTTGAAGCGGAAGAGTGTCACGCCCGGCTGGAGCTTGTCGCCGATCTTCGAGTAGCCGCCCGGAAGAGTGTCACGCCCGGCTGGAGCTTGTCGCCGATCTTCGAGTAGCCGCCGGGGAATTCCTTCGCGGCGTCGGTGGCGTTCTTGAAATCATCGGTCGTGGCCTTCGAGAGCTTCAGCTCGGTCTGCCCTTCGTTCGGGCGGATGTTCGCCTGCGCGGCATCCCACATCGGCTTGTGCATCGCCTCGAGCTTCTTTCCGAATTCCGCGGTGAAAATCTTCGCGTAGTCGTCGCTCGTCGGGCGCAGCTCCTTCGAGAGCGATGCGGTGTCTGCGCCGGGTGCGAGGAATTTCTTCAGCAGTGCGGTCGCGCCCTCGATGGTGCCGCCGTCCTTCGCCGGCGCGGCTGCTGCTCCGGATTCCTTTCCGCCAGCGTCAGGCGCTTTGTTGCAGCCCGCAAAGGCGAGCGCGGTGGCGGCGATGATGCAGTGGAGCGGAGGAAACGAGGTTGGTTTCATGGCCGGGTGCGTATATCGCGGCTGCGCGGATGACAAGCCGGCAAAGAGTCTAGCGGGGCGCGCCTCCGCCGCTGAGCGCCCACTCCAGGAATCCGCACATCTGCTCCATCGCCTCGGGCGTCGGGCTGTGGCCGTTGCGGTGTGTCATCGCGACGCGGTTCTTTGCGCCGAGCAAATCATAGACGGCGCGCGTGTGGTTCAGCGCGCGCCAGTGCCACGGCACATCCTCGGAGCCGCCGGAGACGAGGAATGGGCGCGGCGCCATGAGCGCGTGCAGATCCACCATGCTCTCGCGGGACTCGAACATCTTTTTGTAGAGCCCCGTGCGCGGCTTCTCCGCATTCGGCACGCCGCGCGGGCGCAGCACGCCCTGCTCCCAGCCGAGATACCACGGCTCGTAGTAGTTGATGTTCGTATTCATCTCGTCGAACACGATGCCAGGGTCGCACCACACGGCGGCGGCGAATTTCTCCCACAGGCACGACGCGAACATGGACCACTTGCCGCCATACGAGTGGCCGATGATGCCGATGCGCTTGGCGTCCACGTCGCTGCGCGCGGCGAGCGCGGTGTGGCAGTTGGCGGCGACGTAGGCTAGGTAGGTGAGCGGCTGGATTTTCAGCTCGTCGCCCGCCGCGATGAGCAGCGCGCGTGTGTCCGTCGCCATTTCCGGATGATCGAGCGCGCCGGGCGTGCCGATGCTCAGCGTGATGAAGCCGCGCCTCACGAGCTGGTAGGCGAAGTCGCGCATCTGCGATTTTGGGTTCAGCCCCGCGGCGGTTTCCGGCTCGTAAAAAACGGTGAGAACGGCGGGGAACGGCCCCTTTCCGTCCGGCACGAGCAGATAGCCGTCGCCCTGACGCGGACCGCCGCCGCCGCCGCGCTCCGGGCCAATGTCCACGCGCACCTTGTGCTGGGTGAAATTCTCGCGCCGCTCGGTCGCGCGGATTTCGATGCGCGGCTTCTCCAGCAGCGCCGGCCACGCGCCGAGCCGTTCGTGCCACGACTTCAGGATTTCCTCACGGCGAGCCGGCCACTCGGCGGCGGTCTTCACCATGCGGCCGTCGGCAAATTTCAGCGGCGAGCGGTAATCGCCGAGGTCATTCGTGAACTCCGCGGGCGGAGTGAAGTGCGGGGCGAGATTCGGAGGGGGAGGCGCGTCCGCGGCCCCCGCCGCGGCTGTGAGCGCCGTGAGTGTGAAAAGCAGGCGGACCGGGAGTGTGCAGGGGAATTTTCGCATGGGAGGCGGGGTCGGAGATTGAACCCCGGTGACCGTCGAACGCTAGAAGTTTGCGGGAAAACCACGGCCCGCTTGACAAGAAGGGCTGTGCCGGTAGTCTCCGCGCTCCTTTTCCGAAAGAACGACTCCTATGGCCAATACCAAATCCGCCGCCAAACGCGCCCGCCAGACGACGCGCCGCACCGCCGCCAACAAGCGCGTCTCCACCGCCGTGAAGACCCAGCTCAGCGCGATCCGCGCAGCCGTCGCCGCAGGCAAGAAGGCCGAGGCGCTCGCGCTGTTGCCGAAGGTTTCCACCGCGCTCGACAAGGCCGCGAAGACGGGCCGCATCCACAAGAACAAGGCCAACCGCCACAAGGGTGACCTCGCCCGCCAGCTCGCGGCGCTGAAGTAAACCGGAAGATTTCCACATGAGGCGGCGGCCACACGGTCGCCGCCTTTTTGTTTCCGCGGATTCCAAGCTCGTCCGCGGAAGACGGAAAAAAAGAACTTGAGCGAACGGGCACTGCGAATACTTTCCACGCCCGCGCGAAAAGGATCGTTAGCTCAATGGTAGAGCAAGTGACTCTTAATCACTAGGTTGTAGGTTCGAGTCCTACACGATCCACTTGGCCCGAGGGAGGCGCGGTCAGCCGGGGTGCTGCTCAACTCGAGCCAAGCGGGTGATTTTAAGGATTCAAAGAGGCCGATTTTTCCCCGGACGGGGCGCCCATTCGGAAGCGCCGATTGCGGCATCAGGCGCGAAATCTGGACATGTGGAGTGCAGCCCCGCAGGTCACGCCAGCCTGCCTGCGGAAGAGGAGGTTAAATTTCGCTGCAAAGCTGGATTTGTTTTCGCCGCATCATCAGCCAAATTTTACTCGCTTTTCACCATTTCGATTCACTACCCTCCGGTGCAGTTCGTCTTCACCCTCGACCAGAGAATCGCCCCGCCGACAGCAATCCGCTTCGCAAACCGCCGCCCCCTCTTCCCGATTCCACCTCTCAACCGCACTCCCGCACGATGAAAAAAAGCCGCTTCTTCCTCCGCCCCGCACCGAAGTCAAAGAAGTGGCGCAAGCTGCTCCGCAGGCCAAAGGCGCTCGCCGGATCGGTTGCGGTTGCGGCCGTTTCGCTGATCGCCGGCTCCTTTTCCGATGCTGCGAATTACTGGTGGGACAACAGCGGCATCGTCGAGCCCGGGCAGTCGATCTCCACGGGGTTCGGCCTTGGCGGCGCCGGCGCGTATGATGGAGTGCTTCTGCGTTTCTGGGACGGCACCTCGCTGGTGGACGCCGCCACTGTGACGGCGTCGGATGTGATCTACTTCGGCGGGCAGGCCGCGGGCGGCGCGATCACGCTGAATGCCCCCCTCACGGTGAACGGGCTCACCTTCACCACGGGCAACTACACCACGACCCTCACAGCGGTGAACACCCTCACGCTCGATGGCACGGCGGGAACCCCGGTCGTCACAGCGGATGCGAACGCCACGATCGGAACGGCCGCCATCGCCGGGATCGTCGCCACCAACGGCTTCACCAAGGCCGGTGCAGGAACCCTCACGGTGGTGGGCAACAACACCGGCATCACCGGCCCTGTCACGCTCAACGGCGGCACCCTCATCTCCTCGGGCAACGTGAACGCCCTCGGAAGTGGCGCCATCACGCTCCAGCTCGGCACGCTGAGCCTCCGGGAGAATGGTGCCGCCAGCAACAGCGTCGCGCCGGTGGCGACGTATGCGAACAGCTTCATCGTGAACGGCAACTCGACGCTGAACGTGGATCGCGCCTCGGCGAACACCAACAACACGATCGCGATCGCCAGCCTGAGCATCAACAACAGCCAGCTCACGATCACCAACGGCAACGCCTACGGCCTCAAAGTCACCGGCGCGACCTCCCTCGCCGGTCCGCTTTCCACCATCAGCACGGGGCTCACCTTCACGGCGGGAAATGCAAACCCGACCTCCAACATGGTGGCCTTCAGCGGCGGCGTGAGCGGCGCGGGCGCGCTGAACAAGCTCGGGACCGGCACCGTGAATCTTTTCGGCGCCAACACCTACAGCGGCGGCACGAACATCTTCGCCGGCGCTGTGACGCTCGCGGACAGCACCGCGGTGGCGGGCACGGGCAGCATCATCGTCAATCCCGGCGCTGCAATCGCGTTCACGAACACGGCGGGCGCGACGCTTTCCGGCGCGCAGACCCTCTCGGTGCAGAGCGCGGCGAACAGCCTCGGCATCATCCGGCTGGATTCGACGGTGTCAGACATCGTCACGGGCAGCTCGCTGGGGAGCGCATTCGTCAGCCCCTACGGCATGAGCTTCCAGGTGAACACCGGCCAGGTGAACTACACTGCCGCGGGCGTCCCCGGCGGGGCGGCGACCTACAATCAGAACATCAATCTCGGCGCGATCGGAACTGGCGGTGCCGGCAGCGGGCCGATCTATTTCGGCGCAGCGGCGAACACCACGATGTCCGGCACCATCACAGCGGCGGCGGATGGCGTGCTGCGCTTCGGGGGCTCCGGCATCCTCACGCTCGCCACTGCGGATCAGCTCGCCACGCCGAATCCCGCAATCACTGCCGTGACCTTCGGGACGCCGGTGGGGAATGTATTCGCCGTCGCGGGTGGCAGCGGCACCTTCGCGATCAACAACAAGAACGCCTTCGCCAGCGATCCGACGATCACGATCAACAAGCTGACCACGGTGCAGGTCGCGGGCACCGCGGTAGGCACCGATTCGCCCCTCGGCTTGGGAACCATCAACATCCTCGCCGGCACGCTCGACACGACCGCGACGAACTACGTCGGAATCAACGGGCAGCTGGCGAACAACACCATCAACGTTTACCAGACCAACACGGCCACCAACGGCCTGCTGCTGAACAATTCCGCGGTGAACAATGCTGGCGGGACAACGAACCTCCGGTTCAATTCCGTGGCCACCCTCGGCCTTTACAGTGGCAACCTCACCTTCACGGGCTCGAACACCGCCACGACGACCACGCAGCAGGATCTCGCCGTCGTCAATGCCTCCGGCGGCAGCACGATCCACGTGACCACCAGCGCGACGGCCGCGAACAACGCGGATGCAGTCCTGACCATCGGCGACCTGCGGCGGCAGGACAATGGCGCGGTCGCCTTCCTGCGCCTCGGCGCCACTCAGCCCGCGCAGTTTGGCCTCAATGCCGCGAACAGCGACAGCCGCGTCCTCCTGAACAACATCAACGGCGCTCTTCCCGCTCCATTCGCGCTCTTGTCGGGCGGAATGCTCGCCCCGTGGCTGGTGGATGGCGGCAATGTCGCCGCCACGATCAGCTACGGCGGCTTCCTCGACTACGGTGCCAACGGCATCATGCCGACCACCTACGGCGACACGAATTTTGCCGCGCCCGCGGCGAACAAGGTCACGGACGTCACCGCCACATCCGCCCCGGCCTCCACGAGCGTGTATGCGCTCCGCATCGGCGGCGCGGCGGGCGGCGCCTTCGGCCTCACGGGCACGAACACGATCACCATCGGCGCCAGCGCATCGGCCGCGGACGGCGCGGGCCTCATCCTGAACACGATCACAGCCGCGCAGACGAACACGCCGAACTTCACCTTCGGCACCGGGGGCAACCGCGAGGCCGTCATCTACGCCAGCGGCACGTTTGGCAACACGCTCTCCGGCGCCATCACCGCCGCGGGGCTCACGAAATTCGGCCCGCAGCCGCTCACGCTCACCGGCTTGAACACCGGCCTCGCCGGCACGATCACGCTGAACCAGGGCACGCTGAACATGACGCCCGTCGCGGCGAACTTCCGCCCGATCCAGCTCAATGCGGGCATCCTGCAGATCAACGCGGCGGCCAACGCGAACATCTACAACAGCAACATCACCGTGAACGGTGACTCGTCGATCGACACCGGAACGAACCTGCTGCCGCGCATCAAGACGCTGACCGTCAATGCCCGCACCGGCGGCTCGGCCGACCCGATCACGCTGAACTCCGTCGCAGGCGGCCTTTCGGTCACCGGCACTGCAGGCCAGGCCGCACTCACGCTGAACGGCCCGGTGAACCTCAATCAGGTGACCGGTGGCAACCAATACATCTTCGGCAACGGCGCCCTTGGCACCACCGCGATTGCCGGCGCGGGTGCGCTGAACAAATTCGGCTCCGGCCAGGTGATCATCGCCTCGTCCAGCCCCGCCTTCTCAGGTGCGATCACGATCAACGGCGTGGGCGGGAACAACAACAACAACCTGCTCCGCTCGCAGGACGCGGGTCTGGTGGACACGCCCTTCGGCACCGGCGCGATCACGGTGAATCCCGGCGGCGTGCTCAGCGTCGCGCTGCCCTCCGCAAATTTCGCGTCGAACGCCAGCGTCACGATGAACAGCGACCAGAACGGCCTCGCTACCATCGCGATGAACTACAACGGCAACGCCGCGCTGCCCGGCTACGCGGGCCTCATCTTCAACAACTCCTCGCTCAACGGCCCGTTTGCCGCCGTGCTCGCCGTGGATGCCGTGGGCTTCTCCGGCGCCGTGGACTTGAACACCTTTGCGGGAGGCACCGCCTTCCTCGGCAGTGCGAATCAGACCGGCAACTTCACCGGCACGCTCACCCCGAGCGCGGTCGGCCTCGCCGGCAGCGTGCCCGGCACCGGCCTCGGCAGCCCATTCACCACCTCCGCGGCTACCGGTGTCTATCGCGTCGGAGCCGGCGGCGGCACGCTCCAGTTCCTCGGTGCGCCCGGGCAGTTTGCGGCGGGCAACGACATCCAGATCGGCGTCATCAGCAACGTCCACCAATACACGAGCGTCTCCCTCGCGAACGGCAACGGCGGCGCGGCGATCTACAACGTGAACGCCGGCTTCAACGGGAACATCATCCTGAACGGCTCCACGAACACGCAGGGCCAGGGCAACCTCGTCGTCGGCAACGATGGCGCCCTCGGCACCGGCACGATCATCTTCAACGGCGGCGGCATCCAGTCGGATACCAGCACCGGCCTGCCGTTCTTCACGCCGGTCCGCACCATCAGCAATCCCATCCAGTTCGCGGGCGACGCGGTATTCAATGGCGGCACAAACCTGAACATCACCTCGGCGCTCAACCTGGCGCCCGGTCAGAGCGGCGTGACGCGCATTTTCAACGTCGCGAACACCACCGGCCTCACCATCCTCTCCGGTGCCATCACCGACGGTGCCGGCGGCTCGGTGAACAGCATCAACAAGACCGGCGCGGGCCCGCTGGTGCTCGCTGGCGGCGCGCTCAATACCTACACCGGCTTCACGAACCTCACCGCCGGCACCCTCGTCGTCGGCTCCGACACGGACATCCCGCTCAGCTCGCAGATCGTCATGAATGGCGGCGCGCTCGGTGTCTGGAATTCGTCGTTCACGACAAACCGCACCTACGTCGCGACTGCGACCAGCAGCATCTTCGACATCGGCGCGGGCAAGACGCTGACGGAGGGCGCGCTCGCGAACGTCAGCGGCAACACCACGCTCGTGAAGAGCGGCTTTGGCACCATGGTGCTGAATACGGTGAACTCGATGAACGGCACGAATGCGGTGCAGGTGAACGCCGGCACGCTGAGCGTGAGCGCGAATCCGCAAATGGGCGACCCAGCGGTGAACGGCGTGATCATCCTCAATGCAGCACCGAGCGCGACGGTCGCACCTGCCACGTTGCTCGTCACGGGCACCTTTTCCACGCCGCGCGCGATCAACAGCGTCAACAATTCGAGCGGTGTCGTGAACGTCGCCAGCGGCCAGACCTTCACCTCGACCGGCGTGATCAATCTCGGCACGGGCAATTTTGTGAAATCCGGCCCCGGCACGCTCGTCACCACGGGCACGAACACCGGCACGCTCGTCACGATTTCCGACGGCACATGGTCCGCCGCAAACAACCAGCCCTTCGCCGCGACGGCTGCGGTGAATTTCAACGGAGGCACGCTCCTGCTGAACAACACCGCCGCGAACCAGACGGTGGCGACGAGCGGCAATGTGGCCTTCAGCGGCGGCGGCCACCTCGCGCTCACGACGGGTGCGGCGTTCAGCACGGTCTTCAACTCCACGGGCGGCTTCAACCGCGGCCTGGCGGGCACCCTCATCATCGAGGGCAGCTCGGTCGGCACGCTCGGGACGGCCGGCGTGGGCAACGTCCGCGTGGTGCCGACGAACATGTTCGGCTTCAACCTCGCCCGCGGCTCCGCGCTGAACACGGTGAGCGGCGGCGCAGTCTATGGCGCGAGCCTCATCTCCGCGGACGCGGCGGGTCTCGGCAACTTCGTCTCGAACGACGCCGCGAACGGTCTCAAGCCCTGGGACACGGTCACGAGCGCCACCACCACGCTCAGCGGCGCGCAGGCCGCGCTGATCGGCGACATCACGGCGCCGCAGGCCCTCGCCGGGACGAACAGCATCAACGGATTCCGCGCCAGCGCCGCAGTGGGCACCATCTCCGGCGGCACGCTGAAGGTCGGCTCGGTGAACAGCATCCTCGAGGGCGGCATCATCATCAACGGCGACACCGCCATCAGTTCGGCGCTGTTCTTTGATCCGTCATCGACGGCCGCCCCGCTGTCGTTCGCGGGCGGCGCGACGACAAACGCCTCGGCCGCAGTCACTGTGACCAGCACCGCGGGAATGCTCGTGGGCATGCCGATCACCGGCACGAACATCCCCGCGGGCGCGACGGTCACGGCGATCACCAGCGCGACGGCGCTCACGATCAGCGCGAACGCGACCGGCACGGGAACCGGCCTCACCTTCAACACCACGCAGTATGGACCGACCTCCGGCGAGGGCCTGCTGTTCGTCGCCCCCGGCGCGACGGCGACGGTTACCGGCAGCCTGCTGGCGACGAGCCTCGTGAAGTTCGGCGGCGGCAACCTCACGCTGAACGGTGCCGGCCAGAACATCCTCGGCCAGCTCACGGTGCAGGAGGGCACGCTGAAGGTGGGCGCAGCCTCGAACTTCAACAAGCTGCAGACGGATCTCGTGCTGAACGACCGCGGCACCTTCGACCTCAACGGCACAAACGCCTCCTTCGCCTCGCTGGGCAACAGCAGCAGCCTGACGGTCGGCGGCGGCATCATCGGCAACAGCGGCGCGACGGCGGCCACGTTCACCGTCAGCGGCACCGGCACCGCGGCGTTTGGCGGCCAGATCGTGGACACGCTCGGTGCCGGCACCTCGACCACCGCGCTCGCGAAGCACGGCACCGGCACGCTCACGCTCGGCATTTACAACACGACCAACACAAGCGCGAACGACAACACGTTCACCGGCGGGACTACGGTCACGCTTGGTTCGCTCGTCGTCCAAAACCCGCTCGGCCTTGGAACAGGCCCGGTCACGCTCACCGGCGGCACGCTGAACCTCCAGAGCAATGGCGGCGGCATCAATGGCACCATCATCCTCGGCAACCAGTCCGGCATCGGGTCGACGGTGAATGTGAACGGCCCTGGCATCATCAACGTGGACCGCGTGGGAGCCAACAGCGGCAATGCCTGGCAGATCGGCGCATTGAACCTCGCCGAGCACAACCTGAGCACGACCGGCGCAAACAACTACTACCTCCGGGTCGCCGGCACGACGACCATCCTAGGCAACTACGGCAGTGTGACCACGGGAAGTGCCAGCGCCTCCGGCACTCTCGAGCTGGCAGGCCCGATCGTCGCCCCGAACGGCGGTGCGCTGAACAAATTCGGCGCCGACCAGAGCCGTTACCTCGTGATCAGCGGCACCGCGAACACCTACGCTGGCGGCACGAACATCCAGTCCGGCTCCCTCATCGTCAACGCGACCACCGGCACGCCGCTCGGAACCGGCCGCGTGAATGTCTTCAACAACGGCACGCTCCGCCTCACGGGCGTGGGTTCGTGGGCAAACGGCACCATCGGCGGCGCGCCTGTGAAGGTTCACAGCGCGTTCAATGCCCTCGCGGAAGTGGGCTTGGACAACGACAACTTCGACCCCGTCCCGTGGCTGAACGCCCCCGGCGTCCTGAACAATTCCTACGGCACCATCGGCATCGCGCTGAGCCGTCCCTTCTACACCCGGGCGCTCGATCAATCCGTCATCGGCGATGGCAGGACCTTCCTCACTGGCGGCATCAACGTGGAAGTCTCCTACATCGCCCCGACGCTCGCGCCCGGCCTCGGCGACGGCACAGTGAACCGCATCTACCGCCTCGCTGGCGGCGGCAACAACACCCTGGCCTTCACTGGCGTGGACAACGTGCTCTCCGACTACGGCGGCGCCACGCAGGTGCAGATCGGCTCCCCGACCAGCATCGCGAACAACGGAGCGGTCGGCCTGACCGGCAACACGGTCGCCATCCGCAACTCGAACAACTACACCGGCGGCACGATCATATGGAAAGGCTCGGCCCTTCAGATTGAAACCGGCGCCTCGCCGGGCACCTCGAACAGCCCGCTGGGCACCGGGACGGTGGACATCTGGGGCACGCTGACTTCCGCAGGCCAGAACGGCTCCTTTGTGAATGGTGCAACCGGACTCAACACGAACACCTTCATCCTCCACCCCGGCGGCCAGATTACGATCAACGATATTGCCGGCACGGTCACCGGCAGCCAAGGCCGCTGGTCGGACACAGCCGGGCTGAACCTCAACGGCGGCACACTCCAGTTCAACGGCGTCACGGGCTACGCCTCGGTCGAGGCCATCGGCACCGTCACGGTGGACAAACTCAGCCGCATCGTCGTGAACCGCTCGCAAACGGCAGGCGTCGCGACGATCACCACGCCCGGACTCACGCGCGTGACGGCGGGCGGCGGGAATGGAGCGGGCGCGCTTCTCCTGCAGGGCTCGGTAAACGGCTCCTTCGGCATCCCGGCCTCCACGACCGTCACCACGGCGGACAACGGCAACTACGACCGCCTCATCATCACCGGTGCCGCCCCGGCGCTTGGCGGCAACACGACGGTCGGCGCGAATGTCACCGCGGGTATTTCCGCCGCGGGCATGGCCGCCCCGTGGATCATCAACACGAACGACCCGGCCGGAAACGCGACCTTCGTGACCTATAGCCCGACCACCGCCGGAAACACAGGCTTCCAGCCGATCGTCACAGCGGGCAGCCCCGGCGCGCAGTCGGCGACGGCGGTGAATGCCAACGGCACCTACACCGTGGGCGCCAATCAGGTCGGCTACAGCCGCGTCTTCGGCGTCGGCTCCGGCGCGACCCTTTCTGCCGGACTCCTGACTGCGGGAACGGAAACCGTGGATTTCAACGGCACTGGAACGGTCACGCTCGCCGATGCGGCCACGTCCGTTTATGCGCTGCGGACCAACCGCGACCTCAACCCGCTGGCCGGAGCCAGCCCGTCCCTCACCATCGTTGGCGGCGGCTTGATCGCGCACACCAACAACCAGATCATCAACAACGCCCCGGTGCCGAACAACGCCGTGGCGCAGAACATGACGCTGAACTTCGGCGTCGGCGGAGCCGCGGAGGCGGTGATTTTCAGCACCATCAACCTGACCATCAACGCCCAGATCAAGGCCGCAGGCCTGACGAAGCTCGCCACGCAGAACAACGGCGGCCAGCTCATCCTCACCGGCGACAACCTGCTCACCGGCCCGGTGACTATTGATGGCGGCCTCATCATCGCGCAGAACACCCTGAGCGGCATCGGCTCGGCGGTTCCCGGCGTGTTCAATGGACAGGATGTTTACCTCGGGGGCGGCGTCGCAGCCGGCAATGTCCGTCTCGTTCTGAACGGCACGGTCGGCAATGCGGTCAGCGCGCTCCAGCCGTCTGCCTTTGCGGCCACGACCAAGCTCGGCGGCACAATCTTCGTCAACGGCGACTCGCAGCTCGACAACAACAACAACGGCATCTCGCAGCGTGTCACCAACCTGACGATCGCCGACCTCGGCGCACAGAAGCCGGTCGCGCTCCTGCTCGGCTCAAACATGTATGTGGAAGGCACCACCACGCTCGCGTCGAACACGGCGCTGAACATGTTCTTCAACAACTCCTACTCCTCGACGCTCGCCGGCGTGGTGGCAGGGCCCGGCCTCGGCGGCTCGGGAGGACAGTTGAACAAGTATGGCAACGGCCTGCTGCTCCTCTCGAACGCGGCGAACACCTACAGCGGCGGCACGACGATCAACTCCTCCGGCAGCACCACCACGAGCATCGTCGGCAGCATGGTCCGCGGTGCGGGCACGCCTTTCGGCACCGGCACGATCACTGTGAATCCCGGCGGCGCGCTGCGCATCCTCGACTCCGCGAACATCGCCTCGAATGTCGTGAATGTGATCACCGACGGACTCGGGCTCGGCGGGCTGAACTTCGGATACACCGCCACGGACGCGCAGATCTCCGCGCTCTTCGGCACGGGAGCGGGCAAGGCGAATTTCACATCCACCGGTGACTTCGCCGGCGTGATCGGGCTCGATGCGAACAACTGGAACGGCTCCATCAACATCGCCACGCTCGAGGCCGCCGCAGTCGCCGCAAACGCGGGTCTTGCCGGCAAGCCGCTCTGGATCGGCACCTCCAGCAACCCGGTCCAGCAATACCTCAACAGCGGCCTCGTGAACTATGCCGGCGCGACCATCACCCCCGGCATGGGCAATGTCCTCCGCATCGGCGGCGGCGGCGCGCAGGGATCGCTCGCGCTCGGTGCGGGCCAGTTTGAAAACGTGATCACCGCCGGAACCAGCTCGATCCTTGTCGGCACGGACACCGGCGGCATCAACGCCAACGGCCCGATCTACATCAACGGTGTGATCGGCATGCTCGAACTCACGACGCGCAACCTCGCGTTCACCGGCGAGGTCACCGTCGCAGGCGGCTCGCAGCTCACCTTCAGCAACGCCAACGCCCTCGCGAACGCCCCGATGATCAACGTGAACGGCGGCGGCCTGAACATCCGCAACAGCCAGACCGTGCCGAACGCCATCACCGTCACCGGCGACCAGTTCCGCACCGGTGAGAACACCGGCTTCGACAGCGCCACCTTCTCCGGCACCGTGAACCTCGCGCCGAACGGCGTCGGCGGCACGCGCACCTTCATCGCAGCGTCGAATGCCATCGGGTTCACCAACGTGATCTCCGACGGCGGCACCGGCACCGGGGCGAGCAACATCATCCGCACCAGCAACCAGGCCAACAACAACCTCGGCTCGATCGTCTTCCACGCTGCAAACACTTACCACGGCACGACGGAAATCCGCGGAGGCTTCCTCTACGCGGGCACCGACGTGCAGCCGAATATCGCTGGTGCCTTCGGCATCAGCGACACGCCTGTCTCGGTCGCCATCGCTGCAAATCCCGGCGGCAACTCCGCCGCCCAGCTCGGCATCGCGGGTCAGTTCAATTTCGGCCGCGACATCATCTTTGGCAGTGTCGGTCCTTCGGGCGTTGCAGTCACCGAGCTGCGCACTTCCACCCTCCAGACGGCGGTAGTCACCGGCGGCATCAGTCTGAGCTTCGGCACTGCCACAGCGGGCACCGGCGTTGCGGTTTCCTCCTTCTCCACGGCGAATGGCATCGGCGGCGTGCTCGACCTTCAGGGGCCGATCACCGGCACCGGCGCCCTGCAGATCGGCGCTGTCACCGGAACGGTCGCCGGTGCTGTCCGGCTCAGCGCCAATTCAAACGGGCTCGGCACCAGCACCTTCTCCGGCGGTGTGAACATCTGGGGCGGTCGTTTGCAAATCGCGGCGGACACGAACTTCACCGGCACGGCCTCCGCCCCCGTGATCATCAGCGGACCGCTCGGCACCGGCACGCTCGTCCTCGGTCGCCAAGGCTCGAACACAGCCGGTCAGGGCAACCAAGCTCCCGTTTTCGTCGAAATTGACGCCTACGGCGCGGACCGCGTGATTGAGAACCCGCTCGGGGCCATCAACCAGAACGGCGACACCACGATTAACTTTGGCGGTCACCATAGTCTCACATTTGCCAACGCCGCGACCTTCGACATCAACACCGACGGCACGCTGCGGCAGCGGACGTTCGCCGTGCTCGCAACGCAGGGCACCGTCACCTTTAACGGGACGCTGAACGCCTCGGGCGCGAACTTCGGCCGCATCATCAAGACGGGCGCGGGAACGCTCGTGCTGAACGGCAACAACACCATCAACTACGCGGCGTCGGGCAATCCCCTGGCGGTGAACCAGGGCACCCTGCAATTCACGGCGGACACGAACCTCGGCGTCGTCTCGGCGGCCACCGCGAGCACGATCAACCTCGGCGGCGGCGTTCTGCAGCTCGCCGGAGCAAACACAGTCACGTGGGCATCGGGCGCCAGCAACCGCTCGCTCGCCCTGCTCTCGGCGAGCGCCGTCAGCGTGACGGATGCCGCCGGAATCCTCCAGCTCAACACCGCCGTCACCGGCCTAGTCGGCCTGACGAAAATCGGCGCTGGAACGCTCCGCCTGAACAGCGGCTCCAACTCCTTTGGGAACCTCACGCTCGGGGGCTTCCCCGTCGGCGGCGGCACGGTGAGCACGACGGCGAGCGGCACGCCGTTTGGCACCGCAGTCTCCACCATCACCATCAACAGCGGCACGCTCAGCCTCATCGGCGGGGCCGCGGCGCAGGCGATTACCACCGCAAACCTCGAGTTCCGCGGCGGTGCCTACATCCAGCTCAACAAGGGGACGACCGGCTCGGCGCTCACGGCCACCGCGCTCACCCGCGGCGCAACCGTCCCGCAGGGCACGCTCACGCTGCTGCCGTCCGCGCTCGCGAATCTCGGCACCGGGCCGTCCGCGACTTCGGAAAACGTGATCACCTCCAGCGCGTTCGCGAACACGGCGGGCATGCTCACGCTGCCGAACGTCTATGCGCGCCTCGCGGGCACCGGGCAGGATGCGGACTTTGTGCAATACGGCGGCGCGAACGGCTTCACCCTGCGCGGCGTGAATGCCGGCGACGGCGCCACGGTCGGCGCGACACTGGCCGCGGGCAATGCGATCATCCCCGCCGGGGCGGCGGACGCGAGCGGCGGCGTGCAGACGGTCAATGCCGTGCGCACCTCGGCGGACCTCGCCGGCACCGGCGCGCTCACGATCACCAGCGGCGGCCTGATCCTGAATCCGAACACGGTGAATGCGAACGCCGGCGTGACGATCAGCAACAACCTCGTCTTCGGCGCCACGGGCACGGGCGAGGCGCTCATCTACACGGCGGACGGCACCAGCAGCGTGCATACGATCAGCGGCAGCATCACCGCGGGCAATTTCACCAAGTCCGGCCCCGGCACGCTGCTCCTCAGCGGCACGGGCAACGTGATGGCCCCGATCACCACGGGCGTCGGCCTGCGCGTCCTGCAGATCAATGAGGGCACGCTCCAGTTTGCCGGCCAGTCCAGCCTGCCGAGCGGCGGCCAGGTGTTCATCAACCCGATGGACACGGCGCGGTTCGATCTGAACGGACAGAACCTGAACATCTCCGGCCTCGGCACCGGCACGAGTTCGCTCGCGACCGGCACCGGCAACATCATCAACTCCGGCGCGGCGGCCACGCTGACGGTGAGCGGGACCGGCGTCGCTGGGCTCGCCTCCACGGTGACCACGCAGTTCAACGGCCTCATCAGCGGCAACATCGCGCTCGTGAAGTCCGGCACGAGCACCCAGATCCTCGGCGCGAACACGCAGCCCGGCATCGGTGGCAACACCTACACCGGAGGCACGACGATCAACACGGGTTTCATCACCAGCGGCAGTGGCATCTTCACCTCACTCGGCACGCTGCAGGTGAGGGGGGTGAACACGCTTGGCGCCGGCCCGATCACCCTCGCGGGCGGCATCCTTGAGTTCAACAATGCGATCGCCGGCAGCGACATGTATACGAACATCGTGTCCGTCCTCCAGGGCGGGACGAACGGCTACGATGTCACCGTCCCGGCGCTGAACAACTTCGGTTCGGCCAACACGACGAGCGCCTTTGCCACCAACAGCACGGTGAACTGGCAGGCCATCAACAGCCTCACGGTGAACGCGCCCGTCATCACGTTCGGCGGCGCCAGTGGAAACGGCGTGCTCGTGAAAGGGACGACGGCGTTCAACCAGGACACGACGCTCAACGTCGCGCAGCAGGCGATTTTTGCCGGCACGCTCAGTGCATCCGGCAGGACCCTGACGAAAATCGGAGCTAGCTCCCTTTTCCTCACCGGCACCGGCGGCGACACGAATGGCACCGGCGGCGCAGCGAATGCCGTCGGAGGATGGAACATCCTCGCCGGCACGCTCGAAGTGCGCACGGCCGACGGCGGCAGCAACCCGTTCGGCGGCGCAAACACGATCCTGCTCGACGGCAGCACGGTCAACGTCCGCCATGACGGCGACAACCTCGCTGACCCGCAGAACATCTCGACTTTCAGCGGGAATACGATCGTGAGCGGCTCGCTCACCGCCGCCAGCAGCGCGAGCTACATGGGCAGCACCAACAGCACGCTCCAAGTCGGCACGCTGAGCGCCGGTGCGAACAAGACGATCCAGTTCAGCCAGCTTCAGTTTGGCGGCCCGCTCGGCGCGGCGTTCCTCACGACGGCGGCCATCAACGGCAACTACTCGATCGAGTTTGTGAACGGGCTCACGATGATCAAGGACGCCTACCTGGCCAACAGCAACCAGGTCACCATCGATGTGGCGATCAGCGGCAACGGCACGCTCTTCAAGCAGAACGGCGGCGAACTCGACATCAACACCGTGGCGACGAACACCGGCGGCACGGTGGCGATCGCGGGCACGATCAATTTCGGCAGCTTCCAGGGCAACACCCGCACGCTCAGCACCACGGCGAAGCTTGCGCCCGGCAACATCACGCTGAACCCGAGCGCGCTCATCCGCTTCAACAGCACGTCCAACTTGAACGGCGGACAGCTCGTGGACATCCGCAGCAACGTTTCCAATCTTGCGCTGGTCGGCATTGGCGACAATTCGACGCTCGGTAGCTACAACCTGCGCGTCCCGCAGGCCTTCGGCGCGCCGAATTCCAACCTGCTCCTCACGCCGAACCAGGGCGGCGGCGTCATCGCGCTCAACAGCGTTTACAGCCAGGCGCTCGACCTCGGGAAGATCGGCGACGGCACCTTCTTCCTCGGCTCGAACAACAACGGCGCGGGCGTCACCGCGGCGAGCAGCGTGAACGGCACCTACACCGGCCCCGCCATCGCGGCGAGCCCGGTGAGCTACAACTTCGGTGTGGGCAGCGCGAACAACGCCAATCCCACCTACCGCCTCGGCGGCGGCGGCACGGCCGCATTCCTGAACATCGGCACCATCGGCGGCACGGAGGTTCCGGCGCTCGTGGACACGGTCCCGAACGTCACCATCGGCTCGCTCCTGCCGGTCGCACTGGCGACCAATGTGGTCGTCGGCGCGCCGCTCACGAACAGCAGCAATGCCGGCGCCGCTACTGTCGTCGGCAACGGCACGACGGCCGGCGTGTTCTTCAACACCGCGCAGACCTACACAGGCACGACGCTGGTGAACAGCGGCAGCGTCCTCGAAATCCGCAGCACGGTCGCCACCAGCGGCTTTGAGGCCTTTGGCACGCTCGCGGTGGGCGGGAGCGGCGGCACCTTCGCCGGCAGCCCGACACCGGTCGTCCACCCCGGCGCCACGATCCGCCTCGACAACAGCCTCGACCTGCTGCCGACCGGCGCGGCTCAGGGCCGCTGGGGCGACACGACGCCGGTGGTTCTCGACGGCAGCACCTTCACGGTCTTCGGCAATTCCACGACGAACCTCACGGAAACCGTCGGCGCTGTGACGGTGAACGGCTACTCCACGATCACCCCGCGCAGAATGTTCGCGGCGCGCATCATGGAAATCAACGCGGCCTCCGTCGCCCGCGGGACCGGCGGCATCCTGAACATCGAGGGCGTCAATGGTGGCCAGATCGGCAGCGATGAGCGCGTCACCGCAGCGACCATCGCGAACTACGCCGGACTGCAGGTCTCGACGGCGGATGTCACTTTGCTCAACAGCCTCGGTGCCGTGCAGAATGGCATGGTCGCCCCGTGGATGTATGACAACCGCGACTCGCAGTTCCTCACCTACGCGGGCAGCGGCTTCGTCGGCGCGGGCTTCAACTACGTGAACACCGGCGGCACGCAGGCCGCCACGGTGGGCACAGGCACGGAGCGGATGCTCGTCAACACTGCGACAGCGAACCTCCCCGTGGGCGGCGCGCTGAACGTGTGGGCGCTGCGCACGGATGCAGGCGTGGGGCTCGTGACGGTGACGGATACCACGGCGTCCGTCACGATTGGCAGCGGCGGCATCATCAATGGCCAGAACGTGTCCATCACGCCGAAGATCGTCTTCGGCAGCATCGGCACGCCGGTCGAGGCGATTATCAACACGACTGGCAACACGCTCGTCCTCGGCGACATCGCCAATCCGACTGTGGGTCAGATCACCGCGACGGGAATCACGAAGGGCTCGGCCGGGACGCTCCAACTCGATGCCGAGCAGGCGACATTCAACGGCCCCATCCATATCGGCGGCGGAGCGCTGACCCTGCGGACCAACGCGACCACCACCACCGGCGGCAATCCCGCCGCCTACAGCGGCACCACCTACGCGGGAGGCAATGGCAACACCATCTACCTGAACGGCGCGGGTGTGACGCTGAACTTCCGGAGCGACCACACTGTGACCACTTTCGGAGCCGCGGCCGCCTACGGCCAGGTCGGAGCGCTCGGTGTCGCCACGGAGCTGGGGGCAGAGACATTCGCGAAGAGCATCGAGATCCGGGCGGGCAATCCGTCCGCGGTCATCAACTTCGACCGCGCAGCGAGCACGACGGTCACGAACCAGGGCATCAGCATCTCCGGCGGGCTCACCTTCGGTGGGTCGCCCGGCGATCAGGGCCAGATCCTCACCGTGAACGGAGCCAACGGCATGAACGCGCAGGGCACGGGCTTCAACTTCTGGGTCAATGGCGTCACCAACGTCGGCCCCGCCGGCTATGCGGTCTTCAACCTGACGAACGGAAACAACCAGTCCATGTCGCTCGCGGGCGGCATCACGGGCGCGGGCACGCTCGTGAAGGAAGGTGCGAGCAGCGGCACGCTCTTCATCGGCGTCAATGGCGTCGCTCCTGCGGCGGGAGCGGGCAGTGGCTTCACCGGCGGCGTCACCGTCCTCGCCGGCAACCTGCAGGCGAATGCGCTCGCGCCGGCCTCGGGCGTCGCAAACGGCGTAGTCAGCGTCCCCGCTGCAGACAGCCTGCTCGGCTCAGGCGCGATAACGCTCGCGGGCGGCCAGCTCAATGTGCGCGTGGACAACGCCACGGGTGTCGGCGGTGTCGGCGGCACCGCGCTCGTCGCGGCGAATCTGACGACGCAGACGTTCAACATGGCCAACACGGTCACTGTCATCGGGAACACCACGATCAACACCGACCGCATCGGCGACCTCCAGATCCTGCCGAACGCCTCGGTGACTTCGGGCAGCAACATCGCCACCGTGGTCAATGGCACGACGGCCGGCCTCAAGATCGGCCAGACGCTCTCCGGCACGAACGTGAGCGGCACCGTCACTGGCATCACGGACGCGACGCACTTCACCATGTCGGCCAATGCAGGCGGCGCCGGCACGGTGTCGACCACGATCACCGCGGTGTCCGCCTTCTCGAACAACATCATCGCCTTCCCGACGCTGAACATCGGCGGCCAGACGCTCACCAACAGCGCGGGCAACACCTATGGCCTCGGCTTCAACGCCGTGAACCTGTCCGGCACGCCGACCTTCACGGCCAACAACGACCTGAACCTCACGGGTGTCACCGACAACGGCGGCGGTCTTTACATCGTCAAGAATGGCGGCGGTCAGCTATGGATGAGCAGCACGGTCGCAAACACCTACAGCGGCGGCACGGTGATCAACCAGGGCCTGCTGCGCTTCGGAAGGCAGCTCGCGGTGAGCACCACGGCGACGGCGGGCACCGGCCTCATCACGATCAATGCGCAGGGCGCCGTCCGGCTGGAGAATGCGACGAATCTGAATGTCGGCCAGCAGTTGCAGGTGAACGGCATCCCGAACTCGCCCGCAGTCGTCCGCATCCTCGGCACGGCGACCATCAGCGCGGCGCAGGTGCAGAGCGCGATCACCGCGAACTCGTCGAGGGGCGCGCTGCTGCTTGAGGCCACTTACGCGAACGCGCTCGACCTCAGCCTGATCGGCGACGGCACCTTCTACCTCGGCTCGCAGGGCAACATCAGCTACACCGCCAACACGCTCACCGCGGGCGCCGGCGGGGTCTATCGCCTCGGCCAGAACAACGCCGTCGGCTCCGTCCTCACGCTTGCGCCGACCACGGCGAGCAGCCCCGTGCTCAGCACCGGCAGCCTGATCGTCGGCTCACTCGCAGCCGGCTTCAACAACGGCACCGGCACCGTGCTTCTCAACGCCACCAACACGTTCGCCGGCGGCTCCACCGTCGCGCGGCTTAGCAATCTCCGCTTCACCACCGGCGCCACCCAGGGATTCGGCGGCTCCGGCCTGCTGAACACGCCGCTCGGCAGCGGCTCGGTGGACGCGTTCGGCACGCTGACAGCGGAGGGCACTGCGGGTGGGTTCGTCGACCAGAGCCAGACGGCCGCGACGAACACGGTGAATATCCACCCCGGCGCGATCATCCGGCTCGACAACAACACAAGCATCACAGGCGCTGTCACCGGGACGGGCGCTGGCAGCCAAATCACGGGTCTGGCCAGCACCGCGGGCCTCTCCGTTGGAATGACGGTTATTTCGACCACTGCGGGCTTCCCGACGGGTGGCACGACGATCGTCTCCATCGACAGCGCGAACGCGATCACTCTGGCTGCGGCACCCCCGGCCGGCGCCCTCGCCGGGATACAGTTTGCCTCGAACAACCGGTGGAACGACAGCACGCCGGTCGCGCTCAACGGCGCGCAGTTTTTCGTCAACGGCCTCAACACCGGCATCAGCAATGAGACCGTGGGCTCCCTGACGTTCGCCGCCGGCTCCAACATCCGTCTGCTCGCGAACGGCACCAACGGCCAGGCCGTCCTCACGATCGGAGGCGCGGACACCTTCTCCCGAGCGGGCCGTGGCACCATGGTCTTCAACGACGGTGCCGCGGGACGCCTCGGCTTGGCCGCCGCATCAGGCAGCGAGCGCGTGATCGTGAGTGCTGGCGTGGGCAACATTCTCGACGACGCGGCGACGCCCGTCGTGATTTCCAATGGCATGCTGCCCGCGTATTACGTCGCTGGAACGGACAACCAGTTCGTGACATACAACGCCGTCAACGGCTTCACCCGTGTGCCTTACACGGCGGCAGCGCTGAACCTGCCCGCCGGCCGCATCGCTGGCACCGACCTCGCGCAGGTCACCGGCAACGTCACGCTCGCTGACAACCCGAACATCTACGCGCTCGGCGTGACTGCGGCGGCGACCATCTCGAGCGCGCCCGGCCAGATCAACACGATCACCCTCGACGGCAGCGGAGCGACGGCGAAGACGTTCGGCGGCATCATCGCGGCGAATGCGGCGATCACGATCAACCCGAACATCAAGGCGGGCGCGAACGGGGAGTTTGAACTGCCGATCTTCTCGAATGGCAGCACGCTGCAGCTCAACGGCGACATCTCTGCCACGGGCATCACGAAGTTCGGCGCGGGCACGCTGGCCATTGGCAAGGACCAGAGCGACCTCGCGCGCGGCCCCGGCGCGGGATACAGCAGCGGCTGGGTGGTGAATGAAGGGCAGATCACGCCGCTCACCTTCGGCTCGCTCGGCAACGCCACCGGCACGAACAGCGTGACGCTCAACGGTGCCACGGTCTCCCCGGGCAACGCCACCGTCACCAACGCCTCCACCCTGCGCCTCCAGCTCAACCAGGCGAACACAGGCATCGGCTACTACTCGATGGGCAACCTGAACGTGCTCGACAACGGCGGCATCAGCTACGATCCCGCCGCGGACGACCGCACGCAGGCCCTCGGCTCCGCCGGGGCGCTCTCAAATGTGGTCGTCGCCTCCACGGGCGGTTCGCTGCTCGACGCCCAGTTCTCGCTCAACACGAACCGCAACCGCACCGTGCTCCTCGTCGGCGACCTGTCGCTGTCAGGCGCGAATGCCGGAGTGCAGGTCAACATCATCACCAGCGCCCAGGGCTCGAACGTGACCTCCGGCATCAGCTCCGGCCTCTCGGTCGCGAGCCTCACCGGCACCTCCGACCAGCGGGTGGACAAGTGGGGCAACGGCATCCTCTATGTCCGCGGCGCAAGCACTTTCGCCGGCGCGGTGAACATCGAGCAGGGCGCGGTGCAGATTAACAACACGGCGTCCCTCGGCGACGGCTCGGGCACCAATGTGGTCACCGTGAAGCGCTTCGGCACCCTCGACATCAACACGGCGAATTTCGCCCGCACCGATGTCATCTTCCAATCGGGGTCGCTGCTCCGCCTCACCTCGGATCAGGCGATCAGCGCCGCGGCCTTCAACCTCGGCGGCGGCACGCTGCAGGTGGCGAACGACCAGACGACCACCACGACGCAGTTCACCATGAGCGGCGGCGGCTCCATCGAGGGCTTCCTCCGCACGGATGACTTGCTGAGCAACGGAACGACCAACGGCACGCGCGCGGTGTATCGCACGCTTGGCACCGGGGTGACGTTCAACCTCGCGGGGAACTCCTTCCTCGGCCAGAACATCACGCAGGGCATCAACGGCCTCGACAACGGCGTGCAGCCCGATGTCTTCAACCCGCTCCTGAACTCCGCCAACGGCGTGCTCCTGGAAATCAAGGGCGCCATCACCGGCGCTGGCAGCCTGACCAAGCAGGGCTATGACACGGTGACGCTCTCCTCCGCCTCGAACACGTATTCCGGCGGCACATTCGTCACGCAGGGCATGCTGCGCGCAGGCGCGGGCAATGTCCTTGGCGCGAGCGACGGAGTCACTAGCGGCACGGGCAACCTCTCCACGAGCGGCGCGTCGGTGTTCGACGTGAACGGCTTCAACCAGTCCGTCGGCAAGCTCACCTCGCCCGCTGCGACTGGATCCGCAGTCGCCGGCTACGTGACGAACACCGCGACGACCATCAGCACCCTGAGCACCGGCAACGGCGTCACCGCGGGGAACGACTTCACCTACTCCGGAGTCATCCAATACAACGTCGCCCTCACCAAGGAGGGTGGAGCGAAGATGACGGTGACCAAGGACAATACCTATTACGGCCCGACGACCGTGAACGGAGCCACGCTGGAGGTGCAGGGCCGCCTCAGCGGCACGAGCGCCGTCGCAGTCAACAGCGGCGCCACGCTGCTGCTCAACAGCAGCACCAACGCCGACAACATCGTGAACCCCAACGCCGACGTGGCCATCACCAGCGGCACCCTGCAGATCGACAACTCGAAGACCGGCACCACGCAGACCTACAACAAGCTGACGCTCAGCGGCACGCCGATCATCGACTTTGGCACCGGCTCCACGAACAAGCTTCTCTTCCAGCAGATCCTCACGAACCTGAACACGTTCGGCGGAACGCTCTCCATCTGGAACTGGACGGGCTCGGCTTACGCGGAAGGATCAGTGCTCGACCCCGGCACGGATCTCACGCAGGACCGTTTCCTCTTCAACACCGACCCCGGCTACGGCAACGGCAGCAACATCGGCAACGTCCTGTTCTATTCGGACAACGGACTCACGCAGATCGGCACAGGCGCCGGGCAGGTCGCCTTCGGCAGCCAGTTTGAAATCGTGCCGGTGCCGGAGCCCACGACGACGATGCTGCTCGGCTCTGTCGCCCTGTGCGCCCTCCTCGGATACCGCGGGCGCCAGCGCCAGTCCGGCAGCCGCCGCGGCGCGCGCAGATAGGCGTCCCCCTTTCGGAAAAGCGGACCTCCCCAAAATGGGGATGGCGTCTGCCGCTCCTCCCGGGCGAGGGCGGGAAGTGCCGTGCAAGATGGGCTTGCAGTCCCGTGCAACCGAGTCGAGCCTAGCGCCCGTTTAGGATTCACTGTGAAAGCCAAGGCTTCAGCGCCACTGCATCTGACAACGCGCCGGATGGATTGACTCCCGGCCGTCGGAGCCCCGTTCGGGCGCTCCTCCCCGCATCTTCGCGCCTCACTTTCCAACACCATGCACGACTCCCGCATCATCCACGAAACGCACCACGTCGATCCCCCGGCCTCCGCCGCTCCGCACATCCAGCCCCATGCGCGCCCCGGGCTGGAGCATCGCGAACTCCGCCGCGATGAATTCTGGCGCACGATTCCCGCCTGGGCGCAGGTGAGCGCGGCGGAATTCGGAAACCACCAGTGGCAGCAGCGCCACACCATCACCAACGCCCGCCAGCTCCGCGAGACACTCGGCACCATCGTGCCGGAGACTTTCTACGCCGACCTCGAGGCCGGCATCGCGCACGCGCCGATGGCGCTCCGCATCTCCCCCTATCTCCTTTCCCTCGTGGATTGGACCGCGCCGCTCGCCGATCCGATTCGCACGCAGTTTCTCCCGCTCCGCTCGCAGCAGGAGCCCGACCACCCGATGCTGCGCTTTGACTCGCTGAACGAGCGCGAGGACTCGCCGGTGCCCGGCCTCACGCACCGTTACCCGGACAAGGCGCTCTTCCTCCCGCAGCCGAGCTGCCCGGTCTATTGCCGCTTCTGCACGCGCAGCTACGCCGTCGGCGGCGACACGGAGGTGGTGGAAAAAATGAAGCTCAGCGCCAATGCCGCGCGCTGGGATGCGGCGTTCGCCTACATCGAATCGCAGCCGCAGCTCGAGGACATCGTCATCAGCGGCGGCGACACGTATAATTTGAAAGCCGAGCACATCGAGCAGATCGGCCGCCGCCTGCTCGCGATGCCGAACATCCGCCGCATCCGCTACGCGACAAAGGGCCTCTGCGTGCTGCCGCAGAAAATCCTCACCGACTCCGCGTGGCTCGATGCGCTCACTCGCGTCGTCGAGCTGGGCCGCTCGCTGCACAAGGACGTCGTCGTCCATTCGCACTTCAATCACCCCAACGAAATTACCGGCTTCACCGAGGACGCCCTCGGCCGGATGACCGAGCGCGGCATCCATGTCCGCTGCCAGACCGTCCTCCAGCGCGGCGTAAATGACAGCGCGGCCGCGATGACGCTTCTCGTCCGCCGGCTCAGCTTCGTGAACGTCCACCCCTACTACGTCTATGTGCACGACATGGTGCCCGGCGTGGAGGACCTCCGCACGCCGCTGCATGTCGCACAAAATCTGGAGCGCCACGTCCGCGGCGCGACCGCCGGCTTCAACACGCCGTTCTTCGCGCTCGACGCCCCCGGCGGTGGCGGCAAACGCGACGTCCACACGCCCGACTTCTACAACCGCCGCACCGGAGTCTCCGTCTTCACCTCCCCGAGCGTGAAGGCCGGAAAAAAGTTCCTCTTCTTCGACCCCGTCTCCTCGCTCGACGCCGAATCCCAGTGGCGCTGGACACAGCCCGCACAGCGCCGCGCCATGATTGACGAGGCGCTCGGCTGAGCCAAATCCGCTGCCGCACCCCGCTGCCGCGGGGCTCCTCCGGGGATTTTCCGTTTGACGCCTCAGGGGCGGCCCGCCATTTTCCCCGCCCTTTTTCCAATGCGCCACACCCTGTCCGTCCTCGTCGAAAACAAGTTCGGTGTGCTCACCCGCATCGCCGGCATGTTCAGCGGGCGCGGGTTCAACATTGACTCGCTCAACGTCGGCCCGACGCTCGATCCCGAAACCTCGCGGATGACGATCGTCGTCCGCGGCAACGACGCCACGCTCGAGCAGGTCAGCAAGCTCCTCGCGAAGCTCATCGACGTCATCGAGGTGCAGGACTTCCGCGACGACGAATACGTGGACCGCGAGCTCGTCCTCATGCGCGTGAAAATCAGCCGCGACACTCGCGCCGAGGTCATGCAGATCTGCGACATCTTCCGCGCGAAGATCGTGGACGTGCAGGCGAAGAACTTCGCCATCGAGGTCACCGGCAACGAGAGCAAGATCAACAAGTTCATCTCGCTCATGGAGCCCTTCGGCATCACCGCCCTCACCCGCACCGGCAAAGTCGCCCTCCCGCGCAAGGGTGACTGACTCCCAAATCTGAATTCCTAAATCGCAAATCCCAAATCGGACCCACTCTCTATGGCTAAAATCTACACTGACAAAGACGCCGACCTCGGCGTGCTCAAGGGCAAAACCTGCGCCGTGCTCGGCTTCGGCTCGCAGGGTCACGCTCACGCGCTGAACCTCAAGGACAGCGGCGTGAAAGTCATCATCGGCCTCTATCCCGGCTCAAAGTCCCGCGCGGTCGCGAAGGACAAGGGCTTCGAGGTCTATGACACCGCCGACGCGGTGAAGAAGGCCGACGTCATCTTCGTCGCGCTGCCCGACACGAAGCAGGCCGCCGCCTTTGAGAAGGACATCCGCCCGAACCTCAGCAAGGGCAAGACGCTCCTCTTCAGCCACGGCTTCTCCATCCATTTCAAGACCATCGTCCCGCCGAAGGATGTGGACGTCATCATGGTCGCGCCGAAAGGCCCCGGCCACATCGTCCGCCGCCAGTTCACCGAGGGCAAGGGCGTGCCCGCGCTCATCGCCGTGTATCAGGGCGGCTCGCGCGCGAAGAAAGTCGCCCTCGCATGGGCGAAGGGCGTCGGCGGCACCCGCGGCGGCGTCATCGAGACGGACTTCAAGGAGGAGACCGAGACCGACCTCTTCGGCGAGCAGACCGTCCTCTGCGGCGGCGCCAGCGCGCTCGTGCAGGCGGGCTTCGAGGTCCTCGTCGAGGCCGGCTACTCGCCCGAGATGGCCTACTTCGAGTGCCTCCACGAGCTGAAGCTCATCGTGGACCTCATGAATGAATCCGGCATCGCCGGCATGCGCTTCTCGATTTCCGAGACCGCAAAGTGGGGCGACGTCACCGTCGGCCCGAAGATCATCGACGCCTCCGTGAAGAAGCGCATGAAAGCCGCGCTCAAGGACATCCAGACCGGCAAGTTCGCCAAGGACTGGGTGAAGGAATACCAGGGTGGCTACAAGAAATACAACGCCCTGCTCAAGAAGGGCGAACAGCACCCCATCGAGAAGACCGGCGCGAAGCTCCGCGCGCTCATGCCGTGGATCCAGAAGAAGAACCTCAAGGGCGCACAGGCGGCCTACTAGGCTCTCACCAATTCAAACCAGAACGCGGAGGCCGGGCGAAAGCCCGGCCTTTGTCGTCTGGTGGTTCCGCCTCATTCGGCGAGGCGGGAACGCCAGTAGTCCGGGTGACGGCTGTGGTGCTTGAAGGCGAGGATGCGGATATGGTCGGGCAGGACCCGGTAGTAGATGGCGTAGGGAAAGCGCGGCATCAGGTAATGCCTCACATCCGCCTCGACGATCCTCCACCGCTCCGGATCCTCCGTGATGACTCCGACCGCCCGATCCACCGCGTCGAGAAACTGCGCGCCGAGCGTGGGAACCCGGTGCTCGTAAAATCGCGCCGCCTCGGTGAGTTCCGCCTCGGCCTCCGGATGGTGGATCAGGCGCATCCGATGGCACGCCGCGCCGCCTGCATGGCCTCCTCATGCGTGCGACCCGCGACAGTGCCGGAGGAAAGCTCCTGATCCCGGCGGATCGCCTCACGCACGGCCTCGCCCTCATCGGTGTCAGCCAGACCGGCATCAATGCTCTGCCACAACATTTGTGCGAGCGAGACCCGCTCGGAGAGCGGAAGTGCCATCGCCTCGGTCGTGAGCTGCTGAGTGGACATGCGGGAAAGGTAGCGGCTCGAGCGGCCCCAGTCAACGCGTGGAGCCAAGCGCGGGAGGCTACCCCGATTCAGCGCAGGGGCAAGAGTGCGGTGGAGGGCAGAATCCATCACCCGAACGCGGAGGCCGGGCGAAAGCCCGGCCTTTGTCGTCTCGTGAGCGGAAGCAGGTTGCCTGTGAGGACAAACCCCGACAGCCTTCCCGCATGAAGATGACTCCCCTTTGGGCGTTGCTGGCCGCCTCTGCTGCCGCTCTGGTTTCCTCCGCGCTTGGCGCACCACCGCCCGAACAGGGCACGAAAGACTCCGTGTCATTTCACCTCCGGCTGAAACCCTACAAAGATGCGAAGACCGGCGAGGAGCATTCAGTGGATGCAGCCGCGCTGGCGGAGACGCAGGACATGCTGCGCAGGCGGCTTTCCTCGGACGGCATCGCCAAAGTGGAGTTCACGCCTGAACCGCCCGACCGGCTCACATTGCGCTGCGGGGGGCTGGCGCCGGGACAGGCGGACACGATTCGCAAGGCAGTCGTCCATGTTGCAAATCTGGACTTCCGCACCGTGCATGGCGACAGCGACACTCTGCTTCCGCAAATCGAAGCGAAGAAGATCATCCGGGATCCGGCATGGGTCATCCTGCCGATGAAAGACCTGCAGGCCGGCGAAAAGGAGCCCCGCAGACTCCTCGTCAAGCGCGTGCCGGAAATCACCGGCGACGAAATCCAATCGGCCTATGCGGCTCTCGACACCTCAGGCTGGGGTGTTGGGATCCGGTTCACCAAGGAGGCAGGCGAAAAGTTCTTCGAGATCACCAAGAACATGCGGGTCGCTGTGGATCGCTTCGCCATCGTGCTGGATGGGAAAATCCTCAGCGCCCCTACCATCCAAGTAGCGGGAGGAATTATGGGAGGCGGCTGCCTGATTACCGGCAAGTTCACCGAGAAGGAAGTCTGCGGTCTCGTGGCCGCACTCATGAACCCGCTCCGCCATCCGGTCGTCATCGAAGAGGAAAGCATAAAGTAACCAGCGCTGCCTTTTGCCCAGTCCCGGAGGGACGACGGAAAATTGCCGGTGGTGGAGCGCAGCGAAACCACCGGATCGGCGCCCATCCCGGCATCCGCCCCGGAGGGGGCGGCGGGAAATGGGGGCGCGCATTCCGGCGCCCCTGCCGGGGCGCATGTTTTTTTGAACGATGGGATCCGGTGGTTTTCGCTCGCGGTGCTCGCTGCACCACCGGCTCATTTCCGCGACACCTCCGGTGTCGGTTTGCGATTCCGGCGTGGGAGGGGGGTTGCCCATCGGAACTCTCCGGGCAGGCGGGAGGGAGGAGTTTTGCCCATCTGAATCCTATGGGCGGGCGGGAGCGTCGGAGTTTGCTGGCTTGGATTTTTGCAGATGGCCGGGGAACGCTTGTTTTGCTGGGTGGAAGTTTTCGGGGTGGTCGGGAAACGCTTGTTTTGCCCACTCGGAGTTTTCCGGGTGACTGGAAAAGCCTTGTTTTGCCCATTTGGATTTTCCGAATGGCCGGGGAAAGGCTGTTTCGGGCACTTGGATTTTTTCCAAGTGGGCAAAACAAGCGTTTTCCGGTGGCTTGGATTTTCCAAGTGCCCGGGGAAACGTTTTTCCGGGGACTGGATTTTTCCAAGCGGGCAAACAAAGGGGAAAACGCCGGCTTTCGCATTTCCATCGTGCATCGGACGCTCCGATGGAGGGCTAAAATAAAGGTTGACGATGGATTGCCCGTTGGCAGCTTTTCCCAAACCCCAACCCCTTCGATGGCGCGCTTTGGCTTCGCATTTTTCGATTCTGGAGTTCGCTTCGATTCACCCGATGCACACCCCACGCATATGAGAAACCTCGCAAAATTCCTCGAGAACCCCTTCGACGATCCGACGATCAAATGGTCGCGCCTGCTCGCGTTTTCCACGGACCACCTCCAGCGGATGATCGCCAACAACGAGTCCGGCGAACTGGCGGCACGCATCACGGCGACGACGAATGCGCTGACGCTGGTGGGTGAGATGGCGTCGGACGATGAGACGAAGCTCGGCCTGCGCAAGGCGCGCAAGCAGGCGAAGGACAACTTCCGCGCGGCGCTGCCGGGGCGCATCGCGAAGGTGTCGGCGGCAATCGTGGCGAAGTATGGCGAGGAGTCCGAGCAGTGGCTGGAGTGTTTCCCGCACCGGCGCTCGATTTTCTCCACCTGCACGGATGACGCGCTGAGGGACCACCTCGCGCAGCTCAAGGGATCAATGACGGAATACGCCACGGACCTCGGCGCGCCGGTGTTGGCGGAGGTGGATGCGATGGTGACGGGCTGGAACACGGTGTGGACGGGCAGCGAGGAATCATCGGCCAACAAGGAGGCTTCCGCCGACGACCGCCGCCTCGCGCGGGAGAACCTGCAGCTCATGCTTTTCCTGAATCTGGTGAAGCTCATGGAGATGTTCCCGCGCCAGCCGGAGAAGCTGCCGCTCTACATGCAGCAGAGCCTGCTGGAGGCGCCGGCTTCCGGGGACGAGGAGGAGGAGCCGCCGCCAGCGCCGACGCCGACGCCGTAGGGGCGGCTTCCAGTGCTCAGTGCTCAGTGCTCAGTGCTCGGTGTTCGGTCTTCGCGGGGAACACACAAGTCTGGGAACTGAGAACTGAGAACTGAGCACTGGAGAATCGGCACGACTCGGCTTGCCTCAGGGGCGATGCGGCGGCACCTTGCGCGCCCTTTTTCCGAAGAAAGATAACGCCATGTCCGAGATTCCGAAGACCTACGAGCCCGCCGCCATCGAGGCGAAGTGGTATGCATTTTGGGAGCAGAACGGCTGCTTCACGGCGGATGCGAAGTCCGCGAAGCCCGCGTATTCCATCGTCATCCCGCCGCCGAATGTGACCGGCGTGCTCACGCTCGGGCATGTGCTGAACAACACGATCCAGGACATTCTCGCCCGCCGCGCGCGGATGCTCGGCAAGGAAGTGCTGTGGCTGCCGGGCACCGACCATGCGGGCATCGCGACGCAGAACGTGGTGGAGAAAAATCTGCGCAAGGAGGGCGTGATGAAGCATCGCGACGACCTCGGCCGCGAGGCGCTCGTGGGCAAAATCTGGGAGTGGAAGGAGAAATACGGCGGCATCATTTTGAAGCAGCTCCGCGCGCTCGGCGCTTCGTGCGACTGGTCGCGCACGCGGTTCACGATGGACCCGGAATACTCGGCATGCGTGCAGCGCGTGTTCGTGGACCTCTACCAGAAGGGGCTCATCTACCGCGGCAAGCGCATGGTGAACTGGTGCCCCGGCTCGCTCACGGCGCTCAGCGACGAGGAGGTGACGATGAAGGAGCAGAAGGGCGCGATGTATTATTTCAAGGTGCAGGTCGTCGAGGAGCCGGGCACGTGGCTCACCATCGCGACCACGCGGCCCGAGGTGATTCCCGGCGATCAGGCCATCGCGGTGAACCCGAATGACGAGCGCTACCGCCATCTCATCGGCAAGCACGCGCGCCGCCCGCTGCCCGTGGAGAACCAGGCGGCGCTGCCCATCATCGGCGACGAGCACGTGGCGTTCGACTTCGGCACCGGCGTGCTGAAAGTCACGCCCGCGCACGACAAGGCCGACTACGAAATCGCGCAGCGCCACGGCCTGCCCGCGGTGGACGTGCTGCACCCGAACGGCGTGCTGAACGATCTCGCCGGAAAGGATCTCGCCGGCATGGAGCGCTTTGCCGCCCGCAAGCGCGCCGCCGAGCTGCTGCGCGAAATCGGCGCGCTGGAAAAGGAGGAGCCCTACGTGAACAACGTGGGCTTCAGCGAGCGCGCCGACGTGCCGATCGAGCCGCGCCTGAGCGAGCAGTGGTTTTTGAAATACCCGAGCGTGGAGAAGTCGAAGGCGTGCGTGGCCGACGGCGCGATGCGCTTTTTCCCGGAGCGCTGGGCCAAGGTGTATGACCACTGGATGACCGGCATCCAGGACTGGTGCATCTCGCGCCAGCTCTGGTGGGGCCATCGCGTGCCGGTGTGGAAGAAGCGCGTGACCATCAACGACTACCAGCTCGACGCGGATGTGTTCGGCTGGAGCGGGCTGAAGGCGAGCCGCGAGGAGAACGAGCAGTCCGGACTCGTGGTGCGCGTCTTCCGCGTGCGCGACGGGCTCGAGGTGCAGCCGGAGAGCTACGACTTCCGCACGTCCGAGACAAAGGACGACCGCGAGACGTTCGACGTGTTCGTCGCGACGACGGACGAGGCGAAGGGCCGCGAGCTGGAGAAGCACGGCTTCGCGCAAGACCCCGACGTGCTCGACACGTGGTTCAGCTCGTGGCTGTGGCCCTTTGCCACGATGGGCTGGCCGGAGAAGACCGACACGCTTGCGCGCTTCTACCCGACGACCGACCTCGTCACCGGGCCGGACATCATCTTCTTCTGGGTCGCGCGCATGATCATGGCGGGCTACGAGTGGATGGGCGACCTGCCGTTCCGGAACGTCTATTTCACGAGCATCATCCGCGACAAGCAGGGCCGGAAGCTCAGCAAGTCCCTCGGCAATTCGCCCGACCCGCTCGACCTCATGGCGAAATACGGCGCCGACGGCCTGCGCTTCGGCACCATGCGCAGCGCGCCGCTCGGCGCAGACGTGTGCTACGACGAGAAGAACATCGAGCTCGGCCGCAACTTCTGCACGAAGCTCTGGAACGCCGCGCGCTTCCGCCAGATGCAGGGTGGAGAGACGGAAGGTGAAATCAATCCCGCGCTGCTCACGAGCGACGACAAATGGATCCTCGCGCGCCTCGACGACGCAATCCGCGAAGTGAGCACTGCGCTCGAAGAATACCGTTTCAGCGACGCCACCGCCGTGCTCTACCGCTTTTTCTGGAGCGAATACTGCGACTGGTATGTGGAGGCATCGAAGGCGACGCTCAACGGTGCCGACGCCGCGCGGAAGGCGAACACGCTCGCCGTGATCGACTTCGTGCTCAGCCACACGCTGCGGCTTTTCCATCCGTATCTGCCGTTCATCACCGAGGAGCTTTGGAATGGCATGGGCTTCGCGAAGGACATGCCCGCGAAGCAGGGCGGCGAGACAATCATGTTCGCGCCGTGGCCCAAGCCGTTCACCGCCGACGAGCGCGCCTGGTTCGGTCTCGACGAAACGAGCGACGCGCTCGCGAAGGCGAAATACGCGGCCGTCGAAGCGGGCCGCGGACTGCGCCGCGACTTCAACATCGCGAGCAACAAACGTGTGCGCTTCGTGCTCAAGCCGAGCGGAGCACTCGAAGCACACGAGGCGAACGTGATCCAGATCCTGCTCAGCGCCGAGCCGCTCGAAGTGAATGCCGCATTCGCCGCCGCGAAAGGCACGCCCGTCGCACTCACACCGCTCGGCGAGCTTTTCCTACCGCTCGACGGACTCATCGACGTCGCCGCCGAGCGCGAGCGCATCGGCAAGGAACTCGCGAAGGTCGAATCCGAACTCGGCAAAGTCCGTGCGAAGCTCGCCGACGAAAACTTCGCCAGCAAAGTCCCGGCGAAAGTCCTCGAGGAACACCAGCAGCGCGAACGCGACTGGGCCGACAAGCACGCCCAGCTCACGAAGATGCGCGAGGCGCTCGGCGCGTAGCTACGCGAGGATGTCCTTCACGATGTGCGACGGCTCCACGCCGGTGAGGCGCGCGTCGAGGCCCTGGAATTTATACGTGAGCCGTGTGTGGTCGAAGCCGACGAGCTGCAGAATCGTCGCGTGCAGGTCGCGCACATGCACGGGGTTCTCGACGATATTGTAGCTGAAGTCGTCGGTCGTGCCGTGGATGGCGCCGCCCTTGATGCCGCCGCCCGCGGCCCACATCGTGAAGCAGCGCGGGTGATGGTCGCGCCCGTAGTTCGTCTTTGAGAGCCCGCCCTGGCTGTAGATCGTGCGTCCGAATTCGCCGCCCCACAGGATGAGCGTGTCGTCGAGCAGGCCGCGCTGCTTGAGGTCGTTGATCAGCGCGTAGCACGGCTGGTCGATGTCGCGGCACTGGTCGGGCATGCGGCCGCCGACGTTCGAGTGGTGGTCCCAGTTGTTGTGGTAGATCTGCACGAAGCGCACGCCGCGCTCGGCGAGCCGCCGCGCCATGAGCACGGTGTTGGCGAAAGTGCCGGGCTTCTTCGCATCCGGGCCGTAGAGCTCGAATGTGGACGCGGGTTCCTTTTCCAGCGACGTGAGCTCCGGCACGCTCGCCTGCATGCGGAACGCCATCTCGTATTGCGCGATGCGCGTGTGGATTTCCGGGTCGCCGACGAGCGCGGCGTTCTGCTCGTTGAGAGCCTTGATGCCGTCGAGCGTGTTGCGGCGCACGTCGCCGGGCACGCCGGGCGGGTTGTTGATGTAGAGAATCGGATCGCCCTTGCTGCGGAACGCGACGCCCGCGTGCTGGCCGGGCAGGTAGCCGCTCGTCCACAGCTTGCCGGAGATGGCCTGGATTTGCTCGCGGTTCGTCGGCTCGGCGACGAGCACGACGAAGGTCGGCAGGTCCTGGTTCGACGAGCCTAGCCCGTAGCTCATCCACGAGCCGAGGCACGGGCGGCCCGCGTTCTGGTTGCCCGTCTGCATCATCGTGATTGCCGGCTCGTGGTTGATTGCCTCGGTGTGCATCGAGCGGATGAACGCGACATCGTCCGCGCATCTTGAAAACCACGGCAGCAGCTCCGCATTCATCCACATGCCGTTCCTGCCGAACTGCGCGAACTTGTATTTCGACGGCGCAATGGGGAAGCGCGCCTGCTTCGAGGTCATCGTCGTGAGCCGCTGGCCCTGGCGCACGCTGTCGGGCAGGTCCTTGTCATACCACTTCTGCATCTCGGGCTTGTAGTCGAAGAGATCGAGCTGCGACGGGCCGCCGACCATGTGGAGGTAGATCACGCGCTTGGCCTTCGGCGCGAATTGCAGCGCGATTTTCGCGGCGTGCTCCGGCGCCGCCGCGGCCTCGCGACCGAAGAGCGTGGCGAGCGCGGCCATGCCGAGTGCGTTTGCGCCGCGCGCGAAAAACTGGCGGCGTGTCTGGTAGGTGGCGAAATCAGTGATGAGGCTCATGGTCGTTTACTTGTTGAGGGCTTCGTCGGTGTTCAGGAGTTCGCTCGCGAGCATCGTCCACGCGGCGAGCTGCGCGGGCGGAATTGCTGGATCGGCCTTGCTTTCGCCGAAGGTGATCAGCGCCGTGGCGTCGTCGGGCGACTGTGTGTAGTGCGCGAGCAGTGCGGCGCGGCTCTTCACGAGCACCGCGATCTCCGCCGGTCGCAGCGGACGCAGCAGCACGCGGTGCGCGATGAAATCCAGCGCTGCTTTCTCATCCTTCGGCGCAGTCTTCAGCGCGAGCTGCGCGAGGTTGCGCGCGGCCTCGATGTATTGCGGGTCGTTCAGAGTCACGAGCGCCTGCAGCGGCGTGTTCGTGCGCTCGCGGCGGATCGTGCAGACCTCGCGGCTCGGCGCGTTGAAAATCTCCAGCGACGGCGGCGGTGCGGTGCGCTTCCAGAAGGTGTAGAGCCCGCGGCGGTAGAGCGCCTCGCCGGTGTCGCGATCGTATTTGCTCGTCGTGCTGCCCGGCATCGCCACGGCTTCCCACACGCCTTCGGGCATGTAGGGCTTCGCGCTTGGGCCGCCAATCTTCCTGGAGAGCGTGCCGCTCACGGCGAGCGCGTAGTCGCGCACCATCTCGGCGTCCATGCGGAAGCGCGGGCCGCGGGAGAGCAGGCGGTTGTCCGGATCGCGCTCGAGGCGATCCTTCGTGGTGCTCGCCGTCTGCTTGTAAGTCTCGCTGGTCACGAGCAGGCGGATGAGCCGCTTCACGTCCCAGCCGCTTTCGCGGAAATCCACCGCGAGCCAGTCGAGCAGCGCGGGGTGCGACGGAGGCTCGCCCACGATGCCGAAATCCTGCGACGAACCGACGATGCCGGTGCCGAAAATCTCCTGCCAGAAGCGGTTCACCGTCACGCGCGCCGTGAGCGGATTCTCCTTTGCCATGAGCCACTGCGCGAGGCCGAGGCGGTTCTTCGGCGCTCCCGCCGGCATCGGGTGCAGCGCGGCGTAAACCGCGGGCCGCAGCTCATCGCGCGGCTGGTCGTATTGCCCGCGGTAGAGGAGGCGCGCGACGGGCTCGGTGTCCTTACGCTCCTCCTGGATGAGCGTGACGACGCTGCGCTTTTGAATCGCGGTCTTCTCGCCTTCGAGTGCGGCGACGCGCGATGCGAACTCGTTGCTCTCTTCGTCCGTCGTCGAGAAGAACGCGAGCAACCGGTCGCGCTCGATGGATTTCCGCTGCGCGGCGGGCTTCGCGAGAATCTTCCGCAGCTCCGGCAGCTCCGAGAGCCCGAAGACCTGTTTTTCGATCAGCACGCCCTTGTAAATGCGCACACCCTGCACCGCGCCGGTGAACACCTCGCCGCCGCCGCCGCGCCGCCCGGCCATCAGCGGCAGCTTCGTGCGGATGGTTCCCTTCAGCGTGTCCTTCTCCACCTTTGTCTTGCGCAGCTTCCCGTCCACGTAGATGCGCACGCCTTCCGCCTTGCCCGATCCGCTGTAGGTCACCGCGACGTGCCTCCACGCGTCGGGCTTCGCTGCGCCGTCGGTGGTGCTCACTTTGATCGCATCGCCCGGCCACGTGTTCACGATGTGCACGGCGATTTCGTTGCCGGAGTAAAGGATGTCCCAGCCGCGGTGGCCGTTCTTCTTGTCCATCCTCGCGAGGATGCCGCCGGGCGCATTGCTCGCGCCGGGGCGGAAACACCACACGCTCGCGGTGAAGGCCTGGTCGCGCTCGAAATCCGCGATGTCGCCAAGATCAATGGACGCGCCGTCCGCGACCTGCGTGGCCGGACCGTTCTTTCCCTCGGCCTTCCACACGACGTTTTCCGGGAGCTGGATGATGCGCTCGTTCCCCTCCACGATCCCATGCGCCTGATCGCCGCTGCCTTCGTTCAGCGGGATGTGCGCGATGAGCGACTTCGTGTTCACCGCGTCCTCAATGGTCTCCGCCTTGGCCGTCTCCTGCCATTTTTGGAACTCCCCATTCAGCACCTTCTGCCGTGCGGCGAGCTTCGCCTTCGTCGCTGCGATCTCGCCGGGGATCGCGTCCCAGCGCTTCCCATCCTTGCCCTCGGCGAGCACGAGCACCGGCGCGGTGTCGCGGATGTTCTTGTCCGAGTGGTCCTGCGTCGTGTTCCGGAAAAATGCGGACATCGAGTAGAAGTCGCGCATCGTCACCGGGTCGAACTTGTGGTCGTGGCACGTCGCGCAGTTCGACGTGAGGCCGAGCCACACCCACGAAGTCGTCTCCACGCGGTCGCGCGCGTAGTTCGCGAGATTCTCCTCGGGGATCGTGCCGCCCTCGGCGGTCGTCACATTGCAGCGGTGAAAGCCGGTCGCGATGAGCTGCTCCTTCGTCGGCTGCGGCAGCAGGTCGCCGGCGATTTGCTCGACGGTGAACTGGTCGAACGGCTGGTTGCGGTTGAACGCATTGATGACCCAGTCGCGGTAGGGCCAGATCTCGCGGTAGTTGTCGATGTGCAGCCCGTGCGTGTCCGCATAGCGCGCCGCATCGAGCCAGAAGCGCGCGCGGTGCTCGCCGTATTGCGGCGAGGCGAGCAGCCGGTCCACGAGCTTCTCGTAGGCCTCCGGCGCCTCATCCTTCACAAAAGCCTCCACCGTCTCCGGCGACGGCGGCAGGCCCGTGATGTCGAGAGAGACTCGCCGCGCGAGCGTGAGCTTGTCGGCTTGCGGCGACGGCACCAGCCCGGCGTTCGCCAGCCGCTCGCGGATGAACGCATCCAGGGGATTTTTTGCCCCGGCTGGCACCTCGGCCTTCACGGGCGCGATGAACGACCAGTGCGGCTGCCACTCGGCGCCCTGCTCGATCCACTTCTTCAAAGTCGCGATCTCCGCCGGCTTCATCTTCTTGCGCGACTTCGGCGGCGGCATCAGGTCGTCGGGATCCTGCGAAGTGATGCGCTCGTAGAGCGGGCTCTTCTCCGGATGGCCCTTCACGACGGTCGGCCCGTTGTCGCGCTTTCCAAAGAAGCCTTCCTCGCGATCGTAGCGCAGCCCTTCCTTGCGCGCGAGCGGATCGGGGCCGTGGCATTGAAAGCAATACTCACCGAGGATCGGCCGCACATCGCGGTTGAAATGCACGCGGTCATCGGCCGCACGGGAGATGGACGGCAGGAGCGGCATTGAGAGCAGCGCGGGGATGAGGAGGGTCTTGAGCGGAGTCATTGCAGAGGGAGCTATCCACCTCGGCGCGATCTGCACGAACCAAACTTGCCAATCTCTGCACGCGGGTTGCCTCCGGTGCATTCGCCGGCGGTGCGGTGTCCTGATGTGACGTGCGCGCGGGAGACAAGAGAGGAACACAGAGGGGCACGGAACCTCTCAGTTTCCGCCGTGTCTCCTCTGTGAGCCTCTGTGGTTGAAAATAGGACACTGCCTGCCGCCGCGCCCGCTTGCTTCACGTCGGCGCCGCGCTAGAACGCCGGTCATGAAGCTCCTTCTCGCACTCGCCGCCGCCTCCCTGCTCGCCTCCCACGGCATCGCAGCCACGACCATCGAGATCACCGCGAAGTTCGCCGACGTTCCCACCGGCACCGAGCTGCCGGCGAAGCCCGAACTGCTCGCGAAGACGAAGGGCGTGGACGTCCTCAGCGCGCCCCGCGTCGTCACCGCATCCGGCCAGAGTGCGACCATCGAGATCACGCAGGACACGCAGACGCCCGACGGCTCCAGCGTGCCGCTCGGTGTCTCGCTCGCGGTGAAGCCGACGCTGACGGAGAAGGGCAGCATTGTGTTTTCCGGGCGCGCGACGGACCGCTTCAAGCACGGCCAGCGCAGCGGCGAGACGCTCTCCGTCCTCTCCTGCGTCGCGCGCGAGACTTACTTCAAGGGCGTCGCTGCAAACGGCTCCACTGTCATCCTCAATGGCAGCGCCTCGACGGCGGCCGCATCGAAAAGCCGCGAGCTGGTGATTTACCTCACGTTCAAGAAGGTCGCCGCCGAGCCGGAGAAGAAGACCGCGACGAAGCCATCCGCCACAAAGAAGCCCGGCAGCACCACGAAGAGCAGCACCACTGCCAAGACAGGAACCAAGGGCGGAACCAAGAGCAGCACGACGAAGCCGTCCTCATCCTCCTCGTCGAAGAAGAAGTCGAAGGGCAGCTGACGCGCGCGCGTTTCGCGCAGCGCTCACCCAGCGCACTGCGGGACATGCGGATACTCCGGGGGCCTCAGAACACCTCCGGCCGACCCTCGAGCATCACCGCGACTTTCTCGCTGATCCCAGCATGTCGCGCGCTGGAGAGCAGCCAGCGCAGCGGCTCGTCCATCGGCTCGTAGCTGAGCTGGAAGGTCCCGTAGTGCATCGGCACGAGCGTCTTTGCGCCGAGATCCTGGAAGGCGCGGATTGCCTCGTCGGGGTTCATGTGAACCTCGCGCCCGCTCGGCGGGTCGTAGGCGCCGATGGGCATGAGCGCCACATCCACGCCGAAGCGCCGCCCGATCTCCTTGAAGCCGTCAAAATACGCCGTGTCGCCGCAGTGGTAGATCGTTCGCCCCTCGTGCTCGATGATGAACCCGCCGAAGCCGCGGTGCGAATCGTGCAGCATCCGCGCGCCCCAGTGCGCGCACGGCGTGAGCGTCACCTTCATCGGCCCGAGCTTGAACGACTCCCAGTAGCCCAGCTCGTGGACGCTCCGGAAGCCGAGATCATGCACCAGGTTCCCCACTTCAAACGGCACCACGATCGGCTGGTTCGCCGCCACGTTGCGCAGCGTGCGGCGGTCGAGGTGGTCGAAGTGCGCGTGCGTCACCAGCACTAGGTCGATGTCCGGCAGCTCGTGCAGATGGAGGCCCGGCATTTTCAGGCGTTTCACCACCTTCAGCCAGCGCGCCCAATTCGGGTCCACGAGCAGGTTGTGCTTTCCGAACTGGAGCAGGAAGGACGCGTGGCCGATCCAGGTCACCCCGATGTCGCCGTCGCGCAGCGTCGGGAAAACCGGCGTCACCTCGCGCGCGAGGCGCTTCCGGAAGAGAGACGGGATGAGCACGCTCGTGAGGAAGTTCCTCTTCCCCCAGCCGCCCTTCGGCTTCAGGCCCACCTTCTTCGCGCCCGCGGCCTCCGACACCGCATGGTGTCCGTTGGCGGATTTCTCGATCTTCGCCTTCTGCGGCTTTGCTTTCCGGGAGAAAAGTTTTCGCACGGCCCGCAGGATAAATCCTTCCGCCTCCCGCGCAATCGTTTCGTGCGCGACTTGGCCGGAATGGGGTAGATAATTTTCGATCATGCGTTCCAAGCCGGACCTCCGTCGCAAAATCCGCGCCACGCTCCACATGACGCCCGATCTCCGGGCGGAAAAAAGCGCGCGCCTCTGCGCCGCCATCGCCGCCAGCGGGGCGTGGATCGCCGCGCGCACCGTCGCCATCTTCGCGCCGCTCCCGCACGAGCCCGATGTCGAGCTGCTTTGGGCGCACGGCGGGGGGAAGGTCTTCGCCTACCCGCGCGTGAACGGCGCGCGCATCGACCTCTTCACCGTCGCCTCCCCGCACGAGCTGGCACCCGGCGCATTTGGAGTCCGCGAGCCCGTGGCGGATCTGGCGCGTGCCGCAGCGCCCGGGGATATCGACCTCATCCTCGTCCCCGGCGCCGCGTTCACGCGCACCGGCGAACGCCTCGGCCGCGGCGGCGGATTCTACGACCGCCTCCTCGCCGGCCTCACCGCGCGCACGGTCAAAGTCGGCACCGCATTCGCCGTGCAGCTCCTCGAGGAACTCCCCGTCGAACCCCACGACCAGCGTGTCGATTTCCTCGCGACCGAGGACGGCCTCCTGCACCCCGCGCCACCCGTGCCGCTCACGCCTTCCGCGGCGCCTTCATCTCAAACGGCGGGATCCTCACCAGCACGGGCAGACCAGCCTCCGTCGTTCCAATGAACGCCCCCTGCGCCACACTGTCCGCGCCGATCGTGTGGTAGCTGTTGTAGGAAAAATGCCCGCCCGGCTCCAGCCGCGGAAACTTCCCGACCACCCCGTCCCCTTCCACCACGACCGTCTCCCCGCGCGAATCCGTCACCACCCACTTCCGCCCCTTGATCGTCACCGTGTCCCCCGAATCGTTGTGGATCGTGATGAAATAGACGAACGGGAACGGCCGCTCCTCCGTCGCCTGGAGCTGCGGCATGAACTTCACCTCGTCCACCGTCACACGCAGTCCGTCGAGTTCGGGAATCGAGGATGGCATTTAGGATTTAGGATTTAGGATTCAGGATTTAAGAAGTCGGTGCGTTGCGCGCTCCACCGACGCCCCGGGGACCGGAGGCGTGCGGCTCTTCTAGATCTTAAATCCAAAATTCTAAATCCAAAATGCTTCCTCCTCCCGTCGTCCTCACCATCGCCGGTTCCGACAACAGCGCCGGCGCAGGCGCGCAGGCGGACCTGAAGGCCATCAGCGCCCTCGGCGGCTACGGCGTCACCGCCATCACCTGCGTCGTCGCCGAAGTCCCCGGCAAAGTCAGCGCCATCCACGCCATCCCCCCCGCCGTCGTCGCCGAGCAGATCCGCCTCCTCTTCGGCGCTTTTCCCATCGCTGCGGTGAAAACCGGCATGCTCTACCACAACGACATCATCCACGCCGTCGCTGACATCCTCGAAGAATTCAAAATTCAAAATTCAGAATTCAAAACCCCGCTGGTCATCGACCCGGTCATGGTCGCCACCAGCGGCGACCAGCTCCTCCTCGCCGACGCAGTCGCCCTCTACCGCGAGCGCATCTTCCCCCTCGCCACCGTCGTCACGCCAAACCTCGACGAAGTCCGCACCCTCACCGGCCGCCCCGTCACCACCCTCGACGCCATGCGCGACGCAGGCCGCGAACTCGCCGCGCGCCACCACACCTCCTTCCTCATCAAGGGCGGTCACCTCCGCGGCGACACCGCCACCGACCTCCTCATCGCCCCCGACGGCACTGAACACCGTTTCGACGCCCCCTTCGTCCCCGGCGTGAGCACCCACGGCACCGGCTGCACCACCAGCGCCGCCCTCGCCGCCCTCCTCGCCCGCGGCCTCCCGCTCCCCGAGGCTGTCGGCGAGGCAAAAAAATACGTCACCGGTGCCATCGCGAATTTTCTGCGCTGGGAGAAGGACGGCCACACCACCGACGCCCTCCATCATTTTCACCGCCGGGACTGAGCCGCGGGGATTACGGCTGCGGTCCCTCGTTCGCCGGGGTCGGGCCGTGGACGTTGAAGCGGAAACCCGGCTTCGGCTTCTGGTTCTTCACCTCGTCCGGAAGCGGCGGCAGGCGGTCGCCGCCAAAGAGCGGATCACTCTGCAGAATCGCTCGGTTCGCCGAGCTCACGCCCGGCACGCTCGTCCCGCGCGAAGGCAGCGGCGGCAGATTCGCCCACGCGAGCGCGCTGGCGGGAATCGCCCGCGGCTTCTCCGGTGGAGGCGCGGGCGCGATGAAGTCGTTCGCGATGTAGCCCGTCGTGCCCTCCTCGGTGATCACGCGGCTGAAGCCATATTCCTGCCGCAGCATGATGATGCGGTCGCCCTTCTTCAGCATCAGGTCCGCGCCCATCGGCTGCGCGGGGCCGAAGCGGTAGAGCTGCGCCTGCGCCGCGCTCACGGCGTAATAAGTGTTGTCCTTCCCGGGGCGCGACTTCGCGCAGGCGGAAAATGCGAGCGCCGCGGCGAATGCGAACGCCGTGCGGAGGCCGCGCATTTTCCAGCTCGCGCTCATGGGCTCGGCTCAGGCCAGCACGTCGCGCGGGTCGGTGATGTGACCGGTGAGCGCGCTGGCGGCGACGGTGTAGGGCGACGCGAGGAAGACCTGCGACTCCTTGTGGCCCATGCGGCCGGGGAAGTTGCGGTTCGTCGCGCTGATGCACTTGAGCGCCTTCTCGTTCATGCGGCCGAAGGTGTCCTGCGGTCCGCCGAGGCACGCGGCGCACGAGGCGTTTTCGGTGAGCTGCACACCGGCATTTTCGAGGATGCTCCACACGCTCTTGCCGCCGATCTGCGCGGCCTTCAGCTCGGCCACGACCTTCGTGGTCGCAGGAACGCCGAAGGTGTGAATCTTCACACTGCGGCCATTCACGACTTTTGCGAATGCGAGGAAGTCGCTCGTCTTGCCGCCCGTGCACGAGCCGATGTAGGCGCGGTCGAGCTTCACGTCCTTCAATTCGCGCGCGAGCTTCCGCTGGCCGGGGTCCGGATGGCACGCCACGGTCGGCTCAAGCTTCGAGAGATCATACTTTTTGTCGAAGACGAACTTCTGGTCCGCGTCCACCTCGACCGGCTCGAACGAGGACTTCGTGCCGTTTTCCTTCACGCGCTCCTGCACGTAGGCGTCGGTCTTCGCATCGAATGGGAAGATGCCGTTCTTGCCGCCGGCTTCGATCGCCATGTTTGCGATCGTCATGCGGTCATCCATCGTCATCGCGTTCACGCCGGGGCCTTCCCACTGCATCGCGCGGTAGGTGGCGCCGTCAAAGCCGATGTCGCCGATGACATGCAGGATCACGTCCTTCGCCATCACGCCCGGCTGCATCTCGCCCTCGAGGAAAAAGCGCATGCTCTCCGGCACCTTCAGCAGGATCTTGCCTGTGCCGAGCACGAAGCCCGCATCCGTGTTGCCGATGCCCGTCGCGAACTGATTGAACGCACCCGCCATGCACGTGTGCGAATCGGTGCCCACGAGCACCTCGCCGGGACGCGTGTGACCCTTCCACGGCAGCGTCGTGTGGCAGACGCCCGCGAAGTTCCTCCCATACTGCTGTTTGAGCTGCCCCTTCGACGGGTCGAAATGCCAGTGCCCGTTCGGGTCGTCGATCACGTCGTAGAAATACTTCAGCCCCTGCTCGCGCACGAACTCCCGCAGGATGTCCACGTTGCGGTTGCTCATCGAGTCCGCGGTGAAGATGTAGTGGTCCGGGATGATGACCACCTTCTCGCGGTCCCACACCTTCGCGTCCTTGCCAAACTCGCGCTTGAACACCCCGATCGTCCCCGGCCCGCACACGTCGTGCGTCATCAGGATGTCCACGTTCACCCATGCGTTTTCGCCGGGCGACACGCGCGCTTTGCCGCTGGCGCGTGCGAGAAGTTTTTCCGTGAGAGTCATTGTGGGATGCGTCGGGTTTTCGTCGGGTGAAAGGGCGCGGAACATGGCGCGCGCCGCCGGTCAGGGCAAATGGAAAGTCCCCGCTGCCGGGCGTCCACCGTCGGAAAACACCCCGCGGAACACCCTCGGTCCCTCCATGCCGTCAGCCCCGCCCTGCGGCGCTCCTAGTCGTCATCCTGTTCGCCTTCACCGTCGTCATCCGCATCGCTTCCGTTCCCGAAGATCTCCACCAGCATCCGCAGCCGCTCCATCGGGTCCACCTCCTCCAGCAGGCGCTGCCGGTCCATCGCGTCGTCCACCAGCGCGCTGGCGGCGGTGTTCGAGATGAACGCGGGGTTCACGAGGTCTTTCAAAAGCGCCGTCAGCTCCTTTCCCACCGACTTTCCGTCGATCCGGATCTTCCCGCACGCCCTGCGCAGGTGCCTCACCAGCGGCTCCGTCTCCTTCGGGTCGGTCTCCATGTCCGGCACCGGCTCGATTTCCGCGATGCGGAACGGCTTGCGCTGCGGGAACCCCGTGAACCTCACCCGCTGGATCCCGCGCAGAATCAGGTGCGACGTCCCATCCTCCTTCAGCACCGACGCCGCCACGAGCCCCAGCCCCGCCGTGTGGAAAAACTGACGCTCCGTCCTAGCCTCCGTCACCCCCGGCTTCATCGTCGCCACGCAGAACATCCGGTCGTGCTCCAGCGCCCAGTCCAGCATGGCCCGGTAGCGCGGCTCAAAGATGCGCAGCGGCAGCACCGTGTGCGGAAACAGCACCGCCTCGGGCAGCACCATCACCGGCACCCGCGCGGGGAGCTCCAGCACCTTGTTCGTCTTGCCCTTTGCTTTGGCCATCGCCGCACTATGGCGCGCGCGGTGGAAAAAGGAAACACGGCATGTGCGGCGGCGGAGCTGCGGGGTCAGTGGCGCGGTGGAGGCGTCGGCTCGCCGAAGGCTGGCGGGAGGAGCGCGCCGATCTGGCGGGCCTCGGCGAGGAAATGCGGGAACTGCGCGGCTGGGAGGATTTTTTTCCGGCGGAGGATGAGCAGGTTGCTGCCGCGGCCCTCGATGGTGAGGCCGGGGGTGCGTTTGAGGGCTTCGAGGAGGGTGTCGGTGAGGAAGGCGCGCGCCGCGGACTCGTCGCCGCACTGCACGCGGTAGAGTGCGGTGAATTTCGGATGCAGGGCAAAGCGAACGCCGCGTCGTCCGAGCCCGAGGCGCGACCAGAAGCCGCGCGGCTTGACCGAGAATGGCGGGAAATGCCAGTCGCGCGCGGCGAGGTGGGCGACGGTCTGCCACACGGTGAAGCGTCCGCCTTTGCCCGTGCTGACGTCGTAGCCGGCGTCGAGCAACTGCACGCGGCGCCCATCCGCGGCGGCTTCCTCGAAGCGGTTTGTGACGTGGCGGATGTCCTGCCGGCGCAGCGTCGGGCTGGTGCGGCGGAGCAGCTCGAGGAAAAGCGACGGGGCAGTGTCGGTCGCGGTGAACGTGGGGCCGAGCGCAGCCTGGATATCGCGCGTGCGCTCGTCGGCCATGCGCTGGAGGCGGCGCTGCGACCGCACGATGAGCCAGACGCCCCCGGCGATGAGCGCAAGCAGGCCGGCGATGGCGGCGACAGCGAGGAGAATCTCGCGCTGCTGGCGGTTGAGGAAGTGCTCGAGGAAGGCGGGCGGAAGTTCAGCAGGCACGGGCAGCGGGTGCATTGCCGGCTCTTTTCAACGACCGGCATCCGGGCGCGCGAGGGTGTCGTATTTGCGCTTCAGGTCGAAGGCTTCCCTGCGGCGGCCGGTGGCATTGAGGAACTGCACGATGCGCCGTGAGGCGACGGTGAGGCAGGCGCGGTCGGCGTCGGTCGCTGGGGCGCCGAGCTTTTCGATCTCGGTGGCGGCGGCGGTGAATTCGCGCACGGCTTCGGCATCGGCGTTCTTCTGCAGGAGCGCGGCGCCGAGCAGGGCGCGCGACTCGACGAGCGGCCAGCCTTCGACGGCCTGCGTGAGGCGGAGTTCCAGCGAGCGGCGGGCGGACGCCTCGGCCTCGGCGTGGCGGGAGCTTTCGAGCTGCGTGGCGGCGAGTTTCGCCAGCGTGTCGGCGAGCGCGAGGGCGGTCTCGCGCTGGGTGGCGCGCGCGGCGTCGCGCTCCTCGCGGGCCTTGGCGGCGGCGCTGCCGGTGGCGCTGTCCTCGGCCTTCTTCGCGGCGGCAAGGCGGTCGGCCTCTGCTTTCGCGAGCGCAGCCTGCTTGGTGGCGGCTTCGGCGCGCTGGCGCTCTTCGTCGGCTGTGGTGCGGAGCCTCTCGTTTTCCTTCTGCGCGGTGGTGAGCTGCGCGCTGGCGGCCTCGCGCTCCTTGACCACATCGGCGCGGGCATCGGCGGCGTCCCTGGCAGCGGTTTCCGCGCGCTTCCCGGCCTGCTGCTGCTCCGTCTCCGCACGGCGGCGTGCGTCCTTTTCCTGAATGAGGAACACCGCGAGCGCGCCCGCCGCGAGGGCGAGGACGACCGCGGTGAGCCACGGGAAGGTGTTCGAGCGCTGCGCCGTGATGGCCGCGAGCTGGCTGGCGGACATCGGAACGAGGGCCATGCCGGCGGGCTGGTTTTGCGGGATGGCGAGCGATGCCTCGGGGATGCGGTGGAGCGCGGCCTCGTGGATGGGTGCCGGTGCGGGTGTCGGCGGCGGCGGAATAGGCGTTGGCGTCGGCGTTGGTGAGGGCGCCGTGGGGAAGGCAGCCGTCGGAGCGGGTGGGGGAGTCGGCGGCGGAGCGGCCGCCGCTACCGCGTTGGGTGTCGGAATCGGTGACGAAACCGGAGAAGGTGTCGCCGTTGGAATCGCAGCAGGAGCTTCCTCCTCAGCATCAACCACGGGCTGCGCAACGGAAATGGGCGCCGGAGCCGCCACGAACTCCGGGATCGCAGGGATGCTCGGCGATTCTGCAACCGGCGCCACAGCCGGCGCAGGCGCCGCCACGCGCGCCGCGCTCGCGAAATTCGCCGCCAGGCGGCGCTCGATTTTCTCCCGAAGCGCATCGTTCCCCGCGCAGGCCCGAGCGAGAAACGCCGCGCGGTCCGCAGGATCCGGCATGCCTGCGGCGATGGACTGGATGCTGAGCTCCGACAACGTCACTCCGGTCCTCTGCGCGGAATCCGCCGCCGGCGGCTTCTGCGAGAAGGGTTTCAGGAACGGCTTCGTCGGCTTGTTCATGCCGCACAGCGTCCGGCCATCGGGGGGAAAGCGTCGAGATATTTTCCGTTCGCGGTTGCGTTCCGCCGCGGCTCCCTCACGATTTTTTGACAAACGGCAGACTGCGCCGTGACACGCGGGGCGGGGTGCCGTGGCAATGTCGCATCATGAAAACAAGACTCCTCTCGATTCTTCCGGCGCTCATCGCGCTGCTCACGCTGTTCGGGTTGACGGCGGGCGCGCGGGCGGACGGGTTCATCGTCATCCACAATCCACCGCCGTTCGTGCCGCCGCATCCGCACATGCCGCCGCCGCGGTTCGTCTTCGCGCCGCTGGAGGTGGTGTTTCACAAGGTGGACGTGGAGATCGCGGGGCAGAAGGCGACGACGCGGGTGGAGCAGGAGTTCTTCAATCCGAACAACGCGAACCTCGAGGGCGAATACATCTTCCCAATTCCGAAGGGCGCGCATCTCGACAAGTTCACGATGCGCGTGGGCGACAAGGACATGGAGGCGGAGCTGCTCGATGCGGCGAAGGCGCGCGCGATTTACGAGGACATCGTGCGGCGGCAGAAGGACCCGGCGCTGCTCGAATACACGGGGCGGCCGGCGTTCCGCGTGCGCATCTTTCCCATCGAGCCGCGCTCGCGCAAGAAGGTGACGCTCGCCTATACGGAGCTGCTGAAAGTGGACGGCGGGCTCGCGAGCTACGTGTATCCGCTGAACACCGAGAAGTTCTCCGCGCAGCCTCTGAAGACGGTGGCGATGCGCGTGAGCATCAGCCAGGACGCGCCCATCAAGGCGCTCTACTCGCCGTCGCATCCGGTGGAAATCAAGCGCGACGGCGACAGGAAGGCGGTGGTCGGCTGGGAGGCGTCGAACACGAAGCCGGACACGGATTTTCAACTGCTCTACTCGACGGCCGACACGGAGGTGGGCCTGCACCTGCTCACGCACAAGAAGGAGGGCGAGGACGGCTGGTTCCTGCTGCTCGCGTCGCCGGGCGCGGACATGACGCGCAGCAAGGACACGAACCCGAAGGACGTCGTCTTCGTGATGGACACCAGCGGCTCGATGGCGGGCAAGAAGCTGGAGCAGCTCAAGAAGGCGATGACGTTCTGCGTGGAGAATCTGAACGACGGCGACCGCTTCGAGCTGGTGCGTTTCTCGACGGAGGCGGAGCCTTTTTTTGAAAAGCTCGCGGAGGCGACGAAGGCGAACCGCGACAAGGCGCACGAGTTCATCAAGGGGCTCCGTCCCATCGGCGGCACAGCGATTGCCGATGCGCTGGAGCGCGCGCTGAAGCTGAAGCCCGCGGACAACGCGCGGCCGTTCGTCGTGGTGTTCCTCACCGACGGCAAGCCGACCATCGGCGAGACGGACGAGGAGCGCATCGTGGCGCGGGTGGCGCGCGACCAGGCGAGCACGACGCGCATTTTCAGCTTCGGCATCGGCACGGACATCAACACGCATCTGCTCGACAAAATCACCGAGCGGACGAAGGCGGCGTCGCAGTTCGTGCTGCCCGAGGAGGACCTCGAGGTGAAGGTTTCGAACTTCTTCACGAAAATCAAAGAGCCGCTGCTCACGAACCTGAAGCTGGAGTTTCCCGCGGGCGTGAAGGTGACGAAGCTCTACCCAAACCCGCTGCCGGATCTTTTCCGCGGCGACCAGCTCGTGCTCGCGGGCCGCTACAGCGGCGATGGAGCGGGGGACATCACGCTCGACGGCACGCTGAACGGCCAGCCGAAGCGCATGACGCAGAAGGTGAAATTCTCCGCAGCCGAGTCGGGCAACGAGTTCATCGCACAGCTCTGGGCGCTGCGCCGCGTGGGCTGGCTGCTCGACGAGGTGCGGCTGCGCGGGGAGAGCAAGGAACTGCGCGATGAGATTGTGGACCTCGCGCGCCGCTACGCCATCGTGACGCCCTACACGAGCTACCTCATCGTGGAGGACGAGGCGCGCCGCGGCGTGCCGGTGGCGGCGCGCAGCTTCCAGATGCTCGACCGCGACGCGGAGGCGAAGGCCTTCTACCGCAAGAACTGGAGCGACCTGAGCGGCAAGAAGGACGGATACGACGGCGCGCTCGCAGGCCGTGCGAACGAATCGCTGAAGAACGCACAGACCATCGCGCCCGCGCTGGAAAAGGCGAAGGTGGAGAATTCCGGCAGCTTCATCGCGGGGAATGTCTCGGAGCGTGAAGCCGCCGCCGCGGGCACCATCGTGACATCGAAGCCGGCTCCCACCGCCGCGCCGGGCAAAATCGGAAGCGGCAGCTTTGCGCTGCGCGGAAAGGCCGGCGAGGTCGCGGAGAAGCTCGATGCGACACAGCAGGAGACGCGCTGGGTGAACGGGAAGACCTTCACGCAGAACGGCTCGAACTGGACCGACACAAGCATTCAGGGGCAGGCGAATGCGAAGCGCAACCGCGTGCAGTTCGGCTCGAAGGATTACTTCGACCTGCTCACTGCGAAGCCGGAGTCCGCGCAGTGGCTGGCCTTGGGCCGCAGCGTCCAGTTCACCCTCGGCGGGGAGCTCTACGAGGTTTACGAATAAGCGGCACACCAGCCATGAAACACATCATCGTTCTCATCTGCATCATCTCCGCCGCACTCCATGCGGTGGAGGGAACTTTTCCAAACTTCGGGCGGATGTCCAAACGGGAGGCGGCCACCGCCGCGCGGAAGCAAGCGGAGACGGACTTCGCCGAGGGGCACTACCGCATGCTCGTCTTCGGGCTGCGGGCTGTGGATTCCGCACACGACAAGCGGCTCGCGAAGGAAGGCGTGGAGGTGAAGGCCATTGCCGGATGCATCGTGAGCGAGGGAATTCTGGAGGGCGCGCGCGTTTACAACCAGGTCATGCGCGAGAAGCTGAAGACGAAGCTCGGGCGCGATATTTTCGCGGACAAAGACGAAGCCTTGAAAGGAAACCAAAAATGAAATTCCCCATCCTCACTGCCACCATCGTCGCCTTGCTGCCGCTCTGCGCGGTCGCGGAGGAGAAATCCGCGGCCGCCGAAGTCGCGAAGAAGCCGGCAAAGCAGCGCATCGAGGTCTGCTTCGTCCTCGACACCACCGGTTCCATGGGCGGGCTCATCGCAGGCGCAAAGGCGAAGATCTGGAGCATGGCGAACGACATCATCTCCGCGAAGCCGACGCCCGAGGTGCGCTTCGCGCTCGTCGGCTACCGTGATCGCGGCGACGACTACGTGACGAAGCTCACGCCGCTCACCGATGACCTCGACGCGGTGTATGGCCAGCTCAACGGGTTTCAGGCCGGCGGTGGCGGCGACACGCCGGAGTCCGTGGGCCGCGCGCTCGACGAGTCGGTGCGAAAGATCGAGTGGACGAAGGACGCGTCGGTCTTGAAGATCATCTACCTTGTGGGTGATGCGCCGCCGCATTTCTACGAAGATGAGCCGGACTGGAAGAAGGTCTGCGCCGAGGCGGTGAAGCGCGACATCATCATCAACACCGTGCAGTGCGGTGCAGACCGGGAGACGACGCGCGTGTGGAAGGAAATCGCGGATCGCTCCGAGGGCGCGTTCGCGGCGATTCCGCAGGACGGCGGTGTGGTCGCCATCGCCGCGCCGCAGGACAAGGAACTCGCCGCGCTGAATGCGAAAGTCGGCAGGACGATGATTGGCTGGGGAGATGCGAGCACGCGGCGTTTCGTGGCGGGAAAGCAGGCTGCCGCCGAGGCCGCGCCCGCGCCCGCAGCCGCTGCGCGCCTTTCCTACAATGCAAAATCTGGAAAGACGGTGCAGGGCGATGGCGAATTGCTCGACGCGCTCGCGGAGAAGAAGGTCACGCTCGACAAGGTGAAGAAGGAGGAGCTTCCGGAAGAGCTGCGCAAGATGTCGCCGGACGAGCTGAAGGAGCACGTCGCGAAAATGCAGAGGGAACGTGCGGAACTGCAGAAGCGAATCACGGAGCTCAGCAAGGAGCGGGACGCCTACATCAACGCCGAGCGCAGGAAGCTCGCGAAGTCTGGCAAGGGCGACGGCTTCGACGAGCAGGTGTCGAAGTCGCTGCGTTCGCAGGCGAAGAAGAAGGGGATCAGCTACGAGTGAAGGCGCGTCACGACTCCGCGCTGAGATCGAATTTGTCGTAGAGCGAGCCGAGCCACGCGACGCCGAGGCCGGCCTCCATCGCGAGGATCACGATCGCGGTGCCGCCGGCCGCGAGCCCGCGCCACATTAGGATGTCGGTGAATTTTCCCACGGCGAAGAACGCGAGCGCGCCGAAGAATGCGACGGGGATCATCGCGGCGGCCATCGCGAGGAGCTGGGCGATGCCGAGGATGAGGCGCAGGCCGGAGCCCTCGATTCCGGGAGTGGTGTTTTCCTGCGGGCGGAACCAGCCGGGAAACATCAGCGCGCCCGCGCACGGGAGGATGGCTGTGGAGAGGTTGAATGCCGGCAGCAGCAGGGCGAAGCCGCCGATGAAGTAAAATATCGAGGCCGGGATGATCACGGTTGGGGGAACGGTGGTGCGCAGCAGCAGCACGCCGATGCCGAGCGCGAACCACTGCATGAGCGTGCCAAGCGCGACCGGCCCGGCGAGTTCGCCGAGCGCGATGTGCCAGCCGGGAACGGGGTAGGTCTTCAGGAGGTCCATCGCGGCGACACCCTGCCGGAGCTGCGCGGCGGAGTGCTGGCCGATCATCACAAAGCTGATGATGAGCATCGCGTAGCAGCCGACGCCGATGAGGATCGCGATCGTGAGCATGCCGGCGGACAATTTCCCCGCGTGTCCAAGCGCCCAGGCACCCGAGGCGAGCGCGATGAAGAACACGGCCCAGCGTGAGAGTGTGCGGCGCCCGCCGGCTTTCAGCAGGCTCTTCCAGACGAAGGCGAGCGGTGCGAAACCCGTCGGGCGCAGGCCCCAGAGCGGAGTGCGCGCCTTGCCGCTCGGAGATGCCCGCAGCTCGCCGCGGCCGCGTGCGGCGATGAATGCGGCGCGCTTTTTTGCAGCCTCGATGCTCGCGTCCTCGAAGGAGACATCCGCGCGCACGACCCATATGAAGTGCAGCGCCATGATGCCGAGCGCCGGCAGCAGCGCGTGGAGGAATGCCGCGGCGTCGTGCGCGAAATTCGGCGCGACGACGAGGCGGAACGGCGCGAGCACATACGGGAGCGGTCCGGCATTCAGCACCTGCGCGAGGTAGCCGGTGATGATGCCGGGCCTGCCGCTCGCAGCGGCGGCGATGTCGGGCGGGGGAGGCAGGCCGCGGCGGGTGAATTCGACGCCGACGACGAGCGCGGCGAGGACGAGCACCACGGCCGCACGGCGTTTCCAGTCCGCCATCCCGCGCTCGCGCAGCCGCTGCAGCGCGAACGACGCGCCGATGCGGTGCATGTTCAGCGTGTTCAGGATGACCCACCAGCCGCCGACGCGCAGCCATGCCTCGGCACCGAGCCGGAACCGCCCCGTGATGAGCGTCATGAACGCGGAGAAGAGCAGCAGCGCGAACTGCGACTTCAGCAGCCGCAGAATCACGAGCGTGCTGCGACGGACGGGCGCGGGGAAAAGGAACGCGATTTCCGCCTCCGTGAAGCCGATGGCTGCGCGCGACGCGGGCAGAATCCACGACAGCACCAGCGTGACGGCGAAGAGGATCGCAGCGCCCACATCCACGCTGAATGCCGGGCCGGAGGTGGCGCGCTGTCCGAATGGCGAGTGTGCACCGCCGAGCACCTTGCCGAAGTAGAAGTAGAAATACGCCGCGCCGAGGATCGTCCCGAGGAGGTATTTCGGCTGCCGCAGCCTGCGCAGGCGGAAGAGCACGCCGTTCACGAAGGAACGCGCGACGAGGTAGCCGAGCGCGTTGGCGGGCGCGCTCATTTGCCCGCGTCCTCGCCGACGAGGCGGATGAAGATTTCCTCGAGCGTCGCCTCCTTCTCGCCCTCGCGGTGCTGGGTGCGGATTTCCTCGAGCGTGCCGTGGGCGATTTTTTTCCCGCGCTTCAGGATGAGCACGTGGCTGCACACCTCCTCGAGCAGGTGCAGCAGGTGCGAGCTGATGATGATGGCCACGCCCTCCCGCGCCTTGCGCACGATGAGGTCCTTCGTCCGGCGGATGGCGAGGGGGTCGAGGCCGGTGAGCGGCTCGTCAAAGAACATCGCGCGCGGCGCATGGAGGAAGCCGCAGGCGAGCGCGACCTTCTGCTTCATGCCCCGCGAAAGCTCCGTCGGGAGCGAGCTGGCCTTGTCGGTGAGTTCGAGTGTGTCGAGCAGCTCGCGCGAGCGATCCGCGGCGTCCCGCACTTGGTAGAGCCGCGCGGTGAACTCGAGATGCTGCCGCACGGTGAGGTAGTCGAAAAGGCGCGGCTCGTCGGGGAAAAATGCGAGCTGCTGCTTCGCGGCGAGGGTGTCGTCGCGCAGGTCGTGCCCGGCGATGACCTCGGCTGCACGGCGAAGCTCAGCCCACTGACCGCGGTGACGTCGCCGTAGAGTTTGGTGAGGCCTTCGACTGCGATCATGCGGCGCGCATCGTGCGCGCGTCAGCGGCGCGGCGGCAAGCACGATGCGGGATTGGCAGTGTCCCGTTTTGAATTCGGAAGCCATGAAGCCATCGAGAACATGCGTTTCCGCCATGCTTCCCCGTCGTTCCCTCCATTTCTGGATTCTTGGTTTCCAAATTGGGACTCCACTCAGCTCTGCTGCTTCCAAACGAGCGCCACCCACACTTCCCCCCGGGCAAGCAGGCTCGACACGATTTCGCCTCCTGCTAAGGAACGCCCATGCGTCCACCCCGTCCGCTTCCCGCCCGCCCGCGGCACGGGATTCCCATTGACCGGAGCGGCGGCCGGCATCCCACGCGAATGAAAGCCAAGAAAGCGCAGCCGCCCTTCGTGAACTTCTCCATGGTGCGGGAATACCCCGGCCGCGACGGCCTCTGGAACCCGCGCGATGGTGCGCCGCCGCTCGAGGCGGGCTTCCAGGTGAATGTCTTCGGCTCGCGCGAACACTACCTGCGGCTGGCGGAGTTTCTGCGCGCGTTTGCCGAGCAGGACACTTCGCATGATGGGGACCACCACGAGCACTTTGAGGGGATCGCGAGCACGGATGGCAAAGTCCGCCTCCACCTCATCCTCCGGAAGGACGACGTGGGCGACAGCTCCTGGCGCGACCATTTTCCAAAGCCCGCCCGGCCAAAGCCCGCGCGCCCGCGGCGGAAGACGGGCGCCAAGTAGCGGGGCGGGGAATCCGATGCCTCCACTGTTTGCACTGCCATGACGCCATCAGAACCCAAGGTCGATGGGGAACGGATGCGGTCCTCGAACGGGTCTGCCATGATGAACCACGATGTCGAAAGGGATGGGTTCGCGATGGTGCCGGCGGTGCTGGATGCGGCGGAGCGGGGAGAATTGGCGGAGGTGCTGGGGACGGTGCCGGGAGCGGGGAGGCGCGGGCTTCTCGCGCTGCCGGCGGTCGCGGAGTTGGCGTGTTCGGAACGGCTGCTCGGCCTCGTGCGCCCGCATCTCGCGCCGGAACCGCGGCCGGTGCGCGCGATCTATTTCGACAAGTCGCCGGGGGCGAACTGGCTGGTGGCGTGGCATCAGGATTTGACGCTCGCGCTGAAGGAATGCGCGGACCATCCGGGCTTCGGCCCGTGGAGCGAGAAGGACGGCATCCCGCACGTCCAGCCGCCGGTGGAACTCCTCGCGCAGATGCTCACCATCCGCCTGCATCTCGACGACGCGGATGAAACCAACGGCGCCCTGCGGGTGCTGCCGGGCTCGCATCGCCTCGGCCGGCTTTCCGCCGAACGCATCCAGTCGCTCCGCAGCGGGCAGGCGGAAGTCCTCTGCTCCGCCGCCGCGGGCGACGCGCTGCTCATGCGCCCGCTGCTGCTGCACGCCTCCAGCCGCTCCACGAGCGCCCGCCACCGGCGCGTGCTGCACATCGAGTATGCCGCGTTCGCACTGCCGGGGAATCTCCGCTGGCATGAGGCGGCGTGAAGAGTGCCTGAGAGCGCCGGGCGTTTTCATTACGAAGGTCACAAAGGTCACAAAGCCGCGCAGACCAAGCGTCCTTCCGGCGCGCCTTTGTGTTCTTCGTGCCCTTCGTAGTGAAATCCAAATGAGTCACCACCGGCTCCGCCGATAGCTTGACCGCGCCGCTCAGACGACGCCACGATGCGCGCCGCCATGAAACCGACGGAATCGAGGGCTGACCCGAATTCCAACGACGGGGCCGACCCCGTGCGCGCGGGGCTGAATCTTTTCGCGGGGTTCCTCATCGCGATGCACCTCGCGGTGTTTTTGCACGAGGCGGGCCATGCGCTCGGGTCGCTCATGGCGGGGCGCAGGGTGCTCGGCATCGTGATGTTCACGCCGTTCCCCGCGGGCTATGTGGCGCCAAAGGCGGTGGACTCGGCCCTCCATGTCTGGGGCGGCGTGGTGGCGGGCACGCTCGCCGCGGTGATCCCTCTTTTCGCGGCTCGGCGGCTCGGCTCGCGGCCCCCTCTCCGCTTCTGCGCGCTGCTGACGGCGGCGTTCTGTTTCGCGCACAACGGCTTTTATCTCCTCATCGGCGGAATGGTGCCGTTTGGCGACGCGGCGGACATGATCGCCCTCGGCGCGCCGCGGTGGCTGCTGCCGCTGCTGGGCCTGCCGCTGGTGGCGGGCTTCCTCGCTGTGCTGGTGCCGGCCGTCGGCATGGCTGGCCTGCGGCCCTCCGATGCGCCGGGGAAGTGGGTCGTGCCGGTCGTGTCGGGCCTGCTGCTGTGCCCGGCGGTGATGATTGTGCCGCTTCAATTCTCAAACAGCGGGACCGCCACCAAGCAGGCGATGCTACTGCTGCTCGCCGCGTTCGCACTTTCGTTTGCATGGGCGGCGCTCGTCGCCCGGCGGCGCGCCGTGTCCGGAGCGCCGCAGCTTCCCCAGACACGGGCTTGCACGCTGCGGCTCTTTGCAAGTGCCGCCGCAGTGCTCGCGGCAGAGTGGTTTTCCGTCCTGCACGCGACGAAAGGGTGAGGGAGGCGCCAATCTGGGCGACTCCCGGCCGGCGGCCAGGGAACTTGACCACACCGTGCCGCCGCCCCCACGATGCGCGCTGCCATGCAACCGCACCGGTCCACCTTCAGCCGCCCCGCTTGAACGATGCCGCGCGAGATTGAACGCAAGTTTCTGGTGGCGTCGGATGCGTGGCGGGGGCGTGCCGCGGGGGTCACGTATCGGCAGGGATACCTCTGCACCGTGCCCGAGCGGACGGTCCGCGTGCGGACGGCGGGGGACGAGGCGTTTCTCACCGTGAAGGGGCTCACGACGGGGAACAGCCGGCTGGAATTTGAGTATGCGATCCCTCTCGCGGATGCGGTGGCGATGCTGGCGCTGTGCGAGGGGCCGCTGGTGGAGAAGACGCGGCACGAGATTCCGCACGGGGGGAAGGTGTGGCAGGTGGATGAGTTCCTCGGGGACAACCGCGGCCTAGTCGTCGCCGAGGTGGAGCTTTCCTCCGCCGACGAGGCGGTGGATTTGCCCGAGTGGATCGGCCGGGAGGTTTCCGGCGATCCCCGCTATTACAACTCGAACCTCGCCGTCACGCCGTTCAGCCGGTGGGCGGAGGCTCGATAAGCAGCCCCGCCAACCTCTCCGACCGATGAAGCCAACGACCAAGCGCGCAATCTTCCGCTGGATTCACATCCTCTTCGCCCTGCCGCTGGTGGGCTACATCTACGGACGCTGCAATACCTGCCGTATTTTCGCTTCATCTATTTCCCCATCGTGGTGCTCTCGGGCCTGTGGATGTGGAAGGGCCATGTGGTCCGCCGGCTTTTCTCGAAGGGCGGCGGTGACCGCGATCGCGGGGTGGAAGCGCCGTGAAAATGAACTGTCCCTGCGGGGCGGTGATCCTCGACATCGCCGACTCGTCCACCAACAAGGCGCACCTGATCCCCGACGAGGGCTGGCTGGCACTGCTGGAGAAGATCGACGGGTTGATCGAGGGCGTGGCCGCGCGCCCCGCGAAGGCGGAGGCCGCCTGCATGGAAGTCCGCCGCCTGCTGAAGACGCGCCCCGTTTACCAATGCCGCGAGTGCGGCCGGCTCTTCGTGGACGACCGCGCGCACCAGTCGCACATCTTCACGCCGGAGCCGGGTAGGATGGATGAGGCGGATGAGGCGGGGCGGGGGATTTTTGGGAAGTGATGGAAAGAATGCGTCTCGACGCGGGGTGCCCGCTCCGCTACGCGGTGTCCATGCGCTCATTACTCCCGGTGTTGGCAATCGTGGCCGTCCTCGTGTCCTCGGGCTGCAAGGAGAGGAAGGAGAACAAGGAAGGGAACAACTACACGCAGGTTTCCGCGGAGGACGCGGAGATGAATGCGGCGATCGCGAAGGCGAAGGCGTCGGCGGACGATTTCGTGACGGCGCTTCATGCGCGGAAGCCGGGCACCAGCGAGTTCCACGTGAAGAAGCCCTACAAGACTCCCTCCGGTGGCCACGAGCACATGTGGATCTCGGTGGATGGCGAGAAGGGCGGGGTGCTTTCCGGCACCATCGCGAATGAGGCCGAGGAGACCCGCGAGGTGACGAACGGGCAGAAGGTGACGCTCCGCCTGCAGGACATCAGCGACTGGAAATATCACGACGGGAAGAAGCTCATCGGCGGGTTCACCATCCGGTATTTCCTGGAGAAGATGCCCGCGAAGGAACGCGATGCATTCCTGCGGGAAGCGGGTTTCGATCTGTAAAGGCACCGTGCCTTCGCAGGTCGCCGCCGCATTGAGCGCCCCACTTTTCACTGCCGATGGAAGCCCGTGGATCGAGCGGATCGTGGATGCGTGTTCGTCTCGCTTGTCCGCCGGGCCGCGTGGGCTGATTCCGCTTTGTGATGGGAATTCGCCGGGCTGGTGCGCGGGCTCGGGAGGTGGCATACACGCGGGCGATGAAACGCATTTTCCTCCTGCTCTTCTGCCTCGTCCTCGCCGTGCCGGCGCTCCACGCGAAGCCGCCGGCGAAGAAGCGCGCGCTCGAGAAGCCGGCGAAGGATGCGACGGTGGAGCAGCGCGTGGAGTTTTACATCAAGCGGGTCGGCGACCGCGGATACGTGGAATACCAGAATCACGACGGCGCGCTGCGGCCCTGGTATCTGGCGGCGGAGGAACTCGGGGAGATCGGCCTGCCGGCGGTGGCGCCGCTCATGAAGCGGCTGGAGGCCACGAAGGACGCCTACGAGCGGACGCATGTCTTTTACGCCCTGCGGCTCGCCGCGCAGGCCCCGGAGATCAACAAGGCGCTCGGCCAGACGCTCCCCGAGTATCCGCTCGCGTGGCCGCCGGAGAAGGACCACGCGAAGCTGAAGAAGCTGTGGCTGGATTGGTGGGCGAAACACGGCGAGGCGATCCAGAAGCTGACGCCGGAGAAGCCGTCCGTGGGGCAATGAGCATCCACGGAGCGCACGCTGCATGAGCCCGAAGCCGCGAAGGAAGCCGCGTCCGACACCCGCCGAGGCCGCCTCCGCCCGCGCGTATCTTGCGAAATTGCCGCGTGGTGTGGCGGCGGGGCTGCGGAGACTGGCGGCGTCGATTCGCGCGGCGGTGCCTGCGGCGAAGCTGGGGTTCAGCTACGGGATGCCGGCGTTCATCGTCGAAGACCGGCCCGCGCTGTGGATGGCGGCATTTGCGAAGCACTCGAGCCTGTTCCCCGGAGCGGAGGCGATCCGCAGGCACGCGGCGCTGCTGGAGGGATTCCGGATTTCAAAGGGGACGGTGCAGTTTCCACACGGCCAGCCGCCGCCCGCCGCGCTCGTGGCCAAGCTGGTGAAGGCGCGGCTGGCGGAGATGGGGCTCCGTTCATGAGCGCGCTTGCCGCGCCGGGAAAAATCTGAAATCTCAAATCCCAAATCCGAAATTCTTCCCCATGCCTTCGTTCGACATCACCTCGGAAGTGGACAAGCAGGAGCTGGACAATGCCGTGAACCAGGCGCGCAAGGAGCTGGCGGCGCGGTTTGATTTCAAGGGCTCGACGGCGACGATCGACCTCGATCTGAAGGAGTCGAAAATCAAGCTGAGCGCCGAGGACGCGAGCCGGGTGCGCGCGCTGCACGACATCGTGATCGGGAAGCTGAGCAAGCGCGGGGTGGACCTGCGGAACGTGGACCGGAAGGACCCGGCGATTTCGCCGCTCGGCCACGCGACTCAGGAGCTGGTGATCAAGCAGGGGCTCGACGGCGACAAGGCGAAGGAGATCGTGAAGGCGATCAAGGAGAAGGGCTTCAAGGTGCAGAGCGCGCTGCAGGACCGGCAGATCCGCGTGACGGGGAAGAGCCGCGATGAGCTGCAGGAGGTGATCGGTTTCTGCCGGGGGAAGGATTTCGGCGTGGGGCTGGGGTTTGGGAATTTCCGCGACTGAGGCGGGAGGATATTCGGATTTCAGATTTGGGATTGGGGATTTGGGATTCGCGGTGGAACTCCGGGGGGAAGGCGCAGATTCGTGGCACGCGGTTCGGAATCCAGCGGTGGGGGCCTGTGGTTCGCGCGTTTCCGGATGCCTCGCGAAGCCTCGCAGGGAATCCGACACCCTCGCCCTGAGGCGGCTGTCACCTCTTCATCAGCCTGCCCTGTCGCTTTTTACGCACACGGCGCAGAGATGGACGTTTTCAGACACCTGCAAAGCGGGCTGTGATCAGGGCTGTGGAAGTTTTTTCCCCTGTTGGAGGGGCTGGGTGGCATGCGTTGGCACAGCCGTTGCTAAGGGGGCCGCGCCAACCGACCGGGCTGTTTGTCAACCGGGCGCCGACCCCTGTGGGCGCTTTTAGACAGCGGAATGGAAGCGAGGCATCAACTCAACAAACCAACATCCCTTGGCGCGCTGGGAACCCCAAGCCTGCACGCGCAGCCGCCGGCCGGAGAGGCGCCCACTGCCGAGAAAAAGGAGGACAAGAAGGAGGAGGCAAAACTTCCCGAAGCGACAGCGGATCAGGTCGCCGGAATGCTCCAGGCATACACGACGAACAGCGACCCGATGGCGGTGCTGAAGACTGCGAAGGACAAGGACGGCAACGCGGCCCTGCCCGAACCGCTGGCCAAGCTTTCGGCCGAGGATCTCGCGAAGGCGTTCCCGCTGACGGCGACTTCCGGCCCCGGCCACAACGGCTTCATGATGGTGTGCGCCGCGCTGGTGCTCTTCATGACGCTCCCCGGCCTCGCTCTCTTCTACGGTGGCCTCGTCCGCAAGAAGAACGTCCTCTCGGTCTGCGCGCAGTGCCTCGGCCTCGCCGGTCTCGTCACCATCCTCTGGTGGATCATCGGCTACAGCTTGGTCTTCGATGACAGCAACAAGGCGTCCGGCCTCGCGGCCTACCTGGGCGGCACGGGCAAGGCGTTCCTCAAGGGCGTCTCCAGCGCGCCGAACACGAACTACGCCTACTGGGTGGGTGAAAATGTCTTCTCAATGTATCAGCTCATGTTCGCGATCATCACCCCGGCGCTCATCGTCGGCGCCGTTGCCGAGCGCATGAAGTTCTCGGCCATCCTGCTCTTCATGACGCTGTGGATGTTCATCGTTTACTTCCCGATGGCCCACATGGTGTGGGGCGTCACGGGTTTCATGAACGGCGTGTGGAATGCGGGCGCCAGCATCAAGGCGATCGACTTCGCAGGCGGCACGGTGGTGCACATGACCTCCGGCTGGAGCGCGCTCATCCTCTGCATCCTGCTCGGCAAGCGCCTCGGCTTCGGCAAGGAGAAGATGGCCCCGCACAGCATGGTGCTGTGCATGGTTGGCACCGGAATGCTGTGGGTCGGCTGGTATGGATTCAATGCCGGCTCGGCGGTCGCCGCCGACGGCGTTGCCAGCAACGCCTTCATGACCACCACGCTCGCCGCGGCCACTGCGGGCTTCGTGTGGGCTGTCATCGAGAAGCTTCACCGCGGCCACATGTCGGTCCTTGGCTTCTGCTCGGGCATCGTCGCGGGCCTCGTGGTGATCACCCCTGCTTGCGGTTTTGTCACCGCAAACGGAGCGATGATCATCGGCATCCTCGCCGGTGTGGTGCCCTACGTCTTCGTGAGCATCATCAAGGCGAAGTTCGGCTATGACGACGCGCTCGACACCTTCGGCGTCCACGCCGTGGGCGGCACGCTCGGTGCGATCATGACCGGCATCCTTGCCACCCACGACAGTGGCAACGCGAACCTCGCGACGAACCTCAAGGACGTGGTGGGTAAGACACTCGTCTTCGAGCAGCTCAAGGCCGTCGCCATCACGCTGGTGATTTCCATCGTGGGCACGCTCGTCATCACCTTCATCGTGAAGGCAGTCGTGGGCCTGCGCCCGACACCGGAGGAGGAAACCGCCGGCCTCGACATTACCGACCACGGCGAGGAGGGTTACATCCTCTAAGACTCATGCAGGGGGAACGCGGCCCGGCTGTGCGAAGCCGTGCAGTCCGGGCCGCACTCCTGAAACCACAACCACACACGCTCCATGAAAAAAATCGAAGCCATCATCAAACCCTTCAAGCTCGAAGAAGTGAAAGACGCCCTCGCCGAAATCGGCATCGAGGGAATGACCGTGACGGAAGTCAAGGGATTCGGCCGCCAGAAAGGCCACACCGAAATCTACCGCGGTTCGGAATACACCGTGGACTTCCTGCCGAAGATCAAGCTCGAGACCGTCATCGCGGACTCCATCGTTGACCAGGCCACCGCCGCCATCATCAAGGCGGCGAAGACCGGCAAGATCGGCGACGGCAAGATCTTCGTCAGCACCGTCGAGCAGGCCGTGCGCATCCGCACGGAGGAGACGGGCGACAAGGCCGTCTAGGCGGACCGCAGGACCATTCCTGATCACAGCGCGCCGGCCCGGGGAGACCCGGGCCGGCGGGCCCGGGGAGACCCGGGCCGGCGTTCGCTTTTTGCGCCGCGCAGCTTTCCTTGCTTGAGCCGCCTGCGCGCCGCTGCCACTGTCCGCGCCGTGAAGTATTTCCTGCTCCTCGCGTTCGCCCTTCTCGCCGCCTGCGAGACCACCCGGTCCGACAAGGAGCCCTCGCATCAAAAATACACGAGGATCACCGTGACCGATGTCGGAGGCGACCTCATCTCGGAGTGGATTGCGGAGGGCCGTGTGAAGAAGAGCGAGCAGGGCTACACGATCCGCGCGGTCGAGCGCCGCAGCGGTCCTCCCAACCCGCAGGTGAACCAGTATCCGAATGGCCGCATCAGCACCGTGACCGGCCAGAACATCGTCCTCGAGGAGACCGAGAAGCCGGAGTGGCTCCGGAAGCTCGACGGCGAGTAGGACGGCGCGCGGCCCGCTATTCGCGCTGGCGCGTGTCCATCCACAGCGTCACTGGGCCGTCGTTCTCAAGCGCGACATTCATCATCGCGCCGAAGCGCCCCGTCTGCACTTTCCCCGGCAGCAGCGTGCGCAGATGAGCTGTGAAAGCCTCGCACAGCGGCTCCGCGACCTGCGGTTTCGCCGCCCGGTGCCAGCTCGGCTTCGTGCCCTTCTTCGTGTTCGCGAAGAGCGTGAACTGGCTGACCACGAGCACCTCGCCGCCCATGTCCGCGACGCTGCGGTTCCACGCGCCGCTCTCGTCGGCGAAAAGGCGGAGCGCCGCGATTTTTCCCGCGAGCCATTCGATGTCCGCGGCGGCGTCCGTCTCCTCGACGCCGAGCAGCACCACAAGCCCCGGCCCGATGGAACCGACGATTTCATCCGCGATTTTCACCGACGCGGAACGGACACGCTGAATCACCGCCCTCATCGCTCGTTCAGGAATTTCACAATGGTCTCCGCGAGCCTCGTGCCGATGCCGCGCACCCCCGCGATCTCCTCCGCGCTCGTCCGCCGGAGCCGTGCGACGCTGCCGAATTTTCGCAGCAGCGCCTGCTTGCGCGAATCGCTCACACCGGGGCAGTCGTCGAGGATGCTCTCGGCGACGCGGCGCTTCATGAGGAGCTGGTGGTAGCCGTTCGCCCAGCGGTGCGCCTCGTCGCGGATGCGCTGGAGCAGCTTCAGCGGGCCGCTGTCGCGCGGCAGGATGAGCGGCGCCGACACGCCGGGGCGGTAGATCTCCTCAAACTCCTTCGCGAGCCCGATGATCGGCACGTCGTGCAGCCCGAGCGTCTGCAACTCGCGGCACGCCGATCCGAGCTGGCCCTTGCCGCCATCCACGATGATGAGCGAGGGCAATTGCGGATTGCGGGTTGCGGACTGCGGATTTCTCTCCGCCGCGAGCCGCCCCGCCCGCGCCGCGATTTCCGACACGGACTCCTGCGAAAAGGAATAGTCCACCTGCTCCCGCACGACACTGCTGTCCGCACCGCCTTCGTCATTCGTCATTCGCCATTCGTCATTCCGCGCAGCGGCAATCTCCCCCAGCACCCGCGAGTATCTCCGCCGCACCACTTCGGCCATGCTCGCGAAGTCGTCCTGCCGGCCTTCGAGCGTCTTGATGCGGTAGCGGCGGTAGAGGTGGTTCGCCGGCCTGCCGTCGATGAAGCACACCATGCTCGCGACGACGTGCGTGGTGCTGATGTTGGAAATGTCGAAGCACTCCATGCGGCGCGGCGGCGCGTGCAGGCCGAGCGCCTCGCCGAGTTCAGCGAGGTCCGCCGCAGGATTGATGGCTCCCGGCAGCTTCAGCCGGTGGCGCATCGTCGTCGTGTAGCGCGTCATCGGCTTCGTCGTCTTGCGCAGGTCGTCGAGCATGTTGCGCAGCTCCGCGGCGCGCTCGAAGTCGAGCTTCGCCGCCGCGGACTTCATCTCCTCCTCGAGCGACGCGAGCAGCTCCTTCGACTGGCCCTCGAGAAACTCGCACGCCTTCTCCACGCGCTCGCGGTATTGCTCCACGGTCGTGTCCGCGAGCTTCATGGGCACCTGGTAGGTGCTGGACTTGAGTTCGCGCTCGCTCGGCGAGCCGCGGCCGAAGGTGAGCACGCCGAATTTCTTCCGCATGAAGGTGAGTGTCTGCCGCAGCGCGCCCGAGTGGGCGAAAGGCCCGAAGTAGCGCGAGCCGTCGTCGGGGTTCTTCACGCGCGTGAGGCGGAAGCGCGGCCACTCGTCGCGCATCTCCACCTTCACGAGGAGGAAGCGCTTGTCGTCGCGGAAGCTCACGTTGTAGCGCGGGCGGTATTCCTTGATGAGCTTGCCCTCGAGCAGCAGCGCCTCGGGCTCGCTGCCCGCGATGTGCCAGTCGAAGTCGTAAATCGCCTCGATGAGCGCGCGCACCTTCGGATCCGCGCGCATGAGCCGCGACGGCGTGAAGTAGTTCGACAGCCGCTTGCGCAGGTCGCGCGCCTTGCCCACGTAGATCACGCGGCCGAAGCGGTCGCGGTGCAGATACACGCCGGGCTTGTGCGGCACCTCGCCGAGCTTCCTTTTGAAATCCACCTTTTCGCGGGGAGCTTCCATCGGCGGGTTCCGTCAGCGGTTCCGCGCGAGATAGCGCTGATAGCGGCGGATGATGTCGTCCACATACTGCCGCGTCCCCACGCCCGAAGCCTCGCGGAGCATCTCCGAGGTCGTTGCCGCATTCGCCGCCCACTTCTCCACGCGCGAGCGGCCGGCGTTGTATTCCGCGAGCGCGTAAGGCAGCGGATCGTCGCGGTCCTTCCACCGCTCCAGCGCGCGGCTGAGATACCACGTGCCGGCCTCGAGGTTCGTCTTCGCGTCGAACAGATCCGTGAAGGTGAAGACCTCGATCTTGTTCGCCGCCGCCCAGTCGCGCGCGGCGGCCTCGCCCACCTGCATCAGGCCGCGCTCGCCTGCCCTGCCGACTTTCGTCGTGGTGAACCGGCTCTCGCGCCAGACGACCGCCTTCACGAGGAGCGGGTCGAGGCCGCGCTTTTCCGCGATGCGGGTGATGAGCGCGTCGTGCTCGCTGTAGCGCCCGAATGCGATCATCTCGTGCATCCGGTAGCCCGGGTCATCCGAGCGCCGGAGCACCACCGCGAGCGCGACATTCGCTGCGCAGAGGATCGCGATGATGATTCGCCGGAGGTTTCGCTTCACGCCGGGTGAATAGAGGCGGCGCCGCCGTGAATGCGAGAATTATGCTCCGCACGTGCCGATGCCGAGGCGCCCAAGTTTGTCCCGCCGGGGCGGTGTTACCATTGCTGATTTTCCAAACCCTCTCGCAGCCATGCCGAAGCCCCATTCTCCCCTCACCCGCGTCCCCGCCGTCCGCGCCGCGCTCCTTGCGTGCTCCCTTTCCATCGCCGCGTCGGGTGCGCACGCCGCGCCGCCCTTCCAATACACCGCGCCGCCGATCCAGCTTGCCGACGGCTTCACCGCGAAGGTCGTCGCCGCGCCGCCGCTCGTGGAGCATCCGATCATGGCGTGCGTGGATGACCGCGGGCGCCTGTTCGTCGGCGATTCGTCGGGCGCGAACATGAACAAGGCCGAGCTGGAGAAGAACACGCCGCACCGCGTGGTGATGCTCGAGGACACGAACAGCGACGGCATTTACGACAAGACGACGGTGTTTGCGGACAAGATGACCTTCCCGCAGGGCGGCGCGTGGATCGACGGCTCGCTCTATGTGATGTCGCCGCCGGGCCTGTGGAAGCTCACCGACACGGACGGCGACGGGGTCGCGGACTCGCGCGAGATGCTCGTGAGCGGGTTCGAATACACGGGCAACGCGGCGGACGTGCACGGGCCGTTCATCCACCCGAACGGGCGGCTCTACTGGTGCCACGGGCGCAAGGGCCACAAGGTGGTGGGCAGGGACGGCGTGATGGTGCACGAGGGCCTCGCGAGCGGGATATGGTCGTGCAAGCGCGACGGAACCGACGTGCGCTGGCACTCGCTCGGCTGCGGCGACAACCCTGTCGAGGTGGACTTCACGCCCGAGGGCGAGATCCTCGGAGTGCAGAACATTTTCCACACGAACCCGCGCGGCGACACCATCGTCCACTGGCTGCGCGGCGGCGTGTATCCGCGGCCCGACATGCTGAAGGCGATCGAGGGCCTGCCGCGCACGCTCGACACGATGCCGGTCGTGCACAACTACGGCCACGTCGCGGTGAGCGGCTGCACATTCTACCGCAGCGGCGCGCTGAACCCGGACTGGCGCGGCAATTTCTTCGTGACGCACTTCAACACGCAGCGCCTCACGCGCATGGAAGTCACGCGCGACGGCGAGCACCACGACGGCGCGAGCTACAGGGTCGCCGAGCGGGAGTTCCTCAAAATCGGAAACCCCGACGTGCACCTCACCGACGTGCTCGAGGATCGCGACGGGTCGCTGCTGCTGCTCGACACCGGCGGCTGGTTCCGCAGCGGCTGCCCGTCCTCGCTCATGGCAAAGCCGGACATCGCAGGCGCGATTTACCGCATCCGCAGGACCGGCACGCCTGCGAAGGCATCCGCGCCCGCTCCGTCTGCAGGCACTGCGGAGCACGAGCCATGGGGCTCGGCTGTCGCACCCGTCTGGAAAATGGACACACACGGCCTCATCGCCGCACTCGGCTCGAAGGATGTGGGCACGGCGCGCGCCGCCGGCAATGCGCTTGCGATGCGGCCGACGGATGAGGCTGTCCCCGCGCTGCTGAGGGCGCTCGGAAACAAGGATGCCGGAGTGCAGCTCGCCGCCGCCCACGCGCTGGGCGCGCTTCCGAGGCTCGACGCAAAGGCGACGACCGCGCTGCTGCACCGCATCCGCGGCGAAGTGGATCGTGCGGTCGAGCACCAGGCGATGTTCGCGCTGCTCACAGCGGGCGAGCCGCGGACCATTGCCGCCGCGCTGGACGACAAGGCGGCGCCTGCGCTGAAAGGCCGCATCCTCGCCGTGCTCGATCAGCGCCGTGAACTCGCCGCCGGACGCGTGCTGCCGCTGCTCGACTCAAGGGATCCCGCGCTCGCCCGCCGGGCCGCGGAGATCGTGCTGCGCCACGCGGACTGGGACGCCACCGCGCACCTCGCGGGCTGGCTCCGCGCAAAGGCAGTGGGCGCGGATCGCCTCGCGATCATCGAACTCATCGCGCCGGCCCGTCTCGCGGCGATGGCGGAGGTCGTGACGCTCCTGCTCGAAAGCCCGGAAATGGATGTGCGGCGCGCCGCGTGGAGAATCATCGCAGCGGGCGACGGCGCAAAGGGACCGCCGGCGTGGACGACGGCGCTCCGTGCCGCGCTCGCGGACGCGGTCCCCGCGGATCTTCCGCTCGTGCTCGCGGCAGCCGCCAAGATCTCCACGCCCGAGCTTCGCGATGCGATGCGCGGATTCTCCAACAATGCCAGGCAGCCGCTCAGCCTCCGGCTCAAGGCCCTCGGCGCGTCGCTCGAACGTGGCAAGCCGCTGCCGGATGAATCGTTCGAACTGCTCAGGCGCGCGCTCGCGGATGCCGCTCCCTCCGCGCGGCTCGAAGCTGTGCGCCTCCTCGTGGCCGCGAAGCTCTCAAAGGAGCAACTCCCCGCGCTCGCGCCGCTCATCCCCGCACTCGGTCCGCTCGAGCTCACGGAGATTTTGAAGGGCTTCCGCAGCTGGCTGAAGACCGATTCCGGCATGGTCTTCGCGCAGGCGCTGAAGGGCGCCCCGGCGCTCGCGAGCGTGCAGGAGAGCGTGATCCGCACCGTCTTTGCCGATGCGCCGCCCGCCACGTTTGCCGAGATCGCGCCCGCGCTCCATGCATTCGCGGAGGACGACGCGGCCCGCCGCAAGATGCTCGAGTCGCTGCCGTCTCGCATCGCGAAGCAGGGACGCGCCACCGAGGGGAAAAAGCTCTTCGAGAGCGGCGTCGGCGCGTGCGTCTCCTGCCACCGCGTCGGGGCCGTGGGCAACCTCGTCGGCCCGGACCTGAGCACCATCGGCAACATCCGCGTCGAACGCGACATCCTCGAGAGCATCCTCTTCCCGGGCAACTCGCTCGCGCGCGACTACGAGGCCTACGCGATCGACACGGCGGACGGCCAGAGCCTCATCGGCGTCATCCGCGGCAGCCAGCCGGATGTGCTCATCATCGCCGACGCCGGGGCGCAGGAGCGCAGGATTCCGCACTCGCAGATCACCGCAAAGACGATGCTCACGACCTCGCTGATGCCGCAGGGGCTCGACAAGGCGCTCACCGAGCAGCAGCTCATGGATCTCGTGGCTTTCCTGCGCAGCAGAAAATAGCGGGCATCTGCATCAGCCGGCGGCGGCGCGCGCATTTTTCCCGCGTGCATTTTCCCCCATGCTGCTAGCGTCGCGGCAGCAGAACCCATCCATCCCCTTTCCATGCAAGATCACAACGGCGGCGCGCACGGACGCAGCATCCACGGCAATTCCATCGGCGACGCGCGCATCGACCAGCGCATCCGCGATCTCGTGGACGAGATCAAGATCGAGAAGCCGCGCGAGCTGATCGAGGAGATGATCGTCATCGCGATGAAGATGGCGCGGGACCAGACCACCGTGGCCGACCTGAAGATGATCAACCGCGCGCTGAAGGAGCTGCGCTACGCCGGGCGCGTCTTCGCGCCGTATCGCGACCGGAAAAAGGTCGCCGTCTTCGGCAGCGCGCGCACGCCGGAGGACGCCGCGGAGTTTCAGGCCGCGGAGCAATTCGGCCGCCTCATGCGCGAGCGCGGCTACATGATCGTCACCGGCGGCGGCGACGGCATCATGGGCGCGGCCCAGCGCGGCGCGGGCCGCGAGCACAGCTTCGGGCTGAACATCCGCCTCCCCTTCGAGCAGGCGCCGAACCAGACGATCCAAGGCGACTCGAAGCTGATGAACTTCAACTACTTCTTCACCCGCAAGCTGAACTTCGTGAAGGAGACCCACGCCATCGCGCTCTTCCCCGGCGGCTTCGGCACGATGGATGAGGGCTTCGAGGTGCTCACGCTGATGCAGACCGGCAAGGCGCGCATCTTCCCGTTCGTCCTCGTGGACAAGCCCGGCGGCACCTACTGGCAGACGTGGCTCGACTTCCTCCGCGGCCACCTGCTGAAGCTCCACCTCATCTCGGAGGACGACTTCAATTTCCTCCACCACTGCGAGAGCGTCGAATGCGCCGTGGAGCACATCGTCCACTTCTACCACAACTACCACAGCTCCCGCTGGGTCGGCGGCCGCTTCGTCATCCGCATGCAGCGCCCGCTTTCGCGCCCGCTCGTGGAGAAATTGGACACCGAGTTCGACGACGTGCTCGCCACGGGGAAGTTCACGCAGAACGGCGCGCTCCCCGAGGAATCCGGCGAGCCCGACATCGCCCACCTCCCGCGCCTCGTCTTCACGCCGAAGCGGAGGAACTTCGGCCGCCTGCGCGCTGTTATCGATGCGGTGAACAGGGAGTAGCCGCGCTTTTCCGCAGATGGCCGCTCCCGCTTCGCATTCCCCCGGTCAGGAGGCTTCTGCGGCGGCCGCCAAACTTCTTCCGGACGAGCGCGCGTGACGCACCAGCAGGCATTCGAGATTGCACTGGATCACCACCGCTGCGGGCGGCTCGCGGAGGCGGAGTCCATCTACCGGCAGCTGCTGGCGATTTATCCGCGGAATGTCGACCTCGTGCATCTGCTGGGCGTGGCGTCGCATCATCTCGGCCGGCGGGAGGAGGGGCTGCGGCTGATCGAGCAGGCGATCGCGGCGAACCCCGGCGCGGCGGGATACCGGAACAACTACGGCCTGCTGCTGGCGGACATGAACCGGCTGGAGGAGGCGCTTGCGCAGTTCCGCGAGGCGATCCGGCTGGAGCCGCGCGGGGCGGACGGCTTCTACAACATGGGCCTCGCGCTGGAGAAAACCGGGCGGCCTGCGGAGGCGGTGGAAGCATATCGGGCCGCGCTGGCGATTCAGCCGGCGCTCGCAGTGGCGAACCTGAACCTCGGCAACGCGCTCGGCGCAGCGGGCCGCGTGGAGGAGGCGGTGGCGCATTTCCGCGCTTTGCTGGAGCGGGACCCCGCGAATCTCCCGGTGGCGGTGAATCTCGGCGGGCTGCTGAAATCGAACGCGCGGGTGGAGGAGGCGATTGCAGTTTACCGGCAGGTGCGGGCGCGGGTGCCGGAGACTCCGGAACTTCTGAGCAACCTCGCCGTGGCGCTCGCGGACAACGGGGAAATCGGCGAGGCGGTCTCGCTGCTGCGCCGGAGCCTCGCGCTGGATCCCGGACATGCGGCGGTGCGCAGCAACCTCGTCTTCACGCTGAACTCCGATCCTGCTGCGACGCCGGACGACATCGCGCGCGAGCAGCGCGAATGGCAGGCGCGGCACGGGGCGCCGCTGAAAAGGGAGTGGCGCGCACATTCCAACGACCGCACGCCCGGCCGCCGCCTGCGCATCGGCTACGTGTCGCCGGACCTGCGCGACCACGTGGTGGGGCGGACGCTGCTGCCGTGCTTTGAGGCGCACGACCGCGGGCAGTTTGAAATCGTGTGTTACTCAGATGCGGGGACACCGGACGCGGTGAGCGCGCGCTTTCGCGACGGCTCGGCGGTATGGCGGGAGTCGGGGCATCTCAAGGACGCGGCGCTCGCGGAGCAGATCCGCGCGGACAAAATCGACATCCTCGTGGACCTCGCGCTGCACACCTCGTTCAACCGTCTTCTCGCCTTCGCGCGGAAGCCTGCGCCGGTGCAGGTGTCGTGGCTCGGCTATCCGGGCGGGACGGGGCTGGAGGCGATGGATTACCGCATCACGGACCCGCAGCTCGATCCGCTGGTCGCGGACGAGGCGGGGAAATTTGATGCACCCCTGCGGATGCCGGACTGCTGGTGCTGCTACGGAGTGCCGGAGAATTCGCCGGAGCCCGGCGCGATGCCCGCGCTCCAAGCCGGCTGGGTGACATTCGGATCGTTCAACAACCTCTCGAAGATCAACGGCGACGTGCTGCGGCTTTGGGCGCGCATCCTCCTCGCCGTGGAAGGCTCCCGGCTGCTGCTCGTCTCCAAGGGCGCCGGCACGGAGCGCATCGTGCGTCTGCTCGAGCAGAACGGCGTGGCGCGGGAGCGCGTGGAGTTTCTGCGGTATTACCCGCCGTCCTCTGACAAGCCAGGACCGCAGCCACCCGAATACCTGAACCGCTACCAGCGGATCGACATCGCGCTGGATCCCTTCCCTTACAACGGGATGACGACGACATGCGACGCGCTGTGGATGGGCGTGCCCGTGGTGGCCCTCGCGGGCACCGCGCCGATGAGCCGTGCGTCGCTCAGCCTGCTCACTGCGGTGGGACTGCCGGAACTGGCCCTGCCTTCCGAGGAGGAATACTTGCGCACGGCTGCCCATCTTGCCGCCGATCTTCCGCGGCTCGCGTCGCTGCGCGCGTCAATCCGCGGACGAATGAAAGCATCTCCCCTGCTCGACGCGCGGCGCTTCACGCGGAATCTCGAGGCGGCTTTTCAGAAGATCTGGGAGCGGTGGCGCGCGGCGGGAAACTGAACATGTGCATCGCATGCGCGGCGTCTCGTTCCGCGGATGCGGCGCGGAACTTCCCCACGACAAACGGGGGCTGAGGCTCCGGAGCTGTCGGCTACTGTGGAGCGGCAGGCTTGGCCGGAGCCGGCGCGGCGGGCGCGGTGTCAGGCGCGGGCGCGGGCGAGCCGGGTGGCGTGGGGCGCGGAGCGGGGCGGTGAGGAGGACGCTTGGAACATCCGCCGGGGAGGGGCGCCACATCGGCCAGAATCACAAAGCTGCACAGCGACAGGAAAACGTGGCGATTGATGTTCACAGCGCGGGCGATCATGCTGGCCGACGCGCAACCCGTCAAGAGATCCATGAACCGCGCTTCCCGTGAACTTCCCGGTGTGACGATGGCGATTCTCTCGCCTCTCGACCGCCTGCGCTGCCTGTGCCTCAAGGCACTCGGGGCACCCGCGAAGCTGTTCGTGAGGAGGCGGGAGCTGCGCGTGCTCGCCGCGGGGTGCGGCACGGTGTGCGTGTCGCTCGCGGCGACGGTCTTCGCGCCGTTCTGGCTTCTCGCGCTGGGTCCCGTGCTGCTCGGCACGCCGCATCTCGCCGCGGACCTGCGCTACCTCGTCGTCCGGCCGGGGCTCCACCGCCGCCGCTCGCTGTGGCTGCCGGTGGGGGTGCCGCTGCTGCTGGCGGGGCTCGGCTTTTGGAGTGTCGCCAGCGGCCTCATGGCGTGTGCGGCGATGGCGTTGCTCGCTGGCGGGACTTTGGCGCGGAAAACCACGGCGCTCGCGGTGATCGGTGTCCTCGCAGCGGCGGCGTGGAAGATGGGTGCGGCGTCGGCGATCGTGTTTGCGCATCTGCACAACTTCATCGCCGTCCTGCTCTGGTGGTGCTGGAGGCCGCGGGTGGGATGGCGTCCGCTGACGGTGCCGCTGCTGTTCGCGCTCGTGTCGCTGCTGCTTCTGCTCGGAGTCATCGCGCCGTGGAGCGGCGGAATGGCGTGGCAGCCTGTGGGGCTTGGGCCGGGCTATCACCTGTCGTTTCTCGCGCCGGGTGTTCCGGAGCCGTGGGCGCTGCGCCTCGTGCTGCTCTTTGCCTTCGCGCAGTCCGTCCACTACGGCATCTGGCTGCGCCTGATCCCCGAGGATGACCGCCCGCGGCCCACGACGCGCACGTTCGCCGCGAGTGCGCGGGCGCTGCGGGACGACCTCGGTTCGCCGCTGCTGCTCGGCGTGCTGGCGCTTGCACTCGGAATCTCCGTTTGGTCGCTGATCGATCTGGCGGGAGCGCGGGATGGCTATCTGCGCATGGCGCTTTTCCACGGGTATCTGGAGGTCGCCTGCGTCACCTGGCTGTTTGTCGAGCGGCCCGCGCGGTCCGCGTCCGGCCTGCCGGCGTGAATCCTGAATCCATGCGCGCGGATGAATGGCTCACGGCGTTCCTGCTCACGCAGGCCATCGAAGTGCCCGTGTATCTTTTCACCGCCCGCGCGCTGCCGTGGATGCGGCGCTCCGCGTATGCCTTCGGCGCGAGCGTGCTCACGCACCCGGTGGTCTGGTTCTGCCTGCCGTGGGAGCGGGCACCCTATGCGTTGCTTTTCATCGCGGCGGAAATCTTTGCCATCACCTTGGAGGGCGCGTGGGGACGGCTCCTGAGCGCGCCGCGGCCGTGGGCCGCATCGCTGCTCGCCAACGCGGCCAGCGTCGTCTTCGGCAGCGCGATCCAATGGATGCTGGGCGGCGCGTGAGGATGCTGCGCCTGTGACGCGCCCACTTGCGCGGAGGCGAAGGCTTACTAAAATCCGCGGCCCTATGAGTTCGACCACTGCACCAGAGAAACATGAATTCCAGGCGGAGATCGCGCAGCTCCTCGATCTCGTCGTCCATTCGCTCTACACGGATAAGGAGATTTTCGTCCGCGAGCTGATCTCGAACGCGGCAGACGCAAGCGAGAAGCTGCGGTTCCTGAAGACGAGCGGGCAGGAAATCACCGAGCCGGATGCGGAGTTGAAGGTGAGCATCGCGACGGATGAGACGGCGAAAACGATCACATTCACGGATGCGGGCATCGGCATGTCGCACGGCGAACTGGTCGAGAATCTC
>JBGAPU010000087.1:0-26441 GCA_044221035.1 Chthoniobacteraceae bacterium | reverse complement strand
GAGTGGGTGCCGGGGAGGTGGGTTTTGTTCCCATGCCAGCCCATGCGAAAGCGTGGGAAAGAAACCTCAACCGAGAAACCTATGAAACACGGAATCACCTCCATCCCTGTGGCGGCGTCCCGCTTGGCGGGCCCGATCGCCGCGCTGCCATCGCCATTCGCACGGCAGCCTGCGGCACTCTGCGTCGTCGGTTTGGCCGCGTGCTTTGGCTCGACCAAGGACAACAAGCCCAAGCGCACGGGGAATCCGCTCGCTGAGCGGTGCGACCCAGGAAGACTGGAACATGGCGAACGACTTCGCGGCGCATCCCGCCGGGACGCCGCGCTGATGGGTGCGCCGGCGGCCCAGACTGCGCCTGTCACCTCGTCGGTCGTCACGACGCCTCACCACTCACACTGACCTTGCCGCGGCAGGGGCGCCGTGGTCAGCATCGGGGCATGCAAGCAGCGACCCTGAACTGCCCGATGTGCGGCGCCCCCTCGTCGAGCGGCGCGACGCAGTGCGCGCATTGCAACGCCCGGCTTGCGAGCGTCGCGTGCCCCTCGTGCTTCGGCATGATTTTCATCGGGTCGAAATTCTGCCCGCACTGCGGCGAAAAGGTGGGGCGGGCGGGCGCTGCAGCCGGGCCGAGGGAGTGCCCGAATTGCCGCACGGGGCTGCGCGCAATCTCGCTCGGCGCGGCCGTCGTGCATGAGTGCGGGGACTGCGAGGGGCTGTGGGTGGACGTCGAGACGTTCAATGCGATCTGCGCGGATCGTGAGAAGCAGGCGGATGTGGTGGAGCGCCCTGCTGCCGCCGACCGCCCGCCCGATCCCATGAGAATCGAGGACGCGCGCTACCGCCCGTGCGCAGCCTGCGGCACGCTGATGAACCGCGTGAACTTCTCCGGGAGTTCCGGTGTGATCCTCGACATCTGCAAGTCGCACGGCGTCTGGTGCGACCGCGACGAGTTGCGGCGGATCGTGGAGTTCATTCGCGCGGGCGGAGTCGGGCGTTCGAGGCAGGCTGCAATCGAGCGGTGGAAGGAGGCGCAGCGACTGGGTGAACGCTCGCGGACGCAGGCGGGCGCATCAGCCGGTGCAGGAGCATTGGGCGACTCCATCGACTGGATGAGTCCCGCCGTGGACTTGCTCGGCGAAATTGTGAGCAGTCTTTTCGACTAAACGCTTCACGCGGCTCGTCCGTCCGCCCGCTACTCCGCGAAGTCGGTGTCCGGCTTGTCGAGGGTCAGCTCCTTGATCCACGCGTTGCGGTAGCGGACGTCGTGGCCTTCGCACTGGAGCTTGATGCCGCCGGGGGTGTCGGTGATGCCTTTGCCGCCGTCATTGCCGCCGTCGATGCCGGATTTCGGGCCGCCCCAGACTTGGTTGATCTGGACGTTGGTGTGGACCTTGATGCCGTTGAAGAACATGGAGACGAGGGGCTTCTCGACCATCTTGCCGTCCTTGAAGCGGGCGGCGCGGAAGGTGATGTCGTAGGCGTTCCATTTTCCGGTGCCGGCGTAGGCGTGGTAGGGGGATTCGGTTTCGTTGATGACGGCGCCCATGCCGTGCTTGGTCTTGTCGCCGTCGAGCACCTGAATCTCGAAGCGGTTCTGGAGATATACGCCGCTGTTGCCGCGGGGCTTGGCGATCCAGAATTCGATGTGGAGGCGGAAGTCGCGATACTGCTTTTTGGTGACGATGTCGGCGGCGCCGAATTTGCCGCCGTCGGCCGCGCGGTCGTCGGTCATCACGACGGTGCCCTTGTCTTTGTCCACCGGGTCCTCGACGATCTGCCACTTGATGGGCATGGAGGATTTGAAGCCGGGGCCCTCCCAGTAGATCCACTTTTCGTCGAGCATCGCGCGGGTGCCGTCGAGGATCACCTCGGCGCCGGGGAGAGGCTTGGCGCCGACGCCGGTGCCGGCGCAGACGGAGCCGAGCAGGGGAGCGGTGAGGGTGAATGCGGTGAGGAGGGTGCGGTGGATTTTCATGGGAAAGGATGCGGAGTGTGCGGGGCGGTGGGCCGCGGGGTTTGCCGGAGGCACGGGGAACAAGCCGCGCCCGGCGGAAAACTTGGCGCGGATTTTTGCGGGCGCGCGCGAGGCGGCAGTTGGATTCCGCGCGGTCCTGTGCCAAGGTCGCGCGATGACTCCCTCGCAAATCTCCCGCCGCGCATTTCTGAAATCCTCCGCTGCGTTGTCCTTCGGCGCGCCCATTCGGCATCAGTCGCACCGGCGCGCGCGCGGCATCGGCGAAGGCGCCGCTCATGGCCTACGTGGGCACTTCAGCTCGCCGCTGCGCAACACGCGCGCCCACGCAGGTGGACCTGCCGCCGGGGAATGGGCGCGGCATTCATCTCTTCGAGGTGGATCGCGCGACCGGCTCGCTCACTCCGCGCGGGGTCGTGGAAATGGGCACGAGCCCGAACTGCCTCGCGATCAGCGCCGACGGCAGCCGCATGTATTCGACGAACGAGACCGACCGCGTGGATGAGAACGAGTCGGGCTCCGTGAGTGCGTTCGCCGTCAACCGGGCGGACGGCCAGCTCACGCTGCTGAACACCGTGAGCTCCGGCGGGCAAGGGGCCGACGCACATCAGCATGCACCCGTCGGGGAAATTCGTGCTCGTGGCGAATTACTTCGGCGGCTCGGTGTCCGTGCTGCCGGTCCTCGCGGACGGCAAGCTCGGCGCCGCGACGGATGTGAAAAAGGACGCGGGGAAAATCGGGCCGACGAAATCGGCGAACGCGCCTGCGGGCAGCTTCGCCTTCAGCGGGCACGACCAGCCGCACGCGCACATGATCGAGAGCGATCCCTCGGGGCGTTTTGTGATCTCCACGACCTCGGGCTGGATCAACCTCGTGAAGTTCGACGCGGCGAAGGGTGTGCTCGCGCCGAATGAACCACACATCGTCGAGCTGCCGCCGGGCGACGGTCCGCGGCACTTCGCGTTCGATCCGGACGGGCGCCGCCTTTACTCGCTGCAGGAGGAGGGCTCGAACATCGTGCTCTTCGACTACGACGCGGCGAAGGGCCGGCAACAGCGGCAGACGATCTCCAGCCTGCCGCCGGGGTATGCGGGGGAGCAATTTCACCTCGGAGATCCTCGTCTCCGCCGACGGCCGATTCGTCTATGCAGGCAACCGCCTGCACGACACGATCGCGTGGTTCTCCGTCGGTGCGGATGGGACGCTCGCCTTCGCCGGCGAGGAGCCCACGCGCGGCAACTACCCGCGGAGCTTCGGCTTTTCCCCGGGCGGCGGCTTTCTCTATTCGTGCAATCAGCGCGCGGACAACGTCACTGTTTTCCGCGTGGACCGGAAGACCGGTGCGCTCAGCTTCACCGGCCACTACGCGCCTGTGGGAAATCCCTCGTTCATCGCGTTCCTCGATCTCGCGACGCTCGGTTGATGCGGCCGCTCGGAGGTCGACATCCGCCCGCGCCGCGGAGAGAGTGCCGCGATGCCGAAACCCGTCACCGTGAACGAGCCAGCGCCACTGCTCGCGTTTCTTTTCTCCGCCTGGCCGGAGCAGAAGAAAAAGCAGATCCGGCAGTGGCTGAAATTCCAGGCGATCACCGTGAATGGCCGCCCGGTCACGCAGTTCGATCATCCGCTGCAGCGCGGCGACACCGTCGCAGTGCGCACCGACCGCTTCGCTGCGCCAAAGACCGTGCTCGGCGGGGCATGAAGATTTTCTTCGAGGACGCCCACCTCATCGTCATCGACAAACCTTCCGGGCTGCTGAGCATCGCAAGCGAGGCGGAGCCGGAGCGCACGGCCTATTACCAGCTCACCGAGTATCTGCGGCAGGGCAACGCCCGTTCGCGCGAGCGCGTGTGGATCGTGCACCGGCTCGACCGAGAGACGTCGGGCCTCATGGTCTTCGCAAAGACGCCCGAGGCGAAGGAGGCTCTGCAGCGCGACTGGGACCAGTTTGAAAAGCGCTACGAGGCCGTGGTGGAGACTTGGCTGCCGGAGGAGAAGGGGACGTTCGAGTGCGACCTCGACGAGACCAACCCCCACCGCGTCCGCATCGCCCCGCGAGGCCCGCAGACACGGCACGCGGTCACGCATTACCGCGTGCTGGCGAAAAGCGTGTGGCGATCGCTCGTCGAACTGACCCTTGAAACCGGGCGACGGCACCAAATCCGCGTGCAGCTCGCCGACGCCGGCTGCCCGATCGTGGGTGATGAGAAATACGGCGCCGTGAGCGACCCGGCAGGCCGCCTCGGGCTGCATTCGTGCATGCTGCGCTTCTGCCATCCGATCACGGGCGAGGAACTGCGCTTCGAGTCCCCATTGCCGAAGGATCTCGCGAAACTGGTGCGGGCGCCGAAAACGGGAAATGCTGGGGCGAAGGAACCGGGGGAAGCGGGCAATGCTCCGGGAAGGGAACGCCGGGAGCGTTGACCTTGGCCCGCGCGCTGCTTTTGCTGCGGCAGCCCAAATGCCAGCCCAATTCTATGACACGCTCTTCGCCGTTTTTGCGTTCGTCCTCGGCGCGAGCATCGGCTCGTTCCTGAATGTGTGCATCTACCGGATGCCGCTCGGCATTTTCAGAACAAACCGGGCGGCAAATTTTTCTGCCCGCACTGCAAGTATCAGATTCCGTGGTATTCGAACCTGCCGATCATCACATGGCTGGCGCAGGGCGGGAAGTGCTGCAACTGGCGGCGTCATGCGTCGCGCTACGTGCTCGTGGAGCTGCTCACGGGCGTTCTTCCTCGGCGCTTGGTATATCAATTCCGGTGGTCGGGAAGGCCGGGAGCGTGGGCAGGCCCTGCGCTGCCGCTGTTCACCTTCATCGCGCTGCTCGTCGTCGCGACATTCATCGACTTCGAGCATTACATCATCCCGGATGAAATCACGATTGGCGGGGCGGTCGCGGAGTGCTCTTCAGCGCAGCACTGCCGCCGCTGTATCGGGAGATTGAATCACCTGGGACGGCGCGCTTCATGTCGCTGGCCGGCGGCGGCCGGTTTGGCCCAGGTGGCTCATCATGCCGGGGGAAGCTGGCCTTTGGGAAGAAGACGCTAGAGTGGAAGGAGGCGCGCGCGTTCGGAAGATCGAGGGCGAGCGCGCAAAGCTGATCGGGGCACGGGCGACGAGGCGGATGAACTGCGGGGACGAACTTTTTCCACCGAGAAAGACTGGCTCTATGATGTGCGCGAGCCTCACGCTCGATGGCAAGCGATTTGATGAGGGGCATCGAGCTTCGGTCGCAGTATGAGGCTGGAACTCGACGGTGCGCAGCTCGACCTGAATGCGGTGAAGGAGTTCAGCGGCACCGTGCGGAGCATCTCGTTCAAGCGCGACGCGATGGGTTTCGGCGATGTGAAGTTCATGGCGTGCATCGGCGCGTTTCTCGGATGGAAGGCGGTGCTCTTCACGGTGATGGTGGCGGTCGTCAGCGTGTCGTGGCAGCGTGCATCGCGATGCGCCACCGCGAGTGGTCGGCGAAGATTCCCTTCGGCCCGTATCTCTCCGTCGGCGCGCTTGTCTGGCTTTTTGCGGGGCCGGAGCTGGTCGCGCTGTGGCTTCAGTTCAGCACAGGCGGGATGCCCGCGGACTAGAGGATTCGGCGATGCGTCTCGATCAATGGCTCTGGGCTGTGCGTGTCTTCAAGACGCGCACAAACGCGGCGGAGGCGATTAAAGCGGGCCACGTGCAATGGTGAACGGGCAGCCCTGCAAGCCCATCCCGCGAAGTCCATGCCAGCGACGATCATCGCACGCGTCGGAATCATGACGCGCACGGTGCGGGTGATCGACACGCCAGAATCGCGCGTGGGTGCGAAGCTGGTTGCGCAGTTTGCCGAAGATCTCCGCCGCCGGAGTGAATATTGCGCGCCGACCTGAACTGAATCTGCTCCCACCGATGTTCCGTCGAAAGGTGCTGGCAGGCCGACCAAGCGCGACCGCCTGCGTGAGCCAGGCCGCTTCACCGGCGGTGGTACTGTTAAGCTATACCTTCGGCTTCGGTTGCAGTATCGCCAAACCGACGACGTAGGCGCCTGGCCGCGCCCGCGACGCGATAGACGGAGACGGCTTCAAGTCGTTGACCTGACCGCGACGAACAAAGGCCGACGCGCAGGTTTGGCTGTCCTTGCCAGTCAGGTCCACGGATTTGCCCGCGGCAACCTTCAACGAGCGTTCTCCATCTCGACCAGACCTTCAGCTCGCCGGTTTGCCGCCTTCACGCTGAAGCGCACGGCGACAGGAATGTCCTGGGCGCGAGCCGGATCGCGGCGAGGCGAATGCCGCGCAGAGGACGAAGAGGCGTTCAGAACACCGGTACCTGGGGCCGTGCCTGCCACGAGGCGCAGCGAATAGAACAAAGTTTGTGAATGAAGTCCTGCGCGCTGGCGGACAACTTCGACAAATGAACCTGCACGCGGGAACGCTTTCCTGGAAGCCGGACGCTCGCGAGGCCGGCGGTCTGATGCTTTCTGATTCGTGCAGCAGCGCGGTGCCGATGCCGCGGCTGCGGTATTCGGAGAGGACGCACGGTCCGGAAATCAGGTGGCTCGGGGCGTCCTCGTTCACATTCAGCACGGATGCGGCGATGATGCGCGTGCCGTGGGTGATGACGAGGCAGGGGACGGCGCGGTGCGCGAAGCTGGCGGCGAGCTGCGTCTCAATGAAGTCGCGCACGAAGCGGATCGAGTCGCCCCAGGCGGTGTCGAGGCCGAAGGCGGTGAAGACGACATTGTGCACGACCTTTTCCTCGTCGCGGGAGGCGGCGCGGATATTGAATGCGGAGGGGATTTGCGAGTCGAACGCAGGGAGCTTGGTGAGGTCCCACGTGAATCGCTTCCAGCGAACGAGCTTCATGCGCGGACGCTATGGAGCGGCGGCGTGGAATGCAACCGCCGCGTGCGGTTTTCGCTCGGCGCGCGCGCTTTCTGTGCTCGACGGCGCGCGGGAGTGCGCGGAATTGTCGCGCATGTTCCGCCTCGTCATGCTCCTCACGAAGGGTGTCCTCCGCGACACCCGCCTGCGGCGGAACATGATGATGTGGGTGATGCTGGCGGCGATGCTGATGCTGTTCCTCGGCTCGTGGCTCATCCCGGACGAATGGGCGCGGCAGCACCCGTGGCTCTATCTTTTTTACTGGCTCGCGTGCGCATGGCTCACGCTGACCGGAGTGATGCTGGCGCTCTTCGACATCCTCATCGTCCGCGCGACCGCGCGCATCATGCGGCGGAAGCTGGAGCAGGACATCGCGCACATCGACGGGCAGACAAAGCCGAAGGGGGAGGAGGGAGAGTGATCCGAACCCGCGAGGAGCTCGAGGCGCAGGAGCGCGTGGTGCTGGCGCCATATGCGCAGAAGTCCGCCGACTCCGAGGGCCGGCGCCACCGCGAGCCGAAGCATCCGCACCGGACGGACTACCAGCGCGACCGCTCACGCATCGTCCACAGCCGCGCTTTCCGCCGGCTCGAATACAAGACGCAGGTCTTCCTGAATGGCACGGGCGACCACCTGCGCACGCGGCTCACGCACACGTTCGAGGTGGCGAACATCACGCGCACGATCGCCTGCGCGCTAGGCCTGAACGAGGATCTCGCGGAGGCGATCGCGCTTGCGCACGACCTCGGGCATCCGCCTTTCGGCCACACGGGTGAGGAGACGCTCGATGAGCTGATGCGCGGCCACGGGGGATTTGACCACAATGAACAGAGCCTGCGCATCGTGGATGTGATCGAGCTGCGCTATCCGAAATTCCCCGGCCTGAATCTCAGCCACGAGGTGCGCGAGGGGCTGCAGAAGCACGCGCGGTTTTACGAGAGTTCCAGGCCGGGCTCAAAGCCGATGCCGCATCCGTCGCTGGAGGCGCAGGTGGCGAACCTCGCGGACGAGATCACGTATTACAGCCACGATCTCGACGACGGGCTCGACTTCAAGCTGCTGGAGCCAAAGCAGCTCGAGGGGCTCACCGCATGGTGCGACACGGAGAAGCAGGTGCGGCGTGATTTTCCTAAACTGCGTTCCGCGGAATTCCGCGCGTATGTGATCCGCTGCCTCATCGACCGACAGGTGGCGGACGTGATTCGCACCAGTTCGGCACGCATCGATTCCGCAGGGGTGAGGAGCGCCGACGATGTGCGCGCCTGCTCCCGCCCGCTCATTGCCTACAGCGACACCCTGCGCCGGGCGAATGCGCAGCTCCGGAAATTCCTCTACAAGCGGCTCTACTACCACCCGCGCGTCTCGGGAGCGAACAACGCCGCCTGCGCGATGCTCAGCGAAGTTTTCGGGGCGTATCTGAAAAGGCCAGAGCTACTCGGCGAGGCGACGGCGCGACGTGTGGAGGAAGTCGGGCTGCACCGCACGGTGTGCGACTACGTCTCCGGCATGACGGACCGCTACCTGCTCGACGAGCACGCGCGGCTTTTTAAGGGAATGACGGCACCCGCTGCGAAACCCGCCCGGAAACGCGGCAGCCCTCGGCGCAAAACCGCGGGCTGATTTTGCAAATGACGAATGACGAGTGGACAGCGCGCCCGCCATTCGTCATTCGACACCGGTCATTTCCAACGACCCCACCATGACTGACACCACCAACACGCAGGCGAACCGCGGATGGATCGTCACCTTCGCCGGCCTCGGCATCAATCTCGCACTCGGCATCCTCTACGCGTGGAGCCTCATCAAGGGGAAGATCGGTGAGACGTTCGGGTGGGACGGCGGACGGCTGAATGACCCGTATGCGGTGAGCTGCCTTGTCTTTGCCGCGGCGATGATCCTTGCCGGCCGGTGCCAGGACAAATTTGGCCCGAGGATCACGGCAACCATCGGTGGTCTGCTCACAGGTGCGGGCTTCTACATCTGCTCCATGTCCACGGGCTACTGGAACTGGATCATTGGCTTCGGCGTGCTCTTTGGCCTCGGCATGGGCTTCGGCTACTCGTCCGCGACGCCGCCGGCGCTGAAGTGGTTTCCTCCTGCGAGGACCGGTCTCATTGCGGGGCTCGTTGTCGCGGGCTTCGGTCTCGCGCCCGTGTATCTCGCCCCGTTGACGGATCACCTTCTGAAGTCGGCCCCCGGCAGCGCGGGCCGTGCTGCACGTGATGAAGGTTTACAGCATCCTGTTCACGACGGTGTCGTCGGCCTCGCCCAGTTGCCTTGAAATCCTGCAGCAGGGTATTCGACCGCTGGGAAATCCTCCGGGCCAGCACCGGCGGCGGGCGCGACGCCGGCCGGATCATCCGGCAGCAGCCGCGCTTCTGGCTGCTGTGGGTCATCTATTTCATCGGCTCCGGCGCCGGCCTCATGGTCATCAGCGTCAGCGGCGCATGGCCAAGAAGAGCATGGGCACGCTTGCCTTTGTGGCAGTCGCGATCATGGCGGTGGGAAATGCGGGCGGGCGGATTCTCGCCGGGATTCTCTCCGACAAAATCGGCCGCCGGCAGACGCTCTTTCTCGTGCTGGCGTTTCAGGCCGTGCTCATGTTCGCAGCCATCCCGGTGACAGCCTCGAAGGACATGCTGCCGGTGGTGATCGTCGTGCTAGCTGCACTCATCGGCGGCAACTACGGCGCGAACCTCTCGCTCTTCCCCTCGCTCACGAAAGACCTCTGGGGCTTGAAGAGCTTCGGCATGAACTACGGGCCACTCTTCACCGCGTGGGGTGTCGGCGGCTTCGTTTTACCGCGCAGATTCAGCAGCACCGTATGAGGCGAGTGCGGATGCCGCAGGCATCAAGAGCTACGCGACTTCGTTTCAGGCGGCTGCGGCGCTGCTGATCGTCGGAGCCCTGCTCACCTTTGCGGTGAAGCCGCCGCAGAAGACGAGTTAGCGCACGTCCGAGGAGCAGGCTTTTTCCTGTCTCGCTTCGACGGTTCCGCTAGCCTGCGGCGCATGAAACTGCGCCTCTCCCTCGTCGCCCTCCTCGCTCTGTCGCCGCTGGCTTCTGCCGCCGATCGAACGCCGCTTCAGGAACGGGCGGACCGTTTTCTGGCGCTCGTGAATGCGTCATATCAGGCGCTGAACACGGTGAACAGCGAGGCACAGTGGCTGGCGGTGACGGATGTGTCGCCGGCGCACGATGCGGCGTCCGAGACGGCGGGAAAAGCGAGCGCGGCCTTCAATGGGAACCCGGCAATCATCGCCGAGGCGAAGGAGCTTTTGTCGCACCGCACGGAGCTGAATGAAATCACGTGGCGTCAACTCGACCGCGTGCTGCTGAATGCAGCCGAGGGGCCTATGACGAATCCGAAGCTCGTCGCCGCCCGCATCGCCGCGGAGACCGCGCAGGCTTCGACGCTGAACAGCTTCGAGTTCAAACTGCGCGGCAAGCCGATCACGGTGAATGAAATCAACCGCCTTCTCGAATCGAGCACGGACCTCGCCGAGCGGCAGGCGGTGTGGGAGGCGTCGAAGGAATCCGGCAAGGCGCTGAAGGACGGGCTCATCAAGCTCCGCGACCTGCGAAATGGCGTTGCGAAGGAAATGGGCTACCACGACTACTTCGCGCTCCAAGTCGCCGGATACGGGATGACGACCGAGGAGATGGTCGCGCTGAACGACGAGTTCCTCCGCGTGCTGCGGCCGCTCTACGTCCAGCTCCACACGTGGGTGAAGCACAAGCTCGCCGAGAAATTCCGCCAGCCCGTGCCGAAGCGCATCCCCGCGCACTGGCTGAACAACCGCTGGTCGCAGGAATGGCCGGGCATCGTCGAAGCGGCAAAGCTCGACAAGTATTTCGAGGGGCGCACCGCGGAGTTTGTGATCAAGTCGGCGGAGCAGTTCTTCACCGGCCTCGGCTTCGCGCCGCTGCCGGCGACTTTCTGGACAAAGTCCGACCTTTATCCGGTGCCCGCCGGAAGCCCGCGGAAGAAGAACACCCACGCGTCCTGCTGGCATGTGGACCTGAATGCGGACATCCGCTCGCTTCAGAGCATCGAGCCGAATCCCGAGTGGTTCACGACGGCGCATCACGAACTCGGGCATGGTTTCTATTTCATGAGCTATTCGCGGCCCGAGGTGCTGCCGCTGCTGCGAACGGGGGCGAATCCGGCATTCCACGAGGGCTTCGGCGAACTCATCGCGCTGGCGGCTGGACAGGTGCCGTATTTGAAATCGCTCGGCGTGCTGCCTGCGGACTTCAAACCGGACGAGACGGCGTTCCTCCTCGATAACGCGCTCGGCAACGGCATGGCATTCATGGCGTGGTCGTCGGGCACGATGACGCACTGGGAGGCGGACATCTACGCGAAGAACCTGCCGGTCGAGCAATGGAACGCGCGCTGGTGGCAGTATGTGCGCGATTTCCAAGGCGTGGAACCGCCCGCGCCGCGCGGCGAGGAATGGTGCGACCCGGCGACGAAGACGCACATCAACGACAACCCCGCCTATTACTACAGCTACGCGATCGCGCAGGTCTTCAAGCACCAGCTCCACGACTACATCGCGCGCACGATTCTCCATCAGCCGCCTCAGCAGTGCAATTACGCGGGCAACAAGCAGGTCGGAGAGTTCCTCCGCAAAATCATGGCAAAAGGCGCGACCGAGGACTGGCGGAAGATCCTCAAGGAGGCCACCGGCGAGGAGCTCTCCACGCGCGCGATGCTCGAATACTACAAGCCGCTGATGAGCTGGCTCCAGGAGCAGAACAAAGGCCGTGTGATCGGCTGGGACTGACGTCGGCTACTTTGCCGCAGGGCCGAATCCGTCGGCAGGCTTGCCGTCGTCGTTGAGTTTTCCGCAGGTCCAGAGCAGGCCGCGGGTGACGAGGCCGAGGTATTCCGGCGCGGCCATCGTGGAGTTGTTGTGGCCGAGCGTCGTCGTGAAAACGCGCGTGCCCCCGTAGGTGTTCACCCAGATCACATTGTGATCCTGCTTCGTGTCCTCGCCGTAGGCCTTCGCGAGCGGCACGCAGTTCGGCCACACGAACTCGTTCTTGTAGAGTTCGTCCTTCGGGTCGAGCCACTCCGAGGGGAAGCCCTTCATCACGGGATGGTCCGCCTTGATGACCTTCACGTTCAGGTCGCGGTTTTTCTCATGGCTGCGCGACGTGATGCCGACAGCCTTGCGCCATTCGTCGGTCGTGCCCGCGCGGTAGCTGTGCGAGGAGCAATGGAGGAAGACGCCGGGGACGCCGGCCTTGTGCGCGGCGGTGATGCCCTCGATGAATGCATTGTCCGAGATGGCACCGAAGCACTCGTTGTGGACGATCACATCGTATCCCTTCCACCACTCGGGCTTCTCGTAGATGCTCACGCGGTGGCTGCGCTCGTCGGAACCCTTGGGCGCGTCCTCCTGCACGATGGTCCAGACGACGTTCGCACGGGCGCTGATGCCTTCGGAGAGGATCTGTTTCTGGTTCTTGTAGTCATGGCAGCAGCCGCCGCAGACCATGAGTGCGCGGATGGGCTTCGGTGCGTCGGCGGCGTGGATTCCGGCTGAGGAAACGGCGAGGGCTGCGAGGAGGAAGAGGCGCTTCATGCGGGCGTTTGTGAGGAATGCGGCACTGCGATGCAATGCCGGAGGTGATGGCGCTGGACTGCCTCCGGGCGGGGCACTGGGACTGCTTTCCTACCTTCATGCTCAAGCGCCTGCTCAAAAGCCTCATCGTCCTCGCGTTGTTTGCGGGCGCGGCATGGTGGTATCTGTCGCATCGTCCGATCCGGCATGAGCCCGGCGTGCTGGTGCCGAATTCCCCGGTGCAGAAGGACACTCCGCCGAGAGCAATCGGCGCCGTCGGCGACTGGCACCTGACGGCCGTGGCGGAATACACGCTGCGCGGCCGCGTGCTCGGCACGAAGCGCTACCACAGCGGCCCGCAGGCGGAGCTCGTTCCGGTGGATGTCGCGGTGGGCTGGGGGAAGATGAGCGACCAGGCGGTGCTCGACTGGCTGAAGATTTCGATGACGAACCGATTCTATTTCTACGAGTGGCGGGACAATCCGCCGATTCCGCAGGATGAGATTAAGGTATCGTCGGCGAACAACCATGTGATCGCGGCGAATGACGCCGTTCGAAAGACGATTGGCAGTCTGCGCGTCGGGCAGATCGTGACATTGAAGGGCTGGCTGGTAAATGCGAACGGCCCCGGTGGCGGGACATGGAACACGTCGCTCCGGCGCGACGACACGGGCAACGGTGCCTGCGAGGTGTTTTATGTGGAGAGCGCGAAGGCGGTGAATTCGGTCGCGGAAGACATGTAGCGGCCGCGGTTGCGCCTCATGGCGTTCCGGGAATCATCCAGGAAAACACCCGCGCCTGCAGGAGCACGAGGAGGCCGACGAGCGCGGCAAGGGCGAGGCTGTGCCAGAAGACCGCGCGGAGAATTGTGCCCGCGTCGGGCGCGTCCGGGCCGCCGCCAGTCGCAGTCTGCGCGACGACGATGCTCTGTGCGTCGATCATCTTGCCCATCACGCCGCCGGAGCTGTTCGCCGCGCATGTGAGGACGGGCGAAATGCCAACCTGCTCGGCGGTGACCTTCTGGAGATTGCCGAAGAGGACATTCGAGGAAGTGTCGCTGCCCGTGAGCGCGACGCCGAGCCAGCCGAGGAGCGGCGAAAAGAAAGGAAACCACGGTCCCGTTGCCGCGAACGCGAGGCCCATGGTGGTGTCCGAGCCGCAGAATTTCGTGACGAAGCCGAGCGCGAGCATGAGCGCGATGGTGAGCAGCGAGAGGCGGACGCTGCGCAGCGTGGAGCCGTAGAGCCGCAGCAGCGCGCGGGGTTTCATGCCGAGCAGCAGCCCGCTCACGATGCCGCTGATGAGCAGCGCGCTGCCCGTGGCGGAGAGCCAGTTCAGCGGGTAGTCGGTCTTCTCCGGCGCGGGCTTTGCGACGACCGGCGGCACGCGCAGCACGTTGCCGGGCAGCCCCGGCACGGGGAGGTTTGGCGCCTGCCATGTGCTCGGCAGCGGCTTGGCGTCGGGCGCGTAGCCGTTGAGCGCGGTCTTCACCGCGGGTGTGCTCCATACCGCGATGAAAACCGCGAGCAGAGCCCACGGCAGCCACGGGCGCAGAGTCGATTTTTGGCTTTGGATTCCGGGTTCTGAAACTTGCGCGGCGGGTGCGGCCGACGCGGCTGCCTCCGTTTCCTTCGCAGGCCGCCAGAACCGCAGCAGGACGACGAGCGAGAGCATCGCGACGATTGCCGCGGCGATGTCCACGAGCCACGGGCCGTGGAAATTGCTCACTGCCCATTGCACGACGCCGAAGCTCGCGCCGCACACGAGGCACGCGGGCCACACTTCGCGCATCCCGCGCCAGCCAACCTGTGCGGCAACGAGCCAGAACGGGACGATGAGCGAAAAGACCGGGAGCTGCCGACCGACCATCGCGCTGAGGTGTTCGACGGGCAGACCTGTGACGGTCGCGAGCGTGGTGACGGGAATCCCGACGGAGCCGAATGCGACGGGCGCGGTGTTGCCGATGAGCGCGAGCTTTGCGGCTTCGAGGGGCCTGAAGCCGAGGCCGATGAGCATCGCGCCGGAAATCGCCACCGGCGCGCCGAACCCGGCGCAGCCCTCGATGAACGCGCCGAAGCAGAACGCGATGAGCAGGGCCTGGATGCGCGCATCGCCGGACAGCCGCGCGATCTGGGACTTGATCTCGCCGAACGTGCCCGTCTCCACGGCAAGCCGGTAGGTGAACACCGCGTTCAGCACGATCCATCCGATGGGAAACAGCCCGAACGCCGCGCCATACGCCGCTGCCGCTCCTGCGAGCTGCGCAGGCATTTTGAATATGAACACTGCCACCGCGAAGGCGGAGCACAGCCCGGCGAGCGCCGCGAAATGCGCGCGGACATGCCAGAAGGCCAGCAGCGCGAGCAGCATCACGACGGGAACCGCAGCGGCAAGCGTGGAGCCTGCGAGCGAGTGCAGTGGATCGTAGTTCTGGGACCAGGGCATGGGGTGCGGGGAACGACGAATGACGAATGTCGAGCGGCGAAGGCAAGCCGCGTGTCGCGCGATTTCGCGCTTCATTCGTCATCCGTCATCCGTCATTCGTCACCTGCTCCATGCCGTCGCGCCGCCAACAGTTGCTGCTTTTCGCCCTGTCGTTCATCACGTTCGCGTGGTTTCACCAGGGCGGTGGATGGAATCAGAACGCGCGTTTCGCCGAGGTGCGCGCGATCGTCGAGGAGGGGCGCCTCGCGGTGGACGACTTTCTCGTCTATCGCCCCGGCGAGGGCCGGAAGCTCGTGCGGTCGCGCGTGGAGCGGGGCGAGTTTGTTCACGAGGGAAAGCGCTGCCAACTCTCGTGGGGCGACTGGCAGAATGTCGGCACGAAGGAGAAGCCCGACTGGCAGCAGCTCACGGTGAACGGCAAGGCGTTCGATCCCGATGCAACCATGGTGATCATCGGCGAAGGCACCTGCACTGGCGACATCGGCATTGCGCCCGACGGCCACTTCCACCCGAACAAGCCGCCCGGAGCCTCGCTGCTCGCGGTGCCGGCGTATTTCGTGATTCACCATGCGGAGAAGCTGCTCGGGCTCGACCCGGATGACTGGTGGGTGATGAATGTGAACGCGTGGCTGTGCTCCGTGCTCACGGTCGGCATCGCCTCCGCGCTCGGTGTCGTGCTCGTGCTGCGGCTGGCCTCGCAGATGTTCCCCGGCCACCCCGGCGCGGCGCTTGGCGCGGCGCTGGCCTTTGGGTTTGGCACGACCTTCTTCCCGTTCGGCACGCTGATGTTTGATCACAACGTGACCGCGGTGCTCCTGCTGGCCTCATTCGCCGCGGCGCGGGAACGGCGTCCGGTGACCGCGGGAATCTGGTCGGGAATCGCGGCGGTGACGAACTACCTCGCTGCGATACCCGGCGCGTTCTTTGCGCTGTGGGTGCTGCTGCGGGAGGAAGGCCGCAGGGCCGGCTGGCGTGCGGCGGTGATGTTCTCGCTCGGTGTGCTGCCGTGCCTCTTGGCGCTCCTGGCATACAACGTCGCGGCGTTCGGCTCGCCGTTTGCGCTGAACACGAGCTTCCAGAATCCGGCCTTCAAGGAGATCGCGCCCGCATTCCTCGGCATGTTCACCGTTCCATCTTGGTTCGCGGCCCTCGCGATCACCGTCTCGCCATGGCGCGGGGTGTTCGTTCTCTCGCCGGTGCTCGTCGCCGCGGCGGTTTGGGTTTTCCGCGGGGGCAGGGCTGAGATGCCGCGTGCGGAGCGCCGGCTCATCGTCGCGTGCGCCGCGTATTTTTTCCTGATCAACATCTGCTTCAATGGGTTTCACGGCGGGTTTTCGGCGGGGCCGCGCTACCTCATTCCAGCGCTGCCATTCCTATGCCTCGCGCTGGTGCCGGCATTCGTGAACTGGCCGCGCACGACGGTCGCGATGGCGGCGGTGAGCATCGTGCAGCAGTCGTTGCTCACTGTCACCGACGCGCTCAATCCGCTCGGCGTCGGCTCGCACGTGTGGGTGAATCACCCCGGCGAGTGGAAGGAGAAGCTCGCGGGCAACAGCCTCGTCTGGCGCTATGCGTGGCCGATGTTCGCACAGGGCCGCGCGTGGCCGGTCATCGACGCGAAGTTTGAGGAGTGGCTTGGCGGCCGGCGGTTGGAGTTGGAGAAAAATGGGCTGTCCGCCGCGGACGTGTCTGCCGAGATGGAAAAGCTGAAACGCGAGGCATGGGAGAAAGTCATGCGCGGCGAGTCGAATCCGCTCTGGATTGCCGCGATGAGCGGCCCGGTTTCGACGAACGCGCTCGGTCCGTGGGACGGCACGTTCTTCCAGCAGTTTCCCGCCCACTCGCCAGCGGTCGAATGGTCCGCGTTCAACGTGGGGGAGTTTCTTTTTCCAGCGAGCCGCTGGAGCCTCGCGCCGCTGCTCGGGCTGTGGATTGCGGGGGCGTTTGCGCTGCGGAGGAGCCTGCGCCAGCCGTGACGGGCGGCCTCAATCGAACCCGAGCCACGCGAACCCGATTCGCAGCCAGAGCGGGATGGTGAGCAGGCCGAGCACGGTGCTCGCGAGGACGATCCGCACTGCCGTCCCGAGGTCGCCGCTGAAATGCCGGGAGAGGAGCACGGGAACCATCGCGCACGGCATGGCGGCCTGCACGGCGAGCACGCGCTGGAGATCGGGTGAGACCGGGAGCCAGCGTGCCGCGGCGAGAAACAGCGGCGGCAGCAGGGCCATTCGCACGAGGCATCCGGCCAGCGTGATCACGGGGTGATGCGCGTTGCCGAGCAGGCCGACGGAGTCCGCGAGGATCGCGCCGGTGAGAAGAAGGGAGAGGGGAATGGCCGCCTGGCCGAGATAGTGGAGCGATTCCAGCACCGGGACGGGCATCCAGTCCGCCGCGTGCGCGAAATTCAAGACGAGCGCACCGAGAATTGCGAAGAACGGAATGGTGAACACCTGCCGCCACGAACTGCTGCCCTTCAGGACCCAGACGCCAACAGACCACAGCGCAAGTTCGAGGCCGATGTTGTGGATGAAAAGGATGCCGGTGGTCTCCTTCCCAAAGAGCTGCTGCACGATCGGAATCGGGAGGTAGCCCCAGTTTGGAATCGCGGAGGTGAAGGCAAATGTCCTCGCGGGCTGCGGGAACTTCAGGCGGAGCATGCGGGCCGAAAGGACGGCGATTCCGAAGCACAGGAGCAGGAGCACGAATCCGACGGCGGGCGCGGTGGCCACAGTGCGAACGTCGCGCAATGCGGCATTGCGCAGCACCGTGTCGGCGATGAGGCACGGGTAGAGAAAATTCACCGCGACCGTGATGAGTGTCGCATCGGCCTCCGGGCGCATCGCGCGGAAGCGCCGCAGCATGAAGCCGGAACCGAGCACGATGAACGTGGGCACGACTGCGGCCAGCAGCGAGGAGTAGGTGATGTTCATCCTTCCATTTCGCGCATGGGCGCCGCGGAGGGAAAAGCGGTGCGGCGGGTGGTGCTAATCGGAGAGGCGCGGCAGCGGCGGTTCCGTGGTGCTCGTGCGGCGGCGCGAAGTTCCGGAGGTGGACAGCGGTTCGAGCAGCGATGGTTTTGTTGAGCGCGCGCTGCCGGGGAGATCCTCCTTCCGCGGCTGCTTCGGCTCCATGAAGCCCTTTTTCGGCTGCTCCCCGACGACTTTGAAATTCTTCCTCAGCGCGAGGACCTCGAACTCCGTCAGCCCGCGGGGCACGGTGATGATGCCGTCGGAGACCGTGCGGTCGATGACCATGTCCGACACTTGGCGGCGCCCCGCTTTTGTCATCACGAAGACGACGAGCGCGCCGCCGTGGATTTCACCGCTGATTGTCTCGAGGCGGATGCGGCCCTGCGGGTTCAGCTTGAAGACGCAGCCCCACGAGCCGTCCCTGGCTTGAAATGGAAAGATGCGGTCCACCTGCTTTTCGCTGAAATCCGGGACGCGGCAGAGGTAGGCCTGCCTGCGCTGGTTGGTGAGGTTCACCGGGATGGCAAACGCCTCGCCGTCGTTCGGGTTGGTCTCGGTGTGGAAGCGCACCATGATGTCGCTCTTCTGCGACATGGCGCCGAGGGGGAGTGCAAGCGCGAGCGCCGCGAACGCGACGCAGATTTGGAGAAAACGCATTGCGGAGCTTCGCGGGCGCAAAAGCGATTTGCAACACGCGAACCGCCGCACACAGTGGGGCCATGAGAATTTTGACCGTGATTCTTTTCACAGCAGGCATCGCGGCCGTGCATGCTGCGGATGATGCGGCTGCCAAGCCGGGCCTTTTGAAGCGCCTGTTCGAGGGCACGAAGGACGGTGCCGGCACGGTGTGGGATGCGACGAAGAATGCGGGGAAGAAAACCGCGAAGGTCATCACTTCGCCGTTCACGAAGAAGGGCGGGAACGACGCGCCGGCCGCTGCCGCGTGGCGGAATCTTTCGATGACAATGAAGCTGGAGCCGGCGCAGGTGCGGCTGCCGGACACGCGCGCGGTGGATGTCACGGTTTCCGTCGTCAACACGGGGAAGACCGCGGTGCAACTCGAGTTTCCGAACTCACTGCGCGTCGATGTCGTGGTGAAAGGCGAGGGCGGCCGCGTGCTCTCGCGGTGGTCGGACGACCAGCGCATCGACAGGGAGCCCGGAATCCTGCTGATCAACCCGAAGGAGCGGCTGGAGTATTCGGCGAAGATCTCGACGCGCGAGATGAGCGCGGGGAAGACGTTTGAAATCGAGGCATACTTCCCGAGCTACGAGAAGCTGCGCACGAGCCGGTTCGTGCTGCCGCAGCGCTGAGGCCGATCACTCGCGGCTGAGCACGCCGGCGGCTTCGAGCGGATGGAGGCCGTGCTGGGTGAGCGATGGCGCGTTGCCGCCGGGGAACATCTTGCCGGGGTTGGCGATTTCCTCCGGGTCGAAGGCGCGGCGCAGGCGCTGCATGAAATCAATCTCCGCGGCGCTGAACATGTCCGGCAGGTAGTCGCGTTTCTCGACGCCGATGCCGTGTTCGCCGGTGAGGCTGCCGCCCATCTGGACGCACATGCGCAGGATGCGGCCAGCGAGCGCTTCCGCGCGTTCGAGGGCGCCGGTCTCGCGGCCGTTGTAAAGGATGAGCGGGTGCAGGTTGCCGTCGCCGGCGTGGAAGACATTCGCCACTCGCAGTCCGGCTTCGCGCGACATCTCACCGATGCGCCGCAGTGCTTCGCCGAGTCGCTGGCGCGGAACCACACCGTCCTGCACGATGAAGTCCGGCGATAGACGACCGACGGCGCTGAACGCGCTCTTGCGGCCTTTCCAAATGGCGAGACGCTCGGCGGCATTCGCGGAGACGCGCGTCTCGACGGGCTGCGACGTCGCGAGCAGCGCATCGAGGTGCGGACGTTCGGCGGTGACTTTTTCGCGCGGGCCTTCGAGTTCGACGATGAGCATCGCGTCGCAGCCGCGCGGGTAATTCGCATGCACGGCGGCCTCGGCGGCTTCGATGGCGAGCACGTCCATGATTTCGATCGCGCCGGGCAGCAGGCCGCTGGAGACGATCGCACTCACGGCATCGCCGGCCTGCTCAAGTGTGCGGTAGCCGGCGAGCACGGTGTGGAAGCACTCGGCGCGCGGGAGCAGTTGCAGCGTGATTTCGAGCGCGATGCCGAAGAGCCCTTCGTTGCCCGTGAAGAGTCCGGTAAAGTCCGGTCCACACTGCTCTCGGCTCGCGCTGCCAAACTCGACGACTTCGCCGGTCGCGAGCACGGCCTTGATGCCGAGCACGTGGTTCGACGTCATGCCGTATTTCAGGCAATGCGCGCCGCCGGAGTTGAACGCGACATTTCCGCCAATGGTGCAGATCGTCTGCGAGGAGGGGTCCGGCGCGTAGTGCAGTCCGTGAGGCGCGGCGGCGAGCGTGACATGCGTGTTCACCACGCCCGGCTCGACCACCGCGATGCGCTCGCGTGGATCGAGCCGCAGGATTTTGTTCAGCCGGTTCAGTGCAATCACGATGCCGCCCGCGACCGGCAGCGAACCGCCGCTCAGGCTCGTGCCGCTGCCGCGCGCGACGAATGGCGTGTGTGTCTCGTGGCAAATGCGAACCGCGGCGATGACTTCGTCCTGCGTCTCCGGAATCACGATCGCAGCCGGGCGCGAATGAAACGCCGTGAGCGCATCCGACTCGTAAGCGCTGAGCTGGACCGCCTCGCGGAGCAGCCGCTCCGGCGGGAAAATCTCCGCGAGGCGGTCGAGCGCGTTCATCGTGCGTCAGCGCAGCAGCTCGCCGAGCGCGGCGAGGACGAGGTCCACGTTGCGCTGGGTGGCGCTGTGGCCCATGAGGCCGATGCGGATGGCTTTGCCCGCCATCGGACCGAGGCCGGCGCCGATTTCGATGCCGTATTGTTCGAGCAACGCCTTGCGCAGGGCGGCTTCGTCTTTGCCGGCGGGCGCGTGGATGCAGTTCAGCGTGTGCAGCGAATGCCTCGGCACATAGCTGAGGCCGAGCTTTTCCAATCCGGCGCGCAGGCGCAGGTGCATGACGCGGTGGCGCTCGATGCGCGCATCGAGTCCTTCTTCGAGCACGATGGCGAGCGCTTCGCGGAGCGCGTAGGTCATGTTGATGGGCGCGGTGTGGTGATACACGCGGCCGCCGCCAGCGCCGGGATTCTGGTAGTATTTGCGGAGCATCGAGACGTCGAGATACCACGACTGCACCTTCGTCTTGCGCGCGTCCATCGCGGCCAGCGCGCGGTCGCTGAAGCTCACGGGCGAAAGTCCGGGCGGGCAGGCGAGGCATTTCTGCGTGCCGCTGTAGATGGCATCGATGCCCCAGTCGTCCACGCACAGCTCGTGTCCGCCGAGCGACGTGACGGCATCCACGACAAACAGCGCGCCCTTTTCCCGGCACATCGCCGCGATGCCTTCGAGCGGCTGCAGCGCGCCGGTGCTCGTCTCGGCGTGGACGATGGCGAAGAGCTTCGCCCTCGGGTGCGCGTCGAGCGCGGCGGCGATTTGCTCCTTGGAAATGATGTCGCCCCACGTGGCTTCGACGGCGTGGACCTTCGCGCCGCAGCGCTCCATCACGTCCTTCATGCGTCCGCCGAAGACGCCGTTCACGCACACGATGGCCTCGTCGCCGGGCTCGAGCAGGTTCACCGCGATGCACTCCATGCCGGCCATGCCGGTGCCGCTGACGGGGAAGGTGAGCGCGTTCTTCGTGCGGAACACCTGGCGCAGCATCTCGCACGTCTCGTCCATGATCGCGAGATACTGCGGGTCGAGGTGACCGAGCGTCGGCGCGCCGAGTGCGCGGAGCACGCGCGCTGGCACGGTGCTCGGGCCGGGGCCCATGAGGATGCGTTCGGCGGGATTGACTTGGCTGGCGGAGGTCATGGTGAAGGTGCGGGAGGGCGAGAGCGATAGGCGCGCGTGCCGTGAAAGGCAAATGCGGATGTGCCGTGCCGCCGTGCATTTTGCCGCTGGAGAATGCGCGCGCCGTTCTGCTTCACTCGCGCCATGCCCACGCTCATCGCACAGCCCACACAGATCGCATCCGCCGGGAACAAGCCGAAGATCATCCAGGAGTTCGTCGGACACGTGAACTCGAAGACCTCCGCCCTCAGCGTCGCGAAAATGCGCAGCCCCTCCGGGTGGGTGGAGCCGGGGCAGACGCCGGAGTTCGACGAGTTCACCGTCGTCCTCGCGGGCTCGCTGCGCGTGGAGTCGCGCGACGGCACCCTCGACGTCGCCGCCGGCCAGGCCGTCATCGCGCACGCGGGCGAATGGGTCCGCTACAGCACGCCGCATCCCGACGGCGCGGAATACATCGCCGTGTGCCTGCCCGCGTTCTCCCCGGCGACCGTGCACCGCGACGAATGACCGCATTGCGTTTCCGGGGACCGCCCGCGTAGTTTCCGCGCATGACTCCTTCCCGCGCCTCGGACATCTCCCGCCGCTCCTTCCTCCACCGCGCCGCGCTCGCGGCTGCCGCGCTCCCCGCAGCGCTCCCCGCAGCGCTCCGCGCCGAGACCGTCACGCTCCCCTTTGAGAACGGCGAGCGCGAGCTGGTGAAGTATCCGCAGAAGCGCGCGCTCCTCCGCCTCACCTCGCGCCCGCCGCAGTTGGAGACGCCGTTCTCCGTCTTCAATGAGGGCATCATCACCCCGAACGACGCCTTCTTCGTCCGCTACCATCTCGCCGGGTCGCCGCCCGCGCGCGAGCAGCTCACCGCCGACGCCTTCCGCGTGCAGGTGCTCGGAAAAGTGAAGTCGCCCCTGAAGCTCAGCGTCGAGGAGCTGCGCACGAAGTTCGAGCCTGCGGAGGTCACCGCCGTGAACCAGTGCAGCGGCAACAGCCGCGGCTTCTTCCAGCCCCGCGTCGTCGGCGGACAGCTCGGCCACGGCGCGATGGGCAATGCGAAGTGGAAGGGCGCGCGGCTGAAGGACGTCCTCGAAAAGGCCGGCCTCGCCGAGGGCGCCAGGCAGGTCCTCTTCAACGGCCTCGACGCCCCGCCCGCGCCGCTCGTCCCCGACTTCGCCAAGGCCATCGACGTGGACCAGGCGCTCGACCCCGACATCCTCCTCGCCTACGAGATGAACGGCGAGCCGCTCCCATGGCTCAACGGCTTCCCCCTCCGCCTCGTCGTCCCCGGCCACTACGGCACCTACTGGGTGAAGCACCTCCACGAAATCACCGTCCTCGACGAAGCCTTCAAGGGCTTCTGGATGGACCCCGCCTACCGCATCCCCGACACCGACTGCGCCGCCATCGCACCCGGCACCGCGCCGAAGAAAACCATCCCCATCTCCCGCTTCAACGTCCGCTCCTTCATCACCAGCCTCGCCGACGGCGCCTCGCTCAAGGCCGGCGCGCAGACCACCGTCCGCGGCATCGCCTTCGACGGCGGGCACGGCATCCGCGAGGTGCTCTTCAGCGGGAATGGCGGACGCTCATGGCGCGAGGCGCAGCTCGGCAGGGACCTCGGAAAGTATTCCTTCCGCGAGTGGACCATCGCCTTCACCCCGAGCACCGAGGGCGACCGCCGCCTCCTCTGCAAGGCCACCAACATCCTCGGCCAGTCCCAGCCCCTCGAGCCCCTGTGGAATCCCGCCGGCTACATGCGCAACGTCGTCGAAGCCGTGAACGTCACCGTCAAGAAAGCCTGATCCCATTCCCATGCGCACCCCGAACCCTCTCCGTCCGATGAAAGCCGCCGCACTCCTCCTCCTCGCCTGCGCCGCCACCTCCACCGCCGCCGACGAGTGGAAGCTCCCCGAGGAAAAGATCGCCTTCAAGACCGCCCCCGGCTCTGACCTCGCGCAGGCCAACTGCGTCATGTGCCACTCCCACGAATACATCTCCACGCAGCCCCGCCTCACCCGCGACCAATGGAAGGCCAGCGTGACCAAGATGCAGCAGAAATACGGCGCCCCCATCCCCGCCGACGCCGTGGAGGCCCTCCTCGACTACCTGGCCCAAGCCTACGGCAAGTCCGCCGCGAAGTAACCCGCAGCCCCATCCCCGCACCGCTCTGGAGAGCGATGCTAGTGCATGCTGCCGCATGGAAGATCCACCCATGCTTATCCGGTTGCTTGCCAAGCCGGGGTGGAACGCGACCTCCGGGCGCGTTTCTTGGCGTCTTGTCCGGCAGAAGCATGCCCGGAGGTCACGCTCCACCTTCCCACCTCGCGCTTTATTCAACCAACCGGATAGGCATGAAACCACCCCGGTCGCGGGCGCACATGCACCCTTAGTTTCCCCTTGCCCCGGCACGCGGAGGTGATTCACTCACCGGCACGATCATTTCCCGATGAGCGTCCGGCCCCCAACCCCGGTCCCCGCAGTCCCAGCCCCTCCGGCTGAGAGCGCACTCCTCGTCCCCCGCGGCGCCGCGATCAGCGTCCGCCTCCCCGCGCACCGCGGCGCGCCCACGGCGCCGCACGCCACGGTCGCGGCGCCGCACCTCCCCTCCGCCGGAAAGGAGCGCCACCCGTGAAATACGTCTTCTGGGACGACCCCGACCCGCGCGTCGTTTGGGGGAATAAGAACCTCCGCTGGGGCAATCCCAGCTACCTCCTCGAACCCGGCGACCCCGGCTACGTCGAGCTCCAGCCCGGCGACTACGGCTATGTCCCGCCTCCCGAGCCCAAGCGCAAACGCCACCGCCAGCCCCTTTCGCAGTCAGCAATAACCCAAAACAACACCACACCCACCATGGATAGTTACTTCCACTTCAACGTCACGCCGCTCCCCGGCAGCAATCGCGTCACCACGCGCGCCGTCCACCAGGACGACCTCCTCACCGAGGAACTCGTCGCCTCCACCAAGGCCGCCCTCGACGCCCGCGGCATCACCCTCACCCCGGAGCAAATCACCGCCGTCGGCGAGGAGCTCTCCAAAGTGCGCATCGCCGCGCTCGCCCGCGGCCGCGTCGTCCGCCGCGCCTTCGGCTACTTCACCGATGAGGCCACGTGCGGCGGCTCCCATGCCGACCCGGACTTCATCCCCACCGTGGAGAACATGAACGCCAGCGTCCGCGGCCGCCTCGCGCCCGACGGCCTCGCGCTCTTTGAAAGCATGCTCACCTTCCAGCGCGACGGCGTCCTCGGCGACAAGACCCCCGTCGTCACCCGCGTTTACGACGGCGCCACCCGCACCACCGACCAGATCACTCTCGGCGGACCCTTCCGCATCAGCGGCCCCGAAGCCTTCGGCCCCGAGCCCGCCGCCAACGCCACCGACCTCGGCATCTTCCTGCAGCGCACCGGCGGCACACCCGTCCGCATCGGCATGTTCTCCAAGTGGACCAGCAGCGAAATCTACGGCTCCTGGCCCGCCGCCATCAGCGGCACCGGCGACGTGGAACTGCGCGTGGTCGTGCTCTACACCGGCAACAGCGAGCCCAGCGAATTCATCTACGGCACCGACCTCCCCGTCGTCCCCTAGTCAGCCAAGAGCCACCCTCAGCCGGGCAAAGGGCCACCCTCAGCCCGGCGAAGGGCCACCCTCAGCCCGGCGAAGGGCCACCCTCGGCCCGGCGAAGGGCCACCCTCGGCCGGGCGAAGGGCCACCCTCGGCCGGGCGAAGGGCCACCCCCAGCCGGGCGAAGGGCCACCCTCAGCCGGACAAAGGGCCACCCTCAGCCGGGCGAAGGGCCACCCTCTGCCCGGCGGAGGGCCACCCCCAGCCGGGCGGAGGGCCACCCTCGGCCGGACAAAAGGCAACCCTCAGCCGGACGGAAGGCCACCCCAAAACCGCGCAAACCCCCTCGAAACCCCGCCATTCACCCGCTACACTTCTGGAATGTCACCCGCCCACCCAGCATGTCGGCGCTCCACAAGGGGGAATTCCACCTACTCGACGCTCCCTCGATAGCGAAGGCTCCAAAAGGATCTGTCATTTCCCAGAAAATTACCCGTTACTGCGCACATCCGATGAATCAGGACCAACCTATCGCCATCTACCGGGAGCATCGCTTCGATGGCAAGCGCCTCTTCGAGCTATTCCCGGACCGAGTGCGAATTCACGGTCATGTCCAACTACACTCCGAGTTCGACACCACCATCCCCCTCAACACTCTGATTCCAATCCCTAATGTCATCCGAATCCGCAATAAGAGCTTCGTGCATGGCATCTGGATGTTCCTCGGAGCGTTTGTCCTTGATACTTTCCTCATCGCCTCCCTCCACGTCCCGCCTGAAAACTTCGCCATCCTGCTCATTGGCGGTCTCGGCTTTGCAGGGCTCGTGACCATGCTCGTCGCTGCCCGCAGGGTTGAGTTCGTTTCATTCAACGGCACCGGAGGGTTGCCGGTGCTCGATTTTGCCCGCTCTGGTCCGGACGCCGCGAACTTTGATACGTTCGTCAGGCTTGTCACTGAGCACATCTCGAACGCACATGGTCGCACCGCTTAGCGATGTGCTGCTGGGAATTGCTCGTTCGCAGGACTCATGTGGCGACGGAGCGGCTTGACTCGCTGCGGGCGGCGGGTGCAAATGCGCGTCCCTTTTCCACTAGACCTCACACCACACACCACACCTCCTCACCATGCGATTCGGCATCAATTCCTTCCTCTACGTCAGCCCGTTCACCACGGAGAGCGTGAAGCTCTTCAAGCA
>JBGAPU010000197.1:0-3433 GCA_044221035.1 Chthoniobacteraceae bacterium | reverse complement strand
GTGGTCGAGGGCCTCATCCTCTCCCCCACGCGCAACGTCAAGCTCACCGGCTCCTCCTACGTCTACGGCGAAGTCATCGCCAAGGGCGTCTCCCTCTCAGGCCACTCCCACGTCATCGTCAGCCCGTAAGCAACGCGGCGAAGCGGGATGGGAAATATCACGCACCGCCTTTTCGTCGGGCTTCTTGGTTTCCTGCTGTGTGGGTTATGCCATGGGGAGGATGCGGTGGTGGCGCGCTCATTGTGGAGCACCGTGCAGCCGGATGCGGCCCTGCTGGCAAAGCAGCCGATGGGTGCGGTGAGGCATGTGTCCATTCATCACACGGAGACTCTGGTGCCGGATTCTGTTTCCGAGGAACAACGGCTTAGGAACATCCAGAACTATCATCAGGCGACGCAGGGATGGGGGGACATCGCCTATCACTATCTCATCGGGCCGTCGGGGAAGGTGTATGAAGGGCGTTCCGAGCGGTATGCGGCGTCGAGCGGGACCATCTATCTCACAAAGGAGCAATGGGAGGCGGGTGGGCAGGATGCATCCGGCAGGACGCTGGCAGGAAAGCCTCCGGGTGGAGTGAAGCCGGGGCACAGCGAGGGGCATCTCACAGTGTGTTTCATAGGAAGTTATGGAAAGTCCCTCCCCACGGAGGCCGCGCGCCGAGCAGCCGTGACGCTCGTGGCGCGCAAACTCGCGGAGCATCACCTCGGTGCGGACGATGTCTACTTTCACCGGGAGATCGCGTGGGCTACGGACTGCCCCGGACAGGCGCTCTACGAGTGGTTCCGCGGTCCCACCGCGAGGCGCGGCACGCGCGGAGCGGGCCTGGATGCGATCGCGGCGGCTTTGTCGAAGGCGGGCGGCGGGCGCTGAGGCGATGCGGGCGGGTGGTTTCTCTGGAGTGGTCGTGCCTTCTGAGGCTGCTTGACGGTGGCACGACGAATAGCTACGCCCCTGCGCTTTCAAACCCATCCAGCAAGTCTCTCATATGAAATCCATCGCCACCTTCCTCGTCGTCCTTGCACTTCTGGTCCACGTGTTCACGGGAACTGTGCGCGCGGAGGAGCGGAATCTTTCAGCCGTGGCCTCCAAGTGGAACCACAATGGATCCATCATGGGCCTTATCGTGGAGGGAAATCAGAGGACCATCGTTTACGTCCGGCCGCGCGCGGGATTGGAGAACCTCGTTCGTCCGGGGACGGTTCTTTTCACCGGGATCTCCACTGGCAACTCCTACAAGGGAACCGCGCGGCGCTTCATGCCCGGCTTGCCGCCGGCCAATTACACGGTGATCGGCCCAATCACGAAAAGCGGCAGTCAGGTGATCCTGCGCGGAATGGCGCCTATCCGTGATGCAGGCGGCAACGTTACCAAGATGGTCGATGACGTGCTGGTTTTCGATCTGATCTCGGCGAAGTAATCGGCCTTCAGAGCGGGTGATGCCCGTGATCTATTTTCCCGGCGCGACTTCGGCTGCCGGGATGAATTTCTGCGCGACGAGCCATTCGAGGGACTGCGCCTGCCATGCATCCCACATGGGGCCTTTGTAACCGTTGAGGCCGTGGCCACCGGAGGGCAGTTCGAGATACTTCGTCGCGATGCCGTTCGCCTTCAGCGCCTCGTGGAGGAGGCGGCTGTTGTCGGGGACCACGACCCTGTCGTCGAGGGCGTGAGCGAGGAAGGCCGACGGCGTGTCGCGGGTGACCTGCTTTTCGTTGGAAAATAGCGCGACCTGCTCGGGCGCAGCGTCCTTGCCGAGGAGGTTGTTCCGGGAGCCGGCGTGGCCTTTCTCCCCCATGCTGACGACGGGATAGACGAGGATCATGAAATCCGGCCTGCTGCTCGCGCGCTCAACGGGATCGGCGGCCATTGCGTCGCCGGCGTCGAAGTGCGTGCCTGCGGTCGACGCGAGGTGTCCGCCTGCGGAGAAGCCGATGATGCCGATCTTCGCCGGATCGATGCCCCATTCGGCGGCACGCGTGCGGACTGTCCGGATGGCGCGCTGCGCATCGAGGAGTGGGACAAGGAACCGGCCCTTCGGCAGGCGGTATTCGAGCACGACGCCGGTGATGCCGTGGGCATTCAGCCACTGCGCGATGCCGTGCCCCTCGGCGCCGGTGACAAGCCCGCCGTAGCCGCCGCCGGGGCAGATGATGGCCGCGGCGCCGTTCGGCTTCGCGGCGCGGTGGACGGTGATCGCCGCGTCGGCCGCCTCGAAGTCCGTGCGGTTCACGGGCGCGCGGTGGTTCCAGAGGGAGATGCGCTCGGGCGCTGCGGAGACCAGCGATAGAAGCACGAGGGCGGCCAGCGAGATGAAGGTGAGGTGTTTCACGGGCGGGAGCGGCAGCAGGCTATTCGGCGGCGGCACCGATGAAGATTTCCGCGACCTTCCCGTTCTTCAGGGTGAAGATCACGCCGCCATAGACGGAGCCGGCGACGAATGTTTCGCCGGAGCGGCCCTGCGACTTGTCCTCAAATTTGCCGTAGGCTTTCCGCACCGCCGCGAGGCTGTCGCCGATGCGGATGCCGCGGCGCGTGGCGAGCTTGCAGTCGCCGGAGGCAGTGATCGTGGAGACGGTTTTCGCGCCGTTCTTCGTGGCCGACGCCATCCAGATGCGCACGCCCTGTGCGGGGTAACGCCATTCCTGCATCCACTCGCCTGTGGCCCCCATGAAGGTGTTCGCGCCCTTCGACTCGGGCTTGCCGAGAATCTGCAGCGTCGCATCCGCCTTCTGCCCCTCGGTGATTTTCCCGAGCGACTCGGGGCCGGGCGATTTTTCCGCGGCGCGCGAGAACGCGGTCGTGGCGCAGAGGAGCACGAGGGAGAGGAGGGTGCGGAGCAGGTTCATGGGTGGGGTTCTATTGTGAATTTCGACGGTAGGAAATCAGGAACGCAGGCGAAGTTCGTCCCCGCGGTCTTGCGTTGGGTGCCTGTTCCCGGGCGCTGCAGCCACCGGGGCTGTGATCCTGTGGCACGATGCGGACGCCTAGTGGAAAAGTCACGGCTGCCCCGCCTCACCGCGGGGCGCGATTTTTCAGCAGCACCTCGGCGAACTCCCTGCCCATCAGCGCGAAGGTCTTCGCGCAGCCGAGATAATGATAGCCGGCGTTGGACGCACCGCGTTTCCACAGCGCCTCCTCGGCGGGCGGGATGAGCTTGGCTTCGTAGTCTTTGAGATACTGGCGCTTCTCCGCTTCGGTCATGTGGCCGTCCGCGTTGGCGTGATCCTTGTGCTTTGAGTTCAGGTAAAAGCCCATCTGGCGGACCTGCGCGCGCTTGTCGTCGATGGCGGCGAGCTCCTCGGACCAGAAAGGCGCGGTGGGCACGGCGAAGACGTTGCCTTTGAACTCCGGCATCAGCGACGGCGCGGTCATCGCCTCGCGGAATGCGACGGTGTCCTTGTTCGCCTTCAAGCCGCCGACGCCCATCACGCCG
>JBGAPU010000086.1:0-26985 GCA_044221035.1 Chthoniobacteraceae bacterium | reverse complement strand
TGGAAGAGTTCTTCGAGTTCGATTTCGAGCGTCTGGAACGACAGGTTCCCGACGTAGAGTTTGCTGTTTGACATGTGTTTGTTTCTGCAACTTGCGGAGTCTTCTGCGGCTGTTTCCGGTTATCGGATTTCAAACTGCCACTGGATGCCGCGACTTTCATCGCACTGCGAAACAACTAGCAATCTACCAACGCCCAAAGGGGCTCTGAACTTGCGACCCGGAGTGAAGCGGAGTTTTCGCCGGGCGCAAGAGGAATGATTCATGGCCCGAATAACAAGGTAAGCAGTTCTATTTCTCCAGCCTGCGGAAAAAGCGGCGGTGCTCGGCAAGGCGTTTGCCGAGAGCCTTGCGGAGCTCCGCATGCGGGTCGCTTTGCTTCGCCGTCGCGGCGGCCACGCAGAGGCGCGCCATGTCGAGCGTGTCGTCGAGGCTCACAAACTCCGGCGCGATGCGGTCGCCGGGGCCGCAATTGTGGTAGTTCCCGAGCGCGACACACATCGCGGCGGTGCGGTAGCCATGCAGCGCGTAGGCGGTGGCCTCGCAGGTGCCGCCCTGCATGAGCGCGCGCTGGTGCGCGATGCCCGCGGCCTTTGCCGCCGACTGGAGCCGCGCCGTGGCGGCGGAGTCGAAAATGCTCGTCCGGTCGCCGACGCGGACGATGGGGCCGGCGCCGATTTTCACCGGTCCGCCCTTCACGCTGCTCGTCTCGAGCGAGATGACGGTGACGGATCTCGGCAGCAACCCGCTCTTCGCAAGTTCGATGGCGCCGACAAAACCAACCTCCTCCGCGCGTGTGAAAAGCCCCCACGCGGCACAGTCCGCGCCGGTGCGATCGAGTTCCCGCAGAGCGGCGACGATCGCCGCGCAGCCGATGAGGTCATCGCATGCCCGCGAGCGGATTCGCCCGGCGCGGATCTCGCACGCGGGCAGATCCCACATGCGGAACGCGCCGAACTTCCGGGTGGCGGGTTTCTTCTTCCGGTAGCGCTCCGGCACTCCGCCGAGAAAGTGGCGGCCCACATAAGCCGGGTGATCCATGTGCGCGGCGAAGGCAAACCGCGCGGCGGCCTTTCCGCGCTGGTAAAGCGCGAGCAGGTTGCCGAAGCGGTCCTCGCTGAGCGACACGCGCGGGCAGTCCGCGAGCAGCGCGCGAATCTCGCGGCACACGGAGTCCTCGTGATACGGCGCGGTCGGCTGCGCGAGGATGCGGCGTGCAATGGCGAGGATTTCGGCGGAGTCCATCCCGCCTTATCCGCCACAATCCGAAACGGAGGCAATCCCGCCATGAATTCGCCCGCATGATTTGCAAAATCGCACGCAGACCGCGGGAAGCTTCGCCTTGAATGCGCCTCCCGTCTTCCCTACCGCATCACCGCATGCCGACGCCGAGCTCCACGAATCCGTCTCCTGCCTTGAAAGCGGACGAGGGTCTGGCGGAATTCATCGCGGCGTCCGTGGGTGCGGCGCGCGTCGTGCGCACTCCGTTTTATCACCTCGAATTCGACCGCGTTTTTCCGGACGACCTCTACCGCCTGATGATGGCGGCGATGCCCGTCCATTCCGAATACCGACCGATGCACGGGCGCAGCCGCAACGCGACCGAGGAAACGCCGCAGACACGCGTGAAAATCGATCTCTTCCCAGAATACATCCGCCATCTGCCTCCCGAGAAACGGATGGTGTGGGAAAGGGTCGGCGCGGCCCTTTGCTCCGAGACGGTGAAGAGTGCCTTCCGACAGCGCCTCGCGCCGCCGCTGAAGAGACGCTTCGGCGCCAAGTTCGCGAAGGTCGGAATGTTCCCCATCCCGATCCTCACGCGCGACATCCCCGGCTACCTGATCCCGCCGCATACGGACACCCACTGGAAGGGAATCACCGTCCAGTTTTACCTCCCGCAGGATGAGTCACACCTCAACATCGGCACGATCTTTCACGAGAAGCTCGCGGACGACAGCATGCCAAAGAGGAGGCAGATGCGGTTCGCGCCGAACACCGGCTACGCCTTCGCGGTCGGCGAGGAGACGTGGCACTCGGCGGACCGTGTCGGGCCGGAGGTGAGATCCCGCGACAGCATCCTGCTCACGTATTTCGTGGACCGGGGGCTCATCCGCTTCGTGCGCAACCGCGCGAGGCGCGCCGGCAATTTTCTGCTCAACGAGCTGAAGAACCTCGGCAGGCGCTGAGGCACCGCACCCCGGCAGCGGCGCAAAATCTGAAAAGCGCTCGTTGCGTTCCGCTTCGCAAGTAATCCAAAAGGCTCGCCACCCATGCGCCACCCGCACTCCCTGCCATTCTGGAAAAGACTCCGCCACTCGGTGGAGACCGCGCTCTGCAGGCTCCTCGCGTGGTGGATTCCATTTCTCCCGCGCCGGAGCTGCGTGCATTTCGCCAACGGCCTCGGGAGGATTCTCTTCATGCTCGACCGGCGCAACCGGGCCATTTCCCTGGCAAACTTGGAATGCGTGTTCGGCGATTCCCTCACGCCGGCACAGAGGCAGGGCATCGCGCTCGCCAGCTACGTGAACAGCATCCGCACGCTGGTGGACCTCTTCTGGTCCCCTGCCCTCATGCGGCCGGAAAACCGCCATTGGCTGCGATGCGAGGGCGCTGAGCGCATCCGTCAGCGGCTCGCGCGCGAGAAGCGCGGCGCGATCGTGCTCACACTGCACTTTGGAAACTGGGAGTGGGCCTCGCACGCGCTCGCCTGGGCCGGGCTCCCGGCACTCACGGTGACGGATGACTTCCGAAACCCCGGCATCGGGGCAATCGTGAAGCGGCTGCGCGAATCCGGCGGGCAGGTGGTCATCCCGCAGGAAAAATCCATGCTGCGGATGCTCCGCGAGGTGAAGCGCGGAGGCACAGCCGCATTTCTCGCGGACCTCACCGTTCCGCCGACACAGGCCTGCGCGGTCATCCGCACATTCGGGCTCGAGATGTGCGTGAGCGTCCTTCACGGCGTCCTCGCAATGCGGGCAAACGCGCTCGTCGTCCCCCTTCTCTGCCTGCCGCACCCGGATGGCAGTTCAGTGATGCAGTTGCTGGACCCGCTCGACATTCCGCCGGACGCGACGCCCGCCTCCATCGCGCAGCTCTGCTGGGACCGATACGAGCCGATCATCCGCGCGCATCCGGAGCCGTGGCTCTGGATCTACAAGCACTTCCGTTACCGGCCGCACGCGGCGCAGGCGCGGTATCCCTTCTATTCGTATGAGTGGGATCTCTTCGACCGGCTCCGCGGGCAGCCGCATGAACCCGCTGGCAGCGTTTGACAACGGCAGCCGGAAAGTTTTCCCTGCGCGCGCAATGAAACACTTCCTCTACACCATCCTCGCCGCCGCCGGGATCACGCTCCTGTCCGGCTGCGGCAACCAGATCGGCGGCTCGTATTCGGTCAAGGCCTACGCACCCCGCAATCCCAACGCCGTCCGCGTGAAAGTCTCCACCTCCACGCAGAATGTCTATGTGATGGAGGGCGACCGCATGCTCATGGCTGTGCAGGGCTGTGTCGGCGCCGGCGGCGCCACCGGCTCGGGCAGCTACACCATCCAGGAAAAGATCAAAAACAAGCGCCGCGCGAGTGAGCCGGACGCCGGCTACCCGATGGCCTACTGGTGCTCATGGAAGTCCGCCTACGGATTCCACGAGGGCTTCGTGCATCCGTATCCGCGCACACACGGCTGCATCCGTCTCCACCGCGAGGCCGCCGCACGCTTCTACGCCCTCGTGAAGATCGGCACCCCGGTGAACATCGCCCACAGCCAGCCCGAGGACGCCACCTACGGACGCACAGTCCGCAAACTCGACCAGTCCCGCGATCCCGATCCGCCGCGCGCGTTCATGCTGTCGGAAGCGTGGTTCAAGGATCCCGCCGGCCCGCTGCTCATCCAGCAATAGTTTCCTGATTCATCTTCAAAGGCGTCCGCGACCTGCGTTGCGGACGCCTTTCCTTTTTGGAAAGCACCGCTACCCTTCACGACCATGTCCACAACGACCGCACCCGCCAAACGCGTCAATCTCCGCACGCCAGATGTCATGGCCGCCGTGCAGTCGCAGGTGGAGTCGCACTACCGCAGCGCCGTGGTGGAGCGGATCCGCGGCGCGGGCGGCACGCTCACCGTGGACGGCGTGACCATCCATCTCGCGAAGCAGTTCGGCTTCTGCTACGGCGTGGAGCGCGCCATCGACCTCGCCTATGCGGCGCGCAAGGTTTTCGCCGACAAGCGCGTCTTCATCCTCGGCGAAATCATCCACAACCCCGAGGTGAACCGGCAGATCGCCGACATGGGTGTCGTGAACATACTCGACGCGAAGGGCGAGGCGAACGTGGACGACATCGGCCCCGAGGATGTCGTCATCGTCCCGGCGTTCGGCACGAGCGTGACCACGCTCGCCCGGCTGAAAGAGCGCGGCGTGCAGATCGTGGACACCACTTGCGGCGACGTGATGAGCGTGTGGAAGCGAGTGAAGCAGAACGCCGCCGAGGACATGACGAGCATCATCCACGGCAAGGCGTCGCACGAGGAGACGCGCGCCACCGCGAGCCGCGCGGTGCATGAGAGCAAGGGCCACTACCTCGTCGTGCTCACGCTCGCGGACACGGACTACGTCTGCGATTACATCCGCCGCGGCGGCGACCGTATCGCATTTCTCGAGCGCTTCGCCGGCGCCTACAGCCCCGGCTTTGATCCCGACAAGCACCTGCGCCGCGTCGGCGTCGCAAACCAGACCACGATGATGCGTGGCGAAACCGAGGAGGTGCAGCGGCGCATCATGGCTGCAATCCGCGAGCGCGACGGTGATGGCGGAGCGAAGCAGAACTACCGATTCTTCGACACCATCTGCGGCGCCACGCAGGAGCGGCAGGACGCGCTGAAGGACATGCTTCAGAAGGAGATGAACCTCCTGCTCGTCATCGGCGGCTACAACAGCTCGAACACCTCGCATCTCGCTGAGATGGGCGAAGCCGTGCTCCCGACCTATTTCATCCGCAACGCGGGCAAGCTCGAGTCACGCGGGCGCATCACGCATTTCAAGCAGCACGAGCACCGCGAGACGACGACGGACAACTGGCTGCCCCCCGCCCCCGCGACCATCGGCATCACCGCGGGCGCAAGCTGCCCGAACAACCTCATCGAGGACACGATCATCCGCATCTTCGAGCTCTACGGAATCCCGCGCGAGCAAGTGCTCGCGTAGGCGCCGACGCCAGACGGGGAAGGCCCGCCTACTTGGCGAGCCCTGCGAAGAACTCCCGCAGTTGCTCCGCACAAGCGGCGAAGCCCAGCACAGTGAGTGCGCGAGACTGGGATGATTCGACCGCCGCCTGCCACGCGTCATCGTCGCGCAGCAGCAAACGCAACTGCGAGTCCGCATCCGAATTCTCACCGAACGCCGCGCGATCCACCGCACCATTCCCGCCGATGCAGGGCATCCGGCAAAGGAGCGAGTCGCCGGCGACCTGGCCGGGCACTGCGCTCGAATCGAGTTGGAAGACGACACGGCACCTCGCCATCTCGCGGAGGTATTCGGGATACGACAGCCGCCCGTCGATCAAACGCACCCCGCCCCCCGGAAAAATCGCGTCCAGTTTTTTGCGGCCACTGCGGCCATCAAGGTTGAAAACCGTCACTGGCGTTCCAAAGGCGCTCGCACGCAGCAGCGCGGCGGCGTGGTTGCGCGAAGGCACGTCCCATTCGCGCGTGCCGATGAAAATCCCCGAGCGCTCCGCGAGCGGCCGCGAAAAATCCCAGCGTGAGTCACCCACAGGATATGGCGTCGGGATGCACGCCGACACATTCACGCCACCAGCGATGTAGAGCCGCACCAGCTCGGGCGTGCTGCTGAGTGCGCCGTCGGCAAGCGAGCAAATCTCACGGAACATCGCGAGACTTGCCGGCGAGTCGAGCTGCTGCGCAACCTGGTGCTGGCCGCTCTCCTTCCACGAAATCGCGACGGTGCGACCCTCGGCTTTCAGCACCTTCACCGCGACGAGTGCGGCCTTCACATCCTTCCGCAGCAGCACGAGCACTGCGCGCATGTCGGCGGGAATCGCGCGTGCGTCGCGGAAAAAGCCGCCGCGCGTGCAGGCCGCGTAGGCGTGGTAGTTCACCGGCGCATGGACGCGCGGGTCGGGAGCGCCTGCCCCGTCGGGGAAGCGCTGCTCGGGGTCGCGGCCACCGGGATTGAGCACTGCGAGCTGCATGCGGGGCGCATCAATGGCCGAACACCCCGGTATTTCCAAGCGGAAGCCGCGCCGAACATGCCTTGTCATCGCACAGCCCGCGGCAATACCACTGCGCATGCTCCGCACGCTTGCCCTCCTGCTTTTTGCCTCCGCATTTCTACAAGCGCAGGATCCGAATGTCCTCGTCTACGGCGCGACACCGGCCGGCATCGCGGCGGCGCTCGCGGCGGCGGAGGATGGCGAAAAAGTGCTGCTCGTCGAGCCGACGGACCGCATCGGCGGGATGATCACCTGCGGGCTTTCGCACACGGATTTCCGCACGCGCGAAGGGCTCACGGGCGCGTATCTGAAATTCACGAAGCGCGTCGAGCAGCACTACCGGGAGAAGTTCGGAGCGGATTCGCAGCAGGTGCGCGATTGCTGGGGCGGTGTGTTCGCGGAGCCGAAAGTGAACCTCGCGGTGTTCGAGAAGATGCTCGCGGAGCAGCCAAACATCACGCTTTGGAAAAATCGCCGCGTCTTCGGCGCGCGGCTTTCGGGCGATTCCAATGGCGGCTCCATCGGGCTCGTCGCGCTCATCGAAAACGATGGTCGCACGACGCTGACTGTGACCGCGGATTACTTCATTGACGCGACCTACGAGGGCGACCTCATCGCTGCGGCGAAGGTGCCTTATCGGGTGGGCCGCGAAGGGCGCGGCGAATACAACGAGCCGCTCGCACCCGAGGAGGAGGACACGCAGTTGCAGGCCTACAACTTCCGCTTCATCGCGACGCAGAACCCGGACAACCGCGCGATGCCGAAAAAGCCGCCTGGCTACCGGCGCGAGGATTTCGAGGACGTGCTCGCGCTTTTCAATAGCGGCAAAATCAAGACGGTGTTCGGCTACCCAAGCGGCTGCCTTTACAAGGCGCAGACGCCGCCGTTGCCGAACGGCAAATATGATCTCAACGACGTCTCCGGCGGCATCGTGCGCCTCTCGCTGCCGGGGCGGAATCTCGAGTGGCCAGACGGCGGCGGCGCGGCCGTGGTGCGGAACACACCGGAGACCGCGGTGAAGGCGGAGGTGCCGTATTCGCCGACGGGGCTCGCGCAGGCGCGGCAGCGGGTGTTCGACGAGCATCTGCGCTGGAATGTCGGACTGCTCTGGTTTTTGCAGAATGACGAGGCGGTCCCCGCGAACATCCGCGACGAAGCGCGCTCGTGGGGCTGGTGCCGCGATGAATTCGACGACAACGGGCATCTGCCGCCGCAGCTCTACGTGCGCGAGGCGCGGCGCATGGTGGGCACCCACATATTCACCGAGCATGACACCGACCACGCGGAGGGCGACGCGCGTGCGGTGCTGCGAACCGACGCGATCGCGATGGGTGACTACGGGCCGAACTGCCACGGCACTTCGCACGAGGGCCCGCGCATCGGCGGCAAGCACACGGGGGAATTCTACAAACAGGTATCGCCGTATCAGATTCCCTACGGCGTCCTCGTGCCGAAGAAGATCGAGAACCTGCTGGCGCCCGGGCCGGTGAGCGCGTCGCACGTCGGCTTCTGCGCGCTGCGGCTGGAGCCCATCTGGATGTCGCTCGGCGAGGCGTCAGGACACGCGGCGCATCTCGCGCGCAAATCGCACACCGATGTGCAGCGCGTGCGGGTGGCTGATTTGCAGGCGCTCCTGCACGCGAGCGGGGCGGCGACGATCTACGTGAGCGACGTGCCGCCGGGTCACGCGGATTTTGCGCCCGTGCAGTGGTGGGGAACTGCAGGTGGCTGGCATGGTCTCGCGCCCACTCCGGCAAAGCCGGGGCAGCGCGGGAAAAACCTGCACGGCCAATACTATGAGGCGTTTCCAAATCACGCGGCCGAGTTGGATCGCGTGCTCGATGAATCCCTCGCTGAAAAATGGAGCATGCTCGCGGCGAAACTCGGAATCAGCGGCGACAGCCTGCCGAAAGCCGACGGCAAGCTCACCCGTGGCGAGTGGCTGAGGAAGGCGTGGTCTTTGAAAAAGTAGCGGCGCGCTGCGAAAAAACTGCCCGCGCGCTTACCTGCGGCTACATGAGCATCAGCGCCGGGGACTCGAGGAGCTTTCGCAGTTCGGCGAGGTAGTTCGCGCCGACGGCGCCGTCCACGACACGGTGATCGCCGCTGAGCGTGATCGACATGCGCTGGCCGACGACGATGGTGTCGCCGGGCCCGACGACGGGCTTCTTCACCACGGTGCCGACGGCGAGGATGAGCGACTGCGGCGGATTGATGATCGCGCAGAACTGCTCGATGCCATACGCACCGAGATTGGAGACCGTGATCGTGCCGCCGGCGAACTCGTCGGGCTTCAGCTTCTTGTTGCGGGCGCGGCCAGCGAGATCCTTCACGGCGTCGCTGATTTCGCGGAGCGACTTTTTATGCGCGTCGCGGATGACGGGCGTGACGAGCCCCTCCTCGACGGCGACGGCGACGCTGAGGTTCACCGCGGCGTATTGGATGATCGAGTCGCCGGCGAAGCTCGCGTTCACCGCGGGCACTTTCTGCGCGGCGGTGACGACGGCCTTCAGCACGAAGTCGTTCACCGTGAGCTTCTGTCCACCCGCGGTCTCGGCGGCTGCGTTGGCCTCGGCACGCAGCTTCATCAGCGGCGCGGCATCCACCTCGATCGTGAGGTAGAAATGCGGCAGGTGTGTCTTGCTCGAGAGCAGGCGTTCCGCGATGACGCGGCGCATTCCGCTGAGCGGGATGACGGTGTCGTCCGGCCCGGCAGGCGCGGGCGGCACGACGGGCACGGAGGAACCGCCACCGGAATTCACCGGAGCGCTCTCCACGTCCATCGCAACGATGCGGCCACCAGGGCCGGTGCCGCGGATGCTGGAAAGGTTGACTCCGCGCGAGGCGGCGATTTTGCGGGCGAGCGGCGAGGCCTTCACGCGCGAACCGGAGCTGGAGGTCGCCGCACGCGAACCGAGCGAAGGCGCCGCAACGGCAGTGGGACTCGATGGCGCGGACGCGGCTGCAGCGACTGCGGCAACTGGCTTCGCCGCGACGGCCGGAAGCGAACCGTCGGCAGGCGGCTGCTCATTCTTCCCAAGGACGAGCGCGATGGGCGTGCCGCACGGAACGCGCTGGCCGGCGGCGACGAGAAGCTTGTGGACGATGCCGTCGTCGAACGACTCCATCTCCATCGTCGCCTTGTCGGTCTCGACCTCGGCGAGCACGTCGCCGGAGGCAACTTTGTCCCCCTCCTTCACACGCCATTTGACGACCGTGCCTTCGGTCATGGTGTCGGCGAGCTTCGGCATTTCGATGTATTTGGCCATTTGGAAAGTCGGTTGGTCTAGTGTCCGCGCGCGCGGGCGCGAGAGCGCGAGGCATGTAGCGCGGAATGCATGCTTGGGAAACAAAAACTCCGCCGCGCCCGTCGTCCGCATCGGCCCCGGCAGCGAGGAAAATTGCTGTTCACGCGTGCATCGGCGCGGTTTTCTCCGCGGCGTGAACGAGCAGCACACAGAGCAGGCCGCGCCAGAGATCCCGACGATCGAAGTTGAGCAGCAGGTGATGTTTTTCGACACCGACTGCGGCGGCGTGGTCCACAACCTCGCCTACCTGCGCATGATCGAGACCGCGCGCACCATGCTCGCCGAGCAGCTCGGGCTCGGCATGGTGGATCTCGCCGCGCGCGGCGTGTATCCGGTGCTGCTGACGACGGAAGCGAATTACCGGCGGCCCGCGAAACTCAGCGACCGCCTGCTAATCCGGGGGCGGATGGACAGCGTGGAGAGGGCGAGGTTCTGGTGCGCGTTTGAAGTCACGCGACCGGCTGACGGCGAACTGATGGTGACGTGCCGGCAGAGCCTCGCGCTCATTCAGATGCCCGAGGCGAAACCGCTGCGGCTGCCAGCGGACTGGGCCGGCCGCTTCGCTCATCTGAGAGCGCAGAAGTGATCGCGTGAGCGTTCAGCGCTGGAGCTGATCCTGCAGGAACTTCACGACTTGCCGCACCTTCTCGTCGGTCGCGATGCGCTCCTTCACGAGGCGGTGCGCATGCAGCACGGTGCCGTGATCGCGTCCGCCGAAGGCATCGCCGATTTCCATGAGCGAGCTCTTCGTCAGCTCGCGGGCGAGATACATCGCAATCTGGCGCGGGAAGGCGATGTTCTTCGGCCGGCGCTTGCTGGTCATGTCCGCGTTGCGCACGTCGAAGTGCTCGGCCACGCGTTTCTGGATGTTCTCGATGCTCACGCTGCGGCGCGCCTCCTCCTGCAGGAGATCCTTCAGCAACATCTCGATGCGATCGAACGATGGCGTGCCGCCGCTGAGCGAGATGAATGACGCGACGCGCATGAGCGCGCCCTCGAGCCGGCGGACGTTTGTGCGGATGCGCTCGGCGAGGAACTCCGTCAGACCGGGGTCGATCTCGACTCCGAGAGCCGCGGCCTTTTTCAGGAGAATGGCGGTGCGCGTCTCGACATCGGGTGCCTGCAGCTCGGCTGTCATGCCCCACTCGAAACGCGACACGAGCCGCGGCTCGAGGCTGCCGATTTCGGCCGGCGGCCGGTCGGAGCTGAGGACGATCTGCTTGTGGCCGTCGAAGAGCGTGTTGAACGTGTGGAAGAATTCCTCCTGCGAGCGCTCCTTCCCGGCGAAGAACTGGATGTCGTCGATGAGCAGCACGTCGAGCTGGCGGTAGCGCTTGCGGAATTTCACGAGCGTGCCGTTTTGGATGGCGTCGATGAACTCGTTCGTGAAGCGCTCGCTCGTCACGTAGGCGACCTTCGCCCCCTTGCGGGTGGCGAGGATGTGCTGGCCGATGGCGTGCATGAGGTGCGTCTTTCCGAGACCGACCCCACCGTAGAAGAAAAGCGGGTTGTAAACTTTCCCCGGCGTCTGCCCGACCGCGACGCACGCGGCGTGCGCAAACTGGTTGTTCGCGCCGACCACGAAAGTCTCGAACGTGTTGTTCGGGTTCATCCCGTTGGAGACGGCCTTTTCCTCGGCCTCCCTCTCGCTCACCCGGGCGCGCACCGGCTCGCGGTGAACCTCCGGCTCCGGCACCGGCGCGGCGCCATCGCACAGGAAGCGCACCTCGCGCGGACCCTTCAGCACGAGGAGAATCGCCGCGCGCAGCGAGCCGAGGTAATTGTCCTCGATCCAGTAGCGGTAGATGTCGTTGGGGACCTTCAGCGTGATGTGGTTCCCGTTGATTTCGAGCGGCTCGACGGCCTTGAACCATCGGTCGAAAATCTCGGGCGAGACCTCCGAGCGCAGTGCATCGGCGATTTTGTCCCAGAGGGGCTTCGGATTGGCGGTGTCAGTCTTTTTATCCACAGGTGGTTAGGGGGCGGAATTAATTGAAGAAATGGCAGTTCAGAGGCGAAATCGACGCCGAGTGTGGCACGAACGACACACGGCTGAGTTCCACGAATTTCCGGCTCTGCCTTTGGAAGCTCGAGGCAAATTGCTGATAATAAGCGATTTACGATGCATTCATCCGTGGAACGCAGATGTTTACTTTTTCCCAGCGCAAAGCCAGAGCGGCTCTCGGTAACGATGCCGTTACTTTTGCAGTTGCGTCTTGGATGGTGGAGTTGCTCACAAGTTATTCACACCGTCTGGACTTCCGTCCGCAGGTGCGGTGGGATTCTGAAAACCACGCGGCACACTGCCAAGGTTTTTCGCGGTTTGGGCGAAACATTTTCCGTTAAAAAAATCTTGCCCCTCCCCGGAGTCCGCAGTTTCGCAGGGCCGCAGCCCGTTCGCGGCGGAACGGTGTCGGATTCATGCCGTTTTCAAGGCCGCGCCACCTCGTGTGAACAGTCTCCACCAGCCCTAGACGCTAGTGTTTATGAGGGTTCCAAGGTGCTCCGGATTTTGTCCGAAAGCAAACCGCCACGAGGAACGTCACCAATGCCCCGAGCGTGATGCGCCACGGGAACGCGAGCACCAGCGCGGGCACGGCTTCCCCTGCGGCGCTTTTCACTGTGAAGCCGGCGAATTTCTGCAGGTCGCCGTTGCTCAGGAAGATCACTGCGGCGAATCCCGCGAGCATCGCGATGACGTTTCCTGTGTCGCTCCCGCGCGTCTTCGTGAAGATTGCGACGAGGAAAATCGCGAGCAGCGAGCCGAAGGTGAACCCGAGAATCCCGAGCACGAGCGGGATGATTGCGGCAGTGGGATTGAACGCCATGTAGGCTGCAGTCCCGAGGCCCACGAGCACGGTGAACCCGGCGAACAGCACCGTGCTCCAGCGCAGCACGCGCACGCGCTCCTCCTCGCCCACCGGCCCGCGCGCCTCGCGCCGCGGCAGCACGAAGTCGCGCGCGAAGCTCGTGCCCATCGCATTCAGCGCCGTGCTCAGCGAACCCATCGCCGTGGCCATGATGCCCGCTGTCACGAGGCCGCGCATTCCCGCGGGCATCTGCGTGAGGATGAAGAACGGGAACGCCTCTCGCGCCACCACGCCATCGGCCAGCTTCCCCTGCCCCGAGCTGTAGAATGCCGAGACGAGAATTCCCACGAGGATGAACGCGCAGACCACCGGCAGGTCCACGAGACCGGAGAGGATCGTCGCCTTCGCGCTCTCGCGGCGGTTTTTCGCCGTCAGCATCCGCTGCACGGTGTCCTGATCGATGCCGTGGGTGGACATTGTCACAAACGTGCTGCCGATCACCGCGGCCCAAATCGTGTATTCCGAAGTCAGCACGTTGTGAATCCATGCCCAAGCGCCGGGCTCCACGGGTTTGGCAAAGTTCCAGAAGAGCGGCTCCTTCATCGCCTGTGTCGCCGTCGTCCAGCCATCCGGCAGACGGGCGAGCAGGAACCAGATCGAGAAACCCAGCGCCGCCACGAGCACGCCGACTTGGATGAAATCCGTCCAGATCACCGCGCGGATGCCGCCGACCGCGGTGTAAATCGCCGTCAGCGCGGTCACGAGGATCACCGCTCCCGCGAAGATCGCGAACTTCTCCCAAGGACCGACCGGCCGCCCCACCGCGAGTTGCCACGCGAGCACGAGGATGATCGCGCTCACGTAGAGCCGCGTCCCCATCGCCAGCACGCGCGTGACGAGGAACGTCATCGAGGCCCACGAGCGAGAGCGCGGCCCGAAGCGCGTGCCCAGATATTCGTAAAGCGAGATCACGCCGTGCCGGTAGAAAAGCGGGATGAAGAGGAAGCTCACGATGATCCGCGCGAGGATCGTCCCGATGGAGAACTGAGCGTAGGTCCAGTTGCCCTTCAGGTATCCGCTCTCCGGTGCACCGAGGAAAGTCGCCGCCGAAATTTCCGCCGCAAGGATGCTCGCCAGCACCGCCCACCACGGCGTCTGCCGGTCCCCGAGTGCGAAGCCCTCCATGCTCTGGCTCTTCGAGCGCTGCGCCAGGCCGATGCCGAGGATCACCGCAAAATAGGCGGCGACGACGACGAGATCCAAAATCAGCGCGGCATTCATTCGGCGCGCACGCTACTGCCCATTCGGCGGAAAATGCGAGCGCGAGTTCGGCGGAGCTTGAACAGCCGGATGGCGGCAGCTATCGCGCGAACATGAAATGGCTGGCGCTTCTCCTCCCGGCGATCATCGCCTTCACTCCCGTGCAGGCCGCCGACGATGAACGCGACAAGGAGCTCGAGGCGTCCGGCGCGAGGTTGAACCGGCTCGGAATATCGCTCCTCGGTTCGCTGCCGGAAAAGACCGGGAACGTAGTGGTCTGTGGATGGAACGCACAGCGTTCGCTGGCACTCCTCGGAACCGGTGGAGCAGGAGAGACGCGCGCGGAGATTTCCAACGCACTCGGAAATGCAGAATTTCCGGAGGACGTGAAGCGCCTGCGCCGCAGCTTTGGCAGCGACGTTTCAAAATGGAACGACCGATGGGCGCGTCAGGGAGGAGTGGATGGCATCGTGCCAAAGATCACCTGGGCCGATCCATGTGCCGTCTGGCTCGACTCCACACTGAAGCTCCGTCCCGCGTTTTCAAACGCCGTCCAAAATGTGCTCGGTGCCTCGGCTGGCACGGTGGATTTTCGAAACAATTCGGGAAAGGCAGTCGTGGACATCAACCAGTGGATCTCAACGGCAACTCGAGGAAGAATCCCACGACTGCTGGATGGAAACTCCGTCACCAGCCGGACGCGTTGTGCGCTCACGGCAGCGACATTGATCAAAGCCCCCTGGAATCAGACATTCGACGCCGGAAAAACGGTCCGGGAGCCGTTCATGACCGACGCAGGAATGACCGCCTCCGTGGCCACAATGGTGAAGAGGGGCAATTTCGCTTCCGCAGTTTTCGATGACTGCACGGCTGTATCAGTTACTGCGGCCTTTGAATTCCAGTTGCTTGTGCTCGTCCCGAAAGCGCCCGGCGGCCTGAACTCGCTGCTGTCAAAGGTGACCCCGGAGCTTCTGCAGATCTGCGCGACGATGAAGGAGTCGCGCATCGAGCTCCACCTGCCGCGCTTCCGCGTGCCCGCGGTGCCCCGCGACCTCCAGCATGCGTTCACCGCCATCGGCATTCGCACGGCGTTCGACCGCATGAAAGCAGACTTCAGCGCCATGTCCGCTCTCCCGGCATTTGTCGAAGGCGCCTTCGAAGCGAGCGAATTTCAAGTCGATGAGCTCGGGCTTTCCGGAGCGGGAGCAATTGTCGTCACGTCTGGACTCCTGGGCAACCCTGATGCGCTGCCTGCTGACTCCATTTTTCGCGTGGAGCGGCCTTTTTTCTTTGCGCTCCAGCATCGCAAGTCTGGCGGGTGCCTTTTCCTCGGCCGCGTTGCGAAGCCCGAATGATTTCGCCGATCAGACCCGCGCAGGCTCGGCGACGGTGGCGGCGATGGCCTTCTGCAGCACCTTCGAGTTGCGGCCGCTGGTGTCGTATTTTTTCCGGCGCTCCGCGGGAAGCTCGTCGGGCGTGACTTCCACGTAGCCGCCCTTTTGCTGGAAGTAGTTAAAGGCCTGCGTGGAGAGCGCGAAGATGTGCTTGCGGCCGCGCTGCGCGGCGAGCTGCTCGGCGAATGCCATCAGCTTGCGGCCGTAGCCCTGGCCCTCGTGGCTCTTCGCGACGTAGAGGCACGCGAGCTCGGCCTTCTGCGCATCCGGGTAGTCGTGCACCGCGACGCAGGCGACGAGCTGGCGGTCGATCTCAAGCACCCAGTAGTCGTCGAGCTGCGCGATGAGGTCGGCGCGCGTGCGCCTCACCAGCTCGGCGTGCTCGATGGACGAGCGGATGAGGATGAGCAGCGCGCGCACGTCCTTTTTGAAGACGCGGCGGATCTGCTGGTAGTCGTTGCCGTAAATCATCGTGCCGACGCCCTCGGGGCTGAACACCTCGGCGAGCAGCGCCTCGTCCACGTTGCCGTTGAGCAGATGGACGCGCGGGATGCCGTTGCGGCACGCGCGGGCGCCGTATTCGAGCTTGGAAAGGGATGCGATGTCCGCCTGCGCGCGGCGCTTCTTCACGAGTTCGTCCGCCTCGGAAATGCTGAGCTGGCGGACGAGCTCGCCATTCGCGATGACGGCGTCGCGCGCTCCGAGGTAGATGATTTTCATCGCCTGCACCGACTCCGCAATCTCCGCGGCGATGGCGTCGCTGTTCACACGGAACGTCCGGCCCTCGCCGTCAAAACCGATGGGCGGCACGACGGGAATCACGCCCTCGTTCAGCAGCGTCTGGAGCAGCCGCGTGTCGAGGCGCTCCACCTTTCCAGTGTGGAGGAAATCCACGCCGCCGAGGATGCCAGCGGGGTGCGCGATGACGACGTTCGCATAGGCGGCGCGCAGGTCCACGCTCGTGAGGCCCTGCATGATGTCGTTCATCAGCGTCGTCGCCGCGTCGAGGGAGACCTTCAGCGTCGCCTCGTCGGTGATGCCCGTCCCGTCGCTGTTGCTCAGCTTCACGCCGCGCTCGGCCGCGAGCTTCTCGATCTGCATCGCGGCGCCGTGCACGAGGATCACCTTCACGCTCAGCGAGCGCAGCACCGCGAGGTCGAGCAGGATGTTGCCGAAATTCGGCGACGCCGCGACTTCGCCGTCCACCGCCACGACGAAGATTTTTTCGCGGTAGCGCGGGACGTAGGTGAGGATGCCGCGAAGGTCGGAGACTTTCATCAATGTCGCGCGTTTGTGCTCCACACGCGCGCACGTGTGAAGCCAGAACTCAGCCGAAAAGCGCGCGGGCACGCTTGCCATCGCACGCCGCTCCGTGCGTTTCTCGCCGCGTGCAAGAGTCCAAATGGTGGCGCGACTACGCCGAACTGCTGACGCTCTTCTTCATCCACGGGATGGCGATGGGCATGTGGTTCGTGCCGCTCGGATCCGTGCTCGACGGCAACGGCTACACGGACGTGCACATCCTCGGCATGGACGTGAGCGTGAAGGCCCTCGCCTTCTCCACCAGCGGCATCTCCGCGTTCATCTCGCCGCTCATTTTCGGCGCGATCGCGGACCAGCGCATGGCGCCGGTGAAGCTCTTCCGCTGGCTCGCGCTCGCCACGGGCTGCGCGATGTGCGCCGCGAGCACGGCGATCCAAGTGCACGCGCCCGCGCTCGCCGTCATCGCGCTCGTTCAGCTCCACGCGCTCTTCTCCACGCCCACGTGGAGCATTTCGACGACCATCGTCTTCTCGCGCCTCGGCGACGCGCGCCGCGAATTCGGCCCCATCCGCGCGATGGCGACCGTCGGCTGGGTGCTCGGCTGCATCATCGTCTCGCTGTTGAATGCCGACCGCTCGGCGCTCGCAGGGTTCGGCGGCACCGTCGCGTGGTTGCTCGTGCTCGCGTTCAGCTTCACCCTTCCGGTCGTTCCGCCCGTGGCGTCCACCGAGCGTCTCACCTGGAAGCAGCGCCTCGGCCTCGACGCCCTCTCGCTCCTCCGCCAGCGGGACAACCTCGTCGTCTTCGTCGCCGCCGCGCTCTACAATATCCCGCTCGCCGCCTTCTACCCCTACTCGCCGACGCACCTCCAGCAGCTCGGCCTCACGCACACGAGCGCATGGATGACGCTCGGGCAGGTCACCGAGGTCATCACCATGTTCAGCCTCTCCGGCGTGCTCACCCGCTGGCGGCTGAAGCACGTCTTCCTCGCCGGCATCGGCTTCGGCGTGCTCCGCTACGGGTTGTGCGCCTTCGACGGAAAATGGTGGCTGCTCGCGGGCATCACGCTGCACGGGTTCGCCTTCGCGCTCTTCTTCATCACGCTGCAGATCTACCTCGAGCAGCGCGTCGAGCCGCAGTGGCGCGCGCGCGCGCAGGCCCTCTTCGTCCTCATGTATTCCGGCTTTGGCAACACGCTCGGCTTCCTCGGCTGCGGCTGGTGGTTCCGCACGAGCACCGAGGGGAAAGTCACGCACTGGCCTCAATTCTGGGGCGGCCTCTCCGCATCCATCGCGGTCGTCTTTGTCGTCTTCGCGCTGGCCTACAAGGGCCGCGGCTCCGTCGCAAGGGACACACCCACCCACGGCTGACCTCGCTCGAGAGCGAACGGCAGGGCGCGGGCTCCGCTACTTCCCGCGCTTCAGCACCTGCGCGACAAACTCATTCAGCGCCGCCGTCGCCGGGTCACCCTCCACACCGAGATCGTTGTTCAACTTCGAGTGATTCGTGTCCTTTGCGCCGAAAACACGCACGGGCACATCCGCTCCTCTTAGCACACTGCCAAGGCGGAACGCCTGTGCGCTCGTGTCGGGGTGCGCGGAGACGTGGAGGATGAGGAAAGGCGGGATGCCCTTGCCCTTCGCGACGTGCGTGACGGCGGAAAAGTCGCGGTGCTTCTCGGGATCATTCCCGAACTTCACGCGGTGGCCGCTTTTGATCAGCGGCATGCCGTGGGCGCGCACGCGAGTCTCGGCCACTTCGATGATTGCGGGGACATCATACGTGTCGCCGTCCACCGGCACGCAGCCAATGAGTGAATCAAACGAAGCGCCCTCGGCCTTTAGATAGCGGTCGTCCGTGCAGACCAGAGCCGCGAGCTCGGCTCCCGCGGAATGTCCGCCGACCAGAATCCGTTTCGGGTCGCCGCCGTGTTCCGCGATGTGCTTGCTCACCCACCCGAATGCCTTCGCGACATCCCGCGTGAGCGTTTCCATGTCCACCTCCGGCAGCAGCCGGTAGTTCGTGGAGACGAAGACGAAGCCCTTCTCCATGAAGAGGCGCGGCTTCAGAGCCACGTCACCCTTGTCCCCTTGCTGCCAGCCTCCACCGTGAATCCAAAACACGACCGGCAGGTTTTTCGCGCCATCCGGCGCGTAGATGTCGAGCACGTGGCGCGCGTGGCCGTTCTCCACGTAGGGGATGTTGCGCTCGATCTTCTCCGCGCGAGCAGCAGGGAGCAGCGCGGCGGCGATCATTGCGAGGAGGGTTGGGGTTTTCATGGGCGCGAGAGTCGGGGTTTGATTTTCAAAGTTCAAAGCTCAAAAGCCATTGCGACGGCCGGCGTCACTCATCGAGGTAAAGGGCGAAGACACGGGCCGCGCTGTTTGCCGGGAATTTCACACGCACCGCAAACGGCTTTCCGCTCGGGAGCACAGCGTTGCCGGGCCACACGATCCGCTGTCGCAGTCCGTTCGCGGCGACCGTCGCTGCGAACCCCTCGATGGGGCGGTCATGATCATCGAGCACCTGCACCGCGAGCGGCGCGTCGGGCGTGATGCCGTCCACATTGATGCTCAGCGACGCGTTGTTCGCCATGGCGAATGTGCCGGTGACAAACTCCGCGTCGTCCGCCTCCACCTTGCGCGAGAGGAAGCCGAAGCCGTCGCGCCGCAGCGTCGCGAGGCCGATGTCCATGTCCTTCAGCTTCGCACCCGTGTCCCAGTGCGAATACCAGATCATCGTGCGGTCACCGTCGTTCACAAATGCATGCCCCTGCAGCAGCGCCGTGTCGTCCCATGCGCCCTCGACGCCGCGCGCGATCGTTTTGAAACCCGGCACCGGCTCGCGGAAATGGATGCCGTCGTTGCTCACGACGAGGCCGAGGTCCACGTGGACTCCGAGCAGGTGCGACGCACCGCGCGGGGGTGGCTCCGCGGCATCCTGCCACTGGCCGTAGAGGCCGACGAGCACGTTGCCTCGATTCCAGATGCCCGCGCCCATGTGCGTCTGCTGCCCGCGCACCGGCGGCTCCGCGAGCTGTCCGGGACGCGCAAACGCAAACGCCTTCGCCCGCGACCACGTCGCGAAATCCGGCGAGCGGTAGGCGAGCATCACGCGGCCCGCATCGCCGCCGTCAGCGCGCCATGACCACGGCGAGATGAGCTGGCCGGTCGTGTAGTAGAAATTGCCGAAGCGATACAGGCTGCTCGCCTCGAAACGCTCGCCGCCTGCGTTCGCGGGGCGATCACCGGCGACCTTCCAGCGAAGCCCGTCCGGGCTTGTCGCGCAAATGGTCGAGCCCACGAGCCGCTCCTTCGTGCCGACCCTGCTCATGCCTCCCTTGATGTCATCATACGGCACATGGGCGATGAACGCGGCCTTGTAACGCCGCGCGGGATCGGGATCCGCGGGATCGTGCAGCACGGAGAGAAAGTCGTTGATGCGCGTGAGCGAGAACGGCGCGCCCTCGCCGGCCTCGATGAGGCAGATGTTGTTCTTCGTGCCGCCGTTGAACTCCACGAGCCCCAGCTCCGGCTTTGTCCAACGCACGCCGTCGTCGCTCTCCGCGTAGCACATCGGCCGCCACATGCCGGGCGCCTGGCCCTTCACAATCTCCTTCTCGAACATCCCGAGATACCACATGCGGAATTTCGCCCCGGCCTTGATCACTGTGCCGTAGAGCACCGCATGACCGTGGTCCGGCGAGCCCGAGGGTCCGCGGCGCAGAACCGGATTCGCCGGGTGCTTCTCCGCCTGCACGAGTGTGACCTTCAGGTTGTGTGTCCACGGGATGCTGTGGTCGTCGAAGGCGAAGAGGACGCGCTCGCCAGCGTGCACCAAGGCGGCGAACGCGAGGAGCGCGAGCGGGGCGGCGAATTTCATGGTTTTTGGAAAAGGCGCGGGCTCGGAAAATGAAGGATCATTTCAGCACTTCGCGGATCGCAGTCTTCATCACATCCTCGCTGCCGGGCGGAGTCCACGCCCAGTCGTTGAGATTGCCGTCATTCTCGCGGAACGCGCGCTCGACGGGGATGTAGCCGGGGCCGCATTCGCCGTAGCCCATCACCATCAGGAACGCCTCCGGCCGCTGCTCCTGCGCGAAGAGCTGGAACTCCACATACGCCTCCGCGGGCAGCAGCATGAGCACGTGTTCGCGGTCAAACTCGATCGCCGGCACCTCGACGCGGTGGCCGCGCTTGGCGCGCTCATACCAGGCGAGGCCCATCGCGGACTCCGAGCGGGAAAAGGGCGTGACGCCGCTGGCGAGGCGCTGGCGCAGGATTTCCTCAGTGTGCTTCGGCGTCGCGCGCGCGCCGAGCGGCATGAATGCGAGCTTGAAGGCGGCCGACGTGAGCGGCCTGCGATGCGCATCCTTCCACGCGCGTTCCATCGCATCACTGAGCCGCGCGGCAAGGAGCACGCGGCTTTCCGGCGAGCCGTCGTTGAACTTCCCCGCGGTCACATTCCCCGCGCAGCCGGTCGCGTAGATGTGCAGCGCCTCCGGATGCGCCCTCTGCATCTGCGCCCGTGCGTCGCCGGGGAAATCGGCGGACACCTTCCCCGCGCCATAGGCGCTCATCGGATGCACGGCGTAGCTGTGCAGCGCGCACACCGCGGTGTCGCCGTCCCAAAAGGTGAGCGTGCGAAGCCACGGGTCGATGTCGCCCACGTCCGCGTCCTGCGCCTCCTTGCTCGTCGTGCGGCTCATACGGCCATACGACACGCTGCCATCGGGACGGATGAAGCGTCGGTTGCTCCCGACGCCCTCCACCCGCGCGCGGCACGCCCCGAAATGCGTCACTCGCCGCGACTGCCGCATCGCCTCGCGCACCGCCGCGGAGACCTTCGCGATGCACGCGTCGTTGAACTCCGGCTGGCACACCGACGCCACCTGCACGCGCGCATTTGCATCGGGTGGCGGAATGTTCTTCCAAGCGCCAGTCGCCTCCATGTCGCGCAGCAGCTTCTCCGCGTCCTCGTCCATCACCGGCGCGTCGTGCACGTGCGTGGACGTGACCAGCACGCGCTGCGGCTCCGTGCCCGCCGCCTCCGCAAGCGCACGCTTCCATTTCTCAAAGGAGGTCCCTCGGATCTCACACCAGTCGAACGACACGACCACGAGCGGCTTCTCCGCGCCGATGAGCACAAAGCCCTTCGCGAAGAGCGGGTCTGCCACCGACTTCGCCGGAGAGATGCCGCCGCCCATGCACGGGTGCCCGATGGGAATGGTCACATCCTCGGAAAACGTCGCGATTCGGAACTCCGCCGCACGCGCGCCGGGCCGGACCATCAGGATGGCGAGAAGGAGCAGGAGCGGCGCGGCGAGCTTGGGGATGATCGCTTTCATCGGAGGGAGAGGCGCTGCGGCTACTTCGTCTTCGGCGCGATCTCGCGGGACATCTCCAGCAGCGTGTCGAGCATCTTCACGGACGCCTGCGGCTCGAGCGAGTTTGTGCCGGCCCACGTCTCGTAGCCGCCTAGCTCGAAATGCCGCGGCGTGGGCAGGTAGCCCATGTAGGCGTGGTTCAGCTCGATCATGAAGGGCCGCGCGAACGGCGCCTTCTTCTTAAACTCCAGCCCCATCTCCGCGAACGTCTCGCACGGCGAAGTGCCGATGCCCGCCTCGCCCACGCGGAAAACCTGCAGCGGCGCGATCGCATGGCCCTTCGCCTGCGACAGCTTCTCCACGCGGCCGGCGTAGATGAAGGGGAGGTCCGCCTTCGTCAGGCTCGTCGTGCCTTTGGCCAGCGTCTCCTTTGACCACGCGCGCAGATCGTCGGGCACGGCGCGCCATGCGATCGGCAGCTCCCGATAGCGCACGGCTAGCTCCGCGCGGTCGCTCCATTTCACACTGGAAAGGGCCGCGGCCACCTTTCCCGCCACGTCCTCCGCCACGAAGCGCATCTGCGCATACGGCGGCTTGCCGGGACGCGGCGTGCGGAAGTTAATGTTGTTCACGTCGCCGCTCGTGCCGTTCGCCATCAGCGCGACAAACGCCGGCTCGCCCTCCTCCGCGCGCAGCAGCTTCTTCAGCGCCTCGCAATACATGCCGTAGTAGTCCGCCGAGATGTGGCCGTTCCCCACCCCGCCCACGTAGTGCAGCGAGTAGGCGGAGAGGACGGAGATCATTTTGCCGCCCGGCTCGCGCAGCGCGATGAACGACACCGCCGGGTCCGTCGGTCCCGCAGGCTCGGTGAGGTTCGGGCTCCCGCCCGGCGGGTTCATCTTCACCCTGTCGATTTTGCCGAAGGGATTCACCGGCACCGTGCCCTCCTTCATGAACCACCGCCGGTTGAACACATGCTCCGGCGCCTCCGCCGAGCCGAACGCAATCTCCGCGGGCCGAAGCGTGTTGATCGCCCGGCGCACTCCGTCCGCGACGCGGCGCGCGACGAATTTCTGGTAATCATCCAGCTCCTGCACCGTCGTGTATCGGTCCTTCCCCAGCGCGCTCGCCGCGGAGTGCGTGTGCGTGCAGGAAATCATCACGTTCTCCGGCGGGATGCCCGTCGCCTCCGTGATCAGCCGCCGCGCCTCCAGGCTCACGCTGCGGTGCATCCCGAGGAGGTCGCATACGACAAAGGCCAGCATCGTCTTCCCGTCGTCCAGCACGAGGCAGCGCGCGTGCAGCTCGTCATGCACATGCGTGGAGGGGAACGGCACGAAGCCGCCAACAATCCCCAAGCCAAGCTCCGGCGTAATGTTGCTCGCCGCCGCACCCGCCCGCAGCGGCGCCTCGGCGACGGGCGCCGCCTTTGCCGACGCCGCCTTCTCCGCAGCGTGCGACGCGAGAGGCGTGGAAAGAACAGCAAGGGCGAGGAGGAGGAGGGAGTTCTTCATGGGGATGACGGGCTGTTGCAGGCAGAAAACGCCCGGAGGTGCGATTTGTTAAAGGGCTTCGGGCGGAATCTTCCCTGCCTATCCGGTTGTCCGACAAAAGTGAGGCTGGAGAAAGGAACGCCTGACGATAGCCGACCCCGACTTTTTTTCGTCGAGCAACTGGATCGGCACGGCCTTCTCGGCCTTTGGAGCCCAGATGCACGGGAGGGGCGGCAGGGGCTTGCCGAGGATGTGGCGGAAGCGGGTGCACTGGGAGCCACGATGCTTCGAACCACTCATTGGCACTGATGGGCACGGATGGGGTCGGAGCCTGCCTCCCCATGAGTGTCCCATGAGTGAACCTCCGTGGTTCAGCCCGGGCGCGGGCCCTACTCCGCCTTCGGCAGCTCGATGCGCGGGAAGAGCGGGACGGGCTTGCCGAGGACGTGGCCGTCCGGCAGGCCGCCCCACTCGGCGTCGGCGAGGCGGAAGCGGGATTCCTTGCCGGCTTCGCCGAGCTTCCAAGCGAGCTGGTCGAAGATGCCGTGCGCCGCCTTCGGCAGCACCGGGGAAATCAGGATGGCGATGATGCGGAGGGATTCGGCGAGGGTGTAGAGGACGGCGTCGAGCAATGCGGTGTTGGAAGGATTCTTCGCGAGTTTCCAAGGCGCAGTCTTCTCCACGACCGTATTGCAATTTTGGGCAATGTCGTTGGTTGCGCCCAAAGCATCACTAACAAGGAAATGGTCCCATCTTTGGTGGATGTTGCCGCAGACGAGCTTCGCCAATGAAATCTGGTCGAAGACTGCGCGCAGCTCTTCGTTGGTCTGTATGCTGCCAACTTGCGGAGGCATCATGCCTCCGACGTTCCAACTTTCTGCGAATGTCTCCACTTCCGCATTCTTCACGAGCACGCTGCTGCGATACTTCGCCGCCATATTCAGCGTGCGGTTCAGCAGGTTGCCGAGCGAGTTGGCGAGGTCGGTGTTGTATTTCTGCACCAGCCTCTCCTCGGCGAAGTCCGAGTCGCGGCCGGTGGTGATGTCGCTCATGAGGTAGTAGCGGACGGTCTCGGCGCCGTATTTGTCGGCGAGGACGTCGGGGTCCACGACGTTGCCGAGGCTCTTGCTCATCTTTTCGCTCTCGCCGCCCTTGCCCTTGATGTTCCACCAGCCGTGGACGAGCAGCGTGGGCATCTCGGCGTCGGTGAAGCCGAGCGCCTTGAGCATGATGGGCCAATAGACGCCGTGCGCGGGGATGAGGATGTCCTTGCCGATGACGTGGAGGGGCGGCCAATAGGCGTCGAAGGTCGAGGGTCGAGGGTCGAAGGCAGCGCCTTCGTCCTTCGATCTTCGTCTTTCGTCGTAATTGGGGTCGTGTCCCGGGGCGTAAGTGATGTAGTTCACGAGCGCGTCGAACCACACGTAGGTGACGAAGCCTTCGCCGAAGCTCTCGGGAAAGGGGATGCCCCACTTCAGCCGCGAGGCGGGGCGGGAGATGCAGAGGTCGCCCTCGAGTTTCTCCACGGCGTTGCGCAGCTCGGCGACGCGGAAGTCGGGGACGACGAAGGGGCGGCCTTCGGCGCTGCGCTTGTCGATGAAGTCGAGGAGCCACTGCTTCGGGTCGCAGCCGGGCAGGCCGGTCGCGGGGTCCTGGGTGAGGCGGAAGTAGAAGTTCTCCTCGTCGCGCTCCTCGACGACGCCCCACTCGGGGCCGAACTGCCCGTCGGGCCCGCGCTCCTTGTCGGTGAGGAACTGCTCCTGCCGCACGCTGTAAAATCCGCGCTGGGTCTTCTTGTAAATCCACCGGCTCTGGCCGGTCGCGGGATCCTTGTCGTCCCAGAGCATCTGGAGATTGGCGCGGACGCATTCCTTGTGGATGGCGTCGGTCGTCGCGGCCCAGCCCGTGTATTCGACGCCGAGCTTTTTCCACAGCGCGGTGAATTTCCCCGTGATGCCGTCCACATACGCCTGCGGCTCGATGCCGGCCTTCTCGGCGCTCTGCTGCACCTTCTGCCCGTGCTGGTCCACGCCGGTGAGGAAGAAGGTGTCGTCGCCTTTCAGCCGGTGGTAGCGCGCGAGCACGTCGGCGAGCACCTTTTCGTAGGCGTGGCCGATGTGCGGCGCGCCGTTGGTGTAGTCGATGGCGGTGGTGATGAAGAAGGGCTTGCCCATGGGAGCGGGGACGATGCGGGAAGCGCGCGCGGATGGCAACTGCGGGAGGCTCGGAGGAGCCAGAAAGCAACCGCTTCAGCGATAGACTTCGCGCCGATGGCGGATGCGCTCGATGGCGACAACGAGAATCGCGTCGTCCACGGAATAGATGACCCGATAGTCGCCTACGCGGATGCGATAGGTGTCCGTGGAGCCGTGGAGTTTCCTGCATCCGGCCGGTCGCGGCGCGTCGGCGAGGTGCTCGATTGCGCCGAGCACGCGGCGCTGGACGGTGGAATCCAGGCGGTGAAGCTCCTTTTCCGCCGACCGGCGGAAGCTAACGGCGTAGCGCGGCATTCTTTTTCAACCCGCGCTTCACCTCGGCAAGCGGGATGAGCGGTTCATTCTTCCGGCGGGCGACGACGGCGAGGTCGCGCAAATCCTCCAGCATCTCCTCATACTCTTCGATCGGCAGAATCACCGCGGTCGGTTTGCCGTTCTTCACGATGTATTCGGCCTTTGGGTTCAGCGGCTTCATGATGGCCGAGCGTAACATGGCGCTGTGGCATTGCCAGACTGCGCTTTTTTCAAAAAGAACTGCCCGTCTTGTTCCATCGTCGGCTACGTAAGCGCGATGCCGCCCTTCCTGCGAGTCTTCTGGTGGAATGCCGCCCGCTACGTGCGGCGGCACCGGCTGCTCGCGCTTTTCAATGTGCTGAGCATCGCGCTGGGCATCGCGGTGTGGCTGGCGATCCGCATCGCGAATGAGAGCGCGACGCGCGCTTTCTCCGCGGGCGTGGACCTCGTGGCGGGGCGCGCGCATGTGGAGGTGCGCGGCGATGTGGACGAGACGCTGTGGCCGAAGGTCGCGCGCGTGCCCGGCGTGGCGGCGGTGACGGGCATCGTCGAGTCGGTCGCGCTGCTGCCGGACTGGCCGGGCGAATATCTGCGGCTCACGGGCGTCGAGGCGTTGAGCGGCGCGGAGTTCCGGACGTTCGAGATGCGCGCGGGCGGGGTGAAATTCGACATCGGCCAGTGGATGGGCACGCCGGGCGGTGTGGCGGTCACGCGGGAATTTGCCGCGCGGCGCGGGCTGCGCGAAGGCTCGGAGCTGCGCGCGGAGGTGAACGGGCGCGCGGCGACGCTGAAGGTGCTCGCCTTGATCGACAGCGACTCCGCGGACGGCGTGCCGGTGGCGGACTCGCGGTTTGCCGCGATGGACATCGGCTGGGCGCAGGAGCTTCTCCAGCGGCCGGGACGCGTGACTTCCCTGCAGGTGCTGCTCGCCGACCCGCTGCATCCCGCCGCGGTCACGGAGCAGATCGCGGCGCTCGCGCCGGGGCTCGAGGTCGGCCCGCCGCGCCAGCGCAGCGAGCAGGTGGAGAAGATGCTCGCGGCCTTTCAACTCAACCTCTCGGCGCTGAGCATGGTGTCGCTGCTCGTGGGCGTGTTCCTCATTCACAACACCGTGTGGACGTCCGTCGCGCGCCGCCGCGTGCAAATCGGCATCCTCCGCGCCATCGGGCTGCCGGCGTGGCGCGTGCGGTGTGTGTTCCTCGGCGAGGCGCTGCTCTACGCGGTGCCGGGCGTGCTGCTCGGCGCGGCGGGCGGCATCCTGCTCGCGCAGAAGCTGAGCGGCGCGGTGCAGCAGACGGTCACTTCGCTCTACGCGCTCGTGAATGTGGACCGGCTGTGGCTGGAGCCGGGGCAGTTTGTGATCGCGGCCGTGTATGGCGTCGGCGCCGCGCTCGTGGG
>JBGAPU010000085.1:0-27171 GCA_044221035.1 Chthoniobacteraceae bacterium | reverse complement strand
AATTCGTTGGCTGAGCCTTGCATGTCTTTGTTCCGGAACAACCATTCCGTTCTCACCGCCAAGGAGTCTCCCCCGCCTCGCAATGATTCGTTGGCTGACCCTTGCATGTCTTTCCATTGGAAAAACCATTCCGTTCTTAGAACCAAGGAGACTCCCCCGAGCCCCGCCCATTCGTTGGCTGGCCCTTGCATGTCTTTTCCAAACTGCGGCGATTCGTCGGCTGGGTCTTGCATGTCTTTCCCCGGCGCCAGCCGTTCTCCTTTTTCACTGGGAAAGCCGCCTCGGAGTCTGCGGGATTCGTTGGCCGTGCCTTGCACGTCTTTCTCCGCGTCCAGCCATTCTGTTTTCCAGCCGGGGAAGACTCCTTCCTGTTTCAGACATTGTTCCGCCGGTCCTTCCGGGACGATGTCCGGAGAAAACTGCAGGGTTTTCCAGCCCGGGGAGGCTCCGCCGGATCAGCAAGATTCGTTGGCTGGCCCTTGCATGTCTTTTCCCACTAATGCACACTTCGCGGCGCATGGCTCGGAGACTCCCGGCGAAGTGCCGGACCTTTCCCGCACCTTTGCCGAAGCTCCTTCCACCTCCACCGAAGCTCCCGCCACCTTCCGGCACTCTCCTTCCACCGCCACCCATCCTCCGCGCGCAGCCACCGGCGCGCTCCCGCCTCCCGCACACCACCTCCGCGACCCCAGCGTCTCCGCCCCCGGTCTCCCGCACTCCACCGCGACCGCCGCACCCTCTCAACCCTCAACTCTCAACTCTCAACTCTCCCAGCCCATGGCCGCCAACCCCGTCCCCCGCCACACCGGCAAGCTCCGCTCCTTTGCCGAATGCCTCATCCAGGGCCTCCGCATCCACGAGGAGGCGCTCGGCGTGAGGCAGAACACCGCCGCCGCCATCGGCGAAGCCCTCGCCGCCGCCGCGCTCGCGGATTTCGGGGTCGGCAGGGCGCTCGCCGCCCGCAGCGGCACCTACAAAGTGCTCTCCAGCGCCGACGACGCCGGGCTCGCGACGCTGCGCAACTGCAAGCTGTGGCTGACAAAGCATTTCGGCCCGCGCTGGAACTCCTCGTGGGAAGCCGCCGGTTTCCCCGACCGCTCCACCGCCGTCCCGCGCACGATGGACCCGCGCTACACGCTCCTCGCATCGCTCGAGCTCTACTTCACCGCCAACCCCGCGCTCGACCGCCCCGCCGTGGACGCCTCCGCCGCGCTCTGCAAAGCCGCCTGGACCGCCCTGCGCGAAGCCCGCTTCGCCGCCAACCAATCCGAAAGCGCCCTCACCTCCGCCCTCCGCACACGCCGCGCCGCGATGAAATCCGAAAGCGCCCTCACCTCCGCCCTCCGCACACGCCGCGCCGCGATGAAGGCCCTCCGCTCCCGCTGCCGCGGCCTCATCGTCGAACTCTGGGTCCTCATGAAACGCGACGACCCCCGCTGGGCCGATTTCGGCCTGAATATCCCCGCCACCCGCGAGAAGAAGGACACCGCACCCGCGGCATGACGGCTGGACGTCGGGAACGCCCGCCTGCTATACGACAACCATGCGCCCGGCCCAACACGCATCCACGCCCTCAATAGAGGTGGCAATAGGCAGTTAGGCGCATTCCACGCTCACCGTGTCTTTCATCCTCTCAGCGCAACGAGATGGCGATGTTGTCCAAGCATTCGAGCGGTATCGGAGCTACTTGCAGAGCGTCCGCCCGTCGTTGCCCGAGTCGGTCTTTGCCTTGGCGTCTTCCGATTGGTATTACTCGCCGCATGAGCATCGCTGCCCGCACGACGCCTGGCTGGAGAGCATTACCATTTCCGAGCCTTCTTCGGGAGAGCGCCACGAGCTTCGTTCCACCTCCATTCGCGTCCGTCTTCTGGGCGCATTCCACGACGGCTTTATCGAGTTCTTCTATCCCAGCGTTGTCAGCTATCGCCTCGACGCTTCCGACTCTACCGACGGGCACCGAGCTTGGCGCTACGACGAGTTCCGCCTCTCCGAAAGCGGCCACGTCATCCACGAGATTGAGTGGTGCGGAGCGCACGACACGGCCCGTTGGGTCATTGAGTCTTCGGAGGTTCATTTCCTGTGGCATCCGAACAAATGCGCCTAAATAGCCATCTCCCATGAACGACACCTTCAAGAACTATTCGCGAGACTGCGCGCACCTTCTGAGAGAAATGGCTATCGAAGCGAAGAACGATGCGGAGAACGCAAGTCCCGATGACCAAGCTTTTCGAGGCGGCTATAGTATGGGGCTCTACGCCGCAGTCTCTCTCCTCCATCAGCAGGCTACGTCCTTTCAGATTCCTCTGGAGGAGTTAGCGCTGGCAGACTTCAACCCGGAAGACCTGCTGCTCAAGAAGCCCAAATCGTGAGAAGCATTTATCCAAAACCCGCAACTCCTAACCCTGCAATGCAGCGAACTACTCCGGCTGTTGTTGAGTTCGGGTTCACTGGGCGTCACCCTCGCTCACTGAAATGAAAGCACACGGATACGCAAAGAAACAGGTCACGCCCTCAGGACTCTGCGAAATGTCCGAGGTCACCTTCAGCGGCTCGTCTTCATCCATCCGCCAGATTGCCCAGTTCCTTCTGGCCGCCGCCGACGCGATGGATCGTCGAGGAACACGATTCAGCCACGCCCACATCGGGGAGAAGTTCCATGATTGGCACGAAGGCTGGCCCGACATCATATTGGCTCGCGGGTAGTCGTCTCTCACCGCCACTATGGAATCTGAACCGGAGAATCTCTATTCAGACACCATTGCTCCCGTGCACCGCGCGAGCCCGGACGAGGTTTTCTTCATCAGCATGGAGGCCTGTCCCGAACCCGGCTCGGAGGACTTCGGCGTCGAAGGTGGTGCTTTCGTGAACTGCTATGTCGATGCGGACGACCTGCGGACGGCGGAGATCTGCGCCATCGCCCACATCCAAGAGCAGGGGTGGCGTCCTCACCGATTCAGCGAATGGCATCTGAAGTGTGCGGAGTGTGCTGACGACACCGAGCCGGAACACGGAGGCGATTCGCCGCGGAAACTCATCGAACAGGCGCTGCTAGACGGCATCGTTTCTGTCTTCCACACTTGGCCCATTGACGCCCCCGATGCACACGACCATAGCGCTGAATAGCTGCGCCAAGCATCCGCCACTTTTCGCCCCATGCCCCCCGACGCTCCCCAATTCGGCGTTTGCCTTCGCGGTCACGGGGCCTCGCCCGCATTTCCCAAAACCAAAACCAAAACCATGAACACCTCCATCCGAACCACCATCGCCTGTGTCGCCATCGCCTCCGTGGCGATTGCCGCCGCCCCGAAAGCCGGGAAGCGTCTCACTGCGGAGCGCATCGCCGAACTGACGGCGCCGTCCGAGGGGGCGCGCCCGAAAACCTATAGGGTCGAGATCGCCTTGATCGGCAGCGCCGCCCTTCCAGCGGACAAGGCAGAGGGCCAAGTGACTGCGGCCAGGGAGTTCCATTTCCCGACCGAGTTCGCGCCGCCGCAACCCGCGGCGAACGGGGCTCCCACGATCACGCCGACGACTCCCACGGCATTTGAGACGGTGAACACCGGCTGGACTGTCCGCCTCAGCGCCAAGCCGCACGGGAAGCTCGTGGCGGTCTATGGGGTCGCCGATTACACCGATGCCGCCATGGTCCGCGGCGGCTACGGCGCGGTCGCCGGCCCGATCTATGATGAGCGGGGCGAACTGCTCACCCCAAACCAACTCGACCAACCAAGGTTACAGACAACCACAACTCGCTTCCACATCTTCGCCGTCCCCGGCGAGTCTTACGATGTGACGCTCTACCGAGGGGCGAAGGAGGAGAAGCACAAGGTGACCGTGACCGTGGAATAACCGCAGCGGCGGATCCGCTCCCGCGCGTCAACACGCGGCGGAGCTTGGGGCACCCGACGCAACCAACGCCTTGTGAAAACCTCTCTCCTGCTTTTCTCCCTCACGCTGCTGACCGGCTGCTCGACGGCTTGTCGGATGGACTATGGAAAGCCGGCGGCGCAGTTTCTTTCGCAGGATGTGGCGGGTCTGGGGCGGCCTTGCCTTGGCAGGAAGGTGACCGCGAAAGGGACCGTCACCCGCATCGACATGCGCGACCCGAAGGCGGCCTGGGTGTTTCTCGGCCACGGAGTGCGGTGCAACTTCGGGGCGATGACGGCGATGGCTGGGAGCGTGACGGTGGGACGCCCGGTCGTCGTGGATGGCTTTCTGAGGCGTTGCGAACGCGGGGATGTCCTGATCGAGCCGGCGATGCTGAGGGATCCGCATGCGCCATTCTCGCCGGAGCGGCCACCGGCGGAATCTCGCGGCGATGGGTCGCGGTGATGCGCGCGCATTTCCCACCGCAGCGGCCGAAGAAACGGCGCAAGGTCTCCAATGGGGCGATGCTCCTGCTGGCCGCGCTGCTGCTGCTCCCGGTCCTCGCCGGGGTGCGGCTGGCGCGCTCGTGGGATGCGCGGTTTGCCGGCGGTTACCTGCTGCTCGTCTCGGGCGTGACGGTGTGGATGTATTGGCACGACAAGCGCCGGGCGGAGCGCGGCGGCTGGAGGACGCCGGAATCGACGCTGCATTTCGCCGGGCTGCTGGGAGGCTGGCCCGCGGCCTTCCTCGCGCAGCGCGCCTTCCGGCACAAGACGGCCAAGGCCAGCTTCCAGGCGGCATTCTGGGGCATCGTTGCACTCCATCAGGCGGCGGCCTTCGACTATCTCCACGACTGGCATTACTCGCGCGCCGTGCTCCTGCTCTTCCGCTCGTGAGGCGGCTACATGCGGACTAAGTGCGCTCAGTGATGCAGGCGCGGAGGCGCGCTCCCAGTGCGAGCACGGGAAACGAAAGCTAGATCAGCTCCGAGAGCACATTGACGGGCTTGCTCGTGTCCACGATCGGAACGGGCCTGTCCACGCCGGGCGGGTGGTTCTTCCGCTTGTAGTCGATGCCGAGGATCGTGCAGATCGTGCCGAGAAAATCAGGGACGCTGATCGGGCGCTCCTCGACAGTGGAACCGGTGCGGTCGGTGCGGCCGACGACTTGCCCGCCCTTGATGCCGCCGCCGACCAGCACGCTGCTCCAGGCACGCGACCAGTGATTCCGTCCGCCGCCGGTGCATTGGGGCGTGCGGCCGAACTCGCCCATCCACACGACGAGCGTGGTATCGAGCAGGCCGCGGCTCTTGAGATCCGTGATGAGGCCCGCCATGGCGGCGTCGCACTCCTGCGACAGGGCGCGGACGCGCGGGAAATTGTCGCGATGAGTGTCCCAGCCAACGCCGTCGCCCATGACGACTTCCACGAATGGGACACCTGCTTCCACCAACCGACGGGCCATCAGGCAACCCTGTCCAAAGCTGCCGGGGCGCTCGCCGCTGCTGACCATCTTCGTCATCTTGCCGCCGCCGGATGGCGGTGCGACGGCCGCTGGCGGCGGGCCATACATTTCGCGGATGCTGGCCGGCTCGCGTGAGAGGTCGAACGCCTGCTTCTGCTGCGAGTTCATCAGCCGAACGGCGCGGGTGATGGCGGAGTGATGCGTTTCGTCCGCGGCGGTTTGGTGGCGAGCGTGGAATGCCTGGTCGAATCCCTGCAGAAGACTGATTTGCCGCTCGAACTGCGCCGGCGTGTCGGAAGGTTCGATGAAGTCGAGGCCGCGGATCGGATCCTTGACCGCCAACGGCTGATTGTCGGGGCCCAGGAAACCGGCGGTCAGGGCTTCCTGAGGGCCGCGGCCAACGGTGATGAAGTTGGGCAGCGCCACGTCGCGCCTGCCGAGTTCCTTGGCGACGATCGCGCCGAGGCTCGGAAATGAAACCGCCCCGGCGCGGTTCTGATAGCCGGTGTGCAGATTGTAGGTGGCCAGCTTGTGATCCGACTCCAGCGTGCTCATGCCGCGAAGAATCGCCGCGTGCTGCATGAGCTTGGCGAAGCGCGGGAAGTGCTCGCTGATGCGGATGCCCGGCACCGAGGTTTCGATTGCCTGGAATTCGCCGCGGACATCAGCCGGCGCGTCGGGCTTGGGATCGAAGGTGTCGATATGGCTCGGCCCGCCTGCCATCCATAGCAGGATGCAGGACTTTGGCCGGAGAAGATGCGCGACGGGAATCTGCTGCTCCGCCGCGGTCGCCACGCGCCCCAGCCATCCGCTCAAGGATGCGCCTGCAACGGCGGACGCTAGGAAGCTTCGACGACTGAAGCCGGACGGTGTGGGAGTTCTCATGGATCGGGGAATCTAGTGGTTGAGCGAAAACTCGCTGGTCATCATCAGCGCCCAGGCCAGTTCGCGCAGACCGCTCTGCGCGGAGCCGGCACGGCCGAGGTAATCCTTCACCTGCCGCACTTCGTCCGGCAACGGCCGGCGCGAAAGGATCGTGAGGAAGAGATCGGAGGCGACGTCATCGGGCGCTCGGCTGGCGGTCTTCACGAGGCTGTCCACGTTCCGCGCGGCGAACTGTCCCGAATTCATCTGCCGCAGCAGGTGCGGAATGCCCCGGCGATAGGTGGTGGGATCGGGATCGCCCGTCTCCCCGAAGAACTGGGTGAACTCCCAGCGCGCCCCCTGCCGGGTGTCGATGCCCGTCACCCTCGCCGGCGAACCAAAGATGGTCTCGAGGGAATCATACAATTGGCCGGCGGAAAGAACCTTGACCGACATCCGGCCGAACAGAGCGGCCAGCTTTTCGCCGGATGCATTCGCCACACTGGTGCGCTGGTAGGCGCGGCTCAGCACGATCGATCGGACGAGATACTTGAGGTCGAAACCGGATTCGACAAACCGCCGGGCGAGGAGGTCCAGCAACTGCGGATGACTCGGGACGTTGGCCTCGTGCATGTCGTCCACCGGCTGGACAATTCCCCGGCCGAAAAGGCGCCACCACATCCGGTTCACGGTCGCGCGTGCGAAGTATGGATTCTGCGGCGACGTCATCCACTCGGCGAGCGCGGCGCGGTTGCTCGTCTTGCCGGCGGGCACCGCCTGTCCACCGAGAAAAGTCGGCGGGCGCTGGATGAACCCATCCGGCACGCCCGCATCTTTCAGATTCGCGAGCGTCAACTGCGGATCGTCCACCACGCCTTTCTCATACACCTGCTTGGCGCGCTTCGGCGTCTGGATCTGCGTGAAGAACGCCGCCATTCCCCAGAACTCCTCCTGCTTCCACTTCACGAACGGATGATCGTGGCATTGGGCGCAGTTCAGCCGGATGCCGAGGAAATAGCGGGAGGTCAGGTCGGTGAGGTCCGGCACGGCCCGCGGCAGACGGCCCTCGATCAAATAAGTCACTGCCGCGTTCTCCTCCATCCTCCCCGAAGCGGTGATCAAGTCGCCGACGACTTGATTCCAGGGCCGCGTGTTAAACTGATCCGCGAGCCACTCGCGGAGCCGGTCGGCGCGCTTCGTCGAATCATCCGCCAGCGGCGAGATCAGATAACCCTGCCAGATATCTGCGAGGTTCTGTCCATACCGCGCATCAGCGAGCAACGCATCGACCAGCCGCGCCCGTTTGTCTGGGCGGGAATCGGCAAGAAAGCGGCTGGCTTGATCGAAAGTCGGAACGACGCCATGCAGGTCGAGATAGATGCGCCGCAGGAACTCGGCATCGCCCGCCAGTTCGGCCGGCCTGAGTTTTTCACTGCTCAGGCGGGCTTCGATCTGCTGGTCAATCAGGCGGGCCAGCTCGGTGGCATTTGGCTCAGCCGCCCAGCACCCCGAGGCGTCAAACACGATCACCAGACCGAATAGAAGGAGGGGGGTCAGGCAGCGCATGGCGGGAGTTCGTCGTTTCGGGGGGATCGGTTGCTGAAGACGTTCCGTGTCCACGCTGGACATTAGAAGGTAGATCGATTCGGAGCCCGACTGATGTCAGGATGCACGTCCCGGTGACGCGCTGCACCGGATCATTCCGTGAGCGGGCACTTCCAAAAGCCTTGCAAGCCCGCCATGGTGCGAGGTGAATCCGCAGCAGACCCCTCCGTCCACCCACACCCCATGAAACGCAGAAGCTTCCTCTCCACCGTCGGCGGCGCGCTCGCCGCGAGCACCGTTTTCCCGAGGTTCGCCATCGGCAAGCCGGGCAAGTCCGCCAACGGCAAGCTCAACATCGCATTCATCGGCTCCGGCGGATGGATCGCGCAGCAGCCCTACAAGCAGGGGTGCTCGGAGGAAAACCTCGTGGCCTTCTGCGACGTGGATCGCAGCGTGTGCGCGGAGAACATGAAGAGCTGGCGGACGAACCAGCCGTTCTTCGACGACTTCCGCGTGATGCTCGACAAGATGCGCGGGGAGATCGACGCGGTGGTGGTTTCAACGCCGGACCACACGCATTTCGCCGCGACGCTGATGGCCATGGAGCGCGGCATCCACGTTTACACTCAGAAGCCGCTCACGCACGACATCTGGCAGTGCCGCACGCTGGCGAAGGCGAGGGAGCGCTACAAGGTGGTGACGCAAATGGGCAACCAGGGCCACGCGGGGGACGGCATCCGCGAGTCCGTGGAGGCGGTGCGCGCCGGGGTGATCGGTGATTGCCGGCAGGTGTTCTGCCGCAACGACGGGCCGAAGATGGGAGGCGAACACTTCGGCAACCCTTCCGTGATGCCGCCGCCCACCGCGCCCGTGCCCGACGGGCTCGCATGGGACCTGTGGCTGGGACCGAAGGCCCGGCGCGACTTTTCCACGGAATACCTGCCGAAGAAGTGGCGGTCGTTCTATGACTTCGGCCTGGGGATGCTGGGGGATTTCGGCTGCCACACGTTCGACACTCCGGTGTGGGCGCTGGATCTGGATCCACCCACCGCGGTGGAATGCCTCGCCCGGGAAAAGTCGCTCGACGGGGTGATTCCCACCGGCAGCCATGTGCGCTTCCACTTTCCGGCGAAAGGAAACCGCGGGGCGGTGACGCTCGACTGGTTCGACGGGCCGCAGGACTGGAGCAAGGGCGGCCGCATCGACGCCTTCGGCGCGGCAAACGCAGCCCACCTCGGGCGTGCCTGCTGGATGGTCGGGAGCAAGGGATTGCTTGGTTGCGGGACCCATGCCGGAACCCCGCTCATCCTTCCGAATGAACTCGGGGAGTCGTGGAAGAAAAACCCGCCCGCACAGAGCATTCCCCGCGTGGCAGGCGGGCCGTTCCGCGAATGGCTGCGCGCCATCAAGGGCGACGGGCCGGAGCCGGGATCGAATTTCCAAGTGGCGGCGAACCTCACTGAAATCATCCTGCTCGGCGTGCTGGCCCAGCGCTTCAACACCCGCATCGAGTGGGACGCGAAGGCCGGGAAAATCACAAACCACCCGGAGCTGAATGCGTTCGTCAAGGAGCCCGCCCGCGAGGGCTGGAACATGGGCGAGGAGCTGTGGAAGCAGGGCTGAGCCGCGGCCTTCCCCGCGCTGCATGAGGCGGCGGCCTTCGACGATCTCCACGACTGGCATTACTCGCGCGCCGTGTTTGTGCTCTTCCGTTCGTGAGGCGGATCGGCCAGATGGAGGGTGAAAGGACACTGTGAGCAAGCGCCCAAGAATCCATGGCTGCAAACTCCCCGCCGAACTCGAAGGCGCTTCCGTCTTGGTGCGCTTCGATCTCCTCGGCGAGCGCGGCTCCTTTGTCGGAAAGTGCCTGTTCCGGAAGCGATGCGCCGATGACCTCGTGCTGGTGACGATCCGGTTCCCGGAAAAGCGTCCGGATGCGTTCCGCCATTGGAAGTTCATCTGGTGTATCGATGTCAGCGAGGCCGACCTCGCTTCGCTGCGAAGGGTTTCCGGTTCACCGGACCACAGTCATGAGATGACGTGGAAACGTGGCTCGCCTCCTCCGCGCCGCGCCACGTCCGACGACATCGCCGCAGTGGCGGCTCTGCACCGGCTGGCGTTCTTTCAAGCGATGCCGCACATGCAGCGGCTGCACACGCCGGAGGAGGACGCGGCCTTTTATGCGAATGCCGTGTTTCCAAATGCGCAGGTGTGGCTCTGCGAGCGCGAAGGCGAGGTGGCGGGGTTCATCGCATTCCGCTCCGGATGGGTGGACCACCTCTACGTGCATCCCAAGCACCAGCGCCACGGCATCGGCAGCGAACTGCTCGCGCTCGCGCAGTCCGCGGAGGATTGCCTGCGGCTGTGGACGTTTCAGTGCAATCATCCCGCAAGCCGCTTCTACGAGGCGCACGGATTCCGGATTGAGCGAAAGACCTGCGGCTCGGGTAACGAAGAGCGCCAGCCGGACATCCTTTACCACTGGTCGCGCAGCCCCCTTTCCCAGATGAACCCGGCACCCCACTCCCCGGCCAGCCCGGAAGCCGTCGTCCAGCGGCAGCTCGACGCCTACAATGCCCACGACCTCCACGCGCTCATCGCTGCGTATGCTGAGGATGCGCGGCTATTCGAACATCCGGCGACGCTCCTCGCGGCGGGTTCGGGGCAGATTCGTGAGCGCTTCGCAGCGCGGTTTGCGGAGCCGAACCTGCACGCCCATCTCCTCTCCCGCGCGGTGATGGGGCGCTTTGTCGTGGACCACGAGCGGGTGAGCCGCACTTTTCCCGAAGGCACCGGCAAGGTCGAACTCATCGCCACCTACGAGGTGCTCGACGGGAAGATCGCGAACGCGTGGTTTCTCTCCGGCCCGAAGACGCTCGACGCCGCCAGCCAGCAATCGAACCGCTCCATTCCATGAACAAGGTCAACACCAACCGCATTTCCGAAGTCACGTGGTCATCACCGAAGGGGAAGTTTGCCGGCGCTGGAAAGGAGATCTCCGAGGAGCTGGGGCGGCGGCCCGATTCCACGGACCTGAACGAGCGGCATCCGTTCGACGTCGAGATCTGCCGCATCCCGCCGGGGAAGTCGCCGTGCCCGTATCACTCGCACAGCGCGCAGTGGGAGTTTTACCACGTGATCTCCGGCAGCGGCGTCGTGCGCCACAAGGACGGGACGACACCGGTCGAGCCCGGCGACGCGTTCCTCTTCAAGCCGAACGAGCCGCACCAGATCACCAACGACGGCGCCGTGGATCTCATCCTTTACGTCGTCGCCGACAATCCCATCGGCGAATCCTACCATTACCCGGACAGCAACAAGTGGTGCGTGCCCATCCCCGGGCGCCGGCTCATCCGCTCCGATGCGCTGGACTACTACGATGGGGAGGAGTGAGGGCTAGCGCTTCTTCTCCACCGGCACTCCGTGAAGAAACGAATGGAAGCCAATGGAGTTGAGGCTTGTGACAAAGTATCCTCTTTTGCAATTTTAGGCGCTGACACTGAGAATCCGATCGTATGAACACCTCCCTACACAGCCTCCGCCATCCTCTCGCGCTCATCGCTTTCTTCCTCCTCTCCGCGTGCGCACAGCCGCAAAAGACTCAGGCTCCGAACAAGCCGATCACCCAGTTCGTGACGCTCACCGACGCCGAATTGGCCCAGCGGCGCGGTTCCCCTCCAAACATCATTAACGCGATGGACGCCGACTTCCGGTTGGGGGGTGAAATTCGAACCTCGGCATTTTCCCCGGGGCACGGTGGGTATCCGGAATATCTCCAACGCATGCAGAATGCATTCGATGCGGGACGATTCAAGGTGTCGCGCGGCGCGAACATCCAATGGCAGGGCAGAATGGATTACGTGGGCAAGGGCGGCCCGCGCTACGCGAACGGCGCAGCTCCCACCAAACACTCGACCCGTGCCTCTGGGCAGCCGACCGCAACCGGCGGACGGCAGGGTTTTGAGCAGGCTTTGCAACAAAAGATGAAGTCCGGACAACTGAGCACGCAGGAAGTCACGATTACTTATCCGGACGGAACCAAACGGAAGATCACTCGGTGATACGGCACACAATCAAACGGTGACATTCTTGTGCAAATGAAATCGGAAACCGCAGGGCAGCGAGAGCCCCCGGAAGAACAGCGCTTCAACCGCGCGACATTGGCATCGGGAATCCTGATTTCAGCCCTAATTGCAACGTTGGTATGGGCGTTCTCCGGCGGCATCCAATTCATCGTTGTCGAAGCACCGGGCCTTTTCCAAAGCCATTTTAGCTGGCGCCCGTGCGTCACCGCTTGGTTGGTGTTCGCCGTGGCGACACTTGCATACGGGACTTACATGCCGACGCGTTCATCCGCCCATTTTGGAACTCGTCGCAGTCTCGCGATATTCCTCTCATTCGTCATCATCGCCACCGCGGTCGGTGGATCACTGGCAATCTGGTCTCGCTTTGCGTCCGAACGCCAGAAGGCCCGCGAAACCACCGCGCTCCAAAAAACCCGGACTGTCCTACGCTACATCAGAAACTTCGCATCTGACCATAACGGTCGGCTTCCCAACTCTATAAAGGATCTGGCGGAATCCATTCCACTCATCAACAGTGAGGTTCAATTCCGCGACCCGTATTCCGGTCGACAGCTTGAGCTGGAATTTTTCCCGCGAAAAGAGATCAGTGCCTTTGACGTCATTCTCATCGCGTCTCCTACCCTTGGCAACGGACAGCGTTTGGTTGGAATGCAATCCGGGAAAGTTCAATCGATTGCCGAAGATTACTTCCAGCGCCTCTTGGCCGAGGGCAACTCCCAGTGACGCAAACCCGAGACTGAAACCTAACCGCGGGGCTAGCGCTTCTTCTCCACCGGCACGAGCGGGACGCTCTTGTCGGGCAGGTCGGGGTCGAGGAAGCCGAGGGCGTGCGGGGTGCGGAGGACGCGGACGCCGGCGCGCTTCTGCTCCTCGGCGAACTGCTCGTGGAGCTGGTGCATCTTCGTCCAGTGCCACTTCGGCCGGAAGTGGTGCTCGGCGTGGTAGCCGTTGTTGAACCAGAGGAGGTTGTAGAGCCGGTTGTAGCTGCTGACGCCCCAGGCGATGGGGACATCGGGGTTGCCGCCGTAGTGGCGGTAGTAGCCGTTCAGGTAGGAGAGGCAGTGGCCGAAATACCAGAAGGGGAGGTAGAAGAAGACCATGAAGCGCCAGTTCCACCAGAAGGCGAAGACGAGCAGCGCGACGAAGGAGATGATTTCAAAGAGGCCGAAGCGCGCGTCGGCGGTGTTCTTCCGCTTCAGCTCGCCGTAGATCATCTTCGGGTCGTCGCGGAAGAAGCTGAGGAAGGTGTAGCTCCACACGTTCTCGGCGTCGTCGTCCCTGCCGTGGCGGTAGATGGAGAGCCAGTCGATGGTGTCGCCCTTCTCGTCCCTGCGGTCGCTGTTGCCCTTGTGGTGCTGCTGGTGGACGCACTCGTAGAACTGCTGGGAGAAGCCGATGGTGATGGATTCGAGCCAGCTGAATGCGCGGTTCAGCGGGTGCCAGGTGAAGTAGGGGTTGTGGAGGAAGTTGTGGGAGATGCCGTTGATGTTCCAGGAGATGCTGACGGAGAAGAGCAGCCCGCACGCGACGATGGCCCACCACGGGAGCCACGGGAAGAAGACGAACACAGCCGCGAGGCACGCGAAGTGGAAAAGGCCGGCGAGCACGGGGACGATGTCGGCCTTCGAGTGGGCGAAAATTTTCACGGCGCGGAGACTACGCGGCGGAGGACGCGCTTCAAGCGGCGATGACTGCCGCAAAAGCGAACCACGGACACCGCGGCGATGCGCAGTGTCCGCGGTCGTGGGCCTTTTTGGGCTGGGGGCTGAGGGCTGAGCCTGCTCAGAGAGGGCGCGGCGCCGTGGGCACCGTGGTGCTGCCGCCCGCCGAGCTGGTGATCGTCACCAGAATGGGATCCGCCGGATAAAAGGGCAGCATGGTGCTCCCGCCTCCGTTCCGCACCTCGCCGAGAAAGTCCCCGGAGCGAGTGCCGGCGAAGAGTCGCGCGGCCGGATCGGAGCTGCACGCCCGGATGATCATTTCGCCGAAACCGTAGAAGCACATGCTGACGTCGATGGAGTCTGTGCCGGCTGCCGCCTCCCCACGGTCCTCACCGGCGGATGCGCGGTCGTGCGTGACGCCGCGCTTGTCCGCAGTGAGCGCGGAGAGCAGCGCGCTGAGAATCGACGGCGAGGCCGCGGTTGTTGTCATCGTCATCGTGAAGGCGTGCGGTTTTGTCCTCGGAGCGAGGGGCACGGGCGTCTGTGCCCGTGCCCGTGCCCCTTCCATGTCCGAGGTGATGCTATTTGAAGTTCGCGGTGACGGTGAGGTTGCTTTTCATCGTGACCTTGACCGTCTGCGCCTTGCTGACGACGCCATCCGACCAGCCGACCCACGGCGAGCCCGCCGCAGGAGTCGCGGTGAGCGTGACGACCGTGCCGGCCGCGTAGCTGGAGGCCGCGGGCGAGACGGAGACGGTGCCCTTGCCCGTGGTCTTCACGGTGAGCTTGTAGGACGCAGTGGTCGTTCCACCGCCGCCGCCACCTTTCACGGTGCCACCACCGCCGCCACCGCCGCTGCTCTTCACGCCTTTGATCTGGACGGCCATGGATGCCTGCCCGCCGTTGGAATTCCACACGGTCGCCGTCGTGGGCGCGGTGGCCATGAGGATGGAGCCCTTCCACACACCCTGCTCGAACTGCATGGTGCCGATGGGTCCGCTGGCGGCGTCGGTGCCGTAGGTGAGGATGCTGTTCGCGTAGCTGGTTTCCGCCTGCACTTTGAAGAGCAGCGTGACGGGATCCCAGTCGGCCGAGGTGATCGTGACGGTCGGGACGGGCTGCACGCTCACCGTGGAGGTGAGGCTGGTGCCGTTGCACGCCGCGGTGACGGCGACGCCCTTGATGCCAGGCACGACGGTCGTGTTGACGGTGAACGTCGCGCTGGCCGAGCCGTAAGGCACGGTGACGCTTGCGGGGACTTGAAGCGTGCCGGTGTCGCCGCTGGTGAGGTTCACCACGGTGCCGGCGAGATTGCGGGACCAGTTGTTCAGCGTGACGGTGCCGGTGGTGGACTTTCCGCCGACGACTTCGGGGATGGTGAGCGTGGCGAGCGCGACGACCGGCGCGGGGCTCAGCGAGACATTCCCGGTGGTGGTGGCGCCGTCGAATGCAGCGGTGATCTGCACATTCGTTGCGGCCGTGACCGCGCCGGTGCTGATGCTGAAGTTATACGCTTGGAAGCCCGGCGGAATCGTGACTGTCGCGGGAACGGCGACGAGGTCGGTGTTGCCGCTCGTGAGCGTGATGACCGCGCCGCCCGCCTGCGCGGGGATGTTCAGCGCGACGGTGCCGAAGGTGGTGAAGCCACCCTCGACGGCGTTGCCCGAGACACTCGCGAGGCGGACCACCGGCGTGACGGTGAGCGACGCATACTGGCTGACTGCGCCGTCCGTCGCATAGATGCGGACCGTGGCCGGCGCGATGAGCGTGGAGCCGCCCGCGGCGAGGGAGAAGGAGGCGCTGCTCTCGCCTTCCGGGATGCTCACGGCCGCGGGGGTCGAGGCGAGCGTGCCGTTCGTGCTGAGGAAGCTGATGTTCGTGCCGCCTGCGGGCGCGGGGCTGGTGAGGGAGACCGTCCCCTGCACCGTGGCGCCGGGGGCGACGTTGCCGGAGCTGAGCGCGACGGAGGCGAGCTGCGCGGCCGGAGGTGCGCCGGGAGCGAAGACGACGGCGATCGCATTCTGCGGAATCGTGACGCCGGCCTGGAACGTGTTGTAGGCGTAGCCGACGATGTTGCCCTGCGCATCGATGCCGGTGGCGACGCCGTGCGTGTAGCCCGCGGGGAGATACTGGTTCAGATCCACCACGCTGTCCGCGGTGCCCGACCACGCGAGGGCGTGGCGGACGGAGCCGACTGCGCCGGGCACGCCGACCCAGCCGTCGCCGACCTGCTTGTCCGCGTTCATCGCGTTCACGCGGGTCTCCGTGTAGGCGGCGGAGTGAAGGTCCACGACGCTCTCGGGCGTGCCGCTCCACAGCAGCGCGTGGAGGTGCGAGGTGCCGAGGGCGGTGTAGCCCCAGCCACCCTGCTTTGTGCCGGAGGTGCAGGTGGCTTCGGAAGCGTCGAAGCCGACGGGATGAAGATCCACGCCGCTCGCCGCGGTGCCGGCCCAGCGCGCCGCGTGGCTGCCGGTGCGGTAGTAGAGATATTCGCCCTCGGGATAGGCGATGGTGGAGACGTAGCCGACTTGCTCGCCGTCGCGGCATGCGACCGCGCGCGAGAAGGGATAGGTGCTGAAGTGGAGGTCCACCCCGCTCGCAGCGCTGCCTTTCCAGCAATACGCGTGGGACGCGGAGATGAAGTAGCTCTGCTGCTGCGCGTAGCCGACCTGCTCGCCGCCGTGGACGCCGAGGCAGTAGGAGAAATTGTAGCCGCTCGGATGGAGGTCGGAATACGACGACGCGGAGCCGGACCACACAATGGCGTGGAGGCCGAGGGGCAGATAGGCCCATCCGCCCTGCTGCGAGTCGTCCATGCAGGTGGCCATCGAATAGTAGGCGCCGGCGGGATTGAGGTCCACGGCGGTGAGCGCGTTGCCCGAGAGCAGCACCGCATGCGGGCTGCCGGAATTCGCACCCTGCGACCCGCCGACCTGTTTGCCGGAGGATGCCGCGGTGAGCTTGCCGGAAGTGGAACCAGCCGGGGTGATGTCGTTGGAGTGGTAGCCGTCGGCGACGGCGGCGCCGCCCGCGAAGAGCGAGCACACCGCTGCGATGGCGGGGAGGAATCTGCGGGCCGCAGTGGCGGCGCGCGCGTGGATGGCTGTGCAGAGCGGGAGTGTCTCCTCCCCGCTGGCAGCCGCGCCGCGCGGCGGAACCGCGGGGCTGGTGGTTTGCGATTGGTGTTTCATGGGATTGTTGTTGCTGAGTGTGGATGTCGTGGTGACGCGCCACTTCTCAGCCGCTCCGAGGCCGCCGACAACAAACCCACCGTATCCGGTTTGTTACACGCGCCCGCGCGCGGCGGGCCGCTCCGCACGCGCGCATCCCACTCGCGACGACCGCACGATTTCCCCCGCGCGCGGCTCTAGAAACGCAGCGTGAACTGCGTCGCGATCACGCTGCTCCCGCGGCGAGCGCCCGTCGTCTCCTGCTCGAAGCTGTATTGCACTTTCAACTGCGTGTGCGCGGTGAAGCGGTAGCCGAGCGCGGCGTCGATGCGCCATGCGTCGTTGCTCCAGCGCGCGCTGCCTCCGGCACCGTCGGAGATCTTGGAAAAGAGCTGCTGGTTCCAGCGCAGCGCGCCGAAGAACTCGGGTGTGAACTTGTATTTGGCCTCGAGGTAGTAGGCGAACGTCTCCACTGCGCCGGCATTGGGCACATCGAAGCGCGCCTGGTAGAACTCCGCCCAGAGCTGGAGGTGCCGCCACGCGAAGCTGATGTCCTGCGCGAGCAGCGTCTGCGAATAGTCGCTGATGCCCGTGCCCGCGGGCAGGCTCGCCGCCGTCTCCGCGCGCAGGTATGGCCCGCGGCTCGCGGAGAAGCCGAGATTCCAGAGCGTGTTCGGGCGGTAGCCGAAGCGGCCGCTGAAAGTGGGATGCGAGAAATCCGTGTCGGTCGCGCTCCACGACTCCGGGCGCGACGACGGCGCCGCGTTTTTCATCTCCGCCGCATACTCGAGTTTCCCGAGCCTGCCCGACACGCTCATGCCGGTGGAGTAGCACGCGCCCCAGAGGACGGGATTGTAGTCGTAGTCGAGGCTGCCGGCTTCCGAGAGGAAATCGCGCGCCGAGTCGTGCACCTCCGAATCCGACACCGCGGTGATGTGGTCATACGGCATCGGCGCGGTGATGAACGGGTTGTCCCACGAGAGATGCCGCTCCATCCAGTTGCCGATGACGGAGGAGAATTTCCCCACCTGGATGCTCAGGCGCCCGTCATCCCACGGCGTGTAGCGCAGCGCGTATTCGTCGAGGCGCATCTCCGCAGGGTGGGTGCCGGGATCGTAGCCGCGGTCCGCGCGCGCCTGCGCGAAGGCGTAGAAGTGCGTGCCGATTTGCGCGTCGAGGAAAAGCGAGAGACGGGGATTGAAAAAATCCGGCGACTGCGTGTCGAGCAGCCCGGTGGCCGGGAGGTCGAGGTGGTAGTATTCGAGGTCCAGCGTGCCGCTCACGCGCATGCGGACGCTGTCGCCGAGGAGGGAAAACGTGAGCGCGTCGTCCACGCGGTCGAGGAAATCCTCCGCATGCAGCCCGGTGGCGGGCAGCACGGCGAGGCAGGCACACACAAGCCGCGCCCGGATCATGCCGCGGCGGCTTGGAAACGCACTTCGAACTCCGTCCAATCCGGATCGGACCGGAGCAGCCGGAGGTCTCCGCCCTGGAGGCGCGCGAGTTCGCGGGCGAGGTTCAGCCCGAGGCCGTGGCCGGGGACGTTTTCGCCGACCGCCGCGCGGTGGAAGCGCTCGAAGATGTGCTCATGGGATTCACGCGGGATGGGCTTCGCGTTGTTGCCGATGGTCAGGACGATCTCGCGGCCCAGCCTCCGGGTGGCGATGCGGATGCGCCCTCCGGGCAGGTTGTATTTGCGGGCGTTGTCCACGAGATTTTGCACGATGAGCATCGTGTAGCGTTTTTCCCCCGAAATGTGCAACCCGGCAGGCACTTCGAGGAGCACGACCAGATCCATGCCCTCGTTCGTGAGGTGAAGGTCGTCCACGCAGGTGTCGATGACGTGTGTGAGGTCCACGGGCGACATCTCGATCTGCAGGCGGCCGGAGTCGAGCTTCGCGAGGAGCAGCAGGTCGTCGATGATGCTCGTGATGCGGAAGGTCTGGTGGACGAGCAGGGAGATCTCCTCGCGGACCGGCTGCGGGAGTTCGTCGCGCGCGAGGAGTTCGTCGAGGCCGGCGCGCATGACGGTGACCGGCGTCTTGAGCTGGTGCGAGGCGTCGGCGGAAAAGCGCGCGGTGCGCTCCAGCTCGCGGCTTGTGATTTCGAGATCGCTCTCCGCACGCTCGCGCAGCACGCGGTTTTCCTCCGACACGATCGCGAGCTGCCGCACCGGCTCGGCGAGGCGCGCGGCGATGTAGGAGCTGGCGGCGATGCCGAGCACCAGCAGGAAGAGCCCGATGCCCGCGGCCTGGATGCGCAGGTGGAACTGCCGCGCCTTCAGCGCCGCCAGCGGATAGACGCCGACCTCGAACGCGGCGGGAAACATCGAGCCGGGATTCAGCCGCTCGAAGAAAATGAGGTGCCCGCCGTCGCTGATCTGGCCGGGGGACTTTTCCGCCGCCGCACCGGAGGCGCCTGCCGAGACGCGTGCGACCCGTTCCGCGATGGCGGCGCGCTCTCCGGCCTTCAGCGATGGCATGTGCAGTTCGCCGCCGAGCAGGATGCCGCTCGCGACACCCTCCGCCTCCGCGTGCGCCGCCAGCGGAAAGCCGGTCACCAGCGCCGCGATGATGTCGCCGGATTCCGTCGAGACGATCGGCGTGGCGATCAGCTCCAGCATTTCCCGTCCGCCGTCCGGGAGCCGCCGCCAGAGGTAGCCGGTGTGCTCCTCGCCCGGGGCCTCGGGCAGTGCGAGGCGCTTCTCCTCCTCGGGATCGAGCGGGCCGGCGGTGGTCGCGGTCCCCGGCGAGATGAGCGCGCCGTGCGCGTCGAGGAACCGGTAAAAACGGGCGCGCGTGGAGAAGCGCGGCGCGTTCTCGCCGGGCGGCGATTCCCGGTCGAGGACGTCGCGCAGCTCGTCGCCCGCGCTGAGGTAGAGGAGGTCGAGCGCGTTGTCCTCGAGCGCCGCGTGGATGCGCGGCTTGCGGACGAGGATCCTGCAGCGCTCGGCGAGTGTGGCATGGCGGATTTCGCGCATCGTGCGGATGAGGCCGATGTCCGCCTCGAACGCCCGCTGGAACGCCTGCTGCGCCTCCGAGGTCACCTTCCTCTCCACGAGATAGAGGCCGATGAGCGTGATCGCGACGACCACCACGGTCATGCCGGCGAGCAGCTTGGCCCGGAACGAACGGATCCCCGGCGCGGCGGCGGCCTTCTCCGCGCTCACGGAAAGTCCACCCGCAGCGTGGCACCGGGCTTCAGCTCCACGGCCTTCTCCAGGGTCGTCCTGCTGTCCACCCACGCCTTCAGCCTGTAGCTGCCGGCGGGCAGTCCGCCGAGGCGGAAGCGGCCGTCGTTGTCCGTCTTCACGAAGTGCGGCGTGTCGAGCACGAGCACGAGCGCGCGCATGTGCTCGTGGATGTCGCAGCGGAGCGTGACGAGGCCGGGCTTGTCGAAGACCTGCGACGGGATGGGCCGCTCGGTGGACAGGTAGCGGCCGAGGTCGAAGCGCTTCGCCGGCGAGAAGGAGAAGATATTGTGCGCCGTGTCGTCGAGGTTCGGGAACTCGATCTTCGTGCCGACGCGGACCGGCAGCAGCGCGGTGTCAAAGGCGAGGTTCTTCTGCACGATCTGCCTCACTCCGGAATCACCGGACTTCGGAAACGCACCCTCGAGATACACGACGGCAAACGCCGGATACGGCGCGAGCACGCCGCCCTTCGAGACGACGGAGTAGCGCTTGTTCGCCACGGGCGCGGTGCGGTTCTTCGGCAGCTCGACGCGGCCCTCGACCACGGAGTCGGCGACGCATGCCTGGATGCCGGCGACGAGGAGGGCGACGATGAGATTGCGTGCTTGGATCATGAAACTGCGGCCCCGGATTTTGCCGCCGACGCGGCGCCCGGGACGCGGATGGAATAGCCGATGGAGCGCTCCGTGTGAACCAGAGGTTCCGCAAATGCGGCGTCCACTTTCTTGCGCAGGCGGCCGATGACGATGTCCACGGTGCGCATGTCATACTCGTGTTCGCGCTGCCAGACGAGTTCGCAGAGTTCCGTCCGGGAAAATGCGCGCCCCGGCTCCTGCATGAGCACGTGGAGCACGTCGAATTCGCGCGGCGAAAGCGCGATCAGCTCGCCGCGCCGGGTCACCCGCCGGTTCTTCACGTCCATCCGCAAGTCGGCAACTTCGAGGCGGTCCGCCGCAGTGGGGGTGGAGCCGCGCCGGCCGAGCGCCTCGACGCGCGCGAGCAGCTCGTCCATCGAGAACGGCTTCGTGAGGTAATCGTCGGCGCCGGCCTTCAGCCCCTGCACGCGGCTGGCGACATCGCCCCGCGCGGTGAGGATGAGCACCCGCGAAGCGCAGCGGTTTTCCTTCAGCTTCGCGAGCACTTCGAGGCCGTTCATGCCGGGGAGGTTCAAATCGAGCACGATGAGGTCGGGGGCCGAGTCGAGCGCCAGCCGGAGGCCCTCGGCGCCGTCGTGCACCGCCTTTGCCTCGTGGTTCGCGCGGTAAAGCGCACTCGTTACGTGTCGGGCCAGCTGCAGTTCGTCTTCAACAACAAGGACTCGCATGGGATGGTTGCAATGGTTCGGCCGCCTTCAGACGCCCACGAACTCCAGACTATTCGCCCGGAAACCCGGAGCGGGCGGAGTTTTGAAATGAACGGCACATGGAGGCCACATCAGAAAGCAGTGAAAACAAGACCGCTTTTCCAACGAATCCGGGAATTGTATCGGGATTGATACAATTCGCCGCCTCGGCTGAAAAGGCGGGAGAAAAGGCTCATTTTGCAGCTCGCGCGCGGTTCCGCGTGGGCAGCCACTTGGCAGCATTTGGATAAAATCATTCGTCCGCCGGGCGGTGGAGTTCCTTGGCGGTTCGCGACCTGGGCACCCGGCGGCCAGACAGGAAACCGCTCACCGCGCCTCTGCGGACAGCCGCGGGTTGTCCGACAGCGCACGGGGATTGCCACTGGGAAATGGCGACTTTTCACTTGTTCCCTCGCGGCCGGAAAAGCCATATCGCCGCATGAAACACATCCCCGGTTCGCTGTTCCTCCGCCGCATTCTCACCGCCGCCGCGCTCGCCGCGGGCACTTTCACCCAGCAGGCCTCCGCCGAGATCCTCGTGAAGAGCGGCGAGAAGATCGCCTTTCTGGGTGATTCGATCACGCAGGGCGGCTGGGGAAATCCGGCGGGCTACGTGCGCCTCGTCATCGCGGGGCTGGAGGCGAACGGCGTGAAGGCCGAGCCGGTGCCTGCGGGCATCAGCGGCCACAAGTCCGACCAGATGCTCGCGCGCCTCGAGAAGGACGTGCTGAGCAAGAAGCCGCAGTGGATGACGCTGAGCTGCGGCGTGAACGACGTGTGGCACGGCAAGCGCGGCGTCCCGCTCGATGACGCGGCCGCGGCGAAGAAGGAGGACTTTGACGAGAAGGTCGAGCAGCGCGGCACCTACAGGAAGAACATCACCGCGATCATCGAAAACGCGCAGAAGGCCGGCGTGAAGCCGGTGGTGCTGACCGCGACCGTCATCCATGAGAATCTCGACAGCCCGGAGAATGGCCGGCTGGCGCCCTTCAACGCCTTCCTCCGCTCGCTCGCGAAGGAAAAGCACCTGCCGCTCGCGGATCTGAACGCGCTTTTCCAGGAGCGCATCCGCAAGGAAAACAAGCCCGGCACGAAGGTGCTCACCAGCGACGGCGTCCACATGAATGGCGAGGGCAACAAGCTCATGGCGGTCGGCGTGCTGCGCGCGCTCGGGCTGAACGATGCGGAGCTGAAGAAGGCGGAGGCTTCGTGGCCCCCGCTCGAAGCAGCGGCCGCCGAGGCTGCAAAGAAGGCCGCGGAGGCCAAAGCCGCGGCGGCCAAGGCAAAAGCCGATGCCGCCAAGGCGAAGGCCGATGCCACCAAGGGCCAGCCTACTTCACCAGCGAAGTAGGCACCCCCTCCCCACCCGAAACCCACAGTTTGGCGACCCGGTCGGACCCTGCCCCACCGGTTCCCCCCGGACCGATGTGGCTTAACCCTTTACCGGCCGGGCCGCCTCCCTGTGATTTTGTTTCGGGTGTCCGCTTTCACGGACACGCGCCCATTTAGCATCCGATATGCCAGCGTCGGCGCGCCGCACTCCCAACAGGGGAAACTTTCCTTCATGTCCAAAATCGCGCGGGATTTTCGGCGAAAACCGCTGCGGGTTTTTTTCCACGGAGGAAAAAACGCGACGCTGGAAAAGCCAGGGAACCGCATCCGCGGGCGGGATTTCCATCGCGCGCAGCCGCTGCCAGGGAATCACCCGATCCGCGCACGGTGAGATGCGCAGTTTTCCGCGTCCGAACCCACACTCGACGCTTCCCTCCGAGCACACGCCCTGCTTTCACTCAAGGCAACGCCACCGCGCCAGCCACACATGGACAAAACCGACCTTCGCCTCGACCCGCTCACGCGCGAATGGACCATTTTCAACGAAAGCCGCGCGCTGCCTCCGGTGAACGGCTCGGTGCGCGACGAGAAACTCGGTGAAAGCCCGTTCCGCGCGGGGCTCGAGCATTTCGCAGCGCACGCGCTGCACCACTCCGCCGGCGAATCGGGCTGGCAGGTGCGCGTGGTGCCAAACCGCCTGCCCGTCCTCCGCGTCGAGGGCGACAGCCGCGCGCAGATGGACGGCATCTACGAGCACCTCGACGCGGTGGGCGCGAATGAGATCGTGATCGAGGATCCCGGCACCCGCAGCCTCGACGAACTCCCGGCCGGCGCGATCGCGCAGGTCATCCGCGCGTGGGCGGTCCGCATCGAGGACCTCATGCGCGACATGCGGCTGCGGGCCTTCACCGTGGTGAAAAGCGTGGGCCGCGTGGCGGGACAGACGATTTCCCACAGCCTGAGCCAGATCATCGCCATGGCGGTGGTGCCCCCCGCGCTGCGCCGCAAGCTGCGGCACGCCCACGAGCATTTCGCGCTGCGCAAGCGCTCGCTCTTCGCCGACGTGATCGAACACGAGCGCCGCAACACCACCCGCGTGGTGCACGAGAATGCCGATTTCTTCGTCTTCTGCCCCTACGCCTCCCGCGCGCCCTTTGAACTGGCCATCTGGCCAAAGCGCGACGGCCCCGACTTCCACCGCATCACCCACGAGGAGGCGGACCACCTCGCGCAGGCGCTCGGCCTCGCGCTGCGGAAGCTGAACCGCGCCATCAACCACCCGCCCTACCACCTCTCCCTCACCACCGCGCCGTCGCGCGTCCATTCCTCCGAGGACTTGGGGACGCTCGACCACGACTTCCGCTGGCACATCACCATCTCGCCCGTCCTCCGCCCCACCGATGCGCTCGCCGCCGCGACCGGCTGCCACGTGAACGGCATCTGGCCCGAAGTCGCCGCCGACTACCTCCGCTCGCTGCCCGACGCGCCATGAGGGGGCCGAAGGACGACGGTCGAAGGACGAGGGCCAGCACGGCCTGCGGAGCGGGGCACACCACCCGGAAGCAGCCCCCTGCCTTCGACCTTCGACCCTGGACCTTCGACCTTCGCCCCAAGGCCTTCGACCCTCGCCCTTCGGCCTTCGACACCCCATGACCGGCCGGCACGTCTTCTTCGAGGGCCGCGTGCAGGGCGTCGGCTTCCGCTGGACGGTGAAAAACCTCGCCCGCGGCTACGACGTCACCGGCTGGGTGAAAAACCTCCCCGACGGCCGCGTCGAACTCCAAGCCGCCGGCGATCCCGATGAAGTGGACGCCTTCCTCGAAGCCATCGAGGAGAGCGACCTCAAGGCGCACATCAGGAAGGTGGACGTCCACGTCATCGCCCCCCCGCCCGGCCTCCGCGGTTTTGAAATCGCGCAGTAAAGGCGGCGCCCATGCCTGTCCCGCAGACCGAGGTCGTCGTCACCGTTGCTGGAAGTGAGCGCAGGTCAGTTGTGGTGGTGCGTGTCCTTCGTCTCGATCCGCTCGATCAGCGCGGTGTCCACGATGCGCACGCGTTCGCCTTCGCCCCCGGGGAGGCTGATGTAGATGGTGCGCCCGCCGCGCGTAAGCCACACAAAGTCCGGATGCTCGACGAGATAGTCCTCACCACTCACCGTCCGCAGGGTGAAAGGATGAAACGGCTGCGCGTGCAGGATGTCCTTGATCGTGTCGGCATGCATGGGCCGCAGATTAGCACCGCGCCTTCTCTGCGCAAGCCGCCGGCGATGCCGATGAAGTGGACGCCTTCCTCGAAGCCATCGAGGAGAGCGACCTCAAGGCGCACATCAGGAAGGTGGATGTGCATGTGATCGCCCCACCCGCCGGGCTCCGGGGTTTTGAAATCGCGCAATAAGGGCGGCGCCCAGCGTCCTCCACGCACTCCGCCAGGCCGTCGCCTTCTACAAGCTCCACGGCATCCCCATCCGCCGCATCCTCACCGACCGCGGCTCCACCTACCGCTCACACCTCTTCGCCGCCGCCTGCGGCGAACTCGGCCTCAAGCACTCCTTCACCAGACCCTACCGCCCCCAGACCAATGGCAAGGCCGAACGATTCATCCAGACGCTGACCAGGGAGCGGGCCTACGCACGCTCCTACCAATCCTCCACCCCCCACCGCGCCTCCTATCTCCCTGCCCTCCTCCACGACTATAACTTCCACCGCCCACACTCCACCCTCCTCAACCTACCCCCAGCCTCACGACTCCCTTCCAAAACTGCGGACAACGTCTTAACAAACAACAGTTAGGCGTTGCGGCTCGTTGGATAGACGCCCTCATCGTGTGGCAAATGGTTGGGCAACGAACATCGTTGCGACGCTGACAAGATACAACGCGAAGCAGATGACGACAGTAAGCCAGAATGCTAACGGACGAAGGTGCCGGTAAAACTCGCCGTGGTTCGTGCGAACGTGGCCGGAAACGACGGCATGCCACAAGCCAAAGGCGAACGCCGCTGAAATCGTAAGGCCGACCAGACTCCAGCCCCAAATGTGGTGAACGATGCCCTGCCAAAAATAACCTGCCACACAAACAGACAATAGTGCCACGAGAGCAGGGATGCCGCGCCGAATAGCTTTGTCGTGACGCGCACCGCTCAAGGGATGCTCCTCCGGCAGCAGATAAGGCTTCATTGGCTTTCGTTCACAGGATGCGCGTAGCGACGCCTAACGACCCAAGCTCAGCGACCCGGCGCACGGGACGCAACGATTGCAACCACGACGCTCTCGCCGGGTTAGAGGCATGAGGGTTTGGAAAGAGCGCATCGCCACGGGCGGGAGGGGACGGGAAAAGGGCGCCCATTTCAAGCATGAAAACCTACCAGCTCAGACCATCCGCCGCCGCACCGAAAGCCGCCGCACCGAAAGCCACCGTCAACGCCGCCGTCAACGCCGCCGTCATCGGGCGCATGCCTGCGCTCCTGCGGCGGCTCTCGGTGCTGGAAAAGCGGTGCTGGAAAAGCTCCACCCCGCACCGGCGGCCCGTGCGCCGGTGTGCATCGGTGCGGACTTGGAAAAGGCCGGCGCGTGCCTCGCCATCCAGATCGGCGCGGAGGGCGTGGCGGGGACGATCACGCTGGGCCGGGCGGAGGTCGCGGCGCTTTGCCGGGAACTGCTGGCACGGGGCTGGCGCGTGGCGGTGGGCGTGGAGGCGTGCGGCTTCGGGTGGGCCTTCCAGGCGCAGTTGCGCGCGGCGGGCGCGGAGGTCTTCACGTTTGCCACCGAGGCGCTCACGGGCAGGCGCAAGACCAACCAGCGCGACGCGGCGGCGCTCGCCCGGCTGGTCGCGGGGCGCGTCGTCCATGGCGACCCGGAGAGCGGGCGCACCGTGCGCGAGCCCTCGCCCGAGGAGCAAAGGCGGCGCTTCCTCACGCGGCACCGCGCCCAGCTCGTCGGCCACCGCGGGCGCATCGAGGGGCAGGGCCGCGGGCTCATCTACGACAGCGGCATCGAGGCCGCGCCCGAATGCTGGTGGGGCCGCAAAACGTGGCCGCGCTTTGCCGAACTGCTCACGCGCACCGGCCACGAATGGCTGCGCGGGGTGCTGGAAAAAATGCGCGAACACGCCCTGCTCGTCCACGGCCAGATCCTCGCGCTCGACGGGCAGATCGCCGCCCTCGCCCCGCCCGCCGCCCACCAGCCGCACGGCCTCGGCGACCTCACCGCCGCGCTGCTCCAGGGCGAAGTCATGGACTGGAACCGCTTCCACAACCGCAAGCAGGCCGGCAGCTACGTCGGCTGCTCGCCCAGCGAACACAGCACCGGCGAAGGCCAGGTCCTCGGCAACATCGACCGGCAGGGCAACCGCCGCATCCGCAGCGCCCTCGTGGAAGCCATCTGGCGCATGCTGCGGTGGAACCCCGCCTGGCGCGGCTTTGCCAAACACGGCGACATCCTGCGCGACAAGAAAGGCAGCACCGTGCGGAAAAAGAAAGCCTGCATCGCCTGCGTGCGCCTGCTCTTCATCGACCTCTGGAGGCTGCACACCGGGCGCACCACCCTCGCCGCCCTCGGGCTCCAGCCCAGGCCCGCCCGCCCCCCGGCCGCGCCCGAGCCAGGCGAAGAACCCCCCGCCGCATGCCCCGCCGCCCCTCCCGCCTGCGGCTAAC
>JBGAPU010000196.1:0-3455 GCA_044221035.1 Chthoniobacteraceae bacterium | reverse complement strand
GAGGAGCCTGAAAACATGGGCGCGTGGCGCCACGTCGTGCATTCCCTGCGCCGCCTCACCGAGACCAGCCCGCACTACGCCGGCCGCGACGAAGCCGCCAGCACCGCCACCGGCTCGAAGAAAGTCAGCGACCTCGAGCAGGCCCAGCTCGTCCGCCGCGCCTTCGAGGTGTGAGTGTGGGGGCGCCTTCCTCTCAATGAGAGGCGGGAAACGTCCAGCTCTCCGGCCTTGCTGCATCCAGCAGCGTGATGCAGGACAGAGCGCGGAAATCATCCACGTTGAGCGTCAGCAGCGCATGCACTCCGTGGGAAAGGCAGACTGCCGCCAGCCGCGCATCATGGGTGCGCTTCCCGCGGATGCCATGGGCCTGCACGAGTGACTTCCAGTGCCCAAATGTCTCGGGAAGGTCGGGCAGGAGGGTGAAGCGCGCCTCGATCCCCGCCAGCTCCGCCGCTGTCTCCTCCGGTGACCAGCCGAGGCCGTTCGCCTCCGCGGGTCGCGTCGCGACCGCCCAGAACTCGATCAGATTCTGCGCGCACACGCACACTTCGTGGCCGTCGGCGAGGAGCCTCGCGACGGATTGAACCGCCACAGAATGGAGTGCGGATCCCGGGTCGGCTGTGCGCAGCCAGATGTTCGTGTCAGAGAGGATGCGCGCCATCGCCGCTCCTCAGTCCTCGTAGATCGCGTCCCTGCCCGCGTCGCGCAGCCCCACTCTCGGGCGCGGCCGTGCAGCCCAGGCGAGAAAATCGGCGGCGCGTGCCGAAGGCGGAGTCGTCTCCGTTGCCTCCACGATGATGAACACCCGCACGTCCGACGCCGGCACCGATCCGAGCGGCTGGCGCAGTTCGAGGTGCCGATTATCAGTGGCCCGTGCCGTCGTGGAGATGAGCATGCGGGCAGGCTACGGTCCGTGCCGCAGCCGTGCAATTGGGATCTTCATGCGGGCGACCACCCAGTCTCGAACGCACGGCTCGTCATGCGCCCTGTTTCCCCCAAAAAAATAATCCTTGACCGCCCCTCCGCGCGGGCTTGCGATGCGCGGCGATGAAGGTGGTTCCCCAGTTTGGATTTTCATCGCGCACGCACCGTGCGCCGGGTGCGCCCGTGCGCGTTCCGCGGAAATCACGCGGTTGGGAATTCTCGGTAGATAGCGAGTCTGAAAACGATGTCCGGTCGGCGTGTGCCGCGGCATCCGTGCATGGTGCAAACGGGGTGCCGAAGGGTGGGGCAGGGCGATTGCACGGTGCAATTGGCCGCCCGGAGCCTGCCGGAGCTGCCGTGCATGGTGCAACTGGCCGCCCGGAGTCTCCTGGAGGACAATTGCACGGTGCAACTGGCCGCCCGGAGGCTGCGGGTGCTGCCATGCACGGTGCAATCGGGCACCCGGAGTCTGCCGGTGCTCAATTGCACCGTGCAATTCGCCTCCGGCACACTCCTCCCGGCCTCGTGCATCGTGCAATTGGCCACCCGGAGCATGAAAACAGGCGTTTTAGCCGTTCTTTTGACGACTTTTCGACTTTGAAGCCGAACCTGCAGCCCACCCCGACCGATGAGAACCGTCTATCTCGATGCCGGATTCCATTTCGATGACCCAAACATCCGCTGGGCGGATCCCGCCTATCTGCTCGAGAAAGGCGATCCCGGCTGGGTGAATGACCCCAATTCCGCCTCCTACGTCCCTCCGAAAACCAAACCCAGAAAACGCAGCTATATGGCATCCAACCCCACCCCTGAAACCCTCGGCGAGCTCATCTCCGCAGGCGAAGACATGTGCGACGGGCTCACCCAGCACGCCGCCCTCATCGGCATCAAGCAGAACACCTTTGCCGCCACGCGCGCGGATCTCGACGCGCTCATCGCCGCCAAGGCCGCCGTGCAGGCCGCCGACGGCACGCAGCAGCCCGAGGCCTATGCCGCGCAGCGCATCGCGGACAGCAATGCGAAGGGCTTCATCACCCGCGCGATCAAGGTGCTCAGCATCAGCCTCGGCAACGAGTGGAGCGACGCATGGCTCGCCACCGGCCTGCCGAACAACATCGTGGGCGTCCCGCGCAAGCAGGACGACCGCTTCACCGCCCTCGGCGGCCTGAAGGCCTATTTCGCCGCGAACCCCGGGAAGGAAGTCGCGGCCCTGAACGTGACCGCCGCCATCGCCGAGACGCTCTACCAGGCGCTCTCCGCTGCACGGCAGGGCACGGGCAACGCGCTCAAGGCCAGCGGCGACGCGCACAAGGCGCTCGAGGAGGCCAAGGCTGCATTCCGCGAGCGCTTCCGCGGCGTCGTCACCGAGCTGGAGCAGCTCCTCGAGGACGACGACGCGAAGTGGTATGACTTCGGCCTGAACCGCCCCAACGACCCCGCGCAGCCCGGCCAGCCCGCGAACGTCCACGTGACCGCGCTCGGCGGCGGCCGCGTGCTCGCGCAGATCGACGGCGCGCGCCGCGCGAACAGCTTCAATTACTACCGCCAGATCACCGCGCTTCCGGCCGGCTCCCCCGGCACGCCCGACGCCGAGCCCGTGAAGGTGATCAACACCGAGGGCACCCAGCACACCATCGAGGCCCTCCCCGCGGGAGCGACTGTGGAGTTCACCGTGACCGGCGTGAACGCCGCGGGCGAAGGGCAGGCCAGCGCGCCGGTGAGCGTGGTGGTGGCGGGGTAATCAAACCTTGCGCACGGCTTTCGGGAGACTAGACCCACACCACCCTTCACATGAACACGACACGCCTCCAAATCCTTGCCCTGCTCGCCGTCCCATTCGCCGGAACGCCGCTCACCGCCCAGGACGCCGCTCCCGCATCCCCGGCAGCGACCGCGGCCCCGAAGACGGAGATGCAGAAGTGGATCGAGACGACCGACGCGCAGTGGCAGGCGGCGTTCAAGAAGGGTGTGACCGACGTGCATGAGACCGAGCTGAACAAGGCGAAGGTGCAATACATCGCCGCGCTGGAGGACGGCATCAAGAAGGCGAGCGCCGCGAATGACCTCAAGGGTGCGCTGGCGCTGCGCGACGAGCAGAAGCGCTTTGGCGACACACAGCATTTCCCCGAGCAGGACGAAGCTGCCGACCCCGCAGCGGTGAAGCAGATTCGCGCCGCCATCCGCGCCCAGATCGCGAAGGTGAACGCCGAGCGCGCCACCCGCGCCCAGGCGCTGCACGCGAAATACGACGCGGCGCTCGCACAGGTGCAGGCCCAACTCACGCAGAAGCAGCGCCTCGACGATGCCCTGCTCGTGCAGGCGAAGCGGGATGAGGTGAAGGGGGCGTGGCTGGCGGGGTTCCCGCTCCAGCCCGCGCCTGCGGCTCCGCCAGTGGCGGTGGCTCAGCAGCCCAAGCCGGAGTTTCCGGCTGCGCGCCCGATCCTTGGAGCGCAGAAGGCTGAAACACCGGCCTTCAACCTTTTCACGAATTCGAACTTTGAAATGGGGATGGATGGCTGGGAGGTCACGGC
>JBGAPU010000084.1:0-27240 GCA_044221035.1 Chthoniobacteraceae bacterium | reverse complement strand
CGCGAGTTTTGCGGGCCGATGGCGTTGCCGCCGGGGATGGGCCAGCTTCCGTCGTCGGACTGGGCGTCGCAGATTTCATCCTGGAACCACGCGTTCCATTTCGTCCACGCCTCGCCGCCGAACATGAGGCAGGCCTGCGTGTGGTAATACCAGGCGTAGAGGTCGGCGCTGGGGCCCTTGTATTTCACGGGCTTGCCCTTTTCCGTCTCGTCGAGGAGCCACGTCATGTTCTTGCGGAGGTCGCCGCGCTCGCCCTTCCAGAAGAGCTGGCAGAGGATGCCGACGCCGGTGAGGCTGTAGTCGTCCGAGGGGCCGCGGTAGCCGTAGCCGCCCCTGGGGCCTTTGATTTTCTCGAGGTAGGCGACGGCCTTGGTGAGCGTCCTGTCCACGTCGGCGGGGAGAATCTGGCCGAGGTGCGCGGCCTTCAGCGCCTGAATCTGCCAGCCGCTGACGGACAGGTCGTCGCCGCTCTTGTCGTAGGAATACATCCAGCCGCCGCCGGGGCCCTGTCCCTCGATGATGTGGCCGACGGCGAGGCGGAGCAGCGGGACGACGCGCTGGTCGCGGGTCATCGAGTAGTATTCGCCGAGGGCGTAGGCGCAGATGGCGTGCTCATAGACTCCCTGCGAGCTGAAGGCCTTCGCCATGTGCAGGCGGCCCTCGTTGAGCGCGCCGTTTTCCACGATCCACGTGAGCGCGCGTCCGACGGTTTTTCCAAAGGCCGGCGAGTCCTGCAGCTCGCCGTGGCCGAGGAAGCAGAGCAGGCCGAAGCCGGTCATCGCGGCGCGGTTCTCGTCGCCCCACGAGCCGTCGTCGTTCTGGTTTTGCTGGAGCCACGTGAGGCCGCGCATGACGGCGCGCTCGGATTTCTCCTTCATGCCGTTCAGCGCCATCGCGCGCTGGCGGCCGCTGCCCATGCGCCCGTGCATCGAGCCCGGCAGGCTGGCTGCGAGCGAGCGGGAGGAGCCGAAGTTCTTTGAGAGGTTCGTCGCGTCCACGAGCGACCGCATCGGCACCTGCGGCATGGCGACCTTGAAGGCGCTGTTTGGCGTGGAGGTCCTGATGATGTCCACGGTGGGGGCTTCGGCGCTGACCGTGGGCTGGACGATCTTCGTCGTCGGCACCGCGTCGTTGGGCGTCTCCGGCGGCTGTGGCAAATCCTCCGTGTTGCCGATGAGCCCGTCGCCGCCGCTGGAGACGAAGTCGGGGGCGTCGTTCGCGATTTTGTAAAGGACGATGCCGCCCGCAAGGGCCACGACCGCCGCGTGGATGAGCAGCGAGAGAAAGAAGTAGCGGGACTCCGTGACGCGGAGGACGAGCTTCCTGTGCCACGGGAGCGGTGGTTCGGGCTCCGCGGGTTTGTCGGGCGGCGGGGGCGATTTTTCCGCCGAGGACTTTTCGCCGGAGGTCTTCTTCGCGGGCGTCTGCTGCGGGGGCGCTTTGTCGGGCGATGGCTTCTCGGCGGAGGTTTTCTTGCCGGCGGGCTTGTCCGCAGGAGCCTTTTCCGACGATGGCGTTTTGTCGGACGACTTCGGCTCAGGAGGCGCCGGTGGCTTTGGCTTTTCCGCAACCGCGCTCGCCGGAGCGGCCTTCTTCATCACGGGCTTTGTCTCCGGCCCCCTCTTTGCGATGGGCATCTTTGCCGGCGGCGCGACAGAGCTGGCCCGCGACTTCCTCTCGTCGGGGGCTTTTGCGTCAGCGGGCTTCGACTCGCGCTTCTTTTCACTCCGGAAATGGCAGACGAGCGGGCCGAAGCGGATCTCGTCGCCCTCGTTCAGCGCGGCCTCCGTGATGCGTTTGCGGTTGAGCTTCGTGCCGTTCGATGAGCCGAGGTCGCGCAGGAGCACCTCGCCGTTTTTGCGGACGACCTCCGCGTGGTAAACCGACACATTCTCGTTCTCGAGGACGATGGCGTTCTTCGGATGGCGCCCGATGGAGATGCGCTCCTCGACCACCGGAAATGTCCGCGACCTCCCGTTTTCGGAGGTGAAAACTAGAAAGTGGGGCATGCGAGGGTGTCGTTGGAGCAAGATTTCAGCCGGGGGAGGGGTGATGGCAACCGGAATCACCGGTGGCGTCGAGCGAGCCCGCCTTCATTCTCCGCTCCAGTCCCGCGGCTCGCGCGGCTTGCCAAGCTGCCCGGTTGCGCGAGATTGTGCCGACGCGATGAAGCCCCTTTTCCTCCTGCTCATTCCCGCAGCCGCGCTGGCCGTCGAACTGCCGCCGCCCGCGAGGCGCCCGGTGGATTTTGCGAAGGACATCCAGCCGTTGTTCGAGTCGAGCTGCATCAAGTGCCATGCGAAGGGGAAGGACCGTGGTGGGTTTTCGCTGGAGACGCGCGAGGCGTTTTTCAAGGGCGGGGATACGGGCGCGGCGATGCTGCCGGGTGACAGCGCGAAGAGCCTGATCGTTGATTTGCTCACGACGGATGATCCCGAGGCTTCCATGCCGCGGCGCGGGAAGCGGTGGACGCCGGAGCAGGTGGGGCTGTTGCGCGCGTGGATTGATCAGGGCGCGAAATGGCCGGACGGCGTCGCCTTTTCCAAGCCTGCGGCGCAGAATCTCACGCCCCGGAAAGTCGAGGCGCCGGCGGGCGAGGGGAATCCCATCGACCGCGTGCTCGGGAAGTATTTTGCGGAACACAATGTGATGCCCGCGGAGCCGGTGAGCGATGCGGCATTTGCGCGGCGTGTGTATCTCGATGTCATTGGGCTATTGCCGACAGCGGAGCAGTTGGAGGCTTTTGAAAAGGACGCGGCGGCGGACAAGCGCACGAAGCTCGTTCGATCGCTGCTAGCCGACACGCGCGGCTACGCGGACCACTGGCTCACTTTTTGGAACGACCTGCTGCGAAACGACTACAAGGGCACGGGCTTCATCGACGGCGGGCGCAAGCAAATCACCGGCTGGCTGCACACGGCGCTGCGCGAGAACAAGCCGTATGACCGCTTCGTCGCGGAGCTGGTGAATCCCGGCTACGCGAGCGAGGGATTCACGAGCGGCATTCTGTGGCGCGGCAATGTGAACGCCTCGATGACGCGCCCGATGCAGGCGGCGCAGAGCGTGTCGCAGGTGTTCCTCGGCGTGAACCTGAAGTGCGCGAGCTGCCACGACAGTTTTATCAACGACTGGTCGCTCGCCGACTGCTACGGACTCGCGGCGGTTTACACGGACGACAAGCTCGAGCTCGTGCGCTGCGACAAACCGCAGGGCAGGACGGCGACGGTGCGTTTTCTCTACCCGGAAATCGGCAGCATCGCGCCGGGCCTCGAGCGCGGCGCACGCGTGCAGCGGCTCGCGGAGCTGATGCTCGATCCGAAAAACGGACGTCTCTCGCGGACCATCGTGAACCGGCTGTGGGCGCGGCTGCTGGGGCGCGGGATGGTCGAGCCGCTCGACGACATGGAGAAGCCCGCGTGGAGCAGCGACCTGCTCGACTGGCTCGCGGAGGATCTCGTCGCGAACAGGTGGGACCTGAAGCGCACGATCGAGGCGATTCTCACCTCGCGCGCCTATGCGCTGCCGAGCGTCGAGGGGCCGCGTGATGAAAAGGAGGAGTTCATTTTCAAAGGACCGCTCACGCGGCGCATGACGGCGGAGCAGTTCAGCGATGCGGTGACGTCCGTCGCGGGCGATTGGGCGAAGCTGCCGTCGTCGTTGGAGTTCGATTTCGGCGGCGATGACCTCGATGGCGGCATCGAGATGCCGCGATGGATTTGGACCGATGAACCGCTCGACCTCGGCAAGCAGCGCGAGGCGATGCAGAAGGCTCGCGGCTGGATCGCGTCGGCGACGGGCAATCTCGACAAGGCGAACCAGCAGGTCGTGGCGGCGATGACGGGCGGGCCGGAGCAAATCGCCGCTGCGGAGGCCGCCGTTGCCACGGCGATGGAGCGGCTGAAGAGCGCGCAGGAACAACTCGCCGCAGCGAAGAACGCCAAAGCCGTCGGCGAGCCCGGCGTGGTGAAAGTGCGTCCGGCAGAGGATCGGCATCGTGTGGTTTTCCGCCGGCACTTTTCGCTCCCGCAGCGGCCGGAGACGGCTTACGCGATGCTCGCAGCGAGCCAGGATTTTGCGCTCACGGTGAACGGCGCGACCGCGAAGGCGACGTTGAACGACAATTTCCGCCTCGGCCGTGCGAAGCTCTTCGACATCGGGCCGCTGTTGAAGCAGGGCGAGAACGTCATCGCGATCTCCGTGATGAGCCACACGGAGAAGGGCATGAACACGACGGAGCGCGAGAAGTATCCGGAATCCACCAATCACCTCAATCGCACGCCCGGCATGGCGTTTCACACACGCATTACGCTTGGTGGAAAACATGCGCCGGTGCAGATCGGCACTGATGAAAAGTGGCGCGTGTTCCGAGCGCCAGATGGGACGTGGTCCGACGTGAAGCTTGACGACAAACACTGGCCCGCTGCGGTGAAACTCCCGTGGGGCGTGCCGCCGGTGGACGAAGGCCCATCGCTCGAGCCGATCAAGCGTCAGGACTTCGCAAACATCCCGATCGACCTTGGCCCGATCCTGCGTCCTGCGGTGAGCACCGCTGCACATGCGGGAAAAGTCCGCGCGCCGCTGCTCGCTGCCGATCCGCTGCAACTCGCGCTCGATCGTCCGAACCGCGAAATCATCACACCGGTGCGCATCACCGCCGCGACCACGATTCAGGCGCTCGAACTCACAAACGGCTCCACGCTCGATACCCGGCTGAAATCCGCCGCGCAGAAACTTCAGCCTGCTGCCGCGCACGATCCCGGCGCGTGGATTGCGAGCACGTATCGTTCGCTGCTCAGCCGCGAGCCGAGCGCGGACGAGAAGCAGCTCGCGCTTGAATTGCTCGGCACCGAACCGAAGCCCGAGGTCATCGCCGACTTCCTCTGGGCCGTCGTGAACCTCCCCGAATTCCAGCTCATCAACTGACATGCTCCCACAGAATCGCCGCGATTTTCTCAAGACCGCATCCGCCGCCACGCTCGGTGCGCTGGCCGCACGTTCGCCGCGGCTTTTTGCCGAGCCGGTGGAAAAAATCACGCCGCGCGCCGACTGCATCATCGTGCTGTGGATGGCCGGCGGCATGGCGAGCACGGAGACATTTGACCCGAAGCTCTACACGCCATTCGAGAACGGCGTGGAATCGAAGCGCGTGCTCTCGACCTTCCCGAGCATTCCGACGGCGGTGGATGGCGTCCGCTTCTCCGAGGGACTCGAAAAAATGGCGGCGGTGATGGACCGTGGCACGCTCATCCGCACCGCGCAGGCGGCGGACCTCGGCTTCATCCTGCACTCGCGGCATCAGTATCACTGGCACACCGGCTACATCCCGCCGCAGAGCGTCGCAGCGCCGCACCTCGGCGCGTTCATGTCGAAGGCGCTCGGCCCGCGCGACCCGGCGATGCCCGCGTTCATCAACATCGGTCAGCGCTTCGACCTCGGCGAAGGCGAGGAGCTGAAGGCGTTCACGACTGCGGGATTCCTCGGCAGCGAATTCGGTCCGTTCAACATTCCATTCCCGCACGAGGCAGCGACCGCGGTGCGTCCGCCAGCCGGGATGACGCCGGGGCGATTCGAGGACCGGAACAAGTTTTACAAGCGACTGCTCGAAGCGAGCCCGGTCGGCAAATACGGCAGCCAGTATCAGCGCGAGAGCTTCGTGCGCGCGATGGACAACGCGCACCGCCTGCTCGCGTCGCCGGCGGCGAAGGCATTCGACCTATCGCTCGAGCCCACCGAGAACGTGGCGAAATACGTGCCCGCGGGCTTTGACCCGAAGAGCATCAACGCCGCGAAGCAGAACCGCGAGGGCGACTACGAGGCGGGGACGATCGGCCGCTTCGGCCTCGGCTGCCTGCTCGCGCGGCGTCTCGCCGAGTCGGGCGCGCGCTACATCGAGGTGACGACCGAATACATTCCGTTCCTCAATTGGGACACGCACGAGAACGGCCACACGCGCCTCGTGAACATGAAGAAGATGATCGATGCGCCGATTGCGCAGCTCATTCTCGACCTTGAGGAGCGCGGCCTGCTCAACCGCACACTCGTCGTGCTCGCGAGCGAGTTTTCGCGCGACATGCTCATCGAGGGAAAAGAGAAGAGCCAGCAGCGGGAGCAGGCGAAGGTGCCGGACAAGATCGAGGAGCTGAAATACTACGGCATGCACCGCCACTTTACCGAGGCCGGCTCCGTGCTGATGTGGGGCGGCGGCATCAAGCGCGGCCACGTCCACGGCGAAACCGCCGACGAGCGCCCGTGCAAATCGATCAAGGACCCCGTGCAGATCACCGACCTGCACGCCACAATCTACAAGGCCATGGGCATCTCGCCAAAGCTCAGCTACCTCGTCGAAGAGCGCCCGTTCTACACCACGCAGGACGGCAAAGGCGTCCCCATCGAGAGTCTTTACGCGTCGTGACGATGGCCTAATAAGCGCTGCCCGCCGCAGTTCCTTTCCCTGCCATGAATTTCCCAGCTACCCAGCGCCGCCGTGCATCGTTCGGAGTCTTCTCCATGCTCGCCGCAGGTGCGCTCACCGCATGCCCGTCGCTTTTTGCCGCGCCGCCGAAGAAGGAGGAGGCGGAGGATCCGAATGCGCCGGTGAGCTATTACAGGAAGGTGCGGCCGATTTTCCAGGCGCAGTGTCAGGGGTGCCATCAGCCGGCGAAGGCGAAGGGGAACTATGTGATGACGGATTTTGCGAAGCTGCTCAAAGGCGGCGACGATGCGGAGAAGGAGGGCGCGGCGATCGTGCCGGGACAGCCGAACAAGTCGCACCTGATGCGGCAAATCACGCCGGAGAAGGGCGAGGCGGAGATGCCGCCGAAGAAGGCGCCGCTGCCCGCCGCAGACATCGCGCTCATCAAGCGCTGGATCGCCGAGGGCGCGAAGGACGACACGCCGGAGAATGCGAAGCAGCGTTTCGACGCGGAGCATCCGCCGGTGTATTCGCGGCCGCCGGTGATCACGTCGGTGGATTTTTCGCCGGACGGCTCGCTGCTCGCGGTGGCGGGCTTCCATGAGGTGCTTTTGTGGAAGAGCGATGGCAGCGCGCCGGTCGCGCGGCTTGTCGGATTGTCGGAGCGCATCCAGTCGGTGAAGTTTTCCCCCGACGGCAAGAAGCTCGCGGCCGCGGGCGGGCGCCCCGCGCAGATGGGCGAGGTGCAGATTTGGGACGTGGAGAAGCGCAAGCTGCTGCTCAGCGCGCCGCAGGGTTTCGACACTGTGTATGGCGCGAGCTGGTCGCCGGATGGCAAACTGGTGTCGTTTGGCTGCACGGACAAGGCGGTGCGCGCCATCGACGCGGAGACCGGCAAGCAGGTGCTCCAGCAGGCGTCGCACGACGACTGGGTGCTCGGCACTGTGTTTTCTGTGAAAGGCGACCGCCTCGTGAGCGTGGGCCGCGACATGACGACGAAGCTCACCGAGGTCGCCACGCAGCGTTTCATCGACAACCTCAGCAGCATCACGCCCGGCGCGCTGCGCGGCGGATTGCAGACCGTCGCGCGGCATCCGAAGCGCGACGAGTTCGTGGTCGGCGGCGCAGACGGTTCGCCCTATGCCTACCGCACGGAGCGCAAAGTGCAGCGCCGCATCGGTGACAACGCGCTGCTCATCCGCCGCTGGCCGCAGATGGAGGGCCGCATTTACTCCGTGGCTTTCGCGCCGGATGGCAATTCGTTCGTGGCCGGAAGTTCGCTCGACGGACGCGGCGAGGTGAATTTCTACAACTACGACTTCAATACCGAGATGCCTGCCGAGATCCTCGCCATCGAGGGCAAGGCTGGCCGGAGTGATGCGGACAAGAAAATCCTGGAGGAGCATCACACGAGCAACGTGAAGCTCCTCGCGAGCGCCAAAGTGGAGAGCGGCATCTACGCCGTCACCTTCAAGCCCGACGGTTCCCTCGCCGCCGCCGCGGGTGAAGACGGCAAGGTGCGGCTCATCAACCCGAAGGACGGCAAGGTGGTGAAGGAATTCGTGCCGGTGACAGTCGGACCCGCGACTGCGGCGAGCGGGCGGTAATCGTCCAGCAGATGTGATGAACTCCCCGCTCACCGACCGCGCCGCGTTTCTCACGCGCCGGCAGTTTTTTGTCAGAGGAGCGATGGGCATCGGCGGAGCGGCGCTCGCGTCGCTGATGAATTCCGGTGCCGGTGCGGCTCCGGCGAGCTTTGGCGGATTTCCGGGGCTGCCGCATTTTGCGCCGAAGGCGAAGCGGGTGATCTACCTGCTGCACAATGGTGGGCCGCCGCATGTGGACATGTTCGACTTCAAGCCGGAGCTGGAGAAATGGCGCGGCAGGGAAATCCCCGAGAGTGTCCACAAAAACCAGCGCGTCTCGACGATGACGGAGAAGGCAAAGAAGCTCGTGCTGCCGCCGTTCACGGGGTTCAAGCAGCACGGGAAGAGCGGCGCGTGGGTGTGCGATTTCCTGCCGCACACGGCGGGCATCGTGGACGACGTGTGCTTCATCAAGTCCATGCACACGGGCGCGGTGAACCACGCGCCTGCGATCACGTTTTTCCTCACGGGTTCGGAGATGCCGGGCCGGCCGAGCATGGGTGCGTGGGCGACTTATGGTCTCGGCACGGAGGGCAGCGATTTGCCGGGCTTCGTGGTGATGACGTCGCGCGACAAGGAGGCGAGCTGCGGGCAGATCTTCTACGACTTCTACTGGGCGAGCGGATTCTTGCCCTCGAAATACCAGGGCGTGAAATTCCGCGGCGGCGGCGATCCGGTGCTGTATCTCTCGAATCCCGATGGCGTCTCACGCGAGGTGCGGCGCGGGCTGCTCGACGATCTCGCGAAGCTCAACCAGCGGCACTTCGAGGAATACGGCGACCCGGAGATCGTCACGCGCATCGCGCAATACGAGATGGCCTACAAGATGCAGGCGAGCGTGCCAGAGCTGACGGATTTTTCCAAGGAGCCCGCCAGCGTGCTGGAGATGTATGGCCCCGATGTGAAGCGCGCGGGATCATTCGCCTACAACTGCCTCATGGCACGCCGCCTCGCCGAGCGCGGCTGCCGCTTCACGCAGCTCTTCCACGCGGGATGGGATCACCACCGCAATCTTTCGACGCAGTTCGAGATTCAGTGCCGCGACACGGACCAGCCTGCCGCTGCGCTCGTGAAGGATTTGAAGGTCCGCGGCCTGCTGGACGACACGCTGGTGATTTGGGCAGGGGAGTTCGGGCGCACGCCGTTCATCCAAGGCGACATCGCCAACCGCGCGCAGTGGGGGCGAGATCACCATCCGTATGCGTTCACGATCTGGATGGCGGGCGGCGGAATCAAGCCGGGCATCAGCTACGGCGCGAGCGACGAGTTCGCGTTCAACGCCGTCGAGAACCCCGTGGATGTGCACGACTTTCAGGCGACGGTGATGCACCTGCTTGGGATTCATCACGAGCGGCTCACGTTCCGCTTCCAGGGCCGTCAATACCGGCTCACGGACATCCACGGGAAAGTGGTGAAGGGCGTGCTGTCCTGATCCGGACAGCGGGGCTGGAGTTCCTGGAATCCGCTCAGGCAACGGTCAGGGGACCGTCGAACATCGTGAGGCTGATCACTTCTGTCCTCGCGATGTGAGGGCCGTGTCGGACGCCCTTCGGCGCGAAGAACAACGTGCCCGGAGTGTAGGTGACTTCGCTCTCCTCCCATTCGCCGGAAAGGATCCACGCCCACTCATTGGCGAGGGGATGCGTGTGCGCCGGGATGGTCATGCCAGCATGGAATTTCCGGAGGACGACGACACCGCCGCCGTGGTCGCTCCTGTGCAGGATCTTCAGTTCCACGCCCTCGTAAGGGCCGGGTTGCCATGCCTTTTCATCCGCGAGCGCAATATATGGAAACATGCGGTGATGCAACGCTGCGGCGGCACGCCGTGCAAGCGCTGCGGCGATGAGGGGGGCGGCAGCTTGCCGATGATGCCGGGAACTGGCATGGACACGGCATGAACACACCTCGCATCGTTGCATTTGGCGGCAGCCTCCGCCGCGACTCGCTCAACCACAAACTCGCCGCGATTGCCGCCCAAGGTGCGCGCGAGGGCGATGCGGAGGTCACGCTTCTGTCGCTGCGGGATTTTCCGATGCCGATCTTCGACCAGGACTCGGAGGACGTGTCGGGATTGCCGGAGAATGCGAGGAGGCTGAAACAGATTTTCCGCGAGCATCACGGGTTCATCATCGCGTCGCCGGAATACAATTCGAGCGTCACGGCCGCGCTGAAAAATGCAATCGACTGGGTGTCGCGCGCAGAGGGCGACGACGAACCGCCTCTCGCCGCATTCGCGGGCAAGGCCGCGATTCTCTGTTCAGCTTCCCCGGGTGCGCTCGGAGGTTTGCGCGGCCTCGTGCATCTGCGCGCGATCCTCGGGAACATCGGGGTGACGGTGCTGCCGGACCAAGCCGCGGTGAGCAAGGCCCACGAGGCATTCGGTGCCGGCGGTTCGCTTTTGAACGAGAAGCAGGCGGCGAAGGTGAGGGGACTCGGCGCACAACTGGCGCGTTTCCTCGCGAAGATGCTGGCTTAGCGCGAAGGTCAGGCGGCGCGTTCCACGACGACGCGCATCCCGTCGGTGCTCACCACGCGAACGCTGGTTCCCTCCGGAATGAAGTCGCCATCGGTGACAACGTCGTAGTGCTCGCCGCGGAACTTTGCCTTGCCGGAAGGGCGGAGTGTTGTTGCCGCAATGCCGGTGTCTCCGGTGCGGAGTTCGAGGTTCACCACCGGCACGGTGATCGCCGGGCCGCTGGCCGATGCGGCAGAGAGCACGAGGCGGCGGTAGATGGAGGTCTTCGGCAGAAACTTCAGCAGCGCTGCTGCGACGACGGCTGCACCACCGGCGGCGACGAGGAGATTGAACAGCGGCTGCTGCAGCGATTCAGCCGAAGGGAGCCCGGTCTCGCTCGGCCAGCGGTCAATCATCGCCCACACAATTGCGCCAAGGATCAGGAAGACGCCGATGACGCCGGGCAGGAAGGTTCCGGGAGCAGCGAAGAATTCAATCAGGACGAGCACCACGCCGGCCGCAAAGACGATCGCTGCCTCCCAGCCCGCGAGGCCTGCGATGAAGTGGCCGCCGAAGAAGAGTCCGAAGCAGACCAGCGAGACGATGCCGGGAATGCCGAAGCCGGGCGTCTTGATCTCAATCCATGCACCGATGATGCCGCCCATGAGGAGGAACGGTGCGAGCATCGTGATCCAAAATGCGACGCGCTCGAATCCAGTAGCGGCGATCTGCACCTGGGGTCCGGAGAGCCCTTCGAGCTTCAACAGTTCCTCCACATTCTCGACGAGGCCGAGGGCGAGGAGCGGTTTGCCGTCGTAGGATTTGGCGGCCTCGCGCCCGTTGAGGCTGAGCGGTCTGTCTTTGGATTCAATCGATGTGTCGCCGATTTTGATCTCCTTGCCTGTGATCATGAATGCCTCGGCAATGTCCGGGTTGTGGCCGTTTTCGACCGCCACCGCGCGCATCTTGGCCATCATGAACGAGTCGATCTTGGACTTCATCGTCTTCTGGATGTCCTCGCCTTCCCCGCCGACCACCGCTGCTGCACCGATGGTCGCATCCGGGCGCATGTAAATCTTCGGCGTCGCGAGGGAGATGAGCGCTCCGGCGGACAGCGCGTTTGGGTTCACAAACGTGATCAGCGGGACCTTCGTGCGGCGGAACAGCTCGAAGATTTCCATCGTCACATCCACCCGGCCACCCGGGGTGTCCATGTCCAGGATGAACGCACTGGCGCCCGCGCGCTCGGCTTCCTTCAGCGAGCGGCGCAGGAAGGCGAGATTCGTCGGGCTGACCTCGTGCTTGAATGGAAACACATAGACGGGGCCGCTCGACGGCTTTGCTGGCCCGGCCGCAGGCGATTCGGGTGTTGCCGGCTCGGACTTTTTTGCGGCGTCATCCGGTTTCAATGCAGCGCCTGCGGCTACAAGCACGAGCATCAGGACTGCGGAAAGGGTGAGCAGACGATGAATCATCACTGCCAAAGATGAGGGTGGACGCCTGTGCCACAAGGCAAATTCATGCGGCGCGGAAACTCGCGGTTGCCGGGCGCGCATCCTCCGCCTAGTCTCGCCGGATATGCGCCCGAAGATTTTCGCCCTTCTCTCGCTCGGAACCGCCCTTTTCCTCAGCTCGTGTGCGCGGGACACGATTCACACGATGGTTGTGAGCGTCCCGGACCAGAAGCTCGCGCTCTATCGGAAGGGCGAACTCATGAAAGTGTATGATGTCTCGACATCGAAGTTCTGCCTGAGCACGCGCAACGGAAGCTACGGCACGCCGCTGGGGCAGCATGAGATCGCGAAGAAAATAGGCGGTGGTCAGCCTCAGGGAATGAAGTTTTCCAGCCGTCGCCCCACCGGTGAAATTGTGCGGCCGAATGCGCCGGGCCGGGATCCGATTGTCACGCGGATCCTTTGGCTCGACGGCAGGGAGGCGCACAACCGGAACTCCTATTCGCGCTGCATCTACATCCACGGCACTGCGGAGGAATGGCGGATCGGGACGCCGGCGAGCTACGGCTGCATCCGCATGCGCTCACGCGATGTGGCAAATCTTTACAGCATTGTCGGCGTTGGCGCGAAGGTGGACATCGTCAACGACCGCCTGAGCCTTCCGGGTTCCGAGGAGCCGCCGATGGAGCTCTCGGGAGCGCGGATCGCAAAGGTGGGCGTCAGCCAGGCGGCGCCGCAGTAGGGCGCTCAGCGCGAGAGGTCGTCCTGATTGAGGATGATGAAGCCGCTGCCGTTCAGCACGGAGGTGGCGCACTCGTTGTCCTCCACATGCAGCGCGAGTGTCGCGTGCCCGTGAGGGCGGGTGAGAAGCGCGTAGGCGCCGAAGATGTTCACCTCCGCGGCCAGCAGCGCGGTGAGGACTTCGCCGAAGTGCGCCGCCTCCTTCAGTTCGACCACGACGAGCGGCCAGGTGGAGTAGGGGATGGAGTGGAGGTGAAAGATGCCCTCGACTGCGTCGGGATCGCTGACCACCACGCGGACGATCGCGGTGTCCGCACTCGGCTCGATGGTGGTGCCGAGCACCTGCACGCTGTGTTCGCGCAGGAGCCGCACGACATCGAGGAAGGCGCCGACCTTGTTGCGAAGGAAGATGCTGAATTGGACGACCCGGTCGCGTGAGGCACGCGTCCCGGCGGATGTTTGCGGCGGAGCTTTGGATGGCATTGCTTACTTGTAGGAATAGACGAGGCAGAAGGGCACGGAGGTGCCGCTGGATTCAGAGATGCTGACAACGTAGGAGCCGCTGGCGGGCGGGGCGAACCCGGCTGCCGCGAGCGGGCCGTCCTGATGGCTCTCGCATGCGAGCGGCATTCCGCGGTCGCTGTAGATCGCGAGCTTCAGTGATGTGGAGGCGGCGTTTGTCGCCGCGGAGAACCAATAGCGGTTTCCTGCGAGGAGGGTCACACGCACGAGTGCGGGTTTGCCGGCCGGCAGAGTGCCCGCCCAGGAACGATCGCGGGTCCGGAAGCCGTCATTGCCCCACGCCCCGGCGAGTTCCAGCGCGGCCCGCCGGCAGGTGACGGCGGCATCGCCGCTGACGGGGGCGGCATTTAACGCGGCCGCTGCTGTGAGCACCATTGGCAGAAAGACGGAGAGGATCATTTTTCCGGCGCAGTGATGAAGGCAACCATTCCGGAAGCGAGCTTGTGCAGACTCGCCGCCGCATCGTTCGTGGGCGGCTTGCCCGGAGGGAAAGAGAGCGCTGCCTCAAGCTGCGGAAGCCTCACCTGTATTTCGGCGATGGGAAGCACTATTCTGAATTTGTAGGGCATCGCCGCGAGCCGGTTGGCGAAGAAGTCGCTTATGACCGGCTGACGCAGGATTTTCGCACCCTCCACCGTGTAGGTGCTGGAAACCAGCGCGCTCGCGATCTCGATGGAGCGGAGCCACGAGCCTAGCAGCATGAGCGTGGCGAGGTCGCCGTCGCGCCTGCCACCCATCACGCTGCTGATTTCACTTTGCACGGCCTCAAGCTCCTCGTTGAGGGCGTCCCATTGCCGGTTGTCGGCAAAGGCAGTGATGCTGTTGCTGCGCCCCATGAATTCCTGCTCCAGCCCCAGGATCTTCGCGAGCTGCTTGATCTCCATCGCGATGTTCTTCACCTGCTGGCGATCCTGTGTCTCGACCGCGAGGAATCCGTCGGCGAGACGGACCCCGAGATTCAGCGCGATGAGCGGGCGAACTGTGTGATGCGTCGGCCCCTGCTTCCGCGCGAAAAGCGCCCAGTCCGGCTTTCCGATTTTGTCGAACGCGGCGAACACCTCGCCGGGACTGGGGATGGAGAGGCCCTCGATGAATTCCGAGCTGCGGATCTGCTCCTCGTCGAGCGTCTGCGTGGCGCCCGGTTCCGCGAATGCGCACGCTGCCGCGGAAAGCAGTGCGGACAGGCAGGCGCGTCGAAACATGGCTGAAGCGTAGCCCTCCGCTGCGGAGGGTGTCGAGATGAAGAACGCGCGGAAAATCTTTCCGCGCGCCCAGCGGATTTCTCGACACGCGGCTGCTGCCGCACGTAAAAGCCGTGCCCTTATGAAAGCAAAAGTGATCGTGATGCCGAAGCAGAGCATCCTCGACCCGCAGGGCGTCGCCGTGCGGGACGCGATGCGCCACCACGGGCTGCCCGGCGTGAAAAGCGTCCGTGTCGGCAAGATGCTCGAAGTCGAACTCGACGGCGCCGACGAGGCGCAGATGCACGAGGTCTGCCGCGAGCTGCTGAGCAATCCGGTGGTTGAAGACTACAAGCTCGTCGTGGAGAACTAGCCGATGCGCGCTGCTGTCATCCGCTTTCCCGGCTCGAACTGCGACCAGGACTGCCATTATGTCCTGCGCGAATTTGGATTCGACGCCGACTTTCTTTGGCACAAGGAAACCAGCGCCGCGGGCTACGACCTCATCGTCCTGCCGGGTGGCTTCAGCTACGGCGACTACCTCCGCTGCGGCGCGATCGCGCGGTTTTCGCCGGTGATGAAGTCCATCGTGGAGCAGGCGGGCCGCGGCGTGCTCGTGCTCGGCATCTGCAACGGCTTTCAGATCCTGTGCGAGAGCGGGCTGCTCCCCGGCGCCCTGATCCGGAACCGCGACATGCATTTCATCTGCGAGCACCTGCGCCTGCGCGTGGAAGACACGGCGAATCCCTTCCTCTGCGCTTCGGAAGTCGGGCGGGTGCTCCGCGTTCCCATCGCGCACGGTGAGGGAAACTACACTGCCGATGCTGAGACGCTGCGCGAACTGAACGCCGAGGCCCGCGTGCTGGTGCGTTATTGCGACGGGGAGGGCCGCGTCACTCCGGAGGCGAATCCAAACGGCTCCGCCGAGAACATCGCGGGCATCTGCAACGCGCGGCGCAACGTCTTCGGCCTCATGCCGCATCCCGAGCGCGCCTGCGAACGCTCGCTGTTGAGCACGGATGGCCGTGCGGTTTTTGAGTCGCTCGTGATGTCGCTCGGCAAAGTGAGCGCCGCTTAGTGAACGCAGGCGGGGAGCGGGGCTTTTCGCTTGCCCGCAGATGGGCCGCCGCCTTGCATACGCGCCCTTTCGCATGATCTACCACGACCTGTCCTGGCTGACGCTCAAGACCACGATGCTCGCCGTCGGCATCGCGCTGATCGCGGCGCACTTGCTGGCATTGGTGAGGGCGCGCACGGTTCAGGAATGGCTGCGTTCATTCCCGCGGAGCCGTGAAGCCGGCGTGATGCTCACGCTCGCCGCGGGCGCTTGGTTTTTCTTCATGGTGAAGATGATGGATCTCGGCGACTTCGATCCGTGGCGGAACACCGTGCTCATCGGCACACCGGTTGCCGCCGCGCTGGCCATTGCGTTCATCCCGGATTTTCTCGCGGTCCGTGCGCTTGGCACGCTCGCGCTGCTTCTTGCGGAGCCGCTGCTGGAATCGGCGTTTCGGCGGGAGGAGAATATCCGTCTCCTGCTCGTCGTCCTCGCCTACGCGTGGATCCTTCTGGGCATGTTCTGGGTGGGGATGCCCTACACGCTTCGCAACCAGATTGGCTGGGTGAGCGCTACTCCGGAGCGCTGGCGCGGTGCAGCTTTCGCAGGGGTCGCCTATGGAGCGGCGCTCATCGCGGGCGGCTTACTTGTTCGCTGAGACCACGTCGTTCAGCTTGAAGATCGGGAGGAACATCGCGATGACGATGCCGCCGACGATCACGCCGAGGAAAACGATGAGCAGTGGTTCGAGCAGCGAGGTGAGGGCTGCGAGGGTGGCCTCGATTTCCTCATCCCAGAAATCCGCAATCTTCTCGAGCATCGTGTCGATTTTGCCGGTGCTCTCGCCCGCGGCGACCATGCGCAGCATCATCGGCGGGAAGATCGGCTGACGGCTCAGCGCCGCGGTGAGGTGGTCACCCTTCTCGACATCGGTGGAGACAGATTTGATCGCCTTCGTCACCACGCTGTTGCCGGACGTATCACCGACGATCTGCATCACCTCGAGAATCGGAACGCCGGAGCGGATGAGCTGTGCGAAAGTGCGCGCAAAGCGGCTCATGCAAATCTTGTGAGTGAGCGGACCGAAGACGGGCATCTTCAGCTTCCAGCGGTCCCATGTCTCCGCGCCCTTCGCGCTGTTCATCCAGGAGCGAATCGCAAAGAACACACCCGCGATGCCGCCCACGATGAAATACCAGTAGCTTCGGACGAAGTCGGAAAGGTCGATCAGGAACTGCGTGGGGGCGGGGAGCTTGGCACCGAAGTCCGCGAAGATGCTGCCGAAGACGGGCACGACTTTCACGATGAGGAACGTCGTGATGCCAAGCGCGATGCAAATGACGATGGTCGGGTAGGTCATCGCGGACTTCACCTTTTTGCGGAGGCGCGCGGATGCCTCGAGGAATCCCGCGAGACGATCGAGCACCTCGGCGAGCATGCCGCCGGATTCGCCCGCCTTCACCATCGAGGTGTAGAGGCGGCTGAAAACCTTCGGGTGCTTGCTGATCGCGTCGAAAAACGTGGAGCCCTCCTGCACATGCGCGCTGATTTCACCGATGATACGGCGCAAGCCCGCCTGCTTGCGCGGGTCTGATTGCTCGAAAAGGGCGGTCAACGCGCCGACAAGCGGGAGGCCGGCATCCACCATCGTGGCGAGCTGGCGGGTGAACATCACGAGGTCGGAGTCCGGCACCTTCGCTTTTGCGCGTGCGAGCTTGCTCGCAGCCTTCTGCTGGATGGACAGAACGAGGAGGCCGCGCGCCATCAGGGCGTTCACGGCATTTTCCTCGTTGATTCCCTCTTGGACGCCGGATGTGACTTTTCCGGAGGCGTCCCGGGCTTGGTAGGCAAAGGTGAGCATACCAGTCGGAAAGCAATGCCGATGCCAAGGAAGTCGCTGTTTTCGCCCTCAATCCGAGCGTGATTCAGCTTTTTATCAGGCGCGTCGGATGCAGGTAGCGCGGGTCGGACTCCAAGTGGTCGAGTGTGTAGTGCAGGCCCCGGCTTTCGCGGCGGAGCAGCGAGCTGTCCACGATGATGCTGGCGACCGTCGCGAGGTTGCGCAGTTCCAGCAGTTCCGTGGTGACCTTGAAGTCCCAGTAAAACTCCTGAATCTCCTGCTGAAGGTTTCGCAGCCTGGCAGATGCGCGCTGGAGCCGCTTGTCCGTGCGCACGATCCCGACGTAGTCCCACATGAGCCGGCGGATCTCGCCCCAGTTGTGGTAAATGACGACGAGTTCGTCCACGTCAGTGGCGTCGCCACTTTTCCATTCCGGCAAATCGGTGAGGGCCGGCTCCGCGGGGGCGCGCCAGCTTTCCAGCACCGCCGCGGCGCGGTGCGCGAGCACGACGGCCTCGAGCAGGCTGTTGCTCGCGAGCCGGTTCGCGCCATGCAGGCCGGTGCAGGCGACCTCGCCGATCGCAAAGAGTCCGGGCAGTTCCGTGGCGCCGCGGGAGTCGGTCACCACGCCGCCGCACTGGTAATGCGCCGCGGGCACGACGGGAATCGGCTCGCGTGTGATGTCGATGCCGAGCGCCAGGCACCGCTCGTGGATTGTCGGAAAATGGGATCGCACGAAATCCGCGGGCTTGTGGCTGATGTCCACAAACATGCAGGGGCTGCCGGTGCGCTTCATCTCCGCGTCGATCGCGCGGGCCACGATGTCGCGGGGAGCGAGCGCGCCGCGCGGGTCGTAGCGGTGCGCAAACTCCCTGCCGTTTGCATCCACGAGCCGGCCGCCTTCTCCACGCACCGCTTCACTGATGAGAAAGCTCCGGGCGTCGTGGTGAAAGAGGCACGTCGGGTGAAATTGGATGAACTCCATGTTCGCGACCGCCACACCGGCCCGCCACGCCATCGCCACGCCGTCGCCCGTGGCGATGCTCGGATTCGTCGTGTAGCGATACACTTTTCCGCAGCCGCCCGTCGCGAGAATCACCCGGTCGGTGCGCAGCGTCACCACTTCGCCGGTCGCTTCATTCAACACATAGGCACCCACGCAGCGATCCTTCACGGCCGAGAGTCCGAGCTTCCGGAGCGTGATCAGGTCCACCGCCATGTGGTTTTCGAGAAGCGTGATCCTCGGCTCATTTGCCACTGCCTCCAGCAGCGCCCGCTCGATCTCTCGGCCCGTCGCGTCCCGTGCATGGAGAATGCGCCGCGCCGCATGTCCGCCTTCCCGCGTGAGATCGGGGCGGCCGTCGGAATTCTGATCAAAGGCGACGCCGAGTTGGATTAGCTCCGCGATGCGGGCCGGTCCGTCCTTGACGATGCTGCGCACGACCGCTTCGTCGCAAAGCCCTGCGCCCGCGCTGAGCGTGTCCTGAACGTGCGACTCGAAGCTGTCCGCCTCATCCGTCACGCATGCGATGCCGCCCTGCGCCCATGCCGTGTTTGACTCGGCCTTCGCCTTCTTCGTGATGATCGCGACCGTGCCATGGCGCGCCGCCTTGAGCGCGAAGCTCAGCCCCGCGAGCCCGCTGCCGATCACTGCGTAGTCAAAGTGGAGCATGATCGTCGTCGGGATGCGCTAGCGGAGCTGGATGTTGTCAATCAGCCGCGTGCTGCCAAAAAACGCCGCGAGCGCGATGGTGTCGCCGCGTTTCACAGCTTTCGTCGCCTGAAGTGTGCGGCTGTCCACAGCCTCGATGTAGTCCACGCGCGCCGCCGCAGAGATTTGACCGCGCACCATCCGAACGAGCTTCTCCGCACGATGCTCACCGTTCAGAAAGGCCGTGCGCGCCGCCAGCAGGCCCCGCCTGAGCGATGGCGCTTCGGCTCGTTCCTCGGGCGAAAGGTAGGCGTTGCGGGAGCTCAGCGCGAGGCCGTCGGGTTCACGCACTGTGGGCGCGAACACAAGCCGGACCGGCAGGTCGAGGTCGCGGACCATCCGCGCAATCACCGCGCATTGCTGGAAATCCTTGAGTCCGAAAACCGCCGCATCCGGTCGCGCGATCGTGAACAGCTTCAGCACCACCGTGCACACACCGCGGAAATGGCCGGGCCGCGAGGCGCCGCAAAGTCCGCCAGACACGCTTTCCTCATTCACCCATGTCGAGAAATCCGGGCGATACATCTCGTCTGCGCGCGGGTGGAAAATCGCGTCGGCTCCGAGCGATGCGCACATTTTGCGATCCTCCGAGAAGGGACGCGGGTAGCGCGACAGGTCCTCCTTCGGGCCAAACTGCGTTGGGTTCACAAAAATGCTCACGATGACGGTGCCCTTCGTTCCCGCGAGTTTCCGCGCGCGGCGGATGAGCGAGGCATGTCCCGCATGGAGCGCGCCCATGGTCGGCACGAGCACGATGGGACCGCGGGCCTGCGAGCGGAAGCGCCGGGTCGCTGCGATGGTGCGGAGAATCTTCACGAGGCGATGGGGCTTAGACAACTGTCCGTGGAACGCAAGCCCTCCGCGCTCACAGGCTGCGGATCATCCTGAGGATTTCGCGCAGCCGCTCTGCGCCTGAAGCGGCGGTCACGCGGGGAAATTTGCCGCCGATGAGGATGAAGTCGTTGCCGCGGGTGAGCATGAGCTTCTCGGCCTTGACTTCGACGATGGTGATTTTGCGCGCGGCTGCGGAGATGCGGATCTCCGCGAGGGTGAGGAGGTTTTCCACCGCCTCGGGGAAGCGGCCGTAGCGGTCGCGCCATTCCTTGCGCAGTTTGTCGAAGGCTTCCTGGGTGCCGACTTCATTGAAGCGCCGGTAGGCCGCGATGCGTGGCTGCGTCTCGCTGATGTAGCCGATGGGGAGGAAGGCGGGGGCCTTTTGGGATGACGAACGCCGAATGACGGATGACGAAGGAGGCGCCTTCAGCGGACGGAATTCGTCGTTCGTCATCCGGTGTTCCTCATCGCGCCCCATCCAGTCGGCTTCGCGCTGCACGACGAAGTCGAGGCGCAGGACGACCTCGATTCGCTTGCCTGCACGCTCGCCCTTGAGCTTCGCGATGGCCTGGCGCAGCAGCGCGCAGTAGAGGTCGAAGCCGATGTTGATGATGTGGCCGCTCTGCGCGGTGCCGAGGATGTTGCCTGCGCCGCGGATCTCGAGGTCGCGCATGGCGATTTTGAATCCGGCGCCGAGCGAGCCGTATTGCTTGATGGCGCTGATGCGCTTCCGCGCCTCGCCGGTGCCCATCATCTCGCGCGGCAGCATGAGGAAGGCATACGCCTTGTGCTGCGCGCGGCCGACGCGCCCGCGGAGCTGGTAGAGATCGGCGAGGCCGAAGCGGTCGGCGCGGTCGATGATGATCGTGTTTGCGTTCGGGATGTCCACGCCGCTCTCGATGATTGTCGTGGAGATGAGCACGTCTGCGTCGCCGTTCACGAACTTGTGCATCACTTCCTCCAGCTCGTGTTCGTGCATCTGGCCGTGGCCGATGATGGTGCGCGCGTTTGGCACGAGCATCTTGATCTTCCGCTCCACGCTCTCGATGTCGCCGACGCGGTTGTGGAGGAAATACACCTGGCCCTGGCGCTTCAGCTCGCGCTGGATCGCATCGCGGATGATGCGCTCGTCATAGGGGCAGATGAGCGTCTCGACCGGGATGCGGTTCGGCGGCGCGGTCTCGATGGTGCTCATGTCCTTTGCGCCCATGAGGGAGAGGTAGAGCGTGCGCGGGATCGGCGTCGCCGAGAGCGTGAGCATGTCCACGAGCGGCCAGAGCTGCTTGAACTTCTCCTTGTGCAGCACGCCGAAGCGCTGCTCCTCGTCGATGACCACGAGGCCGAGGTCCTTGAACTCGACGTCCTTCGATATGAGCCGGTGCGTGCCGATGACGATGTCCACGCTGCCGTCCTTCGCGCCGGCGAGCGTCTTCGCCTGCTGTCCGCGGGTGCGGAAGCGAGAGAGCATGTCCACGGTCACGGGGTAGTCGCTCATGCGCTCGCGAAAATTGCGGTAGTGCTGCTCGGCGAGCACGGTCGTGGGCACGAGCAGCGCGACCTGCTTGCCCGCGCACACGGCCTTGAACGCGGCGCGGATCGCGACCTCGGTTTTGCCAAAGCCCACATCGCCGCAGATGAGCCGGTCCATCGGCTGCTCGGTCTCCATGTCGGCCTTCGTCTCCGCGATGGCGGTGAGTTGGTCGGGCGTTTCCTTGTAGAAAAAGGATGCCTCGAATTCACGCACCCACCTGCTGTCTTGGGGGAAGGCGAAGCCCTTCTGCACTTCGCGCGCGGCGTGCGTTTCGAGCAGCTTGCCCGCGTAGTCGAACGCCGCCTTTTCGGCCTTCTTCTTCGCGTTCGTCCATGCCGCGTCGCCGAGCTTGCTGAGCGGCGGGTTCTTTTTGCCGATGCCGACGTAGCGCGCCACGAGGTAGCTCTGCTCCAGCGGCACGTAGAGCTTCGCGCCCTCGGCAAACTCCAGCACGAGCACGTCTTCATTGTTTGGAAGCCGGCGCAGTTCTTCGAAGCGCGCGATGCCGTGTTCGAGGTGCACGACGAGTTCGCCCTCGATGAGTTCGGAAAAATCAATCTGCGTGCGGCTGACGATTTCGCGCGAGCGCCTCAGCGCGAGGCGGCGCGCACGGGTGTTGCGGTAGCGTCCGAAGAGTTCCGAATCGCTGAGCACCGCGACTTTTCCTGCGGGAAAGGTGAAGCCGCGTCCGAGCGTGCCGATGGAGAAATGCAGCGCGTCCGCCTCGACTGCGGGCACGAGATCGTGGAGCCGCTCGATTTCGCCCTCATTGTTGCAGAAGACGAACGTGCTCCAGCCCTGCGTGCGCCACTCGGTGAGCTGCGCGAAGAACCGCTCGCGCCGCGCCTCGTCCACGACGAAGTCCCCCGCCTCGAATTCGCCGAGGCCATTGTCGAAGAAGGCTAGCGAGTAGTCGAATGCCTCACTTTCTACCACAGATGACACGGAAGAATTCACAGAGGCACGCAGAGGAGTTTCTCCGTTAGCCTCTGTGAATTCCTCGGTGCCCTCTGTGGTGAGATCTGCCGCGACAGCATCCACGCTAATCGTCACCTCCGCATCGAGCCAATCGGCGGCGACATCCACCGTGATGTCCTCCTTCCCGATGCAGTCCCGCAGCCGCCGCTCGCGCGGTGCAGCCTGGCCGAGCAGCAGCGTGCAGCTCTCCAGTTGCTCCACGCTCGTCTGTGCATCGAGGTCGAATTGCCGGATGCTCTCCAGCTCGTCGCCGAAATACTCCAGCCGCACCGGCTGCGGATGCTGGAAACTGAACACATCCACAATCCCGCCGCGCACGGCGAACTGCCCTCGCTGCGAAACTTGCGTGACTCGCTCATAGCCCGAATCGCCGAGGCGCGTGAGCAGCGTGTCCCGCCCGCTGGTGTCGCCGCGCCGGAGGTGCACTTCGAGCGACCGCATCTGCTCCGAATCGGGAACCGCGTCGTCGAGCGCTGCTTTCGTCAGCACGATGAACGCAGTCCCGCGCGCGGCACCGGCGTCTGCCACGCGCTGCCGGTCCTTCGCAGCGCGGCTCGCAATTTGGCCCGTTCGTTCACCGCGGTTCGGCTCGGCGAGGCGCTGGAGGATGGCGAGGCGTTCGGCCACCGTCTCCGGGTCCGGCAGCGCTCCCTCGACAGGCGCGATTTCCAGCTCGGGAAAAAAGAGCGCCTCGGGCAGCCATTGGATCAGCTCATTGTGAAGCTGCTCCTGCGCGCGGAGGTTTGCGCACACTAGCCACACTCGGCGTCCGCTTTTCTGGGCGGCGAGCGAGAGCGCCGCACACAGCGCCGAGTGTGCGCCCTCGGAGACATGCTCGAAGACGGTGCTCTCCCCACCCGCCGCGGCATAAAGCTTCGCCGCGAGGGCGGGCTCGCGGGCGAGAGCGTCGAGCAAGTTCGGAGCGCCAGCCTTCATGCGGGCGGAGAAGGGATGCGTGCCGCGCCCTGTCGGCAACTCATTTCCCTTGGCAGCCTCGCTGCGGGGTTCATCCTCCCGCTGCCGCCCAGTCCCGCGGCCATCCGACCATGAATGCGAAAACCTATTTCACCGAAATCTCCTCGCCCGTCGGCACGCTGCTGGTTCGCGGAACGGAACGCGCGCTGACCGGGGTGTTCATGGAGGCTCATCGGGGCGACCAATCGCTGACTCGCGGAGCCGTGCGCGACGAGGCACCGCTGCGCGGTGCGTGCATTGAGCTTGAGGAGTATTTCGCGGGGGGACGTCGCGTATTCACGGTGGCAGTGGAGGCGGAGGGAACGGATTTTCAGCAGTGTGTTTGGCGTGCGCTGTGCGCGATTCCTTACGGCAAAACGATCAGCTACGGCGAACTGGCGCGACGCATTGGCAACCCAGACGCCGCGCGCGCCGTCGGTCTCGCGAATGGGCGCAATCCAGTCTCGATCATCGTGCCCTGCCACCGGGTCATCGGTGCGAATGGCACGCTCACCGGCTACGGCGGGGGCTTGGAGCGGAAGCGGCTTTTGCTCGAACTCGAAGGCGCGGCGGTGAAGCAAGCCGCGCTCGCGCTGTCTTAAAGTGCGGCCTTCGCGTCGTTGAGAGAATGCCGCTCTCCGGTGCGCGGTGAAATTTCAAACCCAACCCACATCATGAACACCTCCTCCACAATCCGTTCGCTCGCACTTGCTGTCGCCATCTCAATCCCGCTCGGAGCCCGCGCGGACGTTCGGCTTCCCGCCATTTTTTCCGATCACGCCGTGCTTCAGAGTGCGAAGGCAGTGCCGGTATGGGGATGGGCCGATGCGGGTGAGAAGATCGAGGTTTCGTTCGCGGGGCAGACGAAGGCCGCGACGCCGGACGCGGGCGGAAGATGGATGGTGAAGCTCGATTCGCTGAAGGCCGATGCGAAGCCGCAGGAACTGACGGTGAAAGGAAAGAACACGGTGGTCGTGAAGGATGTGCTCGTCGGAGAGGTGTGGCTGGGCTCGGGGCAGTCGAACATGGCGATGACCGTGAATCGCGCGAAGGACTTTGAGCAGGAGAAGGCGGCGTCGAATTTGCCATTGGTGCGGATGTTCACCGTGTCGTCGGGGCCTTCGACCAAAGCGGAGGATGACTGCAAGGGCTCATGGGCGGTGTGCTCGCCGGACACGGTCGGGAGTTTTTCCGCGACGCTCTTTTTCTGCGGGCGCGAAATCCACAAGTCGCTCGGAGTGCCGACGGGGTTGATCAATTCGTCGGTCGGCGGGACGCCAATCGAATCGTGGATCGCGCCCGAGGCCCAGGCTGCGTCGCCGGAGTTGAAGGGGTTCTTCGAGGCGGTGAAGGGTGCTGAGGCAAAGGTGAAGATCGAGGCGCAGAAGGCCGCGTATGAGAAGCAGAAGGCAAAGTGGCTGGAGGATGCAAAGAAGGCGAAGGCGGAAGGGAAGCAGCCGCCGCGCGCTCCGCGCGATCCCGTCGCGACTCGGGAACGGAAGGGGAATGTCGGCGGCCTCTTCAATGGCAAGATCGCGCCGCTCATCCCGTATGCCATCCGCGGCGCGCTGTGGTATCAGGGCGAGGCGAACACCACCCCGGAGAAGGCGCCGTTTTACCAGCACCAGCTCTCGCTGCTCGTCACCGACTGGCGCAAGCGCTGGGCCGACGAGTTCCCGTTCGCGTGGGTGCAGCTTCCGAATTTCACGCGCCCCGGCGACGGCTGGCCGCTGGTGCGCGAGGCGATGCTGAAAACGCTCGCTCTGCCGAAGACCGGCATGGCCATCACGATCGACATCGGCGAGCAGAAGGACATTCACCCGAAGAACAAACAGGACGTGGGAAAGCGCCTCTCGTTTTGGGCGCTCGGCACGGTGTATGGAAAGAAGGTCGCCAGCACTTCGGGTCCGCTGCCCGCAGGGCATGAGGTGAAGGGCGACAACATCGTGCTGAAGTTTTCCCACGCGGACGGCGGACTTTCGGCGAAAGACGGGGCGGTGAAGGGGTTCGCCATCGCGGGTGAGGACAAGCAATGGAAGCCGGCGACGGCCCGCATCGAGGGCGACAAGGTGATTGTTTCCAGCCCGGAAGTCTCCAAGCCGGTCGCCGCGCGCTATGCGTGGCAGGACTGGCCGGAGTGCAATCTCGTGAACGGTGCAGGCCTGCCGGCCTCGCCGTTCCGCACGGACGATTGGAAGTGAACTGAGGTCGCCATCATGATGAAGCCCCTCCTTTTCCTCCTCGGCATCGCCCTGCTGTCGGGCGGCGCCGCTGCTGAAAGTGGGAAGCGAAACGACTCGCGCCCGAATGTCATCGTCATCCTCGCCGATGATCTCGGCTATGCGGATGTCGGGTTCAACGGCTGCAAGGACATCCCGACGCCGAACATCGACTCGCTCGCGAAGCACGGCATCCGCTGCACGAATGGCTACGTGTCGCATCCATTCTGCAGCCCGACGCGCGCAGGCCTGCTCACGGGGCGCTACCAGCACCGCTTCGGCCATGAGAACAACCCCGCCTGGCTGCCGGAGGATCCGAACGTCGGTCTGCCGGTCGATCAAGTGACGCTGCCGCAGGTTTTGCAGAAGGCCGGCTACGTCACCGGCGCGGTTGGAAAATGGCACCTCGGCGCGGAGCCGCGGTTCCATCCGAATGCGCGCGGCTTCACGGAATACTTCGGCTTCCTCGGCGGCGGGCACATTTACCTTCCCGGCGGGAAGGGCGGCGTTGAATACACGATTCCGCTCATGCGCAATCGGGAGCCTGTCGAGCAGAAGGAATACATGACGGACGAGCTTTCGAGGGAGGCCGCGGATTTCGTCACGCGGCACAAGAGCGAGCCGTTCTTCCTCTACGTCGCCTACAATGCCGTCCACACGCCGCTCCAGGCGCCGGAGAAATACCTCGCGCGCTTTGCAAACATCGCGGACGAGCGCCGCCGCACCTACGCGGCGATGACGAGCGCGATGGACGACGGCGTTGGCCGCGTGCTTGGTGCCGTGCGCGACGCAGGCATCGAGAAGGACACGATGATCTGGTTCTTCAGCGACAACGGCGGTCCGCCGCCGAATGTCGCGCCGACCGACAACACGCCGCTGCGCGGGCACAAGGGTGCGGTCTTTGAGGGCGGCATCCGTGTCCCGTTTGCCGTGCAATGGCGCGGGCATCTGAGCGAGGGCGCGGTCTTTGAGCAGCCGGTGATATCGCTCGACGTTTTCGCGACGGCCGCGGCACTCGCTGGTGCGCAGACGCCGTCAGACCGGAAAATGGACAGTGTGAACATCCTCCCGCACCTCCTCGGCGAAGCGAAGACCCCGCCGCACGACTGGCTGCACTGGCGCACCGGCGGCGGCGCGAGCTGGGCTGTGCGCGAAGGCGACTACAAGCTCGTGAAACCTGCAGGTGGGCAGGTCGAGCTGTTCGACCTCAAGGCTGACATCTCCGAAAAGAAGAACCTCGCCACGCAGATGCCGGAACTCGTCGAGAAGCTCACGAAGGGCCATGATGCATGGAACTCCGAGCTCGTGGCTCCAAAGTGGGAAAGCCCGCGTCCCGCGGCGAAGGCGAACCAGCAAAAGAAGGAAGCCAAATAGTCCGTCGCGGCCGCAATTGCGGAATCGCCGTCAGTCGAGCGTCCTGCGGTAGCGTTTCACACTGATGGCGAGCATCACCGTTGCAAAGAGCAGGATTGGCCAGAGCTCCGGCATGATTTCACGCGGGCCGTTTCCCTTCAGCAGGATGCCCCGCACGATGCGGAGGAAGTGTGTGAGTGGGAGCACCTCGCCGATTGTCTGCGCCCAGCCGGGCATCCCGCGGAACGGAAACATGAAGCCGGAAAGCAGGATGGAAGGTAGGAACACAAAGAACGCCATCTGCACCGCCTGGAGCTGGTTCTTCGCGACGGTGGAGAAGGTGATGCCCATC
>JBGAPU010000083.1:0-27199 GCA_044221035.1 Chthoniobacteraceae bacterium | reverse complement strand
GCTGCTCGGGGTGTCGCTGGCCATGGTGTGCCGGCTCGTGATGTTTGCGAGCACGAACGCGTGGGTGGCTCTGGCGTTCGGAATGGTGCCGGCGGCGATTGCCGAGGCGTTCTGCACGCCGGTGCTCGTGGCGGCGACGCGGAAATTCACCGCGCCGGCGCAGCGTTCCGTGGCGTTCTCGATCTTCTACGCGATCATGAACACCGGCTTCCTCGTGGGGTATTTTTTCCACGACGCGGTATTCTCCCCCAGTGTGCTGCCGCTGAACGAGACCGGGATGGTGTCAGTCATGGGGATGGAGCTGAGCCGGGAGCGGGTGCTCATCTTCGTGAGCCTCTCGGTGGAGTTGCTCATGCTGCCGCTGCTGCTGCTCCTGCGAGGGGACAAGGACGACGCCGGCACGGTGCAGACCGGCGAGGCGGGGCAGGGGTTCTTCGTGAGGCTCGGGACGACGGTGCGGAGCGCGGCGCGCGACACCGGGCGGCAGCTCGCGCTGCTGGTGCGGCAGCCGCGGTTCGGCCGGCTCCTCGTTTTCCTCGCGATGATTGGCCTGCTGAAGATCGTCTTCGGCACGATGGACAGCGTGCTGCCCACGTTCGCGGAGCGCGAGATCGGCGCGGAGGGCCGCGCGTGCGTGGGGCGCCTCAACTCCGTGAACAGCGTGCTCATCCTCGTGCTCGCGCCGCTCATCGGCGTGCTCACGCGCAAGCGCGCCGCCTACTCGATGGTGATCCTCGGCGGCTTGATCACCGCGGCTTCGTTCGCATTCATGGCGCTGCCCGCGCGCATGTTCAGCGGCCTCGCGGACGGCTGGCTCGGCGATGCGGTGGGGCACCGCTACCTCAACTTGGAGGGCGCGGTGCATCCCTACATCGTGATGATCGTGCTGTGGCAGGTGGTGTTTTCCGTGGGCGAGGCGATCTATTCGCCGCGCGTTTACGAGTATGCCGCTTCCATTGCACCAAAAGGGCAGGAGGCGTCCTTCGCGTCGCTGTCCTACATCCCGCTGCTGATGGGAAAGCTCGTGACCGGCCTGCTTATCGGCGGAATCATCAAGCACTACCTGCCGGCCACAGGCCCGCGCGATCCGGGCGGCATGTGGATGATCGTCGGCGGTCTGGTGCTCGTCGCGCCGATTGCGCTGCTGCTGCTGCGCCGCTTCATCCGCGTGAAGGAGGAGGGCCGGGAGAATTAAAGCTCGCCGAGGAGGCTCGCGAGCTTTGCGGAGGTGAGCGCCGCCGAGTGGCCGCGCCAGAGCTGCTTCTGGTTCCCGTCGAGCACGACGAGGTCGGGGATGCCCTTCACCTTCCACGCGCCGAAGAACTCGTGTGACGGGTCCACGGCGACGGGATACGCCATCCGGTGATTGGCCATGAATGCCTTCACCGTGCCGGTGTCCTCGCCTGAGACGGCGACGAACTGGACGTGCGAGCCGAACTTCTCGTGCAGCTCGTTCAGGTGCGGAATGCTCGCGATGCAGGGTCCGCAGTATGTGCCCCAGAACTCAAGGATGACCGGCATGCCGGGTTTCGGCGCGGTGCCCTGGATCATCACGAGGCCCTGCGCGGCGCCGCTGTCCACCTTGCGCTCACCGGAGCCGCGGAAATCCTTATAAAGCCAGCCGCCGGCGCAGAGGCTGAGAATCACAACGCATTTGGCGAGGTCGTTCATGCGGGTCTGGAAAGCAGTTCGCAGGCCCGCGGGCAGGTGGGCGGCTCAGCGCTTCGCGGCGATGTGGTCGTCGATGACCTGTTCGAGGACGGCGAGCGGGACGTTGCCGGTCTGGAGGACGACGTTGTGAAATTCCTTCAGCGAGAATTTTCCACCGAGCGCCTTCTCCGCCTTTGCACGCAGCTCGAGGATTTTCAGCATGCCGATTTTGTAGGCGCAGGCTTGGCCGGGGTTCATCACGTAGCGCTCGGTCTCGGAGGCGGGGATGCCGTAGTCAATCGCCTGCTGGCGGGTCCAGTGCTTCGTGTGGAGGCCGGTGTCGGCGACGAGGCGTTTGGCGCGGAAGAGCTCGCCTTGGAGCTGGCCGAGGTGGCCGGGGATGTCGCCGTCATACCAGCCGTTCTCGGTGGCGAGCTGCTCCGCGTAGAGCGCCCAGCCCTCGGAAAACGCGGAGCCGCCGGTGAAGATGCCGTCGCGCCGGCAGCGCGGGAGCGAGGCGGTCTCGCGCTGGAGCGCAATTTGGAAATGATGTCCCGGCACGCCCTCGTGATAGACGAGCGTGCGCATGCCGAGGATGTTGAACGTCGGTCCCGGCAGCGGCGCCCTGAAGACGCCGGGCAGCGTGCCGTCCTTTGCAGGGCCGGTGTAGTGTGCGGCTGCGGTCTTTTCGGTGAAGGCGGCCTCGCGGCGGACTTCCACCGGTGCCTTTGGCCGGAGGTCGAAGACGAGCGCGGCGCGCTTTTCCGAATCGCGGAGAATCGTCGTGTATTTCTCCAGCAGCGCAGGTCGCGGGTCGGGCTCGGCGGGCGGCTGCGAGTCGAGGTTCAGCTTCTCGTAGCGCTCCTTGATGCTGCCATCGCTGTAGCCGAGCTGGCGCAAAAGTTTGTCCATCTGCTTCTCGATGCGCGCGACTTCGCGGAGACCGATGGCGTGGATTTCGTCGGCGGTGAGTTCGGTCGTGGTGAAGCGGCGCAGCGCGTTCGCGTAGGCTTTGTCACCCGCGGGCAGTCGCCAGAGTCCGGCATCGCTTTTCGCGAGTGGGAGCTGCTCCTTCAGCATCGCCTGCGCGCGCTGGAAGGCAGGGATGACGGACTTCGCGACGGTCTCCGTCGCCGCGGCGGTGAATTTCGCGCGATCCTCCGCGGACACATCCTTGAGCTTCGCGGCGCGCTCCTCGAGCGAGGCGACGAGGATGTTCTTTGCGGGTTCATCGGCGAGGAAGCGCTCGAACTGCCCGAGCGTGGACTTGATGATGAAGTCCGGCATGAGGAATCCGCGCGACGCCGCGTCCTTCGCGAGCCGGATGCCGTCGTCGATCTGCCCCGCCACGAGTGCGAGGCGTGCGAGGTAGTTCTCGATGTCGCGGCGGTTGCGGATGGGATGCGCCTGGCTGAGGAAATGCACGAGGCTCACGTGCAGGCCGCGGAACTGGTTGAACGTGAAGTGGTGGTCCGCGAACGGCTCGGAGTTCACGGTGACATTCAGCGACCACTCGATGACGCCCGCGGTCGTGCGCTGCTGCGCATCGAGTTTCGCGCGGTCAAATTTCGCGAGCTCCGTGAGCGCCTTCCGCGCCGCCGCGACCCGCGACGCACGGTGCTCCCGCGTGATGGGCGTGAGCTTCCGGTCGAGCGCGTCCTGCTCGGCGCCGGTGAAATACTGAGTGTAAGTGGCGTCAATCGGATCGGCGCGCATCTCCTCGGTGGCGAGCGCGTCGGCCCAAGTGTCAAAGGCCGGGTCCGCGGCGAAAAGGGACGCCGCTGAAGTCGCGAGGAGGAAGGACAGTGCGGAGGGTTTCATCGGTGCGATTCGTAGTGGCAGCCGGGCTGCGCTCAACTTCAAACGCCCGGCACCCGCCGGGATTCCGCCGCCGCAGGTTTCAGCGCTTGTCGTAGAGCATGAAGAGCCCCGAGTGATCCGCATCCCCGTGGCCTTCCTCGTGGACGAAGCGCTCCCACTGCGCGCGGCAGTTGTCGAGCGTGGGCGAGGAAAAGCCGAGCGAGGACGCGAGTTCGCAGATGAGCCGCACGTCCTTGAGCTGAAGCTCCGAGCGCCCGCCGGGCGCGAAGTCGCGCCGCACCATGCGATCGCCGTGCAGTTGCAGGATGCGGCTTTCCGCAAATCCGCCGAGCAGCGCCTCGCGCACCTTCGCGGAATCCACGCCGGCGAGCTCCGAGAGGCGCAGCGCCTGCGCGACGGCGTCGATCGTCTGCGCGACGATGAGCTGGTTGGCGAGCTTCGTCACCTGCCCGGCGCCCGACGGGCCGAGGTGCGTGATGCGCTTGCCGACCGTCTGCAGGATGGGCAGCGCACGCTGGAAATTCGCCTCGGTGCCACCCGCCATGATCGTGAGGTCGCCGCGCTCCGCGCCGACCTGTCCGCCGGACACCGGTGCATCGATCCAGTTCACACGCTTAGCGAATTCCTTCGTCTGCGGCACGCCCGTCGTGCCGAAATCAATGATGAGCGCGTCCGGGTGCAGCCCTTCGGCGAGCCCGCCCGCGCCGAAGACGACCTTCTCCACCACGTCCGTCATTGTGAGGTTGACGCAGATGACGCCGCCTCCGATCGCGCGCGCAAGTTCCGGCAGCGAGGCTGCGCGCTTCATGCCGAGCACGACTGCCGCCGCTGCGGGCGCATCGCTGCGGTTCCAAACGATGACCTCCGCGCCGGCATCGTGCAGGTGGCGCGCGTTCGCGCGGCCCATGTTGCCGAGGCCGACGAAGCCGATGCGGTGTCCTGAAAGTGTCTTGCTCATTTGCGTGCGCCCATTCCACAACGACCCGGCGCGCATTGCCAATCACTTCCCTCGATCCCCGACACTCGACACTCGCATGAAAGTCATCATCACCGGCGGCGGCGGCTTCCTCGGCTCGCAGCTCTGCAGCAAACTCCTCGAACGCGGCGAACTCACCGGCCCCTCCGGCTCTGCGGAAAAAATCAGCGAAGTCGTGCTGCTCGACGCACTTTTTCGCGAGCCGGCGAAGGATGCCCGTGTGCGGCAGATCACCGGCGACATCAGCCGCCGCGATGTCGTCTTCGCCGCTGTCGGCTCCGACGCAGCGACTTCGATTTTCCACCTCGCCTCGATGGTGAGCGGCGAATGCGAGGAGCGGTTCGACGACGCGTTGCGCGTGAATCTCGACGGCGGGCGCAACGTCTTCGAGGCTGCGCGCGCGCTGCCGGGAAAACCGCGCGTGATCTTTGCGAGCAGCATCGCGTGCTTCGGCGGCGGGGCGATGCAGGACCCGAACACCGACCGCACGAAGCTCACGCCGCAGACGACCTACGGCATGACGAAGGCGATGTGCGAACTCATGGTGAACGACTACTCGCGGAAAGGATTTTTCGACGGCCGCTCCGCACGCCTCCCCACGGTAGTCGTGCGCCCGGGGAAGCCGAACGCCGCTGCATCGAGCTGGGCGAGCGGAATGTTCCGCGAGCCGCTGAATGGCGAGCCGTGCATGCTCCCCGTGCGCCGCGACCAGTGCCACCCGATGACCGGCTACCGCACGGTAATCGAGTCGCTCATCGCGCTTCACGAAGTTCCTGCCGAACGGCTGCGCGACGATCGCGCCATCGGCCTTCCCGCGCACCGCGTCACGCCGCAGCTTGCCGAAACTGTGCTGCGCGAAATCGCCGTCGAGCGCGGCTTGAGCCTCGGCCCCATCACCGACGCATTCGACGCACGCATCCAGGGCATTGTGGATAACTGGCCCGTCGCCGTGGACGGCGCGCGCGCCATCGCCCTCGGCCTTCCCACGCCGCCGCCACTGAAGGTGATTGTCGGGCAGTATCTGGAGGATTTCGGGAAGCGATAGGCTGGGGGCGTAAAATCGATGTCCCGCTTGGATGTGCCGCTGGTATTCTCCTCCAAGAAACCCGCTCTGCCGCCGATGATTCTCCGGCCAGCCCCGCAAATTCTCCAGCAATGAACCCCGCCTCCCGATTCCTCGCCTCCTGCATCGTCGCCGCCGCGGGGCCGTGTGCTGTCGCCGCGACTGTGGATTTTGCCCGCGACATCCTACCGATTTTCCAGCGGTCGTGCTTCGAGTGCCACGACGCGAAGGTCCACAAGGGCGACCTGCGGCTCGACTCGCGGGAGGATGCATTCGCGAGCGTGGGAGTGATCGAGAAGGGCAGCGCGGCAAAGAGCGAGCTCTACAAGCGCATCACACTGCCGAAGGGGCACGACGATGTGATGCCGAGCCGCGGCGAGCCGCTGACGAAAGCGCAGGCGGAGAAGATCAAGGCGTGGATCGATGCCGGTGCCGTCTGGCCGGACGACGTGAAAATCGGCCGCCACTGGGCTTATGTCGCGCCTGTGCGGCCCAAGGTTCCGCAAATCAGTGAGCAGCCATCCGCCGGCAATTCGATCGATGCCTTCATCTTTGCTCGCTTGAAGGAGGAGGGGCTGAGGCCCTCGCCCGAGGCTCCGCGCGAGACGCTCATCCGCCGCGTGTCGCTCGACCTCATCGGGCTGCCGCCGTCGCCGGCCGCGGTGGATGCGTTTGTGAAGGACGCCGACCCGCGCGCCTACGAGAAGCTCGTGGACCGGTTGCTGGCGTCGGAACAGTTCGGTGTGCGCTGGGCGCGGCCGTGGCTCGACTATGCGCGCTATGCGGACTCGCACGGATTCCAGCGCGATGATTTCCGCGACCTCTGGCCCTACCGCGACTGGGTGGTGAACGCGCTCAATGCCGACATGCCGTTCACGCAGTTCACCATCGAGCAGCTCGCAGGCGACCTGCTGCCGAACGCGACCGAGGCACAGAAAATCGCCACCGGCTTCAACCGCAGCGCACCGACAAACGTCGAGGCGGGCACCGACCCGGAGGAGACGCGCGTGAACCAAATCCACGACCGCGTGAACACGCTCGGCATGACTTGGCTCGGCGCGACACTCGAGTGCGCGCAGTGCCACGACCACAAATACGACCCGTTCACGATGCGCGACTACTACGGGCTGTTCGCGTTCTTCAACAACACGGCGCTCGAGGCGGACCGCACGCGCGCGAATGTCCCGGGCTCGATTCAGTTCAAGGGGCCGGTGATGGAGGTGGGCGACCCTGCATCGCAGGCCGAGCGGGCGAGGTTGAAGGCGCAAATCGGGGAGCTCGATGCGAAGCTTGGCGCGATGGAGAAAGCTGCGGCGGTGGGCCAGAGCGAGTGGGAGGAGGCTCTGAAGAAGAAGCTCGCGGAGGCTCCGAAGGAAAACGTGCTCGATGTGGCCGACTTCGATTCCACCGGCGGTGCGACGCACGAGGTGCTCGCGGACAAGTCGGTGCTCGTGAGCGGCGAGCCCGCGCCGGACAAGGACACCTACGTGATCGAAATGCGGACGAGGCTCACGGGCATCAACGCGATCAAGCTGGAAGCGCTCACGGATGATTCGCTGCCCGGCAAGGGGCCGGGAAGAGGCGACGAAAAGCGGCCGAACTTTGTGCTGAACAATTTCACCGTCACCGCGGCGCCCGAGGGCAAGCCGGAGCAGGCAGTGCCTGTCAAATTCGCCGCTGCACGTGCATCGTTCTCGCAGTCGAACTTTCCGGTGACGAACCTGCTCAACACTGGCAACGGCGCTCGCGGCGGCTGGGCGATCAACCCGAAATTCCACGAGTCGCACTGGGCGGTGCTCGAGACTTCGGCGCCCGTCGGTTTTGCCGGCGGCACGGTGCTGAAGTTCACGCTGGAGCAGAATTATGGCGCGAGCCGGACGATCGGACGCGTAAGGCTGAGTGCCATCACCGGCAACGTGAACGGTGAGGCGCTGTCCTCGGAAATTGCCGCCGCACTCATGCGCCCCGCGGACAAGCGCAGCGCGAAGCAGGCGAAGTCGATCGCGGATTTCCGCATGAAGGGACACCCGGAATTTGCGAAGATCACTGCGGAGAAGACGCGATTGGAAAACCAGATGCGGAAGGTGACGGTGCCGACGACACTCGTGATGCGGGAGAGCACGCCGCGGATGAGCGCGGTTTTCAAACGGGGGGAGTTCCGCACTCCGGGTGAGGCGGTGGAGGCGCACACGCCTGGCGCGCTGCATCCGCTGAAGCGCTCCGGCGAGAAGGCCTCGCGCCTCGATCTCGCGAACTGGCTCGTGAGCCGTGAAAACCCGGTCGTCGCGCGCGTGGTGGCGAACCGCTGGTGGGCCGAGCTTTTCGGCCACGGCATCGTGACGACTCCGGAGGACTTCGGCATCAAGGGCGAGCCGCCGACTCACCCCGAACTGCTCGACTGGCTGGCGTGCGAGTTCATGGACGGCGGCTGGAGCATGAAGCGCACGCTGAAGACCATGGTGATGAGTGCGACCTACCGGCAATCGTCGAAGGTGACGCCGGCACTGCTCGCGCGCGACGACCTGAACCTGCTCTACGCGCGCGGTCCGCGGCACCGGCTCGAGGCGGAGATGATCCGCGACAACGCGCTCGCCATCGCCGGCTTGCTGAGCCTCAAGCAGGGCGGTGCGCCCATCAAACCCTACCAGCCTGACGGCCTCTGGGTGAAGGTCGGCGGCCAGCGCTACGAATACGAGGTGAGCCCGGGCGATGAGAAATACCGCCGTGGACTTTTCGTCGTGTGGAAGCGCGGCGCGCCCTATCCGAGCTTTGTGAATTTCGACGCCAACGCTCGCATGGCCTGCCGCGTGAAGCGTCCGCGCTCCAACACGCCGCTGCAGGCGCTGACGCTGATGAACGATCCGGTGTATGTGGAGGCGGCAATGGCCTTCGCGCGGCGCGTGCTCACTGAGAAGCCGGGTGCCAGCGTAGAGGAGCGCATCGCACACGCGTTCCGCCTCGCCACGGGGCGCGCGCCGCGGTCGCGGGAAGTCGCGGCGCTGGCCGCACTGGTCGCCACGGAGCGGAAGGCGCGCAGCCAGGATGCGAAGGGGACGAAGGAATTCGTCGGCGCATTCGAGCTGCCGAAGGACGTGGGCGCCGATGAGTTTGTCGCGTGGTATGCCGTGGCTGCGGCGCTGCTGAATCTCGACGAGACGATTTCAAAGGGATGAATCCGGAATTCCCCGCACAATGAACACCACGCATCTCGACCTCCTCACCCGCCGCGATTTCTTCCAGCGCTCAGGCCTCGCGTTCGGCTCGCTGGCGCTCTCCTCGCTCCTCCGCGGGACACTCGGAGCCGCGCCCGCAAATCCGCTCGCGCCGAAGAATCCGATGTTCAAGCCGCGGGCAAAGCGTGTGATTTACCTGCACATGATCGGCGCGCCCTCGCAGCTCGATCTGTTTGAAAACAAGCCGGAGCTCGCGAAGCGCGATGGGCAGGACTGCCCGGAGTCGCTGCTTCAGGGCCGGCGGTTTGCGTTCATCGGCGGGAAAATGCAGCTCGCGGGATCGAAGTTCAGCTTCGAGAAGCACGGACGCAGCGGCCAGGAAATGTCGAATTTGCTGCCGCATCTCTCGAAGGTCGCGGACGACATCGCGATCGTGAAGACGCTGCACACCGAGGAAATCAACCACGCTCCCGCGCAGATGTTCCTGCACACGGGTTTCGGGCGCGGCGGCAGGCCGAGTTTCGGCTCGTGGGTGACCTACGGGCTGGGCACGGAGAATCAGGATCTGCCCGCATACACGGTGCTCCTTTCCGGGCCGCTCGGCGGCGCGGGCACGACGCTTTGGGCGAACGGCTTTCTGCCAAGCGTGCATCAGGGCATTCAGTTCCGCTCCAGCGGCGATCCAGTTTTGTTTCTGAGTAATCCCAAGGGGCAGTCGCAGGATGACCGGCGCCGCATCTTCGACGCGGTGAAGTCGCTCAACGAGCAGCAGCTCGCCGATGTCGGTGACCCGGAAATTGCGACGCGCATCACCCAATACGAGATGGCCTACCGCATGCAGACGAGCGTGCCCGAGCTGATGGACATCTCGAAAGAGCCCCAGTCGGTGCTCGATCTCTACGGTGCGAAACCCGGCACGGCCTCATTCGCAAACAACTGCCTGCTTGCGCGGCGGCTCATCGAGCGCGGCGTGCGCGTCGTCGAGCTCTATGACGCCGACTGGGATCACCATTCCGGCCTCGCCACGCGCCTGCCGGCGAAATGCCGCGAAGTGGACCAGGCGATGTCCGCGCTCATCACGGATCTGAAAACGCACGGCCTGCTCGACGATACGCTCGTGATCTGGGGCGCGGAATTTGGCCGCACTCCGCTGCGGCAGGGCATTGATGGCGACGGCAAGAGCACGAACCCCGGACGCGATCATCACAAGGACGCCTACACGATGTGGCTCGCGGGAGGTGGCATCAAGGGGGGCATCACCCATGGTCGGACTGACGATTTCGGATTCAGCCCCGTCGAAAACCCTGTCCACGTCCACGACTTGAACGCGACAGTCCTGCATCTGCTCGGTCTCGATCACGAGAGGCTCACGTTCAAGTATCAGGGCCGAGAGTTCCGGCTTACCGATGTGCATGGGAAGGTCGTCAAGCCGTTGCTCGCGTGAGGTGTCGATCCAGCGCTACATGACCAGTTTCGTCAGGACGTGCCCGTGCACGTCCGTTAGGCGTCGCTGGATGCCGTTGTTGTAGAAACTGAGCTTTTCGTGATCGAGGCCGAGCAGGTGCAGCGCTGTGGCGTGGAGGTCGTAGCAGTAGGCGGGAGCGACTGCGGCTTTGAAGCCGAGTTCATCCGTCTCGCCGAATGACGTGCCGCCTTTGATTCCGCCGCCGGCCATCCAAGCGGTGAAGGCGCCGGGATTGTGATCGCGGCCCTTGCCGGTGCCTTGCGCGGCGGGCTGGCGGCCGAACTCCGTCGTGCAAATCACGAGCGTGCTGTCGAGCAGGCCGCGCGATTTCAGGTCGGTGAGCAGCGCCGCGGCGCCCGTGTCGAGGATTGGGCCCCAGTAGCCGTGGTCGCGCACGAGATCCTCGTGGCTGTCCCAGTTTGGACGGATCTTCTTCTGCGTCGTGTTCTCCGCGCCGCAATAGATCTGCACGAAACGCACGCCGCGCTCGACGAGGCGACGCGCCAGCATGCACTGGCGTCCGAACGGTCCGATGTCCTCGTGATCGAGCGCGTAGAGCTTCTTCGTCGCATCGCTCTCACAGCGCAGGTCGGTGGCCTCGGGTGCGCTGAGTTGAAGGCGCGCGGCAAGTTCGTAGGCGGCGATGCGCGCCTCGAGTTCCGTGTTGCCCGCGCGCGCTGCAGCGTGCTCGCGGTTGAGCGTCTGCAAAAAATCGCGGCCCGTCTGCTCAGCGCTGCCACGCAGGTGCGCGAACTCTTTCGTCGGAAACAGATCAGCAATTGGTGGCTGCTCAGGGTCGGTGTTGAGCGTGGTGCCCTGGTGAATCGCCGGCAGAAATCCCGCGCCCCAGTTGATGACGCCGCCGGGCGGCAATCCACGCGGGTCGGGCAGCACGACGAACGCGGGCAATTCCTCGCTCACGCTGCCGAGCCCGTAGGTGACCCACGCGCCCATGCTCGGGAATCCGGGCAAAATAAATCCGCTGTTCGCCATGAACATCGCCGGTCCGTGCAGCGCGCTCTTGCTCTGCATTGAGTGGATGAAAGCGATGTCGTCCACGCGCTGCGCGAGCCGCGGAAAGAGGTCGCTCACCCAACGCCCGCACTGACCGTGCTGGCGGAACGGCCAGTAGCTGCCTTGGCAGTTGCCCGGTTTCGACGCGAAGAACTGCAGCTTGCCATCGGGGTCGAACGGCGTGCCCTGTCGCTTCGCAAGCTCCGGCTTGTAGTCCCACGAATCCACATGGCTCAGCCCGCCGGGGCAAAAAATCTGGATGACCGCCTTCGCCTTTGCCGCGTGATGCGGCAGCTTCGGCGAGAGGGGATTCTTGATTTTGGCACGCTGAGAGCGGATTTCGGAACCGTCTGCCGCGCGCGCGCTTTGCTCGGCGAGCAACGCAGTCAGCGCCACACCGCCGAGGCCGCCGCCGAGTTCCCACAGGAAATCACGGCGAGTGACAGGCTTCTTTTGTCGTCGGCAGGGAAATGGCGAGTTCATCGTGTCAGTCGAGGTAAACAAACTCGTTCGCGTTGATGAGCATCCGGCAGAGCGCGAAGAGGCCTTGCTCGGCGACGAGCGGCGTGGCGTCGCGGAGTTCCGCGGCGGTGGGCGCGCGTTGGAGCGCGAGCGCAAACGCGCGGCGGATGGCGGCGTCGCGCGAAGATGTTTCGCTTTCGATGCGCGCCGCGAGATGCCGCGCCTGCTGGAGCATGAACTCGTTGTTCGAGAGCGTGAGCGCCTGCAAGGCCGTGGTCGTTTGCACACGCGCGGGTGTCAGGTTCGCCGGGTCGGGGCAGTCGAGCGTGGACATGAACCGGTGCGGCGTGGTCCGCACGACGAAGCGGTAAACGCTGCGTCGCCACAGCTCGGGCTTGTCCGGCGTGATGTAGTCGTAGATGGGCGCGTAGGCCTCGGTATAGTTAAAGTCACGGAAGCCGGGGCCGCCGCGTTCGGGGTTCAATTTTCCGCTCACCGTGAGCACGGCGTCGTGCAGCGATTCCGCGTCGAGCCGGCGCGCGTTCTGTCGCCAGAGCAATCGATTCTGTGCGTCGAGTCCGGCCGCCTTGGCATCCACCGTCGTCGAAGACTGTCGGTAAGCCGCGCTCGTGACGATGAGCCGGTGGATGTGCTTCAAGCTCCAGCCGCTCCGCAGCAATTCGCCCGCGAGGAAATCGAGCAACTCGGGATGCGACGGCCGGTCACCGCCAAGGCCGAAGTCGCTCGGCGTCGTGACGATGCCTTGGCCGAAATGATGATGCCAAAGCCGGTTCACGATGACGCGGCGCGTGAGCGGATTGTCGGCATGCACAATCCACTCTGCGAGCGCGCGGCGGCGTTCACCCTCGGGCATCGCGTTGTCGCCAAAGTTCGCGCCCGCGTGCTTCGCCCATGCGAACGAGGCAGGCAGCACTTCCGCACCCTCGTCCTCGGGATTGCCGCGACGCTGCATTTTCACCACCGGCGGCTTGGCGTCGCTCGTGATGCCATAAACCTTCGGAACCTCCGACACGGCGCGAAGTTCGGCTTCGAGTCGTGTAACCTGCGCACGGAGCTCCTTCGCGCGGGCCTTGTCGGCATCGGTGAGCGTGGTCTCGCTCACGTCAGGCGCGAGCCGCGCATCGCCGATGAACAGCAAGTCACTGCCGATGCCGTCGCCGCCGTCGGTCGCGATGAACGTGAGCGTCTTCGCGGTGGGTGCGATGGGCACGTCGAGCAGCGCGGTCTCGTCTTTGCGCAGCTTCAGCTTCTGGAACTTTTGCTCGGCATCCACAAACACCGTGAAGTCTGCGCGCGTCGCCGCCGCGCTTTCCGCTGCGCCAAAGCCAACCGTGCCGCTGAGCCGCATCGCTTTTACACCACTGGCCGCGCGAATCTTGGCGAGGTCAAACGTCACGCCGCTGTTCGCGTGCATGCCGAGGATACTGTGACCTTTGGTGGCGAAATCGACGCCGTTGAGCTTCGTGCTGCGCTGCGCGTTGAGCGGGCCGTTGCGAATGATGTCCCAGAAATGGCCGTTCGTCGCCGGCACGCCTTTCACCTCCTGCTTAAAGGCTACGTTCACCGTGCTGCGGCCGTCCGGCACGAACACCCACTGGACGAGCCCGGGCATTTCCTTCGTCTCGGCAGGCCGCTCGATTTTCTGCAAACGGTTCGCCGCGATGTCGCGATGGTAGCCGAGCTTTTCCGTCGTGAACCTGCCGTAGCGCAGGTCGATGCCGCGCCCCTTCGCACCCGAACCGCGTCCGTCGCCACCGCCGACCATGTCCGCGAGGTCGAATCCTTCGCCAGAGAGCCGCGCCAGTTCTCCACGGGCGGTCGTGAGCTGGCGGTTGATGCGCGCCTTTGCCTCCGCGACGCGCTTCGTCTCCGCCGCGTTCACGTCGCGCTCGCCGCGCTTCACGCCCGCGAAGACCGCCCAGAGCCCGTAGTATTCCTGCTGCGTGATGGGGTCGAGCTTGTGGTCGTGACAGCGCGCGCAGTTGATGGTGATGCCCATCGTGGACGTGATGACCTGCGTGACCATGTCGTCGAGGTCGCCCGCGCGTGCGGCGCGCCTGAGCATGTCGCTCTTCGTCTCCACCTGCCCCACAAAATCCCACGGCCCCGCCGCGAGGAAGCCGGTGGCGGTCACCGCCTTTGCGTCATCCGGCGCGATGACATCACCGGCAATCTGCTCGCGGATGAACCGGTCGTAGGGCTTGTCTGCGTTCAGCGACTCGATGACGTAATCACGATACCTCCACGCATTTGGACGCAACTGGTCGCGTTCGAAGCCATGCGTGTCCGCGTAGTGGGCAATGTCCAGCCAGTGCCGCGCCCACCGTTCGCCGTAGTGCGGCGATGCGAGCAGTTCATCGACAAGCTTTTCGTAAGCGCGCGGGTTGCGGTCGCCCACAAACTGCTCCACGCGTTCAGGTGTTGGTGGTAGCCCGTGCAAATCGAAACTGAGCCTGCGAATGAGCGTGCGTCGGTCCGCTTCCGGTGACATCGCGATTCCCTTCTCCGCGAGCTTCGCGCGGATGAAGCCGTCAATCGAAGCGTCTTTCGGAAAATCGCGCCTCACCGCCTGCACGGACCAATGCAGCAAACGCTTGTCCACGGACGCTGCTCGATCCGCATCATTCTCCGGCCAGTGTGCACCGGCCTCGATCCACGACTTTACCGCCGCAATTTGCTCCGCGGAAAGGGGCGGTCCTTTCGGTGGCATCCGTTCATCGCTGTCCTCCGAGATGAGACGCTGGAAAAGCAGGCTCTTGCCAGGATCGCCCGGGACAATCGCCATGCCGTCGTGCCCGCCCTTGAAGGCAAACACTTTCGCGTCGAGCCGCAGTTCCCCCTTCTGCTTCTTCCCTCCGTGACATTCCACGCAGCGTTCCTGCAGCAGCGGACGGACTCTTTCATTGAAGACGCTCGCGGCCGACGGATCGGCGGCAATCGCGAGGGGCGTGCCTGCAAGCAGGAGAATGAGGCTGCGCTTCATCTTCACGTGATGATTTCCTGAATCGTTCCGCTGCTGGACCCGAAGGCATCGGCCTCGACTCCGAGATGCTGGAGCATGGAGACGAAGAGATTGCAGAGCGGCTTGTTGTCGTCGCGCTTGAAGGCGAGGTGCTGACCGTGCCGGAGGCCGCCGCCTGCGAGCAGAATGGGGAGGTTGCTGTTGTCGTGGGTGTTCGCGTCGCCCATGTTGCTGCCGAAAAGAATCATCGTGCGATCGAGCAGGCGGGCGTCACCATCGGGCTTGGCGGCGAGATTCTTCAGGAGCTTGCCGAGCAGCGCCATCTGCTGGTGGTCCGCGTCTTCGAGTTGCTTCACTTTTTCAATGGCCTGCCCATGATGGCTGAGGTTGTGGTAGCCGTCGGTGGTGTTTTGGTCGGGGTGCAGCTTGAAGACGGGCGTCGCAAAGGCATCCACCATGAGCGTGACGATGCGCGTGGAGTCGGACTCCAGCGCGAGCTGCGCCATGGCGAGCATGAGATCGAACTTCTCGAAGAAGAGCTTCTTGTCCCGGATGTCGTCGGGGAGCAGATGCGCGGTTGTGGGCTTCGGCTTCAGCTCCCACTCGCGCGCGATGTGCAGGCGCTCCTCCACCTCGCGCACGGAGGTGAGGTATTGGTCGAGCCGCGCCCGATCGTCGCTGCCGAGGCTGCGGCTGAACTGCTTCGTGTCGTCGAGCAGCGTGTCGAGGATGCTGCCGCGTTCTTCAAGGCGATTAAGCTGCCGCCGCACGGCGGCGGGGTCGCCTTGCACGAACATTTTCCGAAACAACGCCGTCGAGCTGTCCTCGGCGGGCAGCAGCACGCCGTCGCGCGTCCACGAGAGGCTGCGGTTCGCTTTGTCGATGTTCACTCCGAGATTCAGTGTGGGAAAGCGCGTGACCCGGCCGAGCTTTTCCGCCGCGAATTGGTCGAGGGAAATGCTGTTGCGGAAGCCGCTCTTCGTCGGGCCGCGCGCTGCGGTCAGGAAGCAGTTCTCCGTGCTGTGCCCGCCCACCACGCCGGGGTGCGACAGGCCGCTGACCACGGTGAAGTCATTTCGGAAATCCGCGAGCGCCGAGAGATACGGCGAGAGCTCGTAACCGCGGCCCGTGCCCTGGGGGAAGAACGGCTTTGGCAGCACGCCGAGATTGTTCGAGATGAGCAGCATCCGGCGCGGAGGCGAGGGCTTTGCGCCGCGACCGAACGCGGGCGCGAGACACTCCAGCAACGGCAACGCCAGCATGATGCCTGCGCCGCGGAGGAAACGGCGGCGCGGCAGGCGGGCGGCGATGTGGGGGGTGTTCATGATTTCAGTCCTCCCAGAAAGATTCGGCTCTGAATCAACGCGTGGAGCAGATCGCCCACACGGTAGCCATCCTTCGCGCACGCATCGAGCATTCCCTCGATCTCGGGGCGGTCGGAGAATCGCACGGGCGTGCCGGTGGCGTAGATGGTGAGTTCATGGAGAAGATTGCGGGCGAGTTGCCGAGGATTCGCAGAAAAATGCGCTTTCAGTTCGCGGATGTTCTGAAAGCGGCGGCCGTCGAGCAATTGGCCGCTTGGATCAATGGCATCGGCGAGCGTGTAGGCGAAGTCGTGTCCGGCACGATCGATGCCGGTGATGCGCTCGCCCTGTTCGAGGCCACGGTAACGCGTGCGCCATCCGCCAAGGATGTCGAAGTTCTCCAGCGCCAAGCCGACGGGATCGAACTTCGCATGACACGCCGCGCAGGATTTGGATTTCGTGTGCAACGCGAGCAAATCGCGAATCGTTTTCGCGCCGCGAATGTCCGGCTCCACGGCGGGCACGCTCGGTGGCGGCGGTGGCGGCGGCTCCCCGATGAGGCGCTCCATGATCCATGCGCCGCGAATGACGGGTGACGTCGTGGTCCCGTTCGCGGTGACTTTCAGAATCGCGGCTTGCGTGAGCAGTCCGCCGAGCGGGCTTTCCTTCGGCAACGCGACCTTGCGCATCGCCGAACCGTCGAGCGGTGAGAGCCGGTAGTGCCGGGCGAGACGGTCATTGGCATAGGTGAAACCGGCATCCACGAGCACCCGTGCCGGCAGGTTGTCGCGGATCATCGCGGCGAAGAATGCGCGAGTCTCCCTTTCCATGCTCTCCACGAGGTAATCGTCGAAGCGATACTCGGGGTAGAGGCGGATGTCCGGTTCGTCGCGGCGGAGGTGACGGAGGTTGAGCCAGTAGTCGGTGAAGTTGCGCACGAAGCGCTCGAAGCCAGCGCCTGCGATGAGGCGCTCGACCTCGCCGCGAAGCATTGCGGGATTGCGGAGATGCTTGCTGGCGGCGAGTTCGCTCAGCCTCGCATCGGGTCGCGTGTTGCTGAGAAAATGAGAGAGCCGTGATGCGATGGCGAAATGGTCCTCGGCGCGCTCCGGCTCTCGCAGATAGAGGAAGTGCCCGGAGCACAGGAACGCCTTGTAGCCGGCCAGCATGGCTTCGGCGAAGGGCGTCCCCTTTTCGAGACGGATCCGGATGAGATCGTCGAACTTCCCCAGCGTTTCCTCGGACACCGGCTCCCGGGCGGCCCGGCTCACGAAGCGGCGCAGCAGGGCTTTGGCATCGTTCGTTGGTGAATCGCCAAACAGCACGCGATGCGATGCGGGCGGCCAGCTTTCCGGGGCGAGCGGTCCTTCGACCTCGATCCACTGGAACGCGACGCCAGGTTGTCCGCCGTCGGGGAACGGCGGGTAGCGATACGTCGGCGGCCCGCCCTTCACGTTGCGCGCGAGCGGCACGGGCAAGCCGAGCAGGCTGTATTCAAAAGTCTCGCCATCGCGCAGGCGGATGACGGTCTCGAACGTCCGCATCTCCGGCGGCACATCCATGATGCCGCCGGTCGCGCGCACGTCGCCGGAGACATCGGGGCCGGAGGGTTTGCGCGCGCGGAAGGTCATCGGCACCGGCTGCTTCGCGGGTATGAGGGTGTAGCCCGGCTGCTGCAACACAGCCCGCGCGGAAAAGCGCACCCGGTATTCACCCGGCAGCTTTGCGACGAAGCCTCGCGGGTAGCCGAAGTAAGGCCAGTGCGCAGAGCGAAACAGCGCGAGCTCCAGCGTGTCATCCTTCGCCGCCCGCTCCGCGTCCATCTTCGCCGTCAGACTCTCCGCTCCCACTGCCTGATTGTCCCGGGCAAAGAACATCGCCTCGCGCTCGCCGAAGGTGGTGAGCGCGGAAAAGAGCGAGGTTCCCACCGCGCGGAACTTCACCGTCGCCGGCTTGTCCGAAGTCACCATGGCTTGGCGCAACGCGGCATCGGCGGCATCGAGATATGCCGTCAGTTGCACGCGCGACATGTCGAGCGTCTCCGTCGCCTTGTTGAAGTGATGCCCCTCGCGGTCCTCCGGCAGCATGTCGCGGATGTCGAGGTTCGGAAGCTGCAAGACATCGCGGAGATTCTGCTCATACTCGTCGCGATTCAGCCGGCGCAATGGCCCGCGGCCATTCGCGAGAACCTCCGCGAGGTCGGCTTCGTGAATCGCCGTGGCGAGCGATTTCACCAGCGCGTCGCGCTCAGCCTCGGGCAATGCCTCCACCTTTGGCGGCATCTCGGCCTTCGCCACACGGTCGTGGATTCGCACCCAGCGCTCGCGCGTTGCGCGGTCCTTGAGATCAAACACGAGCGCACTCAGATCGAGTCCGCCCTTCGCCGCGTCCTTGTCATGGCAGTCAAGGCAACCCCGCTCGATCAATCCCCCGAGCTTCCCTGGAAGCCCAAGCGAGGCGTCTGCATGAGCGAATGCGCCGAGGCAGAGAGGCAGGAAAGCGGAGCGCCAAAGGCTCATGCGAGGATGTCCTTCACCACGTGGCCATGCACATCGGTGAGGCGGCGCTCGATGCCGTTGTTGTAGTAGCTGAGGCGTTCGTGGTTCAAACCGAGCAGGTGCAGCATCGTCGCGTGCAGGTCGTAGATCGTCGTCACGTTCTGGACAGCCTGATAGCCGAAGTCATCGGTCGCGCCGTAGCTGAATCCGCGCTTCACGCCCGCACCGGCGAGCCAGACGGTGAAGCCCTTCGGGTTGTGGTCGCGGCCGTTCGCGCCCTTTTGGAAGGTCGGCATGCGACCAAACTCGGTGACGAAGGCGACGAGCGTGTCGGCGAGCAGTCCGCGCTGCTTCAGGTCGCGCAGCAGGGCGGCGCACGGCTGGTCCAGGATGGGTGCGTGCACGCTGTATTGCTTCACCAGTGTCTTGTGGCCGTCCCAATTGCCGACGCCTTCGCCCATCGCATACGAGCCGTTGAAGAGCTGCACGAAGCGCACGCCGCTCTCGACGAGGCGCCGCGCGAGAATGCAGTTCTTCGCGAAGCCGGCCTTGTTCGCATTCGCCGCGTCGTCGGCGCCGTAGTCTTTCAAAATGTGCGCGGGCTCCGTCGAGAGGTCGCCGACTTCCGCGGCGGCGAGCTGCATCTTCGCGGCGAGTTCGTAGGCGGAAATGCGCGCGGCGAGTTCGGTGTCGCCGGGATTCTGCGCGAGGTGACGCTCGTTGAGCCGCTTCAAAAAATCGCGTGTGTCGCGCTCGGTCGCGTCGCTGATTGCCGCGGGTCGCGCGAGGTTCGGAATCGGCTTCTGTGCGTTGAACGGCGTGCCTTGGAACACCGCTGGCAGAAACGCGGAGCCCCAGTGGCGCGGCCCGATTTGCGGCACGCCGCGCGGATCGGGGATCGCGACGAATGCGGGCAGGTTCTGATTGTCCGAGCCGAGCGCATATGTGACCCACGCGCCGACGCTCGGGAATCCGTCGAGCGTGTAGCCCGTCCCCATCTGGTTTTCCGCGGGGCCGTGGGTGTTCGACTTTGCGGTCATCGAGTGGATGAAGCACATCTCGTCCGCCAGCTCCGCGAGGTTCGGCAGCAGGTCGCTCACCATTTTCCCCGACTGCCCCCGCGGTTTGAAATCCCACAACGGCTTGATGAGGTTGCCGTTCTCGCCCTGGAAAGTGATGAGCCCCGCAGAGCCGGGCATCGGTGTGTCGTGGCGCTTCACGAGCTCGGGCTTGTAGTCGAACGTGTCCACGTGGCTCAGCGCGCCGGAGCAGAAGATGAGCAGCACGCGCTTCGCCTTCGGCGCGAAATGCGGCGGACGCGGCGCATAGGGATGCGCGGGATCAATCGCCGGGCGCAGCGGTGCTTCGCCCCCGAGCAGACCGTGTTCCGCGAGGAGCGAAGTGAGCGCGACTCCGCCGAGGCCATTGCCCGCCCATTGCAGAAAATCACGGCGGGACAGCAGTCGGCGACCGGCATTCGAGAGATGGTGCTGGGTCATGTCAGTCGAGGCGGATGAATTCGTTCGCGTTGAAAAGTGCGCGGCAGAATGCGGCGAGCCCGTGCCGTGCGATGAGAGCCGTGCTCTCGGTGGTTTCCTCGGCGGACGGTGCGCGGTTGAACATCAGCGCCAACGCTCTCCGCACTTGAGCATCCGCATTTTCACCCGCGTCTCTCTTGAGCCGCTCGGCGAAGAACTCCGCCTGCTGCAGCGCGAAGTTGCTGTTGAGGAGATTCAGCGCCTGCAGCGGCGTGGTGCTGCTCGTGCGTTTCGGTGCGGGCTGACCGGCATCTGGGCAGTCAAATGTGCCGAAGAAGTCGTCGAGCATCGTGCGCGGCTTGCTCTGATACACCATGCGGCGGAACTCCGCGGGGCCATACTGCGCGCGCGTCGTGTAAACTTTCACGTAATTCTCGTTCGGTTCGAAGAGGTCGAAGCCCGGCCCGCCCATCGTGAGGTCAAGCTTGCCCGTGACCGCAAGCATGGAGTCGCGCAGCACCTCGGCCTCGACACGGCGCGGCGGGAATCGCCACAGCAGTCGCGAGCTGGAGTCCACTTTCTGTGCAGCGGCATTCGAGGCGCTGCTCTGCCGATATGTCTGCGAAAGCAGGATGAGCCGGTGGATGTGCTTCAGCGACCAGCCGTGCGTGACGAGTTCGTTCGCGAGAAAGTCGAGCAGCTCCGGATGCGTCGGGCGGCTGCCGTTGATGCCGAAGTCGCTCGGCGTGTCCACGAGACCCGTGCCGAAATGATAATGCCAGAGCCGGTTCACGATCACTCGGGCGGTGAGCGGATTCGCCGCGTCGGCGATCCAATTCGCCAGCGCCTTCCGTCGCTCCTGCTCGGGCGTCCTCGCCGCGAGCATGAGTGGCCTGCCAATCATCGAAAGCGCCGCAGGCACGATGGTCTCGCGCGGCTGCATCGGATCGCCCCGGTGCATGCGGTGCGTCTCTGCAGGCTGCGCGAAAGTGCCCGCATACACCATCGGCCCATTGCTCGCGCTCGTCGTGCGATCCGCCGAGGATGAGACGGTCTGCCATTTTTCCCCATCCGCAGAGACTTCGATGCGGTAGCCGGTCGCGAGCCGGTCGCCGAAATGCTGGCCGGCCCCGCTGCTGCGGTCCCGGCTCCACAGGACGCGGTTCACACGCTCCATGCTTGCAAACTCCAGCCGCACCCAGCCGGCTCCTTTCTTGTTCGAGATCCAACTGAAGTCGTTTCCGTATTTCCCGTCGGTGAGATGCTCGCGCTGGTGCTTCGAGTTTTTGCCATCGGCAAAAGTGCCGGACACGCCCACCGCCGCGCTGCGGGCGACATTCTCGCCATTGGTGTTGAAAACCTCGAGCTCATCGAGGCACGGTTCGCCGGAACTGCACGCGGTGATGGTGAAACGCAGGAACTTCGCGTCCGTCGCGCCGAAGGCATCCTCGTTCACGCCAGCCACGACCGCAGGGCGCTTCTTGGCCGCCACAGGCTTTTCCCTCACGCCGCTGTTGCGCCAGGCGCGCTCGCCGTGCTGCACGCCTTGGAACATGGCGACGAAGCCGTAGTAGTCCTTCGTCGGAATCGGATCGAACTTGTGGTCGTGGCAGCGCGCGCAGTTCAGCGTGAGGCCGAGGAAAGTCGCCGCCGTCGTGCTCACCATGTCGTGCAACTCGTCCGCGCGCTGGTTCGCCGTGAGCACCGGATCCTTTGAGCCAACGCGGTCCTTCCCGCCGCCGACGAGAAACCCCGTCGCCGCATCCGCGCCGAACGCATCCCCGGCAAGCTGTTCGCGGATGAACTGGTCATACGGCTTGTCGTCGTTGAATGCCTTGATGACGTAGTCGCGATACGGCCACGCATTCGCGCGCGCGCGGTTCATTTCAAAGCCGTCGCTCTCCGCGAATCGCACCACATCCAGCCAGTGCCTCGCCCAGCGCTCGCCGAAACGCGGGGATGCGAGCAGCCGGTCGATCAACTTCTCGTAAGCCTTCGGATCCTTGTCCGCCACAAAGGTCCCCACTTCTTCCGGCGTCGGCGGCAGGCCGATCACATCGAGATATGCGCGGCGGATCAACGTGCGCCGATCCGCTTCGGGCGATGCAGCGAGCCCGGCGGCCTTCAGCTTCGCCGCGACAAACGAGTCCACAGTGGCGGCGCTGCCTTGCAAGACCTTCACCGGCTGCAGCGACCAGTGCTCAAGCCGCCTGTCCACGGCCGCTGCCTTGTCCGCCGCGTTTTCCTGCCATGGTGCGCCCGCGTCGATCCACGATTTCAATGCGGACGCCTCCTCGGCCGTCAAGGCAGCGCCCTTCGGCGGCATTCGCTCATCCTCGTCCTTGGAGATGACTCGCTGGAAGAGCGGGCTCCTCCCGCTCTCACCGGGCACAATCACAGCTCCGTTTGCGCCACCCTTGAAGGCATGTGCCTTCACATCCAGCCGCAGATCCGCCTTCTGCTTCTTCGCCCCGTGGCACTCGGTGCAGTGCTTGTCGAGGAGCGGGCGGACCTTCTGTTCAAAGAAGGCTGCGTCTGCGGTGTCCGCGGATGCGGTGCGCGCGGCGAGCGTGGCTGAGAAGGCGATGGCGAGCGGGAGCCTCATGGAGGGTTTGCGGATGGTCTGCAGATTCATCAGTGGGCTGGGCGTGTGAAAGCTTTCGTTTTCCCCGCACCGGAGGTGGCGGCGGTGGATTGTATGCAATCTATCCGCTGGATGCGGCGGCCTTAGATTGCATACAATTCTTTTCATGAAGCTCGCCGCGTCCCCGAATCCCGCCGGAAAGGCGAACGTCATCCGCGGTGTCATCCGCGGCCTGCTCCATGAGCGGTGGGTCGGAGGGGACCGGCTGACGGAGGCTGAGGCGGCGGGTTTGTTCAAGGTGAGCCGGACGCCGGTCCGCGAGGCGCTTGTGGAGCTGGCGGCCCTCGGCATCGTGGAGTTGCGCAGGAATTGCGGGGCGGTGTTCCGCCCGTTTGGGGAGAAGGAACTGCGGGATCTGTATGCGGTGCGCTCGCTGCTCGAAGTGGAGGCGGCGCGGCTCGCAGCTTCACGCATCACCGATGTGCGCGTCGGGGAGCTGGTGGCGGCGTTTGAGGCGCTCCGTGCGGGTGCCGCGCCGGACAAGGGCTGGCAGCTTGACCGCGCGCTCCATGCGGAAATCGCGCGCTCTTCGGGCAACCCGCGGCTCGAGGGGGAAATCGCCCGTTACGGCGATCTGATTCAGACGATTCGGGAAGCGGTGGGCGGCGTGCTGTCGGGCATCCAATCCACATCACTTGAGGAGCACCTGCGGATCCTCCGCCAGTTCAAGCGGCGAAACGCGGACGCTGCTGCGGAGGCGATGCGCGAGCACCTTGAGCAGGCCGCGGATTCAGCGGTGAAGGCGCTCGCGAATCTCCGGACGCCACGGCGTCGTCGTTGAAAGGGGCATTCACGCCCTAATTCTTGGGAGGCTTCCCTGGAGGAACGTCGGGAAGCAGCGGCTTTGGATTGGGGGCGAGACCGGCGGGCCGCTGGCCCTTCCCGGGAAGATTGACGTCTCCGATTTCGCTCCGCGTCTTCTCGGCGAGCGCGAGCAGGCGTGCGACGACCTCCGGGTTCTCCGCGGAGACCTCGCGGAGTTCACCCACATCGTCGCGCACATTATACAGCGCAAGTCTTGCAGGGGCCGTTTTGCGGGCGAGGCTGACGAGCTTCTGTTCGAGTGGGAGATAGAGCTTCCACGGGCCTGCGCGCACCGCCTGCATCTGTGCCATGTGGTAATAGCAGAACCCGTCGCGGTCCCACGGCGACTCGGAACCGGCGCCGCCGAGGATGAGGGGACGGATGTCGTGCCCGTCGATCGTGTGCTCCGGCAGCGCGGCGCCGGCGAGTGCGGCAAAGGTCGGAAGCAGATCCATCGTCGCGCACAGCGAGTCCTGCACCTTTCCCGCAGGGATGCGCCCGGGCCAGCGCATCACGCACGGCATCCGCATGGCGCCCTCGGAGGTGTTGTAGGCCGCGCCGCGGTAGGGCGCGTTGCTGCCCTGCGGCGGGTTGCGGCTCACGGCGCCGTTGTCCGAGGTGAAAATGACGAGCGTCCTGTCGTCGAGCCCAAGGCGGCGGAGCGCGGCGAGAATTTCCCCGGCGGACCAATCGAGCTCCTCCACCGCATCGCCGTAGTCGCCGTTGCGGCCTTTTCCGCGGAATGCGGGGCTCGAAAAGGGATGCTGCGTGGAGCCGGGCATCGTGTGCGGCAGATACACGAAGAACGGGCGCGCCCTGTTCCGCTCAATGAACGCGATCGCCTCCTCGGTGCAGCGCTTCACGAGAAAGTCGCGGTCCACCGGGGCCTCGATGACCTTCTCCCCGCGCATGAGCGGCAGCTCCGGCCAGAACTCCGGCCGCTTGTCCTTCGTCATGTCGTCCGAATACGGAATGCCGAAGAACTCATCGAAGCCTTGGCGTGTCGGAAGAAATTCCGGCTGGTCGCCGAGGTGCCATTTTCCGATGCACGTGGTCGCATAGCCCGCGGACTTCAGCGTCTCGGCGATGGTGACTTCGTCGGGGTTCAGTCCCTTCGCGGCGACCGGCTGGAGAACCGCTCCCTCCCTGTCACTGATGTGCATGTTCACCCGGCGCGGATAGCAGCCCGTCATCAGCGCCGCGCGGCTCGGCGTGCAGACGCCGCTCGCGACGTAGAAGCTCGTGAACTTCGTGCCCTCGGCGGCCATGCGGTCGATGTTTGGAGTCTGGTGCAGCTTGGATCCAAAGCAGCCGATGTCGCCGTTGCCGAGGTTGTCCACGAAGATGAAGACGATGTTGGGCTTGGGCGGCGCATCCGCGGCTTCAATGGCGAATGCCGGGAGAAGCAGGAGTGCGGCGAACGCGAGGCGGAGAGAGTTCATGGGAGGACTGGTGGTGGCGGCTTTGAAGGCACCGTTGCGGCGCGGTGAAAGGACAGCAAGTGGACGCCCGTGGCGGTCAGCGTTCAATCGCCATCGCAATCCCCATTCCGCCGCCGATGCACAGGCTGGCGATTCCGCGCCCCAGGTTTTTGTCCTCCATGAGGTGCAGCAGCGTGACTAGCACGCGGGCGCCGCTGGCACCGATGGGATGGCCGAGGGCGATTGCGCCGCCGCGCTGGTTGAGCTTCGCGATGTCGAGTCCGAGTTCGCGCACGCAGCCGAGCGTCTGCACGGCGAAGGCTTCGTTGATCTCCACCGCGCCGACGTCATCCAGCTTCCACCCGGTCGCGTCGCAGAGCCTGCGAATCGCGCCGACCGGGCCGAGCCCCATCGTGGCGGGATCGCAGCCGACCGCCGTGGATGCGACGATGCGCGCGCGGGACTTGAGGCCGCGTGCGCGCACCGCGTCGTCGCCCGCGAGAAGGACCACCGCTGCTCCATCGTTGATGCCGGAGGCATTCCCCGCGGTGACCGTGCCTTCCTTGCGAAAGGCCGGCGCAAGTTTCGCGAGTGCTTCAGTCGTCGTGTCCGCGCGGGGGTGCTCGTCCGCCGTGATTGTTCCGTCGCGGCCGGTGACTGCGACGATCTCGCGCGTGAACGCGCCGCGGTTCTCCGCGGCGAGCCGCTGGCTGCGAAGGGCGAAGGCATCCTGCTCCGCACGCGTGATGCCGTGCTTGTCCGCAATGCGCTCGGCGGTTTCGCCCATGCCGATCTTCAGCGTGGGATCGCAGAGGCCGTCCACGACGTTCGCGTCGAGCATGGCGGAGTCGCCGAACTTCCTCCCCCAGCGCAGGTCCGTCACGTAATGCGGCGCGCGGCTCATGTTCTCGACGCCGCCGGCGAGCACCAGATCGCTCTCGCCCGCTGCGATCGCCGCAGCCCCGAGCGCAACGGCTTTCAGCGACGACCCGCAGGCCATGTTCACCGTGAACGCAGGCACGTGATGGGGCAGGCCGAGTTTCAGCCCGACCTGCCGCGCGACATTCATGCCGCTGCCCGCCTGCAGCACTTGGCCGAGGATGATTTGACCGATGTGCTCGCGCAGGTCCCTCGGAACGACGGCCTCAGCGACGGCGGCTCCCAGTTCGGCTGCGGGGAGCGACTTCAGCCCGCCGCCGAAGCGGCCGATGGGCGAGCGCTTCGCCTCAATGATGTGGATGGGTTTCATAGCGGCATGGCTTTGAGTGGATCTGCGATTTCCGGGGCGAACTGCACGTGGGCAAGGACTTGCGACGGCAAATCAATGCCCGGCGCGAGCTCCGTGAGCTGCAGTCCGCTCGGAGTGAGTTTGAAGACGGCGCGCTCGGTGACGTAGAGCACCTCCTGCCCGCGCGCGAGCGCCGACGGGCCGTGGAAGCACACGTGCGAAATGGAGCGGACAAACTTCGGGTGACGCCCCTCCTTCACGATCCGGAGCCGCCCGTCCTCCATCGCGACATCGAGATCACCCGCGCGCAGCGTGAGGCAGAAGACGAGCCGCCGCGCGCACTGCGCGATGTTCACAAAGCCGCCGACTCCCGCGAAGCGCCCGGCGAAGCTCGCGACATTCACGCTGCCCTCGGCATCCACCTCGACCGCGCCGAGCGCCGCGATGTCGATGCCGCCGCCGTCGTAAAAATCGAACTGCGACGGCTGGTCGATGATCGCCTCCGGGAAGTGGCTGCACCCGAAGTTGAGCCCGGAAGCCGGCACGCCGCCCGTCGGCCCGCTCTCCACGGTGAGCGTGAACTCGCGCAGCCGCCCAGTCTCCGCCGCGACCATCGCGATGCTCTCGGGCAGGCCGATGCCGAGGTTCACGATGTCGCCCGTGCGGATTTCGCGGAGCGCGCGTGAGCCGATGATCTTCCGCTCGGAGAATGGCATCGCCGGCAGCGAGATTGCGCCGTCGTTCCGCTCCACAAAGTCGCGCGTGAACCGCGTGCCGAACGTCTGGTCGTGCTGCTCGCCGCCGCTCTCGACGATGGTGTCCACGAGGATGCCCGGCACGCGCACGGACTTCGGGTCCGCGATGCGATCCACCACGCGCTCGACCTGCGCGATGACGATTCCGCCGTGGTTCCTCGCGGCCTGCGCGATGGGCAGCACCTCGGAGATTACGCCCTCGTTTTCCATGGTGAGGTTGCCGCGCGAGTCCGCGTGCGTCGCCCGAATCAACGCGACGTGGATCGGCACCGGCTTGTAGCGCAGCCACGTTTGCCCGTCGAACTCCACGCGCTCGACAAGCGGCTCCGTCGTGCGAGCGTTCAGCCGTCCACCACCGTGCGCGGGGTCGATGAATGTGTTCAGGCCGACCTGCGTGACGAGCCCCGGCCGCTTCGCCGCGATTTCGCGCAGGAGCACGCTGAGCACGCCCTGTGGGAAG
>JBGAPU010000195.1:0-3627 GCA_044221035.1 Chthoniobacteraceae bacterium | reverse complement strand
CTTCGCCGCGGGCTTGGGCACGAGCTTCAGCAGCACCTTCGTGATGATGCCGAGCGTGCCCTCGCTGCCGATGAAGATGTCCTTCATCGAATACCCCGCAACGTCCTTCACGCACTTGTTGCCGAGCCACACCACGCCGCCGTCGGCGAGCACGACCTCCATGCCCATCACGTAGTCGCGCGTGATGCCGTATTTCAGCCCGCGCAGACCGCCGCTGTTCTCGGCGACATTGCCGCCGATGGTGGAAATCTTCATCGAGCCCGGATCGGGCGGATAGAGAAGGCCGACGCTGTCCGCGAGGTCGCTCACCTTCTGCGTGATGCAGCCAGCCTCGACGAGCACCGTCAGGTTCTTCTCGTCGAGCTCCAGCACCTTGTCCATCTGCGCGGTGCAGAGGATCACGCAGCCGACGGAAGGCACGCTGCCGCCGCTGAGCCCCGTGCCGCTGCCGCGGCCCACGATCGGGATGCGGTTTGCCGCGGCGTATTTCACCACCGCGGCGATCTCCTCCGTCGTGCGCACCATCACCACCGCCGCGCCCGCGCCGCTCACCGCGGCAGTGCCGTCGTAGCCATAGGCCAGCAGATCCTCGCGCGAGTGCAGGACGCGCGCGGGTTCGAGCAGGGAGGAGAGATCGGCGACGAGGTTCGGCATGGCGTGGTGTTCGTAATATGCTTCTTTGCGCGAGCGCAAACCGTAACCGCCCCGCTTTCCGACGATGAAACCACTCTCCCTCCTCGCCCTCGCCGTCTCCGCCGCGCTCGCATTCACCGGCTGCGACTCCATGCGCGCGAAATACGAGAGCGCGCCCTACGCGTCCGTGGAGAAGGACGGCGCCTTTGAAATCCGCGACTACCCCGAGCTCACCGTCGTGAAGACCACCGGCAGGGGCGGCGACGCCGACGGCGCATTCATGCTGCTCTTCCGCTACATCAGCGGCAACAACGCGAGCCGCTCGAAAATCGCCATGACCACGCCGGTCTTCATGGACGGCTCCGAGAAGGGCGCGAAGGACACCGACATGAGCTTCGTGCTGCCGAAATCCGTCGCCGCGGCGGGCGCGCCGGCTCCGGGAGCGGCGGCGGTGACGCTGGACAAGCGCCCCGGAGGGAAATTCGCGGTGATGCGCTTCACCGGCTACCGCTCCGCCAAGGCCGAGGCCGCCGCGCTCGCGAAGCTCCAGGCCTGGATGAAGGCGAAGGGCCTCACGGAAGCCGGCAAGCCGTCCTTCGCATATTTCGACCCGCCGTGGACGCCCGGGCCGTTCCGGCGCAACGAAGTGCTCATCCGCATCGGCGGAAAGTAGGCGGCGCTGCGCTTGCACGCCGCGCGCAATTCCGGCATCGAAGCGCGCATGAGCGAGAGCCGACGCATCGAAGTGAACCTCGGGCCGCGCAGCTATCCCGTCGTCATCGGCACGGGGCTGCTCGGCGGGCTCGGCGCTGCACTGCGCGCGGAGGGGCTGCGGCAGACGGGCGCGTTCGTCATCACGGAGCCGAATGTCGGCTCGCGCTACTTTGGGAATGTGGGCGCGTCGCTCGCCGCCGCGGGCTTCGCAAAGGTCGTCCGGCACGACATCACCGCCGGCGAAGCGGGGAAAAACTGGGATGAGTTCACCAAGACCTGCGCCGCGCTGCTCGAAGCATTCCCCGACGCGGCCACCGCCCCGCTCGTGCTGCTGCTCGGCGGCGGCGTCGTCGGCGACCTCGGCGGATTTGCGGCGGCGGTGTTCCGGCGCGGCGTGCCGTTCGTGCAGATCCCCACCACGCTCCTCTCCGCGGTGGACTCCAGCGTCGGCGGCAAGGTCGCGGTCAATTTCGGCGGCGTGAAGAACATCATGGGCGCGTTCAGCCAGCCGCGCATCGTCGTGTGCGACCTCGCCGCGCTCGGCACGCTGGGCGCGCGGGAAATTCGCAGCGGCATGGCCGAGGTGATCAAATACGGCGCCGTCTGCTCGCGCGCACTTTTCGAGCAGCTCGAATCCGGCGCGCTGGAGCAGATGCTCGCGCTCGACCCCGCGGTGCTCACGGACATCGTCGCGCAGTGCGTGCGGCTGAAGGCCGACGTCGTCGAGCAGGACGAGCTGGACAAGCTCGGCATCCGCAATGTGCTCAACTTCGGCCACACCATCGGCCACGCCCTCGAGCTCTCCGCCGACTACGCCCTCACCCACGGCGAAGCCATCTCCATCGGCATGACCGCCGCCACCCGCATGGCCGTCGCCCTCGGCATTGTCGGCGCCGACTTCCAGGCCCGCCTCACCGCCCTGCTCACCCGCGCCGGCCTCCCGCTCACCTTCACGGACGCCCCCGGCCTCTACGACCGCATCCTCCGCGCGCTGCAGCTCGACAAGAAATTCCGCGACGGCAAAAACCTCTTCGTGTTGCCGACCGGCATCGGCTCGTGGGCCCCGCGCGAAAACGTGGACTGGTCCCTCGTCCATGAGTGCGTGCGGTCCGTGCTGAACTGAGCCCGGAAGGCAATGCCCCGCCCCGAGGTGACCGCGCCCACGCGGTCGGCGGAGCCGAATTGCCGCATTGCAGGCCTTACGAAGCGGCACACGAGCGTCGATCACCGCTTTGCAGGCCTTACGAAGGGGCACACGAGCGTCGATCGCCGCTTTGCAGGTCTTACAAAGCGGTCCACGAGCCTCGTCCACCGCTTTGCAAGACCTGCAAAGGGGCAAACGGGCCTGTTTTTGCCATTTTCCGCCCGGACAAAGCCCTTCCGGGACAGATTTCGGGCAGATGGAGCAAATGACAAATCCCGGGAGCCCCTCCGTTCGTCATTCCATCATTCGCCATTCGTCATTCCGGCAAGTCCTCCCCCTTCGTCTCGGGCAGGAAGGCGAGCATCGCGACGCCGAGCAGGAAAAGCCCCGCGAGGCATGTGATCGCGGTGCGCAGGCTGAACTCCGATTTCATCCACGGCGAGAGCCAGAAGAGCACGGGGCTGGCGAGGATGCGGCCGGTATTGAAGCAGAAGCCCGAGCCGGTGGACCGCAAGTGCGTGGGGAAGAGCGTGGGGAAATAGACCGCGTAGCCCGCGTGGATGCTCTGCGCGAAGAACGCGAAGACGGGCAGCAGCACGAGCAGCGCGAGGTAGCTGATGTGCATCGCGGGCAGGGTGCCGTCGGCAGCCGGGGCATGCGCGCCCGGAGTCGAGAGCATCCACGGCACCCAGCACGCGAGCGGCGTGGCGATGAGCGCCGCGAGGTGCATGAAGAGGAACGCGCGCTTTGATCCCCACCGCGCGCTGAGCGGGCCGAACGCGAGCATGCCCGCGCCCGCGCCCGCGGCCTGCACGTAGCCGAATGCGATCTTCGCCTTGCTCGCCCATTTCGGATCGCCGAGGCGCTTGAGCAGTTCCTCCGCGAGATTTTGCCCGGCGACGACCACGCCCCAGAATGTCGCGAGGCCGGCCATCGCAAGCAGGGCGCCGCAGAGCGCGCGGCCGCGCCATTTCGGATCGCCGAGCAGCTCGCGGAAGCTGCCGAGCCGCCCGGCCTTTGTCTGCCGCGCCTCCTTCCACGCCTCCGGCTCGCGGATGCTCATGCGCACCCACAGCACGAGCAGCGCGGGCAGCACGCCGAGGAGATAAGCGGTGCGCCAGTGGTTGCCCACGAGG
>JBGAPU010000082.1:0-28845 GCA_044221035.1 Chthoniobacteraceae bacterium | reverse complement strand
GCCTGGGTGGCGGCCTGTTCGTAGAAGGGCAGGCTGACATCGGGGCGACCACCACGTGCAATCGCATCGGCGAGATAGCAAAGGCACGACCAGCGCGGCCGGCCCTCCGGCGCGGACTCGGCGGCGGCCTGGAGATGCGGGATGAGCCCCTCCAGCAGGCGCGGATCGCGGGTGCTGGTGACGACGCCGCTGGCCAAGCCGCCCAGCCGGTCCCAGGCCTCTGCCTGCACGCAATAGACCACGGCGCGGCTACCGGCCTGCAACGCGGCGGTCATGTTCTGGTGCTGGAGCGCATGGAACACTGCCGCCAACCGCTCGGCATAGGCGAGCCGGATGGCATTCTCGGTGAATTCACCGCAGTCCTGCGGCTGCTGGACCATCCAGGCGCGGATGCACTCGCGGACCAGTTCGTGGCACACGAGGTCTGGATTCTCATCCTCCGGCCCGGTGCGCTCCTCGGTGGCCAGCCCCACGCTGACGAGTTGGTGCAGCAACGGCGCGATCTCGGGCCGGGCCGGTGCTTCGGGCGGCAGGGCGTCGAGCAGGGCCAGGAACTCTGGCGTCAACAAGGGTTCAACCTGGCTGCGTATGGCTTCCGGAAGCTGCGGTAGCAGGGGCAGGATTGTTTTGATCTGCCGGAGCTGCTGCTGCTCGTGATCTTCCCCGCTCCACACGCTTTTCAGTAGACCCAACGCCACCGGCTCATTGGCCACGGCGATCATCCACAGCAAGCGGCGGGCGTCCGGGCTGGCCTCGCGGATGAGTTGATCGAGCGAGGTGGCGAGGGCGTCGCCGAGATAGGCGAGTTCCTTCGCATCGCCGGGCTGCGTGGCAAAGAGCGCCGGGAGCTGGGCGAAGTCCTTCGTCTTCTCTAGCGTGGCGAGCGCCTCCAGGAGTTGCGGGCGCAGTTTCGCGTCCGCCGCCAGCCGGGCGAGCCGGTCCATCAGCAGCGGGTGAAAGCGGCTGGCATTCAGCAGGCGCTGGGCGAGGAGTTTCTCCTGGGTGTCGGGGCCGAACACCATCTTGCCCAGGGCCGGATGCGCCCGGAGATACAGCGCCGCCTCAGACGCCGGCAACGGTCCGAGCAAAACGGGATAGCCAGCGCCGTCCGTCAGCGCCGCCAGCGGCCTCCGGCAGGTGATGAGCACCCGCGAGGGCGCGCCGACGAGTTCCCTGGCCAGCAAGGCGATGCAGCGGTCCCAGGCGGGGTCCTGGCAGGCAGAAAGTGATTCGGCTGAAGCCGAAGCCACTTTGAGATTCGTCTCGAAGTTATCCAACACGATGAGGATCGGCTCGTCCTTCAGGGCGCGGAGGAGATTGCGCGTGAGCCGTTCCAGGCGCGCTTCGCCGGTGAAGCTGTCATTGCCGTCCCGGTAGATGGCATCGGCGGGATTGGCCCGCACGTGGTCATGGTAGAGCTTCAGCTCGCCCATGAGCTTCAGGTGGATGTCCCGCAGCGTGGCCTCGAAGCCCAGGGCGTTGGGCTTGGCCTGGTAGAGCAGCACCCACTCGAAGCGCGTCTCCCACAGCGACAGCGCCTCGGCCACCAGGGCGGTCTTGCCCATGCCGCCCAAGCCGGTGATGACGGCCACGGGCTTCACCTCCGCGCCGGTGCTGGAGCCGATGAAGTCCGCGCCCAGTCCGGCCAACTCCCAGGTGCGCCCGACGAAGTGCTCGTGCCCAGCCGTGGTCAGCTCGGTGATCGGGTGCAGGCGGGGATTGCGCGGATTGAAGTCCGGACTGCGGCCCTTTGCCAGCGTGAGGCCGGGCTGCTCCGCGCCATAAAGCACGGGCGTGGCGTGATCGCATACGGCGAACCGGGCGCGGTCGTGCTTCTTCGCATCCAGCATGGCCTGCCGCGCGAGGGTGAGGGCGGCGGCGGCAGTCTTCGGCTGGGCATGGGCGAGGAGAGCGCGGTAGAACTCGACCGCCAGCTCGCGGGCGTAGTCGTCGCCCACGGCATAGCGCATGGCCACGACGGAGGGCACGCCGCCTTGCAGCAACGCGTGGGCAGTGCCGGTGAAGCCGGGCTGCTCCTGGAGATCGAGCTTCTTCGTATCCGCGTGCTTCGTGCCCGGCTCCTTGCCTTGGGCGATGGCCATGAAGTCGTTCCAATCTTTCACCCGCAGGATGTCGCCCGAGTGGCAGGCGCTGAGGAAGAAAAGCCTCGGGAGAAAGCCGCCAGCCTTCGTTAACAGGTCGAGCAATTCGTCGCCGGAAAGGTGATCGCTGGTGCCGCCGGGCTTGGCGAGTTCGAGGAGATTCAGGTGCCCGTGGCCGCTCCAGTGGACGACATGGTAGCCGCCGTTCTCACGAACCTGCGATTCGAGTCGCTCGCGCGTGACGCCGTGCGTGAGGAAGTGCGCTACGACGCGGCGCTGCGGATAGACTTCCTGGGTCAGCATCCGCAGCAGTTCGCGCCGCTCCTGACGCGCACCCAGCGGACGCGATCCGCGCGCCTCGGCGAAGACGAAGAGCACGCGCAGGGCTTCGTCGGAGGGCAGCTCCACCGGCTGCGAGGCCGGGGCCTGCATATCGTGGACGACGCGGACGAGGAGATTGCGCTCGCCGAGGGTCGGCTGGCTCGGGCTGGGCCGTGCGATCTCCCAAGGCACGCGGGCGAGCGCTGCGGCGAGATGGTTTTCCTCCTCAATCGCGCCGGGCAACTGGATGCGCAGCGTGCGCTGGGACTCGGAAGCCCAAAGTTTCTCAAAGATCTCTTTCCCCAGCACTTCCTCGGCGATGCAGACGCCGATCTCCGCGGCAGTGGCGGCTTCTTTGCCATCGTGGTAAAGGCGTAGGAAGTCGCGCAGATTGAAGAGTCCCTGAAGATGGCTGGCGGAGACGGTTTTGAAATCCGTCTGCTGGGAAGCGAGTTGCGAGCCGTGTTCGTCGAGCAGGCGGAACTCGGCGGTCAGCTTCGCGTGGTCGGCGGTGATGATGAGATCAAATCGAGCAGGCATGAGGAACTCCCTTGAAAGTGAAACTGGCTGGGAAATAGGCGGGGGCAAAGGCGAACCCCGCCGAGGAGACGAACATGCCGCCCGAACCGCACGCGGGGTCGAGGATGCGCCCGTGGTAGGGCTCGGTGATTTCGGTGAGGAGGCGGACGATGCAGGACGGGGTGTAGAACTCGCCGCCTTTTTGGCCCTCGGTGCGGGCGAACTCGCCGAGGAAGTATTCGTAGATGCGCCCGTAGGCGTCGCAGTCCACGGTGGCGGGAATCTCGGAGACTTTCTTGAGCAGTTCCTTGAGGAGGGTGCTGGTGAAGAGGTTGTAGGTCTTGGGCAGGACGCCGGCGAGCTGCGGGTTGTGCTTCTCGATGTCGCGCATGGCGTCGTTGACCTTCGCGCCGATGTTCTCCGCCTCGGGGAGGTTGAGCAGAAAATCGAACCGGGCGTTGGGCGCGAGGTAGAGGATGCCTTCCGCGTGATACGCGGCGGGCTCGTCCACGCGCGAACCGCGACGGGACGAGGCGGAGGCTTTCTCCAGCTTGGCGCGTTGCAGGGCGAAGCGGACCTCGGCGAAGCGGAGGAAGATGATGCCGAGGATCGGGCCGGAGTATTCCTGGGCCTTGAGGCCGGAGTTGGCGCGGAACTGGTCGGCGCTGTCCCAGAGGCGCTTTTCCAGCGTGGACGCGGCGGTGTCTTTTTCGGATGGGGCGATCCAGTGCATGGGTCAGTCCTGACGTGGCGTCAGGGAATCGGAGGGTTCCGTCTCATGATTCATTCCGCTGGTGAGGTGAACCGCGAAATCATGGAGCACCGCCCGGCAGTTTGGCGAGATAATTCCGGTCAATGGAAGACGACCGCAGACAAGCCGTCTCACGGCCTTAGCGACGGCTCAGATAGCTCCCCCTGCCTCTCATCCCCGCCACCCTCGTGTTTCTCCCGCGCTAAAGCGACCGCCAGGCGCACGGCCTCGTTCTCCGCGATCATCTCCGCCGGCACGCGCATGAACAGCGCGTCAATCACCCGGTCCTGTCCGTTGATGTCGCTCATGATGTTCGCGGGATGCAGGTCACCCATCAGCCACGCCTCCTCATCCACCCAGAGAACCCGCAGGCCGTGGAAAGCTGCATCCGCAATCTGAACCCCGTTCATAGCGGCAACGGCGCTCGCCCGCGTCGCCATGCCAGGCTCGGTTGCATACGCCCGCGGCTGTTTCGCCACGGCTTCCAGATAGGGCGTCGTGCCGGCGATTTCAGTGGGGAGCCCGCCTGCCTTGTGGATCAGCGCGAGTTTTTCCATCGTGTCCATGAGCGTTGCGGGCTCGCGGTCCACGCGCCATGCCCCGTCCTGCGGCACCGCCCGGAGCCGCCAGCCGATGTTGCCCGTCGGCGACGGAGTGAAAATCTTGTAAACCACGTTGCGCCCCTCATCGAGAAACGGCGCGGCTTCTGAACCTGCGGGCAGGGGCGTCAGTTCATGGATGAAGTCCACGTTCAGCGAGAAACGCTGCATGTCGAACGGCTCCCCGTCGGAGATTCCTGCCAGCGCCGGCCGCCTTGGGATGGCCGCGCCGCGCGGCTCAGCAGCTTTCCAAGCCGCCAAAACGGCCTCCCGAGCGAGATCCGGACCCAGTTTGCGCCAGTAAGCCCTGAGTTCGGCCCAATAGGCATTGGTCTTCGCAGGCACCATCCGCGCTCCGTCAGTCATCGCCAGCGGTAGATCGGTCTGTGGGAAGGCGGAATCGGCTTCAGAAATCATGCTCATGCAATTCCCCTACGGACGAGGGGTATCCGCGACTTCGCATTTTTTCCAAAAAACCCACATCGGCCCCGCAGGCCCGCGGCTTGCTGCAAAAAACGAGCGTGCAATCGTGCAATCGTGCAATCGTGCAATCGTGCAATCGTGCAATCGTGCCAGCGATGTCCAGCGCACGAGCCTAAATACGTCGGCCCGCCCGAATTGCGCCAAAGAACGGGAGAATGCGGACGCGTCCTCCTGTCCTCCTGTCCGAATGCACGGATCTGAAGCGTTGGTCGAGTCCGACAAGTTCGCAGGCTGAGGCGGTCCCGTTGTTGAAAATGCCAACCCAGTCTTCCCCCCACCATCATGGGCACCGGCCTCGCCATGCTCCGCCACCACTACAACGCCCCCCAGTTCCGAAACGACGCCGAAGCCTACTGGAAACTGCTCCCAGCCGGAATCTGGGCGAATGTGGTGGCAATGCCCTCGTCTGCCCAATGAACGTCCCGCCGCTGCAAATCTGTGCCCAAATCGTGCCCGCGGCCCATCTCGGATGACCCCAGAACCCCACTTTCACCTCTGAAAATGGGGAGTGCTCGGGGCGGGACTTGAACCCGCACGGCTTGCGCCACACGCCCCTCAAACGTGCGTGTCTGCCAATTCCACCACCCGAGCGTGTTGTGAAGAGGGACGCGCTAGATAGCAGCGGCGGCGGACTGCGCAAGCGTTCTTTCCGGTGATGCGGCAATTTTTTCCGGCGCGCCGCCCCGCTCCGATGACGACGCTTGGCGCGCGGCGCGGGAACCGCTATCGCCGCGCCATGACTTCACCAATCTCCCAGCGTCTCTCCGGCAAACACGCACTCGTCACGGGCGGCGGCTCCGGCATCGGCCGCGCCATCTCCGAGCGCTTCGCCGCGGAGGGCGCGCACGTCTTCATCATGGAACTCAACGAGGCCGCGGGGGCCGACGCGGCGGCGGCGATCCGCTCCGCCGGCGGGAAGTGCGACGTGCTCACCGCCGACGTGAGCGACACCGAGGGCATGCGCGCGGCATTCGCGGGGCTGCCGGGGCTCAACGTGCTCGTGAACAACGCGGGCATCGCGCACATCGGCAACGTGCTGAACACGACGGCCGCGGACATGGACCGCCTGCACGCGGTGAACGTGCGCGGCGTGTATCACGGCATGCACTTCGGCATCCCGCTGCTGCAGAAGGCGGGCGGCGGCGCGGTGCTGAACATCTGCTCCGTCGCGGCGAAGCTCGGCATCTCGGACCGCTTCGCCTATTCGATGACGAAGGGCGCCGTGCTGAGCATGACGCTCAGTGTCGCGCGCGACTTCGTGGACAAGGGCATCCGCTGCAACTGCGTCTGCCCCGCGCGCGTCCACACGCCGTTCGTGGACGGCTACCTCGCGAAGACGTATCCCGGCCGCGAGGCGGAGATGTTTGCGAAGCTCAGCTCGTGGCAGCCCATCGGGCGCATGGGCGAGCCGCGCGAGATTGCGGCGCTCGCGGCGTTCCTCTGCTCGGACGAGGCGGGCTTCATCACCGGCGCCGCCTACGACATCGACGGCGGCGTGACGCTGCTGCGCTGAGGAAGGCGGAACGCGGCTCAGTTCGCCGCGAGGACTTCCGCGGAGATGAGCTGGTTCGTGAGCATGAGGTGGCGGATTTCCACCGGTGCCAGTGCGCGGTCCACGACTAGGAGTTCATCCACCGCCACCGTCGCACCGGTGCTGCCCGAGGGCTGGCCACCGAGCCACACGACGCTGCTGGGCGCCGCCGGCCCTTCGGCTGCGCCCCGGCGGGCGCCGGGCTTCACCTGGAGTGTCTCGAGGCGTCCGTCCACATAGAGCTTTGCGTGCGCCTTGTTCCCCTTCTTCGCGGTCTGCGCGAAGATGGCGGCAACGTGGTGCCACTTGCCGTCGCGCAGCGCGGTGCCGCCGACCGCCGCGCCTTGCCGCGTCTGCATGCGCAGCGCGCCGAGCACGCCGTCGCCGGGCAGGCTGTTCCAGGAAAACTCCGCCCACGACTGGATGGGGTGGTTCACCGGCAGCGAGAGGAACGGCTGCGCGCCGGACACTGACGCCTCCGCGGGAAGCCTCACCCAGCAGGCCACGCTGCGGGCGCCGCGGCTGAGCGCGCCCGAGAGCTTTGCCTGCACGGCGGGGTGGCCGTCAAACTGCGCCGCGCCACCCCATCGTCCCTGCGTCCAGCGCACGTCGTTGGTGCCGGCATTCGCGAGGCGAATCGCGGAATCGCCCGCGGTGTTCGATGCGGCGCCGGCGATTTCCCCCGCCCCCTCGTCAAAGGACCAGCGGACGTAGTTCAGCGGATGCGCGGCGCGCTCCACGGCGATCTTCGCGGCGAAGCGCTGGAACTTCTTCTCCCGGTCGCGCACGTCGGACGCGCCGGCTTTCGCGAAGCGCTTCGCCTGCTTCTCGTGGAGCACGGAGCGCTGGGCCGGAACGCTGTCGTTCGCGCCGCCGCGCGGCTGCACTTCCACCGCGCCCTTGAGCACGAACACCTCGGCGTCCCCGCCCTCCTCGGCGGTCATGCTGAATTCCGTGCCGAGGTCCACGACCTCCACGGAAGCATTCACCACGCGGAAACCAACCGCCTCGGGCGGGACGTTCGCCTTCAGCGTGCCGTGCTGGAGTTCGGCCTCCCACGCGGAGCGCACGTCGAGCATCGCCGGCCCCACGAGCGTGAGCTGAGCGCCCGAGTCGAACGTCAGCTCCGCAAAACCGGAGGCGAGTTCGAGCCGGCGTCCGCGTGCGATCTCGTCGCCTGCGGCGGGGCCGGCGCCGACCCACTTGCAGTCCTTCGATCCCGAAATGTGCGCGACCATGTCCGGCTGCTCGTCCGCTCCCTGCGGAGCACCGCTGGAGAGGAAAGTGCGCGCGATGAATATCCCGAGCAGCACCGCAGCCGCGGCGGCGAGCGGCGCGGCCCAGCGCAACCACCCGGAAAACGGGATCACCTTCCCCGGCTCCGGCGCCTCGCTCTGCATCTCGCCCGCGTAGTCGTAGAGGCTCGCGGACATCGCCATCGAGCGGACGTAGAATCGCCGCGCCTCCTCGGAGGCTCCGAGCATTTCCTCCAGCCTCGCGCGTTCGGCGTCGCTGGCGCGCCCGTCCACGAGCGCGCTGATGAGTTCATTCAGCTCCACCCTTTCGTTGTCGGTCATTGCGTTTGTCTCATTCATGCTGCGGCCTCCGATGCGAGTGCGTTCGTCACGCAGTCGTGCAAAAGTTTGCGCAGGCGCGTGAGCGCCTTGTAGGCGGCGACGAGCGAGCGGCCCGTGCGCTGCGCGGCCTCCTCCACGCCCGACTCGTAGCGAGTCATCAGCAGCTCGCGGTCGCGCGGGTTCAGCTTCTGCAGGCAGCGCGACAGCGCCTCGTGCCGCGCGCTCTGCTCGGGCGCGAGTTCCGACGCAGTCGCAGCGACGGACTCCAGCACCTTCTCGTCGAAAATCACCTTCGAGCGCGCGAACTTCGTCCGCGCCGCGCGCACCTGCCACCACGCAATCTGGCAGGCCCATGCCGCGAAGTCCGTCCCCGTCCGGAACGACGAGAACTTCTCGCAAATCACAAGGCTCGTCTCCTGCAGGATGTCCTCCGCCGAATGCCGGTCCGGCACGAGCGTGTAGATATAGGAGAAAATGCGCCTCTGGTGCTGCGTCATCAGCAGCACGAGTTCCTTGGTGCGGTCTGCGTTGTTATCGGTCGTCTCGGACATCGGTGTTCGTCGCGCAGAGTCGCCCGCGCTTCACTCGCACAATAGCAGCGGCGGCGCTCGTTGGGACGAAAAATACGGAGTCCCAACGGCGGTCTTCCGCGCTATGAAGGAGCAGTCACCCAATCCGCGCATGAAGGCCACAACGACTTCCGCCCTCCTCCTCACTCCTCTCCTTGTCGCCACCGCGTCGCTAGCGGGCGCCGCGATTTCGCCGGGCACCGCCGCTGAGAAGCCCGACGCCGCCGGTGTGGAGTTCTTTGAAAAGAACATCCGCCCCGTGCTCGCGAAGAGCTGCTACGGCTGCCACTCGAAGGAATCCGGAAAGCAGAAGGGCGGCCTCTCGCTCGACACGCGCGAACTTGCCCGCCTCGGCGGCGAATCCGGCCACGCCGTCGTGCCCGGCGATCCGAACGAGAGCCTGCTGATGAAGGCGATCCGCTATGAGGACAAGGAGATGGAGATGCCGCCGCGCAAGGAAGGCGGGAAGCTGCCCGACGAGGTGATTGCGAAATTCGAGCAGTGGATCCGCATGGGCGCGCCGGATCCGCGCGACGGGGGCTCGCTCTCGATGAAGCCCATCGCCAAGCGCGAGTGGGATCCTGTGAAGGCGAAGGAGTTCTGGGCCTTCCAGCTCCCGAAGGCAACCAAGGTGCCCGAGGTGAAAGACACCGCATGGCCGCGCAGCGACGTGGACCGCTTCATTCTCGCCGCGATGGAGAATGCGAAGATCAAGCCTGTCGCCGACGCCGACCGCACGACGCTCATCCGCCGCGTGTATTTTGATCTCATCGGCCTGCCGCCGCGGCCCGACGAGGTGGAGGCTTTCGTGAAGGACAAGTCGCCGAACGCCTACGAGAAGGTCGTGGACCGGCTACTCGCGTCGCCGCAGTTTGGCGAGCGCTGGGGCCGGCACTGGCTTGACGTCGCGCGCTACGCCGAGAGCACCGGCAAGGAGCGCAACTTCACCTTCCCCGCCGCATGGAAATACCGCGACTGGGTCATCGCGTCGTTGAATGCGGACAAGCCCTACAACCAGTTCATCCGCGAGCAGATCGCCGGCGACCTGCTGCCGCACGCGGACCAGAAGGACCGCGACCAGCACCTCATCGCCACCGGCTTCCTCGCCCTCGGGCCGAAGGGGCTGAATGAAAAGAACAAGGAGCAGTTCCGCATGGACCTCGTGGACGAGCAGATTGACGCGACCACGCGCGCCGTGACCGCGATCACCGTCGGCTGCGCGCGCTGCCACGACCACAAGTTCGACCCCGTCTCCCAGCGCGACTACTACGCGATGGCCGGCATCTTCAAGAGCACCGAGACCTACTTCGGCACCGGCGCCGCGGGCGGCAAGAACCGCAACGGCACTCCTCTGCTCACGCTCTCCAGCGGCAGCGCGCAGCCCGAGACGAAGACCGACGCCCCTGCTCCGGCACCAGCGGCGACCGCCGCCCCGCTCATCGCCGGCGATTCATCGCTCGAGGCCAGACTCAAACGGCTCGCCGAATTCAATCCTAAGGCGGCGGAGAAATTCGCGAAAATGACTCCCGCGCAGAAGGAGAAGGCGCTCGAGCGGCTGAAGGAACGCTTCGGCAGCACCCCGACGGAAACACCCGCAACGCCAGCCACCCCCACCACGAAAAAAGCCACCGCTGTCGCCACACAAAACGCGAAAAAGAAAAAGAACAAGGGCTATGCCCCCGCCATCAAGCAGGAGGGCGACCTCTGCATGGGGGTGATGGAGGGCAAGCGCACCGACGCGCGCATCCTCGTGCGCGGCGAAATTGACCAGCCGACCGAGACGGTGCCGCGCGGCCTCGTGCAGGTGATGACGAACGGCGAGCCGCCGAAGATTTCCGACAGCGAAAGCGGCCGTCTCCAGCTCGCCGACTGGCTCGTGTCTCCGACGAATCCGCTCACCGCGCGCGTGGCCGTGAACCGCATCTGGCTGCACCTCTTCGGCGCGGGTCTCGTGCGCACGGCGGACAACTTCGGCGCGACGGGCGAGAAGCCTTCGCACCCCGAGCTGCTCGACACGCTCGCGGTGCAGTTCGAGAAGGACGGCTGGAGCGTGAAGAAGATGATCCGCTCCCTCGTGCTCAGCCACACCTACCAGCTCAGCAGCGCGCACGATTCGTTCGCAAACGAGACCGACCCCGACAACCGTCTGCTCTGGCACGCCTCGCAGCGCCGCCTCGACGCCGAGTCCATCCGCGACGCCATGCTCGCGGCCAGTGGCGATCTCGACATCAAGCCCCCGGCTGGCTCGCTCGTCGCGTCCGTCGGAGATGGCTACATCGGCAAGGGCATCCGTCCGGAGATCTTCTCCAATTTCACCGGCAAGCGCCGCAGCGTTTACCTGCCCATCGTCCGCGACTTCGTGCCCGACATGCTCGAGGTCTTCGACTTCGCCGAGCCGAGCCTCGTCGTCGCCTCGCGCGATACCACGAACGTCCCGTCGCAGGCGCTCTTCATGATGAACAACGACTTCGTCCGCGAGCAGGCGAACGCAATGGCCAAGCGCATCCTCTCCACCAAGGGCGACTACGCCACGCGGCTGAATTACGCCTATTACCTCGCACTTGGCCGGCCCTCCACGCCAGAGGAGCGCCAGCGCGCCGACCAGTATCTGAACGTTGAGGCCAAGGCCCTCGTCTCCTTGAAGAAGGGCGACCAGACCGCCGCCGCGCAGCTCGCGTGGGCCACGTTCTGCCAGGCGCTCTTCGCCTCCGCCGAGTTCCGCTACGTGAACTGAGCCGCGCCCCTCACTCCGGACTTCCACCGAACACCAACGACCACACATTCCGCACGCCATGAACAACGCCCCGCACCAGTGCAACAACGTCCTCCCCGCCCCGCTCACGCGCCGTGAACTACTGCGCACCGTCTCCGCCGGCTTCGGCTGGCTCGCGCTCCAGGGACTCGCCGGCAGCGCGAACGCCGCGGTCTCCGCCGCCACGCTCGCGCCTCGCCTGCCACATTTTGCCGCGCGGGCGAAGCGCGTGATCTTCCTGTGCATGCAGGGCGGCCCGTCGCACCTCGACACATTCGACTACAAGCCCGATCTGAAAAAGGACGACGGCAAGTCCGGCGAGAAAGGCCGCATCTTCGCCTCGCCCTTCGAGTGGGCGCAGCACGGCCAGAGCGGCCTGTGGATTTCCTCCGCGTTCCCGAATGTCGCCGAGCACGCCGATGACCTTTGCATGCTCCACGGCATGACCACCGACATCCCGAACCACCCGCAGGCCTTCGTGCAGATGCACACCGGCAGCACGCAGTTCGTGCGGCCCTCGCTCGGCGCGTGGACGCTCTACGGCCTTGGCTCGGAGAACGCGAACCTCCCCGGCTTCGTCACCATCAATCCGCCGATCCAGTTCGGCTCGCAGAACTACGGCAGCGCCTTTCTCCCCGCCGTCTATCAGGGCACCCGCATCGGCGCGCAAAAGGAGAGCGAGGCCGCGATGTCCACGCTCACCGACATCCGCAACCCCGACCTCCCCACCGACCTCCAGCGCAAGCAGATCGACCTCGTGCAGGCGATGAACCGCGACATGCTGAGGAAGAACGGCAGCTCGGAAATCGAGGGCATCATCCAGAGCTACGAGCTCGCCTTCAAGATGCAGAGCGAGCTCCCGCGCGTGCTCGACATCAAGAGCGAGAGCAAATCCACCCTCGACATATATGGCATCGGCGGCGGCTCCACCGACGGCTTCGGCAAGCAGTGCCTCATGGCCCGCCGCCTCAGCGAGGCCGGTGTGCGCTTTGTCGAAGTCGGCCACGGCGGCTGGGACCACCACAATAATCTCACGCAGCGCATGAAGGCGGGCGCCGGGCAAATCGACAAGCCCATCGCCGGCCTCCTCACCGACCTCAAGCAGCGCGGCCTTTTGAAGGACACCCTCGTGATTTGGGGCGGCGAATTCGGCCGCACTCCCGGAAACGGCAAGCCCGACGGCCGCGGCCACAACGCGAAAGGCTATACCATGTGGATGGCTGGCGGCGGCGTCCGCGGCGGCTTCAGCTTCGGCGCCACCGACGAGCACGGCGGCAAGGCCGTGCAGGACGTCACCCACGTCCACGACCTCCACGCCACCGTCCTCGCCCTCATGGGCCTCGACCACGAGAAGCTCACCTTCCGCTGGGCCGGCCGCGACTTCCGCCTCACGGACGTTTACGGCAAGGTCGCAAAGCCGATCATGGCGTAGCGCCCCGCGCTGTGGAAATGTCCGGCGCATGACTCCCGATCTCGCGCCATCACTCTACCGTCGCTTCACGACGCTCCTCGTGTCTGCGGCGGCGCTGCTCCTCGGCGGGTGCGTGTCGCAGAACTCGAAGGACAAGCCGCAGGTGGAGGTTCATGGGGAGGCGGGGGTGACTTGGGCGTCGGGGCGCGGGCCGCGGCCGGGGCTGGATCATCAGACCCTTTAGCGGGAAGCCGTGCGCGCGGCGCTGTGCGGATGGAGGCGCACTGCGGTCCCTCGGCTTCCCGGATTGTAATGCGCGCGGTGCCCGGAACGTGCTGCGTTTTCCGGCGGTAGCCCATGCCATCCAGCATTCCGAACCCGAAGCCTCTCTACCTGTTTGAGAGGCCGCCTTGGTCGAGCCCGTGGCTCTGGCTTGCGCTCGGCCCGATCATCCTGCTGCTCGACCGCGTCACCGGCTTTCACTTCCAGTTTCCCGTGCTCTTCCTGGTGCCCGTGCTGCTGGTCGCCTGGCACCGGCGGCTGCGCTGGGCGGTGCTCTACGCGCTGGTGCTCGGTGGGGCGCGCTTCGGCCTGCAGTTCCTCCACGAGGACGCAGGCGGCCTTGCGACCACCCCGGTGAACGCCGCGGTGCGCGTCGCCGTCCTCATCCTGCTCGCGGCGATGGCCTCCCGGATCTCCATCCTCACCCGCCGGCTGCGTCTGCGCGTGGAGACGCTCGAGGGGCTCCTCGCCACGTGCGCCCACTGCAAGGCGATCCGCGACGACAAGGGCAAATGGGTCGCCATCGAGTCCTACATCGCGTGCCGCACCGAAGCGCAGTTCAGCCACACTGTCTGCCCAAGGTGCATGAAGGTCCACTATGCGGACCTGTTCCCTGAGGAACAGGAGAACTGAAGGAACTTCGCGGCGCGCAACCGGACGAGCCTACTTTTTCACCGGCGGCTTCGGCTCTACGTAGGGCGGATTCTTCCACGCGTCGGGAGTGACGGCGCGGATGTTCGGCGTCACGTCGGCCTTCGCCTCGCCGAGCGCGTAGCGGACGCCGCCGGTGAGGATGTCGCGGAAAACGGGGCTCGCCCACACGTCGTCGCGGTGCCCCATGCTGGTGTAGAAGACGCGGCCCTTGCCGTGCGCGCGCGCCCACGTGGCAGGATACGGCGGGCGCTCGTATTCCGCGCCCTTCATGCCGGCGGTCTCCTGCACGAGGAGCACGTGCACGTCCTCCGGGAAGTCCTTCAGCGAATACCACTCCTCGGTCATCTCAAAGCCGTCGGCGTATTTTTCCATGCCGGGGAACTTCGGGTCCACGCAGCGCATCTTCGAGCTCTGCTGCGCGCCGTGCTTGATGAATTCGCCGCCGAGCAGGAGCACGTAGGGGTCGGCCTCCCTGCCGTGGTTCGCGTAGCGGTCGGGGCCCTTCTGCGATTCGTTCGCCGTGTGGAAGGTGTCGCTCGCGCTGTGCGTGCCGATGAAGCCGCCACCGGCCGCGACGTAGTCGAGGAGCGCCTGCTTGCCCGCGGGGCTCATGCCCGGGTTCTTGTCCGTGCCCGGCGAGCAGAGGTCGCCGGTGGTGTAGAAGAAGACAGCGGCAAACTGCTTCAGGTAGCTGGGCGAGAAGAGCGAGCCGTCCTTTGAAAACGTGAACTCCCATCCGTTCTTCTCCCCGAGCTCGGCGAGCGCCTTCTCCGCGAGCGAGGGCTGCCCCGTCTTGTAGCTGATCACCGAGTGCTCGTAGCCGCTCGACTTCGAGAAGAAGAGTATCTTCGGTTTCTCCGCGGCGAGCGCGGTGCCGGTGAGCGCAGCGACGGCGAGGAGGGATGCGGAGAGCAGGAAGGAGCGGCGGGATGACTTCATGCCGACAAAGTGCGGGGAGCGGAGGCGGCGTGTCGAGCCGGGAACAGCCGCGGTGAGGCGTGGAATGACGAGTGACGAATGTCGAATGACGAAGGAAGCGCCCGGAAGTCACCTCGTCATTCGTCATTCTCCATTCGTCATTCCCTTCGGCCACGCCTCATGCTGCACGGTGATTTGCAGCGCGCGGGCGAGGAGCGTCTTCCCCGGCTCCATGCGGTGCCACGGGGATGCGCCGCTCGGGTGCGGCAGCGGGACGATGTCGAACTCATGCCCGCGGCGCTTCACGCGGAACTTCTTGCCGATGACGTCAGTGAGCTTTTCAAACTCCATGAACTGGAGGATGGCGAGCTTGCCGATGGGGATCACGAGCGCGGGGCGCAGGATTTCGATCTCGTCGGCGAGCCAGCGCGAGCAGGTCTCGATCTCGCCGTCGTCGGGCACGCGGTCGCCGCCGGCCTTCGTCTTGCCGGGGAAGCAGCGGCACACGGCGGCCATGTAGATGCGCTCGCGGAAGTCCGCCTCGCTCCAGCCGGCGGCCTCGGTGAACCAGCGGAAGAGCGTCTTGCCCGCAGTCCACGCGAACGGGCGGCCGGCGACGGGTTCCTTCACGCCGGGCGCCTGCCCCACGCTCATCACGCGCGACAGGACCGCGCCACCGCTCACCGCGGGCCGGTGCATTTTCGGGCAGAGCGTGCAGGCGCGCAGCTTCGCCACGAGCGCGTCGAGGCGCGCGGCGGAGTCAGCCTGCGTGGTCGCCATCGGAGATGGTGTGGCCGCGGAGGAAGTCGCGCGCGCCCATGCGCTTCTTGCCCTCGAGCTGCACGTCGAGCGCGAGCACGCTGCCGTCGCCCGTGCCGATGAGGAGGCCGTCGTCGTGCGCGCGGAGGACGCCGGGCGCGAGGACCGGCCCGGCGAGCGGAGTCGCGGAGAAGACTTTCAGCCGTTGACCACCGATGGTTGTCGAGGCGGCGGGCCACGGGTTCATCGCGCGCACCTTCCGTGCAACCGCATCGCGGCCTGCGGAGAAATCGAGGTGCCCGTGCTCGCGAGTGAGCTTGCCCGCGTAGGTCACGCCCTCCACCGGCTGCGGCACGCGCGGCGCCTGCCCCGTCTCCAGCAGCGCGAATGCGACGGCGAGCGCGCCTGCGGCCTCGTCGGCAAGGCGGTCGTGGAGTGAGCCGCCGGTCTCGTCCTGCGCGATGGCCACCTCGCGCATGAGGAGCATGTCCCCGGTGTCGAGCCCTTCGTCCATATACATCACGGTGATGCCGGTCTTTGCATCGCCGGCCTCGATGGCTGCCTGGATGGGCGCCGCGCCGCGCCAGCACGGGAGCAGCGAAGCGTGGAGGTTCAGGCAGGCGATCTTTGCGGCATCGAGCACGCCCTTTGGCAGGATCTGGCCGTAGGCCATCACGACGATCAGGTCCGCGCCGAGCGCCTGAATTTCCGCGACCGCCTCCGGCGCGCGCATCTTCACAGGCTGCAGGACCGGGATGCCGTGCTCCAGCGCGAGCTTCTTGATCTCCGGCGACTGGACTTCCTGATGCCGCCCCACCGGCTTGTCCGGCTGCGTGACGAGCGCGACCACCTCCACTCCGGCCGCGCCGAGCAGCCAGCGGAAGCTCGGGATCCCGATGTCCCCCGTGCCCATGAAGACGACGCGCATTTTGAAAATTCCTGCAGCGCAGCCCGGCCCCTACAGGTCCGAGCAGAGCGTGCCGACGATCTCCTTCACCACCTCGACGGGGGCGGCGAGCGCGTTGATGTTCTTCACCTTTTTCGCGCCGTAGTATTCCAGCAGCGGCTTGCTCTCCGCCTCGTAGGTCGCGAGGCGGCGGCGGATGGTCTCCTCGTTGGCGTCGTCGAAGCGGTTCTCCTTCAGCGCGCGCTTGCGCATGCGCGTGACGAGCTGCTCGCGGTCCGGGCACGAGAGATGGAAGACCGTGCGCACGTCGATCATGTCCTTCATGATCTTCGCCTGGCCCACGTTGCGCGGCACACCGTCGAGCACGAGCGCGTCGATGTCCGGCTTGAAAGTGTGGATGCCGACGAGATGCCCGATGTGCGCGCGCAGCAGCTCCATCGTGATCTCATCCGGCACGAGCTGGCCGCGGCTCGAAAACTCCACGAACTTCTGACCGATGGACGTGCGCGTATCGAGCGCGCGGAACACGTCGCCCATCGAGAGATGGAAGAAGCGCGGGATGCTGCCGAGGATCTTTCCCTGGGTGCCTTTGCCGCTGCCGGGTGCGCCGAGCAGGAGGTAGGTGCGGTATTTCATGGCGAAAAGCCGCGCATCATCCCCGCAAAACCGTTTCCGGCAAGGGCGAAAGACTCCGCCGCGCCGCGCCGCTCAGTTGAACCACAGCGCGAAGCCGAGGAACTCGCCGTGGAAGATGCGGTTCGTCGTCGTCCAGAAGCCTTCGTCCGTGATGTTGCCCTTTTCGAGATACGGCGCGAGGCCGGTGCCTTGGATCCAGAGGATGAGGTCAAAGGTCCGCGGCTCGGTGAAGACGCGGCGGAAATTGATGCCGCGCCCGCCCGCGTCGCGCCAGAACGGGAGGAGCTTCTTGCCCGCGAGGATGGCGTCGGCCTCGTCGAGGAAGGCGAGCCAGCGCTCGACCATTTCGCCCGTCACTTTTGCGCCGGGGAAAACTCCGGTCTGCGCGGGACCGGGGATCCACTCGTGGTCGTCGTCCTTCTCCGCGACGATCGCCTTCCACGACTCGCGGCTGAGCTTCGTCACCTCCTCGAGGTGGCGCAGCGCCGTCATCATCCGCTGCGGCTCCTTCACGGGGAAGCTCAGCAGGTGGATGAAGGTGATCGCGTCCACGACGTCGTCGGTGCTGCTGCGCCCGATGGTGTCGGCACGCTTGCCGCGCTTGAGGAATTCAAACGGCGTGTCGGCATCCGCGAAGAAGATTGGCGCTGTGTGCAGGAAAAGCTTCTCGGTGTCGTGCGCGAGCACCACCTCGCCGAACGCGGAGAGAAGGTGGCAGTAGCCCTCGAGCCAGCGCGCATCGCCGAGGTCGAATTTCACGAGCAGGTCCTTCGCCGCATCGCCGCCGAAGCGCACGCCCGGCAGCAGGCGCTCCATCACCTTCCAGAGCACCTCGTCCTCCGCGGCCTTGCCGTCGCCATCGAAGTCGAGTCGCACGAGCCCGGGCCGCAGCGAGACCTTCATGTCTGCGTCGCCGCGGACCTTCGACAGCGTCTCCGCCGCCTCGCCGAGCCGCGCGACGAAATCGGCGATGGCCTTGCGCCCCGCCTCATTCGTCACGCGCTCCGGATGCGGATTCGGCGCGACCGGCAGGCGCAGAAAAGGAAGCATCTCGCCGAACAGGGACTGGTGCAGGCCGAGGCGGTGCCAGTCCTGCTCGAGCTTTTCGAGAGCGCGGAGGAATTGCGCGATGCCGAGTTGGAAGCGCAGCGTGTCGCTCTTCGCATCGGCGGCGAGCGCGGTCTCGATGACCTTCAAGCCCTCGCCGAGCTTCCCCTCCTCGACATGGCGCGCGAGCAGATCGCCCGGTGCATCGGCGGCGCTGGCTTGGACGAGACTGAATGCGAGGAGCAGTGGGAGGAGGATTTTGCGCATGGCGGGAATGAGTCTGCGGAAGACCTACCGGGACACTGCGGGCCGGTGAAGCGCGAATCAGCCGTTGTGCGCTGTCCCGCCGCGAGCCTGCCGGTTCGTGATGAGGCGAGCGCCGCGGCCGTAGGTGAGGTAGGCGTAGGCCCAGTTGAAGAGCACCGCGAGGCGGTTCCGGAAGCCGACAAGAAAGATGATGTGGACGAACAGCCACGCCATCCACGCGAAGAACCCGCTGATGCGCAGCGAGCCCATCTCCGCGACTGCGGCGTTGCGGCCGATGGTCGCCATGATGCCCTTGTCGAAATACTCGAAGCGCGTCGTCGCCTCGCCGCGCATCAGGGCGGCGATGTTCTTTGCGACGTGCCTCCCCTGCTGGATCGCGACCGGCGAGAGCCCCGGCAGCGCGCGCCCATCCGCGAGCGGAAAAAGCGCCTGGTCGCCAATCACGAAGACTTCCGGGTGACCGGGAATCGAGCAGTCCGGCTGCACGATCACGCGTCCCGCGCGGTCGAGCGGCACGCCAAGGCTCGCGCCGATTGGCGACGCCGCATTTCCTGCTGCCCACACGACCGTCCTCGCGGCGATCTTCTCCCCGCCAGTCAGCGTCACACCCGCCTCCGAGATCGCCTCCACCTTTCTGTTCAGCCGCACGTCCACGCCGAGCGCAGTGAGTTGCTTGAGCCCGCTCACGGGGAGATCGCCGGAGAACGCCTGCAAAATCTCCGGTCCGCTCTCGATGAGATACACGCGAGCCTGCGACGAATCGATGTGCCGGAAGTCCTTGATGAGCGTGACGCGCGCGATCTCCGCGATGGCGCCCGCCATTTCCACGCCCGTCGGCCCGCCGCCCACGACGACGAATGTCATCGCCGCCTCGCGCTCCGCGTCGTCCTTCGTCTTCTCCGCGATCTCAAACGACATCAGCATCCGCCTCCGGATCTCCAGCGCGTCGTCGAGATTCTTCAGCCCCGGCGCGAACTTCTCCCATTCGTCGCGCCCGAAATACGAATGCCGGGTGCCGGCGGCCACGATGAGGTAGTCATATTCAATCGCGCCGTCCGTCGTGACCACGCGCCTGCCCGCGACATCGATGCTCTGCGCCTCGGTGAGAATCACCTCCGTGTTCTCCTGCTTCCGCAGGATGTGCCGCAGCGGCTCCGCAATGTCCGCGGGCGACAGCGCCGCCGTTGCCACCTGGTAGAGCAGTGGCTGGAAGAGATGGTGGTTCTGCCGGTCGATGAGCGTCACGCGAACGTTCGCCTTCCGCAGCGCCTTCGCCGCCTCCAGCCCGCCGAAGCCGCCGCCGATGATCACGACCCGCCGCAAGTTACGATGATGGATGTTCACGCCGCACCTTTATCAGCGCGGCCCGTAAATGTGAACCCCGTGTCGGCGACACTCAGCGCGCCTCGCGCTCCACCTGCGCCGCCAGCTTTTCCAAATCCAGCGAGCCGCCCTCCGCAGGGAACGGATGCTCGACCAAATACCAGTCCTCCTTGAAAGCGGCCGTCCCACCCGGCGCGATGTCATTGCGCGGACCGTGCGGCTCCAGCTCGATCGCCGGCACCTGCGCCGCCTTCGGATACCACAAGCACAGCGTCAGCCCCGCGATTTCCGGGAACACTGCGTCCTTCGGCGAAGGGTAGCGCTTCACGAATGCCTGCCCGTGCGGCATCACGTAGGCGAACCAGCCCGCGTGCGAGTCGAAGCCGAGCTTCGGAAACCGCGTGGGCGCGAGCACCTCGAGGAAATTGCCGCGCTGGCGGACATTCGGGTCCGTGGGCCGCAGCAGGATCGCGTGCTCATCGCCTTGGTCATACATCACCCAGCCGTTGGGAAAGCGGCGCGTCTCCGGTGTCAGAGGCACCACTCCGATTCCGCCATGCACCGCAAACGTCCGGCTCCAGTGCGACCAGTGCTTCGTCTCCTGCGAGACATTCCGGATGATCTGCTCGCAGGCGAGATGGGTGGACCTCGCGTCGAGCCGAAACTCGCGGATGAGCTGCACGCCCGTGGCCTCGTCGGGCTGGCTCGTAAGCCGCACCGCGCGTGGCCCGATGGCCTCCGCCTGCCACTCCCCGCTCCACAGCTTGTCGTGCTTCGGAATGACATATTCGGGCCCGATGTCGAAGCGCCCAGCGCTGCTCGGCGCCTTCGCCCCGCCGGGCCGCCCCCAGTTCGCCTCCTTCGGGTCGAGATAGAGCGCGTTCGTCCCCTTGTGGATGTATTCCAGCACGCGCCCGCCCGCGTGATGACAGAGCGTCACCCGCGTGTCCGCATTCGAGAGCTCGAAGCAGTCCGGATAATTCAGCACTTTCACCCGCCTCACGCCCTCCGGCAGTTCCGCGACGGAAAGGCACGGCAGCACGGCGAGGACGAGGGCGGCAGCAAAGGAGGGGGTGCGCATGCCGCAGTTCTAGCCGCCCACGATCGACGCGAGCAAGCGGCGACAAGCACTCCGATCCCCGGTGCCCCGCATCACGGCACCCGCCGCCCGCTCCCAGCTACTTCAGCGGCAGTCCGTGGCGCTGCCAAAATGCCTGCAGCGCCGCGATCGTGCCGTTGAAGACGTTGCGCTCCATCGGCCGGTCCATGTTCCCGAAGTAGAGCGGGAAGCGGTGCGAGCCGTGGTTATACACCTTCGGCTGCGAACGCCCTCGCTGCCAGTCCACGCCGGCGTATTGCCACATCGTCCAGTCGGGCCACACCTCATACTGCCTCACAAGTCCGTTGGGAGTCCCCGGAGTGGGAAATTCCGGCGTGCCGCCCTTGTCATGCGAGTAAAGCGCGACCCAGTAGGGCATCCGGCGCAGCTTCGCCTTCGTTGCGTCGTCGGCAGTGCTGAGGAGCTGCTTGAGATGCGTGCTGTTTTCCAGATACGCGACCGGCACGACTCCCGTGCGGCTCTCGACGCGGTCCATGAAGCTCAGGATGTCCGCCATCCGCGATTTTGCATCGAAGTCCGCGCAGAGCAGCAGCGACGGCGCATTCCACGCGCGCGAACGTGCCAGCGACTGCGCGCGGGAGACAAACTGATCCGCCTGCGACGACGCCGCCACGTGCGACTGCAGCCGGTAATAAACGCCCGGCAGCATGCCCACGCGGTCCGCCGACGCGAGGAACGCCGCGCACTTCTCATCGAGATTTCCACCCTTCCCCGCGCGCGCGATGAGCCCGCTCGCGCCATTTTCCCGCAGGGCCGAGACGTCGTTCTCCGAATAGCTCACGCCGCCCCGCTGCTTCTCCTTCGGATCGTAGGCGGAGACATTGATGATCTGCGGCATTGCCGCAAAGACGGCGGGCGCACCCGCAGGGATGCAGAACGCGAGCAGTGAAACGAGGCGTGAAATGGTGGGACGATTCATGAGAAAAATGGAGTGGATAGAGAGCACACACGGCATCCGCCGCAACGGCCATTTCGACCACGAACGCGTCGCGGCGTTCAATCTGCCAGCTGCACCCATGCGCGCAGATTCTTCTTTCAGCGTTTGGGAAAAGCGGGCGCAATCACGCCGACGCAATTCCACACCTTCCTCTCCCATGCTCCGCTCCCACAGTCTCCTCGGCATTCTCACCGCATTCACCCTCGTCATCTCCGCAGCGCAGGCCGACGACTTGAAGAAAGTCGCCGCCGCCCTCGACGGCTACCGCTTTGAATTCCCCTGCAAGGATCCGATGCCCGAAAACCCGAAACCCGGCGCAGACGGGATTTCCGCGCGCGCGACGAATGATCCCGCGACGAACGACAAGTTCACCGACGTGCGCAAATTCGGCGGCGAGCCCGGCAAGCGCTACAAGGTCACCATCCGCGTCCGCGGCGTCGTCGAGCCGATGATGTATAAGGACGGCAAGCAGGACGGCGACTACTTCTACATCGGGGGCGCGCCGAACAACGCGACCTACAACATTTATCAGCTCACCGTGTCCGCGCCCGCGTCGCACTTCTTCTTCAACCGCCAGGACAAGGTCGGCCACCGCATCTTCACGATCGACTACACGAAGACGATCGAGGTCGAGGCCGGCGCCACGCTCACCTTCCACGGCGACGGGCAGAACGGCCGCATGATCACCAATTTCGCCAAGCTCGTCGTCCCCGGCGTGCCTCCCGCGCCGCAGCCCTACAACGGCCAGTTCATCCAGCTCAATGTCGTCGATGTCGCGGAGGTGAAGTAGCCGCGGCCAGCGGCCGAATCGGGAAAAGCAGCTCTGACAGACCTTCGATGAAACGCTCGCTGCTCCTTCTCTCTTCACTCGCCGCCGCAGCCTGCCTCGCCGCCGGACCTGGAAGCCGCGGCGAAATTTCCGCCGCAGACTACGAGTCCATCCAGTCGGCACTCGCGGCGAATCCCAACCGGATGATCTTCGTCCCTTCCGGCGACCACGTGATTTCCGACGTCATCCGCATCCGCGGAGATCGCGCCGGCCTCTACGGCCCAGGTCGCATCATCCAGACGAATCCCGAGCGGCCCATCGTGAACATCGAGAATGCCGCCAACGCGGAAATCCGCGACGTCACGCTCACCCGCCCCGCGGGCAAAACGGTGACGCACCAGGAGGGCATCGTCGCCCAGCACTGCCGCGACCTCGTGATCGAAAACGTGCGCGTGCTCGACAACCAGACGAACTCCGGCGCGATCCGCGTGAGCGATTCACGGGACACGCGCATCAGCCGCTGCCTGGTGCGCAACTACATGCGCGTGAGCGTGGACGACCGCACCAAGGGCGATGTGTCGGGCTACGCGTTCAACTGCACCGACGGCACCGGCATCATGGTGCGCCACTGCACCGGCACGCTCATCGACGGCAACCGCATCGTGGAGGATAATTTCACGCCGTCACGCGAGACGCGCGACAAGCACAAGCTCGGCACCTTCGTGAAGAAAAACCCGGAGAAGGGTCCGCACATCAGCCAGCAGGCGTGGGACGCTGGCTACACCGACAACTGGCGCCAGGGCAGCGGCCTGCTCGTCACCGCGCCGGAGGTCACCGACTTCACGCGCATCATCGGCAACCACATCGAGAACGCCGCCCAGGGAATCGACCTCCACTGCGATCGCGTGATCGTGGCAAACAACATCGTGAACCACGCGCACATCGGCATGAAGGCGATGCACGGCAGCCGGAATGTGCTCATCACTGGCAACCAGTTTGCACGGAACGACCTCTGGGCAATAGGCCTCATGCCCGGAGCGGCTGCGCATCCCGCGGCGGATGGCAAGCCCGAGAACTCCGACGGGGGCTCCGTGATCGCGAACAACATCATCTCCGACTTCGGCCACGGCGACGCGCACTGGATGTGGGGTCCGGAGCGGTCGCCGTTCAAATTCGACGCCGGACAGGATGCCGACGATCCACCTCTCACCGGCGTGCTGGTTCAAGGCAACCTCGTGCACCACACGGGGCCACCTCGCTACAAATACGCCGTCATCATATCCACCGAGCCGAACCACCCTCGCGGCCTGCACTTCAACGGCAACCTCTTCCCGCCCGGCACTGGCGGCGTGTGCAACCAGGAGATGAAACCCTGACGCCGCTCGACAATGGACGATGCTTCCAACCCCAATGCTCCCCGATTTTGAAAACACGCCGCGCCTTTCTTAAATCGACCGCACTATGCCTTGCCGGCTTCAGCGCCGGCAGGCTGCTCGCGGCTCAGCCCGCTGCGCTCCCGGTCCTGCGCGTGGGCCTGATGACCGACCTGCACTACGGCGACAAGGAGCCAGCGCGAACGCGTTTCTACCGCGAAGCGCTCGGCAAGCTCGACGAAGCCGTGGAATTCATGAACCGCGAGAAGCCCACGGCGGTCATCGAGTTGGGCGATTTCATTGATCAGGCGGACTCCGTGGAGCGTGAAATCGAGTGGCTGCGCACGATGGAATCGCACTTTGCCAAGCTCGCGATGCCCCGCCACTACGTGCTCGGCAATCACTGCGTCGGCACGCTCACCAAGCGGGAGTTTGCCGCGAACACCAAGTCGCCGGGCGGCCATGCTTCCTTTGAGGCGGGCGGAGCCACGTTTCTGCTACTCGACGCCTGCTTCCGCGAGGACGGCACCGCGTATGAGCGGAAAAATTTCGACTGGAGGGACGCAAACCTGCCGCCACCGGAAATCACATGGCTCGAGGGCGAACTGGGCAAGGCACGCGGGCCGGTCATCGTCCTCGCGCACCAGAGGCTCGATAACGACCCCGCGCATGCCGTTCGCAACGCCCCCGCAGTGCGCAGGCTGCTCGAAGAGTCCCGCAAGGTGCTCGCGGTTTTCCAGGGGCACTCGCACAAGAATGACTACAGCCAGATCGCGGGCATCCATTACACGACGCTCGTCGCGATGGTGGAAGGCAGCGGCGAGGAAAACAACGGCTATGCGATGCTCGACATCTTCGCCGACGGCTCGCTGCGTCTGAATGGCTTCCGCCGCCAGTCGCACCGCGAACTCCGCCCCGGGTGATTCTCGCCTGTGTCGAAACGCCCCCTTCGGATTCGGGCGAGTCCGCCAAAGTCGCAACCAGCCCGCTCACTCCGCTTCTTTCGATGAAGCACTTCGTCCTCCCGGCGCAGCCCCACCCTCAGCGAAAGCGTCCGAACACCGCGACAAAGGATGGGTTGCCCAGTTCACCCTTCGCGCTTTTGGCCGTGTCGTCCGGCGGCTGCGGCTCCTCGCCCTTTGAGGCGGCGAGCTTCTCGCCACGCGCGCTCTCGGAATCCCCGCTCTTTTCGTCGGATGCAGGTTGTTTGGGCTTTTCGGGGATTTTTGAGGGTCGGTTTTTCATGGCTGAGAAGGGTGTTCTGCACGGGGGATAAAATTTTCTCAGCAGCGCCGATACCCTCCGCCGCTGCGAGCGGCATTCTTTCCAAGTGGTAATGCACGCCGCGGTTTCAGGGCCCACCCGCGCTCACGATGCGCAGGCGTTCGACGAAGTTCCTTTCAGAGCCACCGCTCGATGGTCATTGCTAGACTGAAACTGAAGTTGAAAACCAGAACCTCGAACATCGGAGCGGCAGCGCGCCGCGCATTTGCCGCAGCGCTGGTTGGCATTTCATTTTTTCCGGCCTCGCCGGGACTCGCTGCGGAGGAAAGCGATGCGCAGTTCGCGGCGCGGAAAGCCGACGCGGAAAAGTCGTTTCGCGATGATGTCGTTCCGTTCGTGAAGAGCTACTGCGTGCAGTGCCACGGCAACCGGAAATCGAAGGGCGCGATCAATTTCGAGCCCGCCTTCAAGAAGCCCGGCGAAACGGGCTTCAACAGGCGCTGGCAGCAGGCCGTCGCCAATGTGCGGGCGCACGACATGCCGCCGGACGATGCGGACAAGCAGCCGACCGACACGGAACGCGAACGGTTCCTCGACGGCATCGCAAAGATCAAATTCCTCAGCCCACGCGACCCGGGCCCGTTCGTGATCCGCCGCCTCACGAAAATGGAGTATGGCAACACCCTTCACGACCTGTTCGGCGTGGATCCGTCGGTCGCAAAGGACCTGCCCGACGAGGTGTTTGGCCAAGGGTATCTCAATTCGCTCTCGCCGATGCAGACGGAGCAGTATCTCAGCATCGCAAACGAAGTGCTCGGCCGCATTCTCGCCCCGAAGGGCAAGCCGCCGACGCCGGTTCAGAAGCGTCTATTCGGCGAGGCGCCAGCGGCTGGAACGGATCCCCGTGATGCGGCGAGGAAGGTCGCCCGCGGCATCGCCCGCAGCGCATTTCGGCGCCCCGCGTCGGACGCCGAGGTGGATGTGCTGCTCGATGTCTTCGATCTCGGCCGCGCCAACAAACTCGACTACGCCGCATCCCTGCGCCTCATGCTGAAGGCGGTGCTCGTTTCGCCGCAGTTTCTCTTCATCACGCCGGCGAAGGATGTGGAACCGGGCAAGTCCGTCGTGCCACTCGACGACCACCAGCTTGCTTCGCGGCTGTCGTATCTCCTCTGGGCCACGATGCCCGACCCCGAGCTCGCCGCGCTCGCCGACGCGGGCAAACTCCACGAAGCTGCGGTGCTGAAGGCCCAGGTGAAGCGCATGCTCGCCAGCCATCGCTCACGCGCGCTCTTCGACGGCTTCGGCGCGCAGTGGCTGGAACTCGGCAGCCTCGCGGGCAAGACATTCGACGCCGCGAAGTTTCCCCAGATGACGCCCGAAATGCGCGCTGCCATGTATGACGAAGCCCGCCTCTTCTTCGACAGCATCGTGCGCGAGAACCGCAGCGTCGTCAGCTTCGTGGACAGCGACTACACGTTCCTCAACGGCACACTCGCGAAGCTCTACGGACTCGAGACGGCCGTCAGCGGCACCTCGATGCGAAAGGTGAAGCTTGCCGACGCCAACCGCGGCGGAATCCTCGGCATGCCGGGCATCCTTGCGACGACCTCCTTTCCAAACCGCACGAGCGCCGTGAAGCGGGGCGTATGGGTGCTCGAACAGGTGCTTGGCGAAGACGTGCCGCCCGCGCCGCCAAACGTCCCTGGCCTCGAAAAGCAGGACCAGAAGAAGGTCGCCAACCTCACGCTCCGCCAGCGCACAGAGCTTCACCGCACGAACGCCGTCTGCGCCAACTGCCACAGGATCCTCGATCCGATCGGGTTTGGACTGGAAAACTTCGACGCCATCGGCCGCTGGCGCGACAAGGACGACACCGGCGGAGCGATCGACGCCGCGGGCGAACTGCCCGGGGGCAAGCGCTTCTCCACGCCGAGGGAACTCAAGGCCATCATCGCCGCGCGCAAGGATGACCTTGCGCGCAATTTGATCGAGAAGCTCCTCGCCTACGCGCTCTGCCGCCAGCTCGAGGGCTACGATCTCATCGTGGTGGATCAGATTTTGAAGACCCTCGCCGCCGACGGTTACCGCATGCAGACGCTCATCACGGAAGTCATCACCAGCTTCCCGTTCGCGAACCGGCGGGTGCAGGACATCGCTTCATCGGGATCGAAGTAACCCCGCCGGACGCTCACCAGATGACCTCCATGAGCCCGAAGTGCCTGCTGCTGTCCCTCGTTCTCTCCGTCAACACGGCGCTGCCAGCCGCAGAGATCATCCTCGAAAGCCGACGGCTGCATCTCGGAAAACCGGGCCAGTGGGAATGGGAGGAGTTCAAGGATCGAAAGGTGGACGGAGAGCGCTTCGAGGTTCGCTTTGCAGCGAAGGCAAACTCCCATGAACAGACTCTGCGCATCTGGCAGAACAACGTGAAGCTCGGCTGGCCGGTGAAATTGAACGGCCGGAAGCTGGGGACTCTCACCACCGCGGAGACACCGATGGAGAGTGTGTTTCCGCTGCCACCGAATGCGCTGCTCGACGGGGAAAACACCCTGCTGGTCGAAGCGCCACCGGTGCTCGACGACATCGAAGTCGGCCCGGTGATCATCGAGCCGCAGCCGATGAAGCCCTATCTCAGCGCCGCACGCATCGAGGTGGAGGTGACGGACGCCGGCAACAACTCCGCGGTGCCCTGCAGACTCACGCTGACACGTCCGGATGGAACGCTGCAGCCGCTGCTTGCAGAGCCTGCGGGCGCCGTCGCCGCGAGGACGGGCGTCGTTTACGCGCGCGACGGCAGGGCGAGCATCTTCGTGCCGGCCGGCGAGTATGTGCTGCATGCTGGACGCGGCTTTGAATGGAGCGTGGAAAGGCGCGCGCTCAGTGTGAAGGCAGGCGACACGGCTCCGGTGGAGATGGCCTTGAAGCGCGAAGTGGACACGCGTGGATGGATCGCGGCGGACAGCCACATCCACACGCTGACGCACAGCCGCCACGGTGATGCGAGCGTGGAAGACCGAATGCTCACCATCACCGGAGAAGGCATCGAACTCGCGATTTCCACCGACCACAATCACCACACCGATTATGCGCCCATTGCATCAGGCACCGGCACCGCGCAGTGGTTCACCCCTGTCATAGGCAATGAAGTGACAACCAAGCACGGGCACTTCAACGCCTTCCCCATCAAGCCCGGCGCGCAGATCGTGGACTCGAACGAGCAGGACTGGTCGCGGCTGATTCCCGCCATCCGCGGCACGCCCGGCGTGAAGGTGATCACGCTCAACCACCCGCGCGACATGCACAGCGGCTTCATCCCGTTCGGTGGACTGCGGTTCGATCCAAGGACGGGGCACCACCGCGACGCGGATGCAATGGACATCGATGCCGTCGAGGTCGTCACTTCCGCCGCGATGCAGTCCGACATCCACCTGCTTTATCGCGACTGGTTCGCCCTGCTGAATCGCGGGCATCGCATCTCGGCTGTGGGATCGAGCGACAGCCACGACGTGAACCGGTTCATTCTCGGCCAGGGCCGCACTTACGTCGCCGTGGATGATGGCAATCCGGCAGGCATCAATCTCGACAAGGTGTGGGAGAGCTATCGCAAGGGCCGGCTGCTCGTGAGCCTCGGGCTCCTCACCGACATGAAAGTGGATGAGCGTTTCAAAGTCGGCGACCTCGCCACTGGTCTCGGCAGCACGCTGCGCGTGGAGATCTGCGTGCGCGGTCCGTCATGGGTGCAGGCAGATCGCCTCGAGCTTTTCGCAAACGGCATGCTGCTGCGCGCCGAGGTGCTCAATCCCGGGCGTGCGGCGGATGTTCTGGCCCGCGTGATTTGGGAAATCCCGAAGCCCCCGCACGATGTGCACCTTGTCGCCATCGCGACCGGGCCCGGTGTGAGGGAACCATTCTGGGAAATCCCGCGGCCATATCAGCCATCGAGCAAGACATTCGTCCCGCGCGTCATCGGTTCGACGAATCCCATTTGGATCGATGCCGACGGTGATGGAA
>JBGAPU010000194.1:0-3771 GCA_044221035.1 Chthoniobacteraceae bacterium | reverse complement strand
CTGAACAGCCGCTGGTCGAAGCCGATCAGCCTAGCGGTTTTCGACACCACCTCGTTTCCGTTCGCCGACATCGAGCAGCGCGATCCGGTGAGCGGGCAAAGCGACGGTGTGCTGGAAAACCCGCGCGTGAAGAATTCGCCGAAGGTCTTTTACCTCAACACCTCGGCCGAATACTGGGGCGCGGGCCGGGTCGCGGCGCTCACGCACACCGATCCGACGGGCACGAAGGACATCGAGTTTCCGCCGAATGTGCGCAGCTACTACTTCGCCGGCACGCAGCACGGCGCTGCGAAATTTCCGCCGACTGCGCTCGTGGACGGAGCGCCGCTGGCGAATCCGGTGAATACCACTCCGGTGCAGAACGCGCTTCGCCTCGCGCTGCATCGCTGGGTCGCCGAGGGCATCGAGCCTCCCCCGAGCGTGTATCCGAAGCTCAGCGACGGCACGCTCGTGCCCGTCGCGCAGGTGCGTTTCCCAAAAGTGCCCGGCATGTCGGCCCCGAATGGTCTGCGCGCCGGCGGTCGCCTGCCTAATCCGATGTTGCCCGACGGTGCGGGGGCGGGCGCGGAACTGCCGCTGCTCGTGCCGCAGGTGGATGAGGACGGGAACGATCTCGCGGGCATTCGTCTGCCCGATGTTGCGGTTCCGCTCGGCACGGCGACGGGCTGGGTATTCCGACCAGCCGCGCTGGGCTCGCCAAACGAACTCGTGTTCCTGCGCGGCGCGTGGGTGCCTTTCGCAGCGAACCAATTGGCGCGTGTTAGCACGGGCGATCCGCGCCTTTCGCTCGAGGAGCGATACGCCTCGAAAGAAGCCTACCTCGGCAAAGTGAACGGTGTTCTTCAGGAACTCATCCGCCAGCATTTCCTCGCGGAAGAAGATCTGGCGCCACAGCTCCGGCAGGCCGGCGAGCGCTGGGACTGGGTGATGAAGCCGTCAGCGCGTTGACCCGGCCGCGCGCCGCTACCGCGCGACCCAGTCGAGATTGAAGCGCGCGCAGACGATGTCGTTCTTCGCCTCGTAGAGGCAAAGCACGGTGTGGTCTGGCAGCACTGCGAGGTCCGAGTAAGCACTGGGGCCGGGGTCGAGGGTCTTGTTCACAGGCCAGGTTTTTCCATCGTCGGGGCTGAGCTTGATGCTGAGGTTCTCGCGTTTGCCACGGCCGCCGGGGATTTCCATCCCGTCCTTGTCGAGCGCGAGCGTGTGCGGGTTGGAGAAAAGAAGCGCGCCCGGCCGGGATGGATGGGCGACGATGCTCGCCATGCAGATCGGCTCCCAGAGCTGTCCGTGAAAGGATGGCTTTGTCCAATTGGTCGCACCGTCCGGGCTTGTGGTGACGATCTTGCGGCTCGCTTTTGAAGCGCTGCGCGTCACGAGCATCACGCGGCCATCGGAAAGTTCTGCCAGCATTGTCTCGTTTGGATTTTTGAAATCGCCCTCGTCGGGCAGGCAGAGATCCCCGGCCTTCCAGGTCGCGCCATCGTCATCGCTGTAAATCGTGGCAGCGGCGGAGGGGCTGTGGTCGCCTTCCTTGCCGAACGCAATCCATACCGGCACGACGAGGCGGCCGCTCTTGATCTGGATGCCATGCCCGGGGCCTGTGGCGAGGACCCGCCAATCATAGCGACTGCGGAATGGCGCGAAGGCCGCCGTGATTTCCACCGGCTGGCTCCATGTCACGCCGTCGTCCGCGCTCCGCATGGAAAAGCAGCGCGCGTAATTGATGCAGTAGAGCATGTCGATGGCCCCGGTCCTGCGATTCACGATGGCGACGGGGTTGTTCACCGTCTGCTCGCGGGCGCCGTCCTCGGTCTTCTTGTGCGGATTGCCCTCGATGCGCGCTCCGCGGTGCGCGATGTGCCTCGCGGGCTCCCATGTCCTGCCGCCGTCTGTCGAGCGCCGCAGATGCACTTCGATCTCGCCCCAGTCCGAACTGCTGTTTCGACGCGCCTCGCTGTAGGCGAGGACGGTGCCCTTCGTCGTGACCACGATGCCGGGGATGCGATACCGGGCGACACCATTCATGCCCGCGGGAAAGACGTCGGATTTCTCGAATAGCGGCTCCGCGGCGAACGCGGTGAGGCAGGTGGCGAAAAGGAGGAAGGGTTTCAGGAGAGGAGAGAGCATGGCGTGGGGTTGCTGGGATGAGTTTGGGTTCCGAGAGAGGGTGAAAGCGCGGCTGGCTTTGGCGCAGATATTCCTGTTTGTGTCTGAAACCTTGAAAAAATGCGCCGTCAAAATCGGCGCGCGAGGTGAATCAACCACACGACCAATGGAACCGTTCCCCACTCGACGACAAATGCTCGCGACCACAATCGCGGGAGCTGCGGGCCTTTGCGCCGGAAACCTCCTGCGCGCCGCCGAAGCCACCATGCCGGCGCCGAAAATCCGCGGCCCATTTCCCATCCTCTCGACACCTTTCACCGAGGCCGGCGAAGTGGATTATGCCGTGCTCGCGAATCAGGCGCGCTTTGTCGATTGGGGCGGCTGTCCCGGAATGATCTGGCCGCAGTCGGGCGACAGCGTGGACCTGCTCAGCATGGAGGAAAAACTGCGCGGCATGGAGGTGCTCGCCGAAACTTCACGCTCCCTGCGCACGGCGCTCTGCCTCGGCGTGCAGGGCAGGGACACGGATGAGATGCTCATCTTTGCCCGGCACGCGGAGAAGCTCGCACCCGCGGCGATCATCTCGCGCCCACCGGACTCAGGGCGCACCGAAGACGACCTGAGGCAGTATTGGCGCGCGCTGGGACGGGTCGCGACACGGCCCGTCATCTTTCAGACCACCGGTGGTGTCGCATACAAGGGCCCGGTCCCGTCGGTGAAGCTCATGATCGAGCTGGCAAAGGAGTTTCCGCACTTCGGCTACATCAAGGAGGAAGCCGCGCCCATCATCGCCCGCACTCGCGAACTCTGCGCGGCGCGGCCGGCGATCCGCCGCGTCTTTAGCGCCCGCGGCGCGCATGGCTGGCTCTACGAATCGCACCTCGGCACCGAGGGCCTCATCACCGAACGCGCCGTCTATGCCGATGTGCTCGCGCGCATTTGGGGGCTGATGGAGAGCGGCAGGGACCCGGACACCCTGCGCGACGCCTACGCGAGGCTACTCCTCCTTTTCAATGTCGGCCAGCATCTCCCCGGCGGCGATCTGCGCGGCTTCCAGCTCCACCTGTGGAAAAAACGCGGCGTGTTCAAAAACATGATCTCCCGCCAATACGGCCCGAAGCAGTCGATTCCGGAAAAGCCGATCTTCTCCGAGTTGCAGCTCAGCGCCGCGGAAGTCGCCGAGATCGATTTCCGCTTCGACGCGCTGAAGCCGTATCTGAAACCAAATCCGCCCGTGTTCAACGCGCCGAACTGAATGAAGGCCGTGCGGCCCGGCAATTCCCAACCAGTCATGCGAATCACCCTTCTCCTCATTGCGCTGCTCGCCTCATCCATCACCGGTCTTGGCGCCGATGATTCCGTAAAAGCGCCGGGCGAAAAGCTCGCACCGCGCCGATGGGCGCCGATAGGCTTGAACGCGAGCCAGATGATGATCGCCACGGGCCAGCCGTCGCTGGTGCTGATGTCCCGCGGCTCCACGCACATCCCGGTGTGGTCGTTCTCCGGCGGCACCGCGGGGCAATCGGTCGCCGGAGTTGTGACCGGTCTCCCCGGCGAATGCGCTGCGGTGAAGATCGAGATCGTCGTGACCACTTCGGACGAGACGACGGGCCCGCAGTTCCAAGATGCCTACCGCGTCCATCTCTCCCAACTCGTGGACGGCGT
>JBGAPU010000081.1:0-29222 GCA_044221035.1 Chthoniobacteraceae bacterium | reverse complement strand
GCCCGCGACGCGAAGCGCGAGAAGCTCAAGGGCAAATGAGAGTGCTGAAGCTGACTCTCAAGCGCCATTGGTTCGACATGATTGCCAGCGGCGAGAAGCGCGAGGAGTATCGCGAGCCGTCACGCTGGATTCTCTCCCGCCTCGAGGGAAAGGACTACGACCGCGTGGAGTTCCGCAACGGCTACAGCGCGAAAGCCCCGCTCGTCGTGACGGAGTTCCTGGGGTGGCGTCGCGGCGTCGGCAAGGCGAAGTGGGGCGCCGGCAAGAAGCCGCTCATCATCATCAAACTCGGGCGGGTGCTCACCTGACCATGCCTCCCCGCATCCCGAAGACACTGCGCGTCCACGGACTCGACTTCGATGTCTGGCAGCTCGGCGACGGGCGCGTTTCGTTCTCATACACGCTGGGGGGCGTCTATCGTGTGGTGAAGCGGCGCACGATCGATGAGCTGCGCAAAGAAGCGGAGCGCATCGCCCTAGCGATCGTAAATGCGGAGACGGCCGCCTGCGACCTCAGTGCCGACGAACGCCGGGACGCAGCGCTGGCGCTCGACCAGCTTGCGCGCAAGATCCCGGAGCGCGCCGACAGACCGACATTCGTGGACCTCGCGAAGTTTTGGCTCGAGCGCAACCCGGCCCTCGGATCGGCGCCGCCGACGCATGAGATTGTGGACGCGCTCATTCTCGGCCGCCGCAAGAAAGGATGCTCGGAGGTCCACTGCTCGCGACTCAAGAGCGACCTGCTGCGCTTCGCTGCGGCGGTGCCCGAGCTGCACAAGGCCGACGAGCGCACGATCAATGTCTGGCTCGATTCGGAGCTGAATCGCGGCATCAGCCGACGCCGGCGCGACAATCTGCTCAATGCGATCGTGCAGCTTTCCCGCTTCGCGCGGAAAGAAGGTTGGCTCGCCGATCGCCAGACGCCGGCGGAGCGCATCGAGCGCATCGGCGAGGGTGTCAGCGAAGTCACGACTTTCACACCGGCCGAGATGAGCGCGATCCTGCGCGCGGCGAGCGATCGTTGGTTTCCATTCTTCGCCATCGGCGCTTTCGCAGGTTTGCGCAACTCGGAGATCCTGCGCCTCGAGTGGTCGGCGTTCCACTGGCAGAAGAACATCATCGCCGTGCCGGCGAAGATCGCGCGCAAGGTCCGCATCTCGCGCCATGCTCCCCTGCTCCCGAATCTCGCCGAGCTGCTGAGCTGGTGCCGCGAGAAACACGGCCCGGTGATTCCCACCAAGAATGAGCGGGCGGCGCTCAGCGAACTCGGCCGCGAGATCGAGCGCATCCGGACGAAGACCTCCCTGCGTTGGAAGAAGAACGCGCCTCGCCATAGTTTCGGCAGCTACCGCTTTGCCGTTCTCAAGGATCCCGAGGCGCTCCGGATCGAGATGGGCAACAGCCCCGAGCAGATCCGCGAACACTACAACGATCCGAAGACCGAGGATGAAGCCAGGGCATGGTTCTCCATCGGCCGCGAAGAGGCGTTCAACGTGGTGAACCTGCCCCTGCGCTTCGGAGCCTGACCGCGCAGGTCTGGGCGATCCCCCTGCAGCGTCGTTCCAAATTCATTCCAAGCCTCCGCTGCGCCCCTCTGCAACAGAGATACCGACGGTGGGACTCGAACCCACACACCCGTGAGGATACCAGATTTTGAGTCTAGCGCGTCTGCCATTCCGCCACGTCGGCTCAGGGCGCACTCTTGTGGCGTGCATCCGAACGCGCAAGCGGAATCTCGCCCGCGGGGAGGGGCCGGGGCCCGCTCAGGTCTTTGCGGCGAGCTTGGTGATGCGCAGCTTGCTGTCCGCGTGCGCCGTGGCGACTTGGATGCCGTCGGAGTGAACGGACATGCCGCGGGCGGTGGAGGGCAGCGCGAAGACGTGGCTGGGCTTCTCGCCGCCCTCGTCCCAGAAAATGAGCTGCCCCTTCTGCCCGCCGATGCAGCCGAGGAGGAAGCCGTCCGCGTGATAATGAAGCCCCCACACGCGCTCATTCGTGGCGTCGGTGAGGTGGTTGCGGACGGACTTGCCGCTCTCCCAGTCGAAACGCAGCACGAGCGGCTGCTGCACGTTGCCGAGCGGGTTGGTCGCCTTGTGGAGGCCGCCGGCAGTGAGCCATTTCGCATCGGGGCTGAAGGCCATCGCGCGCACTCCGCCGTAGTGGACCTGCTGGCCGTCGTTGTAGCTGTGCAGCGGCGCGGCATCGAGGGTGCGGACCAGCTTGCCGGTCTTCACCTCCCACTGGAGGATCTTTCCGTCGAGGTCGCCGGCGATCACCCATTCGCCGCCCGGGTGAAATCGCACGCTGTAAACATCGCGCGTCGCCCCGGAGAATTCGCCGGCCTTCTTTCCGTCGGCGGTGCTCCACAGGCGCACCACCCGGTCATTCCCGCCGCTGGCAACGTGCGCGCCGTCCGGACTCAGCGCGATGCTGCGGATCCAGCCCTCGTGCGCCTTCAACTTGCGGATGGATTTCGGCGCATCGTCGGCGGCCGGCCACCAGACGAGCGAGTCGTCGCCCGCGGCGCTGATGAGCGTCTGGCCGTCGGCCGTCACCGCGAGGTCGAAGACCCACGACTCGTGTCCGGTGAAGGTCGTGCGCTTCCCGCCATCCAGCTCCCAGCGCGTGATGGCGCTGCTCTGCCCCGTCGCAAAAACGAATTTGCCCGCCGGGTCGAACCGGCAGCCCGCCAGCGGCATCTCCGCGGCGAGTTCCTTCGCGACGTGCGCGAGCTTCGGGTTTGCGGGCATCAGGAGAGGAGCTCGTCGATGGGCTCGAACGACGGGTCGGCCATCGGGACCTTCTGCCCGGCGACCATGAAGTGCCCGGTGCTCTTGATGCCGAGCGCGGCGAGATACGTGTGGAAGAGATGCCCGCCGTCCACCTGGCGCGACTTCACCTCGGTGCCGTTGTCGTTTGTCTCGCCGATGACCGCGCCGCGGTGGATGCCCGCGCCGCCGAGGCAGATGCTCCACGCCCTGCCCCAGTGGTCGCGGCCGTAGTTCGCATTGATCGTCGGCGTGCGGCCGAACTCGGAGAGCACGACGAGCAGGGTGTTTTCAAACAGCCCGCGCTCGGCGAGGTCGGTGACGAGCGTGGCAAACGGGCCGTCGAACTCGCCGACCTGCTCGAAGTGAAAATTGAAGTTCTCGCAGTGCGTGTCGTAGTTCGAGTGCGTCACGCGCACGTAGGTGATGCCCTTCTCGATGAGCCGGCGCGCGAGCAGGCAGTGGCGGCCGAAATCGTGCGAGCCGTAGCGCTCCTGGTCCTTCTGCGACTCCTTCGAGATGTCGAAGACGTCGCGCTGGCGCATCAGCTCGAGCCCCTGCTCGAAGCTCTGCGTGTAGGCGTCCGTCTGCGCGGTGCGGCGGCGGAGGGCGAATCGGTCGTTCACTTTGCGGCGCAGGTCGTTCGCGCAGTTCGACGCCTCCTCCGCGAGGCTCGCGGGGCGCTCGGAGTTTTGCAGCGGCTTAGCGCCGCCCAGCGTCACGCTGCCGTATTTCGGGCCGAGATAAGCGGAGTCCGCGCTGCGTCCGCCGCTGCCGTTTGGCGAGATGACGATGTGCCCCGGCAGCGCGTTCGCGCCGTCGCGGTCGAGGGCCTTGGCGATGACGGCACCGAGCGCGGGATAATCCTGCGCGGGCGTCTTGTGGCGGCCGGTGTTCATGATGTAGGCGCCCTTGCCGTGGTCGTTTTCCTTGGTGTTGATGCTGCGGACGAGCGCGAGGTGGTGCATCACCTTCGCCGTCTTCGGCAGCAGCTCGGAAATGTGGACGCCGGGCACCGAGGTCGGAATCGCGCGGAACGGCCCGCCCGTTGGCGTGCCCGGCTTCGGATCCCAGCTCTCGAGCTGCGAGAGGCCGCCGGCGAGATTGATGACGATCATCCGCTTCTGGCTGCGCGACATCTCCGCCGCGACCGTGGGCGAAGTGAACAGCCCGAACCCGGGCAGCACCGCGGCGGCGCCGGTGGCGGCAAGCGAGCCGAAGAAGCGGCGGCGGCTGATGAGGTGCTCGGCGGAGGAGCAGGCGTAGTTGCAGGGTTTCATGGTGTGTGTCGGTTGGCTGGGTGGCTAGTGGACAAAGCGGAATTCATTCGAGCTGAGGAGCGCCCATGCGAGATCGCCGAGCACTTCGGCCTTCTTCGCTTTCGGCCGCGCGGCGAATGTCGCCTCGACCTCCGCGATCTCGGCGGCCTCGGGCATCCGGGTGAGCGTCGAAAGGTAAATCTCCTCCGCCATCGCCCTTGTGTCCGCCAGCGCTGCGGCGCGGTTGGCGAGCGTGGCAGCCCAGCCGCGGACAACGCCGCCGTTTTCGAAATACAGCGCCTGCTCGGGCGTCGCGAAAAAGTCCGTCTGCGGCTGCCCCGCGGCCCCGCCGAAGAAGCGCACGAACACATCCTCCTGCGCGCGCAGCTTGTCGCGGAGGAGCTTCCCGACAGCGATGGTTCGCGCGGCCTGCTTTGCGGGATCGGCCTTGTCGGCATCGCTCATCTTGTTCTTTGCATCCCACTCCTTCTCGCAGGCAGCGCGGAGGGTCGTGATTTGCCCCGTGGCCTGCATCGCCGACCAGCAGAGCTGCTCGGGTGCAAGCGGAAGCAGGTCCGCGGATGCAAAGGACCTCGCCCATGCACTCGCAAGCGACGAGGCGGCATCCTTGTTCGCCGGCTCAGCCGCGGCGATGAACGCCTTCAATTCCGCCACCAACTGCGCGGCAAACTTCGCCTTGATGCGCGCCGACTCCTTCCTCGCAACCGCCGAATCGAGCGCGGCCTGCTTCACCGCGATCTCCTTGCCAGCCTCATCGGCCTTCGCCTTCGCCGCGGCATTCCGCTCATGGGCGTCGGCCAGGGGCTTTGCAGCAGCGTCCGTGGCGGCCTTCTTTTTTGCGGCCGTCGCCTCGAGCGCCTGCACTTCCCGTTCGGTGGCAGCCAGCTTTGCCTCTGCGGCTTTCACCTTTGCCTCGACGGCCTTCGCCGCCTGCGCAGCCTTTGCCGCGTCCTCGTCCGGCGACACAGGCTCCTTCAGCTTCGCGAGCGCTTCCGTCAGTTCCTTTTTCACCTTCAGCTTCGCGGTGACGGCGTCTTCGGCCTTCCTCTGCTCCGCCAGCGCAGCCTCATGCGGCTTCTTCAGCTTTGCGATTTCCCCCTCCTGCTTCGCCGCCTCGGCGAGGAGAGGCGAGACGACGCGCTGCGCCTCCTCCAGCGTCTTCTGGAGCTTTCCAACCTCCTCCTCCGCCGGCATGACCGCCGCGGCGAGCGCCGCATGGCTCCTCTCCAACTCCGACAGCCTTCCAGCCCTGCCAGTCGCCAGAGACTGCGACGGTGCGGGGAGGTCGAGCGAGCGTTGGAACGCCTTGGTGAGCGCCAACTCCCGGATGAACGCGCGCATGTCGAACTTCATCGCCGCGATCTCGTCTCCGAGCACCGCGAGAAGCTCCGGATGCGACGGCGGATTTCCCGAATGGCTCAGGTCGAGCGGCTCCACGAGGCCGCTGCCAAAGACGACCGCCCACAGCCGGTTCGCGATGTTGCGGCGGAATGCCGGATGATGACCGTCGCACAGCGCATCCGCGAACAGGGCGCGGCGGCTGAACTTCGGCACCGGCATCAGGTTCTTGTCCTTCTCATTCGGCGGCACCTTCCACTCCGCCGTCTGCGGCTCGTTCAATTCACGCTCGCCGGGAAGCCGCGGGCGCGTCACGCCGCCGACCTTGGTGAACACCGACTGGAAACTCGTCTCGCCGCTCGCCTGCTCGCCCACCGTGCTCGCCGGCCCCGCCTTCTTCGCGCCGGCTTTGAAGAGATACGTCCGGCTGAAAAATGCCTGAATCCCCGCGTAGTCGCGCTGCACGTAGTCGTCGATGCGCGGATGGTCGTGGCACTGCGAGCAACTGATGTCGCGCCCGAGGAAGAGGCGGCCCGCGTCCTTGGTGAGCGCGTTTGGATCCGCATCACGCTCCAGAATCCAGCGCGCGAGATGGCGCGTCTTTTCATCCGCGCCGTCGGCCGTGAGGATGTCCCTCACGAGCGCGGTCCACGGGCGGTTCTCGGCGAACGACTCCTCGAGCCAGTCGCGCCATGGCGCCATCTTCGTCTGAGCCTCGCCCCGCCGCTCCATGAGCATCACGTCAAACCGCACGGCCATCCAGCGCGCGAACTGCCGGTCCGCCAGGAGTGCATCGACGAGTTTTGCACGCTTGTCCGGCGAGGTGTCGGCGAAGAATGCGCGCGCCTGCTCCGCCGTCGGAATCACCCCGTGCAGGGCGAGGTGCGCACGCCTCAGGAAATCCGCGTCGATCGCCAGCGCCGCCTCGCCGCCCGGATGGGCCTTCGCGAGCAAGGCGTCAATCCGCGCATGGAGCGGCTCCGCTGCCGCGGAAGGCATGGTGGCGGCGGCCAGAAGAAGAAGCAAAAACCCGAGCGCACGAACTGCGCGAAATGCTGCCGAGGAATGGGAGGATGGGTGCGTGAAAGGCATTGGTGAGACGCCCGGCGAGGTTGGTCACCAATGAAAAGCTGCGCTGCCGCAGGCGATTAGGAGGAAGTTTCGCCGATGTGGAAACCGCGCTTCCGCATCATCCGGGGCATTCGACGGCGGAAAAGGAGGGGCACCGCCGCCCGCTGCCGTCGCTCAGAATCCGAAGCTCTGCATGCCCGGCTTGATCTCCTTGAAGCTGCCCTGGTTCTTCGCCGCCAACTGCTTCATGAAGTCGAATCCGCCATCGGCGTAAAAGGCGACCGCATTGATCACCGCGGGTCTCGGCAACTGCTTCTGCAGCGCCTCGACCGCGGGAATGATGTCAACGGCCTTGTAGCCGCCGTCGGTCGGCTCGCCGTCGCTGACGAAGCAAATCGCATCCGGGTTCATGGCGAACGCAAACTTCAGCGCGGCCAGCGAGCGTGTTCCGGCGTGGTTGAACTTCGTCACGCTGTTCGGCCCGCTCGGCTGGGACTTCGTGAAGCCCGCCTCGCGGCGCTCCGCGTCCTTCCGCTCGGCGACGAGGTTGAGCGCCGGGCTGTGAGCCTGCAGCCACTTGATCGCACGGTCCTTCTCCGCGTCGCTCGCGGGCAGCATCGTCGGCTTGTAGGGCTCCACATCACCGGCGAAGCACACGATGCTGAACGCCATGTTCTTGTCGAGGCTGCGGATGCTGCGGACGATTTCCGTCTCCAGGTTCTTGTAAGTCTGAGGCCCCTTCGGCGGCGGCTTCGGAGCGTTCGGCGGCAGCGGAGTCTTTGGCGCGGCGAGGCTCGGCGGCAGCGGCATCACCATGCTGTCGGAGATGTCCACGACGAAGACGATGCTCTTTGCGCGGGTGCGCAGGCCGAAGAAATTGATGCCGCTCCCGCCACCGCCGCCTCCGCCGCCCGGCGTGCCCGTCGCCCCGAAGGCGTTGCCCGCCCCGCCGAGGCCGATGGCGCGGTTTGCAAAGACATCCGTCGTTGCCGAGGGCAGCTCGGGCATCTCCGGCAGCGCGACCTTCGCAAACGCGCTGTTCGTCACCACGCGCTTCGCCTGCTCGGGCGCGCTCATCGTGCTCTGCTTGCGGCCGAGCGACACCTTGTGCTCGGCGCCCTTCTTCGCCTGCTCCGCGTTTCCAGCCGGCGGCATGAACTTCTTCCGCGGCGGCGCCGGGTTCGTCACGACCCACAGGGTCGCGCCGATCGCCATCGCGACATGGACGAGGATGGCGACGAACAGGAATTTCCGCTCGAGAATCTTCTCCCAAAGCGTGAGTTTGCCCTCTTCGGAACGCTCGCGCTTGGGCTTGCGGACGGCTTTCGGTGTCGGTGCGGCAGTGGCCATGGTTATTCTTTTTTCGCCGCAGGGTCGGTCAGGAGCGCGGCGCGTTTCTCGATTTTCGCTTCAAGTTCATCCGCGGATTTCCCCTCCGGAGTCGCGGCGTAGGCGGTCTTCAGCTCCTTCACCGAGACCCGCGCGCGGTCGAAATCCTTCATTCCTAGGTAGGCCCTCGCGGCGCCGTGGGTGGCCTGCGGCATGAACATCCGCTGGTTCCGGTAAAGTGCGGGGATTCTCAGGTAGCTCAGCAGCGCCTCCTCGTAGCGCACCGCCGCCGCCTCGGGCTCGCCCTTCTCCGCGAGCGCGTCGCCGAGCGCGACAAGGCTGTCGCCCTTGTTCACAGCGATGAGGCCGAGCACATCGACGCGCTCGGTCGAGACCGCTGCCTCGTCGTAGAGCGGCAGCGCGCTCTCGTGCTGGCCCTTGCGCGTGAGCGACACGGCGCTGAACGCCTTCATGAATTTCTTCACCTCGGGATCCGTCGCCAGCCGGCTGAACTGCTCCGCGATCTCCCCCGCCTCCTTGTCCCGGCGAAGTGCGAGCTGCGCCTCCACCTGCAGCGGGACGAGATCCGTCCACCAGCTCCCCGGCGCATCGCGGAATGCCGCGTAGTATTTGATCACCGGCTCGAGCTTGCTCAGCGCCTCCTCGGCCTTGCCCTCCGCGATCAAGTCGGGCGCCGTGTCGAGCACGCCCGGCTTGGGGAAATCCAGCTTGAAGATTTCGCTGAGCGGGAAGCCGAAGTCGCCGGTCGTGGGCTTGCCACCCGGATCCTTCGAGGGGATTTCCAGCGTCGCGATGATCGTGTCCTTGTCCCGGCGCATCTGCTTCGTCGGAAGGACGCGCCCGTCCTTCAGGTGCAGATTCTGCGCGGACGCGGCGGCGGCCAGGGCGAGGAGAATGAAAAGTGGTGCGCGCATCAGACTGATCCTCCGTATTCGACGAGCTTCTTCTTCGCCTCCGCCGCCTCCGGCAGCGCCTGGAATTTCTCCTTCCCGAGCATCTCCTTCAGGCGATCCCTCGCGACATCGTCCTTGCCCATCATGTGGTAGCCGTGCGCGGCCTTCAGGTAGGCGCGCGCCGCCCACGAGGGATACTTCTGCTGCGTGACGGCCACGCGCTCGAAAAGCGATGTCGCGTCGGGCCACTTCTTCTGCCGGAACTGAATCTCGCCGATCTGATACAGCGAATAGGCCGTCGATTCGCCGCGCCATTCCCGGACGCTGGCGACCTCCTCGAAGATCTTCCGCGCCTTGTCATACGCCTCGTCGCTCGTCTTCGGGAAAAGCGACTTCTTCACCACGACGGGCTGCTCCGCGGTTTTTCCCTCGGCCGGCTTCGGCGGCTCCTTCGAAGCCTCCGCGGCGGTGATCGCGGCGGCCACATCGGGATTCGAGGCATACTCAAGGTAGCACCGGGCCTGCCCGAGCAGCGCCTCCTTCAATTTGTAAGGCGCGCCGAGGCGCTCGATGGCGTGCGTGTGGAGTTCCATCGATTTCCTCACATCCTTGCGCGCAAACGCGATCTCACCGAGCCCCACGTAGCCCGCGTCCACGTTCATCGCCTTCGGGAAATTCTCCTTCAGCGCGCGGTAGAACGCCTCCGCCTTCTCCACGGCCCCCTTGGCGAGCACAAAGTCGCCGCACTCCATCAGCAGCGCCGGGCTGAGATCCTCCGGCTTCTGCTCGGTGATCTTCGTCATCAGCTCCTCGCGCTTCTCGGCCCTGCGGGTCATCTTGTGCAGCTCCGCCTGCGCGTAGGTCAGCCGCGCCTCCGTCGTCGCATTCGCCTTTTCCCGCAGCGGCTTCAGCATGCGCTCCAGCTCGGCTTCCGCGTCCCACTTCGCGGTCTCGCCGCTTGTGCTCACCGGAACCGGGCTCCCCGCCGGCCGGCGCCGCGACCACTCCGCGAGCTGCGTGAGGATCATCTCCACGCCCTCGCGCTTCGGGTCGTTCATGAATTGCTGCAGCGTCTGAATCGCAAGCTCCTTCGCCTCCTCCATCCGGTTCAGCTTCGACTTCGCCTTGCCCACCCAGTAGAGCGCCGTCACCACTGCCTGGTGGTCGGGGTGCGTCTTCACGAATTCCGAATACAGCTTCTCGATTCCCTCCCAGTCGTTCGCCTTCTGGAGCTGCTTGCCGGCCTCGAACAGCGAGTAATTCAGCACCTCGTCCGTCGTCGCGCGCTTGTAGCTCTCGATGTAGGCCTCCGCCGACTCCTTGTGCTTCTTCATCCCCGCCCGCGCGTCGCCCAGCAGCGCATACACCTCCGGGTGCAGCAGCTCGCCCTTCTTCGGGCCGAAGGTCGCCAGCCACTCCTCGCACTCCTTCGCGCAGAGCTCATTCTCATTCGCCGCGAAGTTGCACACCGCCAGCCGGTATTTCGCATCCGAGCCGTAGTTGGAATTGAGCGTCCACTTCGCGATGTAGCCCCTCAGCCGCTCGATCGCGCCGTCCGCGTCGCCGAGCTTCGACGGGTCCTTTTCGTAATGCCCGAGGAAGAGGTGCGTCAGCGCGAGCTGATACTCCACGTCCTCCATGAACGCCCCCTTCCCGCCCGCGAGAAAACCGAACTCCCCGATGAACGTGTCGAAGTCCTTCTGCGCATCCTCAAACCGGTTCAGCAGGAACAGCGCGTTCGCGTGCTGGTAGCGCGCCTCCGTCCAGTAAAGGTTCTTCTGCTCCTCCGGCAGCGTCGCCAGGATCTTCAGCGCCTCCGCCATGTGCTTCTCCCCCATATACCAGTCCTGCTTCCGCATCGCCGTGCTGCCCTTGATGTAGGCCGCCTGCGCCGCGTGCGGACCCTTCGGATACTCCGCGAGATACTCGTCGCAGTAATGATAGGTCCGATCCGCGATCCCCAGGTCCGAGTAAAGCGCCAGCCGGCTGAACACCACGATCTCCCGCACCGGCGACTGCGGGAACTTCGCCAGCGTCTGGTTGAAAATCACGATCGCCTCCCACTTCTTGTCCATGTCCGCAAAGCAGCGCGCCATCCGGAAGTAGAGCGACGGCATGAAGTCCGGCAGCTTCTCAAACTGCTCCAGGATCTTCTTCGCCTCCTCGATCCGCGGCTTCAGCATCTCGTCGTTCACCCGGATCGCCTTTGCGAGCGCGATGGGATCCTTCCCCGCACCCTTCAGGTTCTGGTCCATCCGCAGCTCCATCGCCGCGATGCGGTCCCGCTGCATCTGCGCGATCACGTCGCGCGGCCGCACCGCCCAATACGCATCCAGCGCCTTCTGGTAGGCATTCACGTCCAGCAGCTCGTCCCCCAGCTTGATCGCGATGCCGTTCAGCGCCACCAGGTTCTCCACCAGGTGCGTCTTCATCTGCAGCTTCTTCAAAAGCACGATCGCCTTGTCCGCAAACTCGATGCTCTCCGGCACCGCCGGGTCGTGCTTCAGCGCATACAGCGACATCAGCCGCACCGCCCCCTCCGCCGAGAGCGACGTGTTGAAATCGGGATTCACCAGCCGCTCCAGCACCTTGATCTCATCCTCCGGCCTCTTGAGCTGCTTGTAGCAGTAGGCCTGGCCCGTCAGCGAAATCTCGCGCACCGCCGCCACCCCCTCGATCTGCACCCACCACTCGATTGCCTTCTCCCACTGCTTCATCTGCATGTGGGTCTGTGCGATCGCCATCTTCACCTCCACCCCCTTCGGGTCCGCCGGCCAGCGCCTCAGAAACTCCATCCAATACCCGATCGCCTTCGTGAAATTCTCATCCTTCCCCAGCCGGAAATACGCCTCGCCCAGCGTCAGGTAAGTCAGCGGCGTCTTCTGCTTCTCATCCTCCGTCAGCATCCCCAGGAACTTCTCGAGCCGCTCGATGCACTCCGGATACTTCCCCCCCTCGAAATACTGCATGCCGCCGTTGTAGAGTTCCGCCAGCGTCGTCGCGCGCGAGGCATCCTTCGTCGGATCCAGCTGCGCGCGGACAGTGCACACGGGCAGCAGCAGGACTGCAAATGCGGCGAGAGCCGCAGCGAGCGGGAGTTTGGCGCGACGGAGCATGGGAGGCCTTCCCACATGGCATTTCCCCCCCGCACCTGTCCAGCGGAGTCTTTCGGATTTCGACGCTCCGTCCCTGTCTGGCAAACACGCTCCGGCGTCCGGCGGATTGGCGGTGGCTCAGGCGCTTGCGCCGGTGCTGCCGGCGTCGGCGAAGGCGCGGGGGGTGACGCCGAGGACGCGCTTGAAGTGGCGGGCCATGTGGCTCTGGTCGGCGAAGCCGGCGTCCTGCGCCACGGCGGCCATGGTCCAGCCGCGCTCGCGGCGCATGAGCTCCTGCGCGCGGTCCACGCGGAGGCGGATGAGGTAGTCGTGCGGCGGATGGCCGGTGGCGGCCTTGAACTGCCGGGCGAAGTGGAACGGACTGAGGCCGGCCGCGTCGGCGAGTTCCTCGAGCGTGAGGGTGTCGGTGATGCGACCGCGCATGAGCTCGACGGCGCGGAGGACGGCGACGGGGGGCGCGGCGTCGGCGGGTTTGCGCGCGGGGAGCTGGCTGAACTCTCGGAGAAGATGCACGGCCATGGCGCGCGCGATGCCCTCGGCGGTGGCGGAGGCGCCGGGAGGCGCATCGAGTTCCCCGGCAAGCACGCGCATGAGCGCGCAGGCGGGATGCTCCGCGGGGAGTTTGCGCACGTTCGTCTCCGCGGTGAACGTCGAGGTGCCGCCGAGTTCCGCGGCGATGCGCTCCACGAACCACGGCTCGAAGCCGAGCATGAGAATCTGCACGGCGCCCGTCCACCGGAAGGACACGGGCCGCCCCGCGGGAGTGACGCGCCCCTCGCCCGCGCGATAGACGACCTTCCGCACATCGCCGCCGACGACCACGTCGCTTTTGAGCGGCTTCAGGAAGTAATAGAAGACGTGCTGCCGGATGCCGGGGATGTAGTCCACCTGCCCGGAGCGCCCGCGCCTTTCCTGGAGGAAAAGCCCCGGCCACCCCTCCGAGCGCCGCACGACGGCGATGGCCGCGGGCACGTAGGTCTCGACATCCACGAGCGGGAGCGGTGCAGGGGCTTTCATGCGGAGTGGTTCAAGTCACGATTTCAGGTCGCGCCGGAGGAAGATGGTGCAGCCGACGAGGATGAAGGTGAGGTTCAGCCCGAAGAGGTAGAGGTAGTCCTCGGCCATCTTCGCCCACGGCACGGGGTCGCGGAAGACACTCAGCCAGGTGACCATGTGGCTCGTCATGAACCAGTGCTTGAACGAGGCGAACTGCGGCCAGAAGTCGAGGATGCGGTCCACGAAAAGCACCGCGAGTGAGACGATGGTGGCGGAGGCGGGCTTCATGTTGCAGCACGACAGCATGAACGCGAGCGACACGATGGTGCAGAAGCTGAGGCCGAAGCACGGCATCGCCGCGAAGTAGCGGATGAGCCCTTCGCGCGGCGGATAGAATGCGAGCAGCCTTTCCTCCGGGATGAGCGCGCAAAGGCTGCCGAGCCCCTGCCACGCGAGGCCCGTGAGCAGCGCCGTGACGCCGATGAAGAAGATGAGGACAAAGCAATACACGAGCGTCGCGAGGAGCTTCACGCCGAGCACGCGCAGGCGGCTCACGGGTCGGCAGAGCGTCATGCGCATCGTGCCGTCCTCCACCTCCTTGCTCACAATGTCGCCCGCGACGAGCGCGACGAAGATCGAGCCGAGCAGCGCGACGGTGAGCGCCATCATGTTGAACGCAAGCGTGAGGCCGCCGAAGTATTCGTCGAACATGGCGCCGTGGCCTTCGAGGAAGGCGCGGAAGCCCTTCTTCGCCTTGTCGGTCTGCGACAGCATGAGCACGAGCGCCTCGAGCGCGAGGAAGGCGCCGAAGCCAATCCATGTGCGCTTGCGCGCGAACATCTTCAGCAGCTCTGCGAAAAACTGGCGGAGGAATAGTCTCATGGCTTCTGCACCTGCCTCAGGTAGAGCTGTTCGAGCGTCTGCTTCTCCGGCGTCACGGCGCGGACCTTCACGCCCGCCTGCACGAGCCGCGCGACGAGGTCAGCGACGTCTGCGCCTGCCGGGAGTTCGACGACGCCCGGCTCGACAATCGATGCGCCATTGAACTGGGCGGCGGCCTTTTCCCACGGCTCCACATCGAGCCGGAAGCGCGCGCCCTTCGATGCGAGCTCCTGCCAGCGGCCGCAGTAGATGAGGTTGCCCTGGTTCAGGATCGCGACGCGGTCGCAGAGCTGCTCGACCTCGCTGAGCAGGTGCGAGCAGAAGAGGACGGTGAAGCCGCGCTCGCGGTTCAGCCGCTGGATGAGCGCGCGCATCTCCGCGATGCCCTCCGGGTCGAGGCCGTTCGTCGGCTCGTCGAGCAGCACCAGTTCCGGCTCCGGAAGCAGCGCCTGCGCGAGGCCGAGCCGCTGGCGCATGCCCTGGCTGTAGGCGCCGACCTTGTCGTGGATGCGCGCCGTGAGGCCGACGAACTCGACGGCGTCCGCGATTTCCTTCCGCGGAACGAGCGCGCTGTAGCTCGTGAGGATTTCGAGGTTCCGCCAGCCGCTCAGGTAGTCGTAGAAGCGCGGCGTCTCGAAAATCGCACCGACTTTCGCCAGCGCGCGCGGCCGCTCGCGCTGCACGCTGATGCCGCCGACGAAGGCCTCGCCCTCATCCGGAAAAACCTGGCCGAGCAGAATGCCGAGCGCGGTGCTCTTGCCCGCGCCGTTGTGGCCGAGCAGGCCGAAGATCTCGCCGCGCTCGACGGAGAACGACAGCCCATGAAGCGCGGGCTTGCCGGCGAAACTCTTGCGCAAATTCGCGAGGCGGATTGCTTCCATCACTTGTTGGGCGCGTCGGTCACGAAGGTCAGCTCCTGCGACACGTGGCCGTCGGCGTAGAGGACGTTCAGCTTGTTCTCGAGGTGCTCGTGAAAGCCCTCCTTGTCGCCCATCACCATCGTGAGCGCCGGTTCGTCAATCGGATCCATCGCCACAAAGCTCACCGTCGCGGACGCGAGCCGCTGGCCGTTCAGCCGCGTGTTCCAGAGGTAGCTCGTGCCGCTCGCAGCGGCGATGCGCTTGCGGTCGTCCGGGCAGGTGAAGACGCGCGCGTCGGTGGCGTAGGGCGCGAGGATGGTGTCGATCACGGGCACGTCCTCCGTGCGCCTCTCTCTCGCCATCGCCAGCTCGGGATACGTGTTGTCGTGCTCGGCCGTGTATCGCGTGAGCGCCGCGCCGATGCTGCGGAGATTCTGCGAGCATGCGACGGAGCGCGCATTGCGCTGCGAGCGCTGCCACGCGGAGGTGCCGAGCGTGGCGAGCAGGGCAATGATCGCGACGACCACGAGGAGTTCGATGAGCGTGAAGGCGCGCGCCTTCTGAATGCCGAGGGAAATCAGCGCGACCATTTGACGGTTTGCTCCAGCGCTTCGAGGAAGGGCATCGCGTCCATTTTCGCGTCGATGGTCGCGTCGCTGTAAAAGGACTTCAGTCCCTGGTCCACGAGCTTCTTCAGCAGCGCGGGATCGAGCCCCGGCGCGAGTTCCCCCTCCTTCTCGCGGAGTTCGCGCGCGGCCTTCTCGACGAGTCGCTGGCGTTTGCCGCGCTCCATCTTGTTGAAGTTCTCGTGCATCTGCTTGAAGCCGGTCGGCAGCACGAGGTCGAGGTAGCGGCTCTTCTCGGCGATGCTCATCGAGTTCCAGAACGGCTCGATCCTGCGCTGCTTGTTGAGCTCCTGCCGCTGGTCGTATTCGAGCCGGTTCACCTGCGACGCGACGGTCTCGATGACCTTCGCGCGCTCGGCGGGAGACTTTCCGTCCAGCTTGTTCGCGCTGATGAAGGCGCTGATGTTCTCCGGCGTCGCGCGGTATTTCCTCACGAGCGCGGTCGCGCCCGCGATGGCTGCCCAGAGGACGGCGACTGCGAGGAAGACTTTGATCCAGTTCGGACGCATGGACGGAATCTAGGAGGCAAATGCGCGGCGCTCAATCTCGATGAGCGCCTTGGCATGGCCGCTGCTAAAATGAAATGCGCGAGGCTCGGAAGCCACGAAATACAAATACAACGTTTCAATTACCTTCCGGCAGCCATCGCAGCGCAGCTTTCGCGGCTGCGCTCTTTTTTTGCCCGGATGAATCATGGGCGGAGTGTCAGTCCGCATCCGCGCGCTTCTTCCCCTTTTTCGGCTCCGCTGCGCCCGGCGGGAGATCCTTTGCCGCCAGCTCGCGGTATTCTTCGAGCCGCTTGTTCCAAAGTGCGGCCATCTCCTTCACGCGCTCCGGCTGTGCGGCCGCGAGGTTCTTCGATTCGGCGCGATCGGTGCGCAGATCGTAGAGCTCCCACGGGCTGTCAGTGCCGGCAGCGACGATCTTCCAGTCGCCGACCCGCAGCGCGCGGTTCCTCTCATGGAGCCACCACAGGCAGTCATGCGTGACCGCGTTGTCCTTCGCGAATGCCGGAACGAGGCTCCTGCCCGGCGCTGGCGGCACTGGCTTGCCGTCCCACGTCTCGAACGGCTTGCCACCGGCGGCTTCGAGAATCGTCGGCACGATGTCGATGAGGTGGGCAGGATTGTGGCGGAGTTCTCCGCGGGCGGCGATGCCCTTGGGCCACTGCACGATGAAAGGCGTCGCGATGCCACCTTCGTGGACCCACGTCTTGTGGCGGCGGAACGGCGTGTTCGCGGCGCTGGAAAAGCCGGGGCCCAGGCAAAGGAAGCTGCCGGCGGAACCGGGTGTGGCATTCGGATCGTGCCCGTCACCGCGCACCATCATCTCGGCGCTCGCGCCGTTGTCGGAAAGGAAGACGACGATCGTGTTGTCCAGCGCACCCATCGATTTCACCTGTGCGAGCACGCGGCCGATTTCCTGATCCATCCGGTCCACCATTGCGGCGTGGATGGCCATCTTCGTCGCCTGAAATTCCCGCTGCGCAGTCGTGAGCTCCGTCCACGGCAGCGGACGGTTCACTTCGCCCGGTCCGAGCTTTGCGACATCCGCCGGGAAGGCGTAGGGCGGACCGACTTCACGCTCCAGTGCGGAGAGCGGCGTGCTCACAATGCCGGCCTTCTTCTGCCGCGCATAGCGCTCCTCGCGCGTGACGTCCCATCCCTTCAGAAACTTCTCCTTGTAGCGCGCGATGTCCTCCGCCGGCGCCTGCAGCGGGAAATGCGGGACGGTGAACGCGAGGTATTCAAAAAACGGCTGCTGCGGATATTTCTCCGCGTGCTCCTTGAGGCACTTGATGGCGTGATCGGCGAATGCCGTCGTCGTGTAGTAGCCGGTGCCGGGCTTCACCGCGGGGAGCTTCTGGTCGTCCTCGGAGTGGTTCTGCGGCGCGAAGTTGCGGTTGTGGTCATCGAGCACGTAGGCGTGGTCGAAGCCGCACTCGGTCGGCTTTCCGTCCACGTGCCATTTTCCGGAGAGATAAGAGCGGTAGCCGAGCGGCTTCAGCATCTCCGGCAACAGCCGCGCCCACGCGGGCCGCGCGCCTTTCCCCCCACCCGGCCCGCCCGGGAGCGCGTCGCGCCGCACCGCCTGTGCGTAGTAGCCCGTGAGAATCGCGGCGCGGGACGGCCAGCAGCGCGCAGTGTTGTAGAACTGCGTGAACCGCAGGCCGTTTGCCGCGAGTGAGTCGAGGTTCGGCGTCGCGATGTCGCCGCCGTAGCAGCCGGGATCCGAGTAGCCGAGGTCATCGGCGAGGATGATGAGGACGTTCGGCTTTGCATTCGCGGCATCACACTGGGGCGCGGACGGGAGCAGCGCACACGTGAGCGCGAGGAGGAGGAGCGAGGGAATCTTCATGGGAAATGGATGGAGCGCTAATCCTCCACGGGAGCCGGGCCTTTGAAAACAACCATCGCAGTTCAACATGCGTGCTTCCCCGCAACACTCCGCGCTTGAACAAATCTGCGCGCGCTCCTTTCATCCGCGCCCTTCATGAAAATCGTTCTCGCATATTCCGGCGGCCTCGACACGAGCGTGCTGCTGACCTGGCTCAAGGAAACCTACAGCGCGGAGATCATCGCGTTCTGCGCCGACGTGGGGCAGGAGGAGGAACTCACCGGCGTCGAGCCGAAGGCGCTGAAGACCGGCGCGAGCAAGTGCTACATCGAGGACCTGAATGAGGAGTTCGCACGCGGCTTCATCTTTCCGATGATGCAGGCGGGCGCGGTGTATGAGGGCCAGTATTTCCTCGGCACGAGCATCGCGCGTCCATGCATCGCGAAGAAGATGGTGGAGATCGCAAAGCGTGAAGGCGCCGACGCCGTGGCCCACGGAGCGACGGGCAAAGGCAACGACCAGGTCCGCTTTGAACTCGCCGCCGCCGCGCTCGCGCCGGAACTGCAGGTGATTGCCCCGTGGCGGCAGGACCGCTTCCGCGAGGAGTTCCCCGGCCGCGCGGAGATGATCGCCTACGCTGAGAAGCACGGCATTCCCGTGCAGGCCTCCGCGAAGAAGCCGTATTCGATGGACCGCAACCTCCTGCACATCTCGTTCGAGGCGGGCATCCTCGAGGATCCGTGGTTCGATGCGAGCGCGGAAAAGGCGCGCGACATGTATGTGCTGAGCGTCTCGCCCGAGGAAGCACCCGACAAGGCCGAGCACGTAGAGCTGACTTTCGAGAAGGGCAACTGCACCGCCGTCGGCTACAACGAGATCGAGGCGCTGCTGAAATCGCTCGGCCACTGTGCCGCGGTGAAGTTCAACTCGAACAACCACGCGATTCTCACGCCGTATTGGGTGATGAAGGTGCTGAATGCGCTCGGCGGCCGCCACGGCTGCGGGCGCGTGGACATGGTCGAGAACCGCTTCGTCGGCATGAAATCGCGCGGTGTTTACGAGACGCCCGGTGGCAGCATCCTGCATTTCGCGCACCGGCAGATGGAGAGCATCACGATGGACCGCGAGGTCATGCACCTCCGCGACAGCCTCATCCCAAAATACGCCGAGCTGGTTTACTACGGCTTCTGGTTCGCGCCTGAGCGCGAGGCGCTGCAGGCGCTGGTGACCGAGTCGCAGAAAAACGTGAGCGGTGTCGTGCGCGTGAAGCTCTACAAGGGCAACATCATCGCCGCCGGACGCAAGTCGTCCCTCTCACTCTACAACCCCGAGATCGCGACGATGGAGGCCGACCCGACCAAGGCCTACAACCAGAACGACGCGACCGGCTTCATCGCGCTGAACGCACTGCGGCTGAAGGTCGCCGCCCGCGTTCACGGCGTGAAGTGAACGGACGGGCGTGCGCGCTACGGCGCGGAAACGCGCTGACTACTCGCGAAGCGCGACGCCGAGTTCCGTCGTGAGGCGCTGCTTGAGCTTGGCGTGCGCTGCGTTCACCTCGTCGGCGGTGAGCGTGCGCTCGGCGCTGCGGTAAGTGAGCGAATAGGCGAGCGACTTTTTGTCGGCGGGCACTTTAACGCCGGTCGGGTCGGTGAAGATGTCGAACAGCTCCACGCCCGCAAGCAGTGGCTCCTTTGCCTTTTCGAGCACGCCAGCAATCGCATCGTGAGACAGCGCGAGCGGCGCGAGCATCGCGATGTCGCGCGATGTCGCGGGGAAGCGCGGGATTTCCTGATATTTCCGAGCGGTGTCCGGCGCAGCTGCCTTCCAAAGCGCCGCGAGATCCACTTCGGCGAGCAGAACCGGCGCATCTGAATCCAGCGCACGCGCATCGGCGGGCCAGAGTTGGCCTGCGAAGCCGACGGGCTTGCCGTTCGCCTTCACGATGAGCGAGAGCGCCAGCGCGGGATTCTCGGACCGCTCAAAGGTCACGGCTTCGCCGAGCACGGCTGAAACAACCGCTTTCAAATCGAAGAGGTCTGCGTTTCGCGCTTCCGCCGTGCGCCAATTCCGATCACCGAGCGGGCCGGCGAGCACGATGGCTGCATGCGAGAATTCCTCGGGGCGCTGCGTATTGAAGACGCGGCCGATTTCGAAAAGGCGGATGCTATTCGCTCCCGCACGCTGATTGTCGCGCACTGCGGTCAGCAAGCCGTGCAGCAGCCCTGGGCGCAGGACGACCTGATCGTCGATCATCGGATTCTTTACGCGCAGCAGACTCGCCGCATCTGTCTGCGTGGCCTTCAAGCCCAGTGGCTCCGCTGGCACGAGCGTGATGCTCCGCGCCTCGTGGAAACCCTGCGCGGCAAACGCACGCCGCAGCGCCATCGCTCGATCATAATTCCGATCCACGCCGCTCGCCGCACTGAAGCGCGCCTGCGTCCGTGCAGGAATCGCATCCATCCCGACGACACGCGCGACTTCCTCAATCAAATCCACCTCGCGCACCAAGTCGGGACGGTATCCCGGCGGACGCCAGCCATCGCCGGACTTTTCGCAGCCGAAACCGCCGAGAATCTGATCCACACGCTCCTGCGGAACCTGTGTGCCGAGCAACGCTGCCACGCGCGCGAGCCGTAGCGGAATCAAAGCACGCGGAGCGTTGCGCTGCGCCAGCACTTCGGGCTGGCCTGCTTCACCAGTCGGCGAAACGAGCGATGCGTCAGCGACCTCCGCGATGTATTTCGCCGCACAGAGCGACGCTGCCTCGACGCCGCCGACCCAAACTCCTCGCTCGAAGCGATAACTCGAATCGCTCGAAAGCCCGAGCCGCCGCGAAGTGCGCCGGATGCTCGCCGGCTCGAATGTTGCAACTTCAAGCAGGACCTCCGTCGTCGCTTCCGTCACGCCGCTCTCCTCCCCGCCCATCACGCCCGCAATCGCGAGCGCACGCTCGTCATCGGCAATCACCAGATCGCCGTCTGCGAGCGTGTAAGTCTTTCCATCGAGCGCGAGAAACTGCTCGCCGTCCTTCGCATTCCGCACGCGCAGTGTGCCGCGCACCTTTGCCGCATCGAACGCATGCAGCGGCTGTCCGCTCGCCATCATCACAAAGTTCGTCACGTCCACGACGTTGTTGATCGCACGCAAGCCGATGCTCTCGAGCTTCGCCTTCAGCCATTCGGGGCTCGGCCCGACTTTGACGCTGGAAATGCGGCGCGCCGTGTAGCAGCACGGCGATGACGTCTCGACCGCAACCTTCGGCGCGTCACCGCCAAACTTCGGCTCCGCAGGTCCGGCTGGCTTCGTGATTTTCTTGCCGGTGAGCGTCGCAATTTCCACTGCCATCCCCGCATGGCTGAGCAGGTCCGGACGGTTCGGCGTGACTTCCAAATCGAGCACGGTGTCCGAGCGGAACACTTCACTGAACGGCGTGCCGGGCTTCGCGTTCTCGGACAAAATGAGCAGTCCGTCCTCCGCGCCGCGTGCACCGAGCGACGCAGGCAGACCGAGCTCCTCCGCGCTGCACATCATGCCCTGACTCTCGACGCCGCGCAGCTTGCCGATCTTGATGACGAAATCCGCCGAGAACTGTGCACCTGGGAGCGCGAGCGGCACCTTGTCACCGACGCGAAAATTTTTCGCGCCGCATACGATCTGCCGCGGAGTGCCGGTGCCATCGTTCACTTTGCAAACGCTCAGCCGATCCGCATTCGGATGCTGCGCCGATTCGAGGATTTCGCCGACGACGATGTTTGCGATGGAGCAGCCGGTCGTCTCGATGCCTTCGACCTCGACGCCCGCCATCGTGAGCAAGTCGACAAGTTCAGGCACAGTCGGCGGCAACTCGACCAATTCACGGAGCCAGTTGAGAGACACTTTCATATTATTGGAACCACGAAGACACGAAGGACACTAAGCGGGAGGAAGGTTTAGGACACGGCGACGGATGCCATCTTTGATCAACGGGACATTGAAATTGATTAGAAAGCCTATGGGCTTTTCGGCGTGCTTGAGATAGCTGAGCAGTTGCGCTTCGTGGATGGGGAGGATCTGCTCGACGGCCTTCAACTCGATGATGATCTGGTCGGCAACGAGAACGTCCAAGCGGTAACCACAATCGAGGCGCACGTCCTTGTAGCAGACAGGCAAATCCCGCTGCCTCTCAAATGGAATGTCCCGCAGTTTCAATTCGTGGCAGAATGCAATCTCATAGGTGCTTTCCAACAGTCCCGGCCCCATCGCAGAGTGAACCGTAAATGCAGCGTCCACGACTTCCCGGGCGAGTCGCTCAAGCTCATCTCGCTTCAGGTCCTTAGTGCTCTTCGTGCCTTCGTGGTTCACTTCAGAACTGCGCTAGGAAGCGCTGGTCGTTGTTGGTGAAGTAGCGGATGTCCGGCGTGCCGGTCATGATCATCGCGAGGCGGTCGAGACCGAAGCCGAAGGCGAAGCCGGTGAATTTTTCCGGATCGAATGCGCGGTCGCCGCGTTTGCCGTTCACCGATTCGAGCACGGCGGGGTCCACCATTCCGCAGCCGGCGATTTCGAGCCAGCGATCGCCTGAGCCGAGCGCGCTCGTCTTGATGTCCACCTCGTAGCTCGGCTCGGTGAACGGGAAAAAGTGCGGGCGGAAGCGGAACTTCGCGTCGTTGCCGAACAGCTCGCGGAAGAAAAACTCCAGCGTGCCTTTCAAGTCCGCGACGCTCACGCCTTCGTCCACGTAGAGCCCTTCCATCTGCGTGAACTGCGCGAGGTGCGTCGCGTCAATTTCGTCGCGGCGGTAAGCAGCGCCGGGCGCGATGATGCGGATGGGCGGCGCGCTTTTTTCCATCGTGCGAATCTGCACCGTGCTCGTGTGTGTCCGCAGCAAGCGGCCATCGGGCATGTAGAAAGTGTCCTGCTCGTTGCGCGCGGGATGATCGGCGGGCGTGTTGAGCGCATCGAAGCAATGCCACTCCGTCTCGATGTCCGGCCCGTCCGCGAGCGCGAAGCCCATGCGGCGAAAAATCGAAATCGTGCGATCGAGGAGCTGCGTGATCGGATGCAACGTCCCCTTCCCTGCGAAGCCGAGCGGCGTGCCCGGCAGCGTCACATCGACTCCGGCGAACGCGGCCTTGTCCGCATTCGCGAGCAGCGCGGCCTTGCGCTCATCGAGCGCGGCGGTTACGGCAGTGCGGACATCGTTCAGGAGTTTGCCGATGCGCGGTTTGTCCTCCTTGGTCACGTCCTTCATTCCCTTGCTCAGCGTGGTGAGCGCGCCCTGCTGGCCGAGGAATTTGATGCGCGCCTGCTCCAGCGCAGCCTCGTCCGCCGCGGCGGCGATGGCAGCGGTGGCTTCAGCGCGGAGTGCTTCGAGTTGTGCGTCCATGTCGAAAAAATGAGGCGCGGAGATTGCCGATGCCGCGCCCCGGTGCAAGGGCGGAAACAAACGCCTCACCTCGCGCCTGGGAGTCAGAATCCTTCGGCTAGCCCGGGCACCCGGGGATCGCTCGCGCCCACAAATCCCTTCCCATCGGCCGAGCGCGCCACGCCATTGCATGCACCAAAGGAGGCGCTCGGCGCCAGCTTGTGGCCGCGCGCTTTCAGCTCCGAAAGGACTGGTGCCCCGATGCGCTCCTCGATCTTCAGCTCGTCCGGGCTCCACTGATGATGGAACCGCGGTGCGCCGATGGCAGCAGGCAGATCCATTCCAAAATCGAGCACATTCACGATCGCGAGCAGCGTCTGCGTGATGATGGTCGGCCCACCCGCGGCGCCTACAGCGAGAACAGGTTGATCGTTCTTGAGAACGATCGTCGGACTCATGCTGGAGAGGGGACGCTTTCCAGGCGCGACAGCATTTGCCTCTGCGCCAAGCAATCCGAAGTGGTTCGCGACACCCGGCTGGACGGAGAAGTCGTCCATTTGGTTGTTCAGCACGATTCCCGTGCCGGGCACGACGACCTTCGAGCCAAAAGTTGTATTGATTGTGGCAGTGCATGCGACCCAGTTTCCGTCAGCGTCCACAGTCGAGAAGTGCGTCGTGTGCTTGCCAAAAATGTCGTCGTGGGCCTTGTCGGGCGTTCCGTGCCCCTTCACAAACGACGCGCGGCCCATGTCGATGGTGGCGGCGAGTTTCTCCGCATAGACGGCGCTCACCAGACCGCGCGGCACCTTTGTGAAGGCGGGGTCACCGAGCCAGAACGCGCGGTCGGCGAACGCGAGCTTCATCGCCTCCGTGGTAAAGTGAACGAAATCCGCGCTGCCGGAGCCCATCGCTTTCACATCGCGGGTTGCGAGAATGTTGAGCAATTGCGCGACATGCACGCCGCCGGAGCTTGGCGGCGGAAAGCTCACGATCCGATGGCCGCGGTAGTTGGTGAGGACTGGTTCACGCAGCTCGATGCGGTAATCGCGGAAATCCTGCTCGGTCATGACGCCGCCGTTGCCCTTCATCCACGCCGCCGTGGCTTTTGCGAAGTCTCCCTCATAAAACCAGCGAATCCCTTGCTCCGCGATCGCGCGGTAGCTGCGTGCGAGGTCAGGCTGCTTCAATGTGTCGCCTTCCTTCAGCGGCGAGCCGTCAGCTTTCAAAAGCACCGCTCGCGAAGCGGGAAATTTGGCGAGGTTCTCCGCAGTGCCCCTGAGCTTCCGGGCATAGACGGCATCGATGGCGAAGCCGCGCTCCGCTACGTCCGCTGCCGCATTGAGGTGCTCGGCGAGCGGCCGCTTTCCAAAATTGCGCACTGCATGCTCGTATGCGGCGAGTGCTCCGGGAGTGGCGGGTGCGAGCGCCCCGGTCTGGCTCAGCGCGGTGTCCGCCTTGCTGTTGCGCAGATACATGTCGCGCGTTGCCCCGCGCGGAGCCATTTCGCGCCCGTCGATTGCTATGAAGCGGCCGTCCGCCAGCCGGATGAGCATGAAGCATCCGCCGCCGATTCCCGAATTGTGGCCATCGACGACCCCGAGCGTAAGCGCAGCCGCGACCGCCGCGTCCACCGCATTGCCTCCGCGCCGCATCGCCTCGACGCCAGCGCGGGTCGCGAGCGGCTGCACTGTGGCGACCATCCCGTGTTCCGCTGTGGCGGCAGGAAGGCGGGTCGTGGCGAAGAGAGCGATGACGAGGGCGGGAACAAGACAGCGAGTCAGCATGGCGGTCTGATGCGAGCAGCCTGAGAGAATCCTTCCAATGCAAATCACATGGCGCCTCGGATGGGCAGCATGCGATCACCGATGCTCTTCGAGCGCGTGCTGCAGCCAGTTCGCCGCAAACGTGATCTCCTCATCCGTGATGCAGAACGGCGGAGTGAAGCTGAGCACGTTCGACGTCGGCGAATCTGCGAGGAGCAGCAGGCCGTCGCGCAGGGCCTGCTTGATCAAACACACTGCGAACTCACCGTCGGGAGCTGGTTTTCCGGGCGCCACGATCTCCGCTCCGAGCATCAGCCCGACTCCGCGAATGTCGCCGATACGGGAAGAGCGGATGGCCTGCAGCGCGGTCTTTAGCTTTGCACCTTTGTCCCGCACCGAGCGCGCCACATTCGGGTCGGCGTGGATTTTCATGGAGGCGAGCGCCATCGCGCAGCCGAGTGGATTGCCGAGGAAGGTGCTCGTGTGCAGCGCCTCGCCGGTGGATGCCGGCCACGCATCCATGATGTCCGCGCGCCCGATGCATGCGCTCAGCGGAAATCCGCCTGTGAGCGCCTTGCCGAGGCAGACGATGTCGGGCACCACGCCCGAGTGCTCGCAGGCGAACATCGCGCCGGTCCGGTTGAATCCCGTGAGGATTTCGTCCGCGATCAGCAGGATCTTGTGCTCGTCGCAAATGTGCCGCAGCAGCCGCAGGAAATCGCGCGGCGGAACGACACAACCACCGCGCCCCTGAATCGGCTCCACTAGGATCCCTCCAATCTCCCGCTGGCGGATCGCGGTTTCGATTTCCGCGCGGAGCTTCTCGAGGCAGGCGCTCGAGCAGTTGGGAAAATCCCGGCCCTCAAGGCGAAAACCGTCGCACACTCCAAACGGGCAGCGATAGCAGCCTGGATATGGCACGAGCGCCGCGAATTCGCGGAGTTGCGCTCGGAACGGCTCACGAAAATACGGAATGCCTCCGGCGGAAAGCGCGCCGAATCCGAGCCCGTGATAGCCGCCGCGGAACGCGATCACGCCGGGCTTTCCCGAATGCAGCAGCGAGGTCTTCAGCGCCGCCTCCACGGCCTCGAAGCCCGAGTTGCACAGGATCGCCTTCCCGCCTCCGGCGCCCCATCGCTCGAAAGTCATTGCGCTCAGCCGCTCGCACACCTCGGCTTTCAGCTCCGTCGGATGCACGTCGCCCATGGCGTGCAAAAGACGCGACGCCTGTGCGACGAGTGCATCGCGCACGTCCGGCTGCGAGTGACCTGTAGCAGCGACGCCGAAGGCTGCCGTGAGGTCGAGGAAGCGGTTCCCGTCCGCGTCCCACACGTTCACGCCTTCCGCTCGCTCCCAGAAAACCGGCCAGTCCTGCGCGGTGAATGTCACATTCCGCGACTCCACGCGGCGGAGGCGGGCGGCGAGTTCGCGCGAGCGCGGCCCCGGGATGTCACCGATGATTTCTGGAAGCATGCCCTGCCTTTCCCCGAAAGATTCATGCAACGGAAGCAAGAAGCTGCCGAGAACACGCTTGCCACAATCAGCGCCGCACCTAGTCTCCCCCGCCCACTCTTTCGCACCACGCACCGCATGACCCTAGGAAATCTCCTTTCGGCTGACACGATCCTCCCGGAGATGCAGGCCACTGAACGCTACGCTGCCATCGCGGAACTCGTGAACCTGCTGGTCACGCACGGTCAAATCGCCGAGCCGGATCGGGATGCGGTGCTCACCGCGCTGCGTGCCCGCGAGGAGACGATGAGCACGGGCATCGGCTTCGGCATTGCCATCCCGCATGCGTCGAGCGAGCGCGTCACGAAAGTGGTCGCGGCGTTCGGGCGGTCGAGCAAAGGCATCGAATTCGAGGCTCTCGACAACGCGCTTGTGAGGTTCGTCGTGCTCTTCGTCGTTCCGAAGGATCAGTTTCAGACTCACCTGCGGACGCTTGCCGCTATCGCGAAATTCCTGAACGACCGCACAGTCCGCGAGCGTCTCGGTTCGGCGCCCGCAGCGGCGGATATTCTGGCTGTCTTCGAGAACAGCCAGCCCGCGTAGCTCCCGCGCTGCTCCGCCCGGCGAACTCCCGAACGCTTTCTCCGTGCCCTCCGCGGTTCGCACGGGTAAATGCCCCGCTCATTTTTCATGGAAACCATCCAGTCCATCCTCGCATCACGCCTCGCTGCGGCAGCCGGCGACACGGGCGGCATCACGGTCAGCGTGCAGGCCGCGCAGGACACCCGCTTCGGCGATTATCAGTCGAACGCTGCCATGCAGCTCGCAAAGGCGCGCAAGGCGAACCCGCGGCAAATCGCGACGGAAATCATCGGCAAGCTGCGGGTCGAGGATCTTTGCGAAAAGCCGGAGATTGCCGGCGCGGGCTTCATCAATTTCCGCCTCAAGCCTGCCGCTGTCGTCTCGCATCTCGCCGCGCTTGCCGCCGATGAGCGACTCGGTGTCCCTCAGGTGCCGAAGCGCAGCATCGTGATTGATTTTTCCTCACCGAACGTCGCGAAGCCGATGCACGTCGGCCACATCCGCTCGACCATCCTCGGCGACTCGCTCGCGCGCATCGGGCGCTTCCTCGGCCACACGGTCGTCGCGGACAACCACATCGGCGACTGGGGCACGCAGTTTGGCATGCTCTGCCTCGCGTGGAAGACGCTCCTCGACAAGACGGCGCTCGACCGCGACCCGATTGGCGAGCTTGAGCGCATCTACAAAATCCAAAACGAGCGCTGCAAAAGCGATCCTGCGCAGCTCGATGCAGCACGCGCGGAGCTGGTGAAGCTCCAAGCCGGCGACGAGGAGAGCCTCGGCATCTGGCGCGAGATGATCCGCCTGTCGCAGGTGCAGTTTGACACGATTTATTCGCGCCTCGGCATCCACTTCGACCACACGCTCGGCGAGTCATTCTACAACCCGTGGCTCAAGCAGACCGTCGCCGCACTGGTCGAAAAGGGCATCGCCCGCGAGAGCGATGGCGCGTTCTGCGTCTTCAGCGACGGCTCGGTGCCGGAGAAGGACGACCCGTTTTTGATCAAGGACGAGAACGGCTGGAAGGCCGCGCCCGCGCTCGTGCAGAAGGCGGATGGCGCCGCGAACTACACGACGACCGACCTCGCCACGCTCGACTACCGGCGCCGTGAGTTTGCGCCGGATGAAATCATCTACGTCACCGACGGACGCCAGCAGCTCCACTTCCGCCAGCTCTTCAGCATCTGGCGGCGCTGGCAGCCGGACTCACAGGTCCGCCTGTCGCACGTCTGGTTCGGCAGCATCCTCGGCGAGGACGGCAAGCCCTTCAAAACACGCAGCGGCGACACGGTGAAACTCGGCGACCTGCTCGACGAGGCGGAGGAGCGCGCGTTGGCGACCGTTACAGAAAAGAACCCCGACATGCCGGAAGCCGAGCGCCGCGAGGTCGCGCGCATCATCGGCATCGGAGCCGTGAAATACGCCGACCTGCTCCCCAACCGCCAGAGCGACTACGTCTTCTCGTGGGACCGCATGCTCAGCCTGCAGGGCAACACCGCGCCGTATCTGCAGAATGCATACGTCCGCGTTCGTTCGATCTTCCGGAAGGCGAAGGAGGCGGGAATTGAGTTCCCGGTGCCCAGTTCCCAGTCCGCAGTGGACGGGACAAAGCAGTCCGCGCTTTCGCTGACCGAGCCCGGCGAACTTTCGCTCGCGAAGAAGCTCGCGCAATTTGGCGAGGTCGTTCCTCAGATCCTCGACGACCACCGGCCAAATCTCCTCTGCAACTACCTCTTCGAGCTCGCCGGCGCGTTCCATTCGTTCTTCGAGAGCTGCCCGGTGCTGAAGGCCGAAGAGCCTGCGCGCACTTCGCGGCTCGCCCTCTGCGATACCACCGCGCGCGTCCTCGCCAAAGGCCTCGACCTCCTCGGCATTGGGGTTCCGGAGCGCATGTGACGCCGCAACGCTGAAGCGCTGGCCCGTGCGGTCCGCATCTGCAATCGTAGGCGCATGAAAACGATTCTCCACGAACTGAAGCACAGTCCGTTTTGCATTCCCATCGCGCAGATGCTCCGCGCGGCGGGCGTCGAGTTCGAATCACGCGAAGTGCCGAACTGGGACCGCTCCGAGCTGCTCCGCCTGACGAACGGCGCCTATTATGCCGTGCCACTGCTCGAGCACGGCGGGCGCTTGTTCTATGAAAGCGGCACCGACACGCAGGATGTCGCGCAGTTTGTGGACCGCACGTGGTTTCACGGCCGCCTGTTCCCCGAGGCCATCGAGGCCGCGCACCAATGCGTGCTTGAGTTCCTCGAGAACGAAGTCGAGGCGCGCACGTTCAAGCTCGTGGACATCCACTGGATCCCCGCCATCACCGACGTCGCGCACCGCGGAATGGTCATCCGTCACAAGGAGCGCAAGTTTGGCCGCGGCTGCGTGGATGCCTGGCGGCGCGACGCAAAGGAGATCCGAGCGGAACTGGACAGCCTGATTGTGCGCTTCGAGAAGACGCTGCGCCACCAGCAGTTTCTCTTCGGAAGCGAGCCCGTCTATGCGGACTTCCTCCTCTTCGGCGTGCTGGGAAATCTCCTCTTCAACGGCTGGAATCACCTCTCGCGCGAG
>JBGAPU010000193.1:0-3840 GCA_044221035.1 Chthoniobacteraceae bacterium | reverse complement strand
CGGCGGATTCCCCGCGAAGGTTCAGGCGCCGCTCCAAGTGCTGAAGATCGGCGACCTCCGCGTGTCAGCAATTCCGGGCGAGGCGTTCGTGCAAATCGGGCTCGAGCTGAAGCGGCGTCATCCGACCAGCTTCACCGTCTCGCTCGCGAACGCTTACCACGGCTACATCCCCACGCCGGAGCACCATCGCCTCGGCGGCTACGAGACGTGGCGCGCCCGCTCGAGCTGCCTCGAAGCGGATGCCTCCACGAAAATCATCGCCGGCCTGGAGGGGCTGTTCGAGCGGCTGAAATGAACCCGACCGCGGCACTGCGCCGCTGAAACGACTCCAATGAAATCACTCGTCCCGCTGCTGTGCCTCATCGCCGCCGCGTGCCGCGGGGATTCCTCGCCAGCTCCAGACCGGCCGCCAGCGAACACCGCCCACGAGGAAGTCGCGACGTTTGTCACCGCATGGGGAAAGGAGGGCGCTGCGCCGGGCGAGTTCGATTTCCCGATCGGAGTGGCGGTCAGCTCCGCGGACGAAGTCTTCGTCACCGACCACTACAACAACCGCGTGCAGAAGTTCGACTCCGCGGGAAAGCTCCTCGCCCACTTTCCCGTGCTGCCAAACCCCGGCGGCATCGCCGCGGACGGTGACCGGCTCTACATCAGCCACTTTCCCGTCTCGCGGATGTCGGACAAGCGGACACCGGACCGCGTGAGCGTGTATTCGACGAAGGGCGAGTTCATCCGCGAGTGGGGCAGCAGCGGCCCAGGCGACGGACAGTTTGATTTTCCCGGCGGCGTCGCGGTCAGCAAATCCGGCGAGATCCTTGTCGCCGACCAGACGAACCGCCGCGTGCAGGTGTTCGACCGCGGGGGAAAGTTCCTGCGCAAGTGGGGCGAGTATGGCGTGCAGCCCGGACAGTTCGGCGGAAACACCAATCCCAAGTCGCGCGTCGGCGGGCCGCAGTTCATCGCGCTCGACAGCCAAGGCGGCATCTTCTCCACCGAGGCGAGCGTGGGACGCATCCAGAAATTCTCCCCGGACGGCAAGGCGCTGCTCGCGTGGGGCACCAATGACGACCGGCCCGGGGCATTCGGCGGGAAGTTCGCAGCAATGAAGGCGAACCTGATCGGCCCCATCGGCATCTGCGCGGACCGCGCCGACCGGCTGTGGATCACCTGCGTGAGCGGCCGCGTGCAGTGCTTCACCGGCGACGGCCGCTTCCTCGGCGGGTTCGGCTACAGGCAGGGCGACGGCGAGGGCGAGTTCTTCGCGCCGCACGGCATCGCGATCAACAGCCGCAGCGAACTGTTCATCGTGGATTCCTACAACCACCGCATTCAGAAGTTCGCGGTGACGCTGAAGTGACGCGCCCGCAGCTCAGCGCGGCAGCTTCCGGTCGTGGAGCGGATCGCCCGCGGGCGGGACGACGTTGAACCGCAGCCCGCCGGATTTTTCCAGCTCCTCGAAGAGCTGCCTGCGCAGCTTCTCCGCCTGCTCGCGGAAGGCAGGCACGGCGATGAGGTTGTGCCGCTCGATGGGATCCGTCTGCAAGTCGTAGAGGCCGTCGCGGTCCCACACGCCGTGGGTGTAAACGTATTTCCACCGCTCCGTGCGGATGGCGAAAGTCGTGGGCGTCGCGGGGAAATTCCACTCCCAGTGATACTCGTAGAGGATGTGGTCGCGCCACGGCACATTGCCGAGGCCGGTCAGCAGGGGGAGAAAGGAGCGCCCGTCCATCTTCGGCGCGCCATCCGGCACGGCGACGCCGGCGACACCGAGCAGCGTCGGCGCGATGTCGATGTTCTGCACCATCTGCGTCACGACGGTGCCCGGCTTGACGAGCCCCGGCGCGCGCATCAGCAGCGGCACGCGGATGCTCGTCTCGAAAGCATCGCGCTTGTCGTAAAAGCCGTGCTCGCCGAGCGCGAAGCCGTTGTCGCCCATGTAAACGACGAGCGTCGAATCGCGGAGCCCGGCGTCGTCGAGGTGCTTGAGCAGGCGGCCCACATTTTCATCGAGCGAATGCACCGCCTCGCTGTAGCGGCGGAAGAGCGTCTCGAACGACGGCACCGGATCGTGATCGAATCGCCCCGTCTCCATGTGGTCCACGCCGTGGATGCCGTAGCGCCGCTCCCGCACCCAGCGCGGCTGCGTCGCGTAGTTCTCCTCCGTGTTCGCCATCGTCTCCGGATACCGCACCGGCGCGCCGTCGTAGCGCCCCTTGTGGCGCGGCGCGGGCTCGAACGGGAAGTGCGGCGCCTTGTAGGAAATCTGGCAGTAGAACGGCTTGTCGCCGCGCTTCCCCAGCCACTCCAGCGCGAGGTCGGTCAGCACGTCCGTGTTGTAGCCGGCGATCTTCCGGCGCTCGCCGTTGATGTTGTAGGTGTCGTCGAAATACTCCCCCTGCCCCTTCAGCCCCACCCAGTGGTCGAACCCCTTCCTCGCGTCGTCGCCGTCGTTGCCCATGTGCCACTTGCCGAGCAGCGCCGTCTCGTAGCCGGCGGCGCGCAGGTATTCGGGAAAGTAGCGGATCGCCGCGGGCTCGGGCCGCTGGTTGTCCACGACTCCGTGGTGGTGCATGTATTGCCCCGTGAGGATCGACGCCCGGCTCGGCGAGCAGAGCGACGTGCTCACGAACGCATTCCGCAGGTGCGCCCCCTCCCGCGCGATGCGGTCGAGGTTCGGCGTCTCCAGGAACTTCGGCGCCTCCGGCATGAAGCCCAGCCAGTCCCAGCGGTGGTCATCGCTCAGGATGAGGAGGATGTTGCGCGGCTTCTCCGCCGCGGACGCGATGCCCGCGAAAATCCACGCGCACAGCGCGAGCAGCAGGCGCGTCCTCATTCGCCGAACTTCGGTTTCTTCGCGCTCACCTTCTCATACGTCCCCGTCGCATACACGCGGTGGCCGAAGCCGCACGTCCCCGTCTGCTCCACGATCATCTTCCCGCCGGCAAACCGCATCGTGATCTTCCCGTCCTTCTCGTCCTCCGTCGGGACGAACACCGCCGTGTCGCCCTCGATCTTCGCCGTGCCCGCGGCCTGCCCGAGGTTCGCCATCGGCCCGTAAGCCGGCGACTTGTATTCAAAGATGCAGTCCACATCCACCTGCAGCTTCCCGCCGCCCAGCGCCCAGACCTTGATCGTGTTCTTCCGCGAGCGCCAAGTCCCGTTCACCTGCGCCGCGGTGACATCCTTCGATCCCGCAGCGGGCTTTCCCTTCGGCGGCTCCGCAGCCGAGCGCATGTTCAGCGCGGCTCCGCAGAGCATTGCCGCAATGGCGAGAATGGCTTTGCGATTCACGGGAGCGTGTGAGTGGCACGCAGCTTCCTCGCCCCCTCCTCCGTTGCCTTCCGTTACCTTGTAGCGCTTCCCCATCATCAGTTTCTGGCCGACGAAGATCATCGCCGCGACGGGCGCAGCAAGGATGATGACGACGTTCCTCACCTTCTCGGCGACGCCGGTGGCGCGGGAGGTCTTCTGCAATGGTTCAGCGGGAGGGGTGTCCGGAGTGTCCATGCGGAAACGCGGCAGGCCCTGCTAGAGCGAGGGCTTGATGGTGTAGATGCCCATCGTGGCGGAGGAGGCATCGGCCGCGAGCATCCGCTTCCTTTCGTGACCCGCCCCCCATGAGTCGCTGAAGATGATCTCACCCTTCGCGGTATTGTAGCCGATGATGAGCCGCATGTGGCCGCCGCCAAACTGCTTCGCCTTCTCGCCGTTCTCCGGGTATTTGCCGAGCTGCAGGCCCCACAGCAGCGGCACGCCGGCGTCTATGTTTTCGCGGACGACCTTCATGAACTTGTCGAACACGGAGCCCTTGCCACGCACCTCGCGGAGGACGTCGGCGTC